>NZ_JAKSYO010000129.1 GCF_022829635.1 Methylobacterium sp. E-066
GAGCCCGAGCGAGACGTTCGTGGTGGAGGCGGTGTGAGGGGCGGAGCGCCCCGCCTCCCACCCACACCCTCATCCTGAGGCGCCGGAGCGCAGCGGAGGCCTCCAGCCAGCCGCGCGCTCCCTGGAGGGCTCCTTCGAGGCGGCTGCGCCGCACCTCAGGATGAGGGGATTGGGTGGGCGGGGCGGGGCGCAGGGCCGGGCCCTTGGGCTTGCGAAAGCCGCCACGCGCCCCCTCTCCCGTGCGGGAGAGGGTTGGGGTGAGGGACCAGGTCTTTCCGGAGAGGTCGCGCCCCTCACCCTGTCCCTCTCCCGCACGGGAGAGGGGACCCGCGCCACATCCGGGAATGGGTGAACCCGCTCGCCCACACGGGACGCGGGCGGCGCTTCCCCTCATTCCCCCGCCCGCACGATCGTCGGCTCGTGCGTCACCGGAAAATTCACCGAGCGGGCGATGAAGCACTGCGCGTGCGCCCGGTGGTGCAGCGCCAGGGCCTCGGCGGCGTCCGAGTCCGCGGTGATCGTCACGCGGGGGCGCAGGGTGACGGCGGTCAACTGGCCGGCGCCGTCGGGCTGTTCGGTCATGCGGCCCTCGGCCGTGTCCGTGTAGGCCGTCACCACGATCCCGGCCTGGGCGCACAGGCCGAGATACCAGAGCTTGTGGCAGGAGGAGAGCGAGGCCACCAGCAGGTCCTCCGGGTTCCAGCGGGCCGGGTCGCCCCGGAAGGCCGGGTCCGACGAGCCCGGGATCGGGGGCTTGCCCGGGGCCGCGGCCTCGAAGGCGCGGTCGTAGCCGCGAAAGGTCCGGGTGCCGGTGCCCCGGTTGCCGGTCCAGGTCACCGTGACCGCGTATGTGTGCTCTGTCTCGGGCATGGCTCCCTCCCGGCTGTGCGGCCTGGGAAGCGGGGCCGCACTCGGCTAGGCTCCCGGGCCGCGCCGCCCGGATCGAGTCGGGCGGCCGCACAGCCTAGCAAAGCGCGCCGCAGCCGCCAGCCGGCCGGGGGCGCCGCCTGGAGGACCGACACGATGGCGCGCCGCTTCGTCACCCTCGACGTGTTCACCGAGCAAAAGCTCGCCGGCAACCCGCTGGCGGTGGTGCTCGACGCCGAGGGGCTCGACACGGCCGCGATGCAGGCGATCGCCGGGGAGTTCAACCTGTCCGAGACGGTGTTCGTGCTGCCGCCGAGCGATGCCCGCCACCGGGCGCGGCTGCGGATCTTCACCCCGGCGCGGGAGCTGCCGTTCGCCGGCCACCCGACCGTGGGCACGGCCGTGCTGCTGGCGCTGGAGGGGCCGTCCCAGGGGGATGCCCGGGCCTTCGGCCTGGAGGAGCGGATCGGGATCGTGCCCTGCGTGGTCGAGACGTTGTCCGACGGCAGCGGCGGGCGGGCGCGGTTCAAGCTGCCGGCCCTGCCCGAATATCTCGGCCCCGGGCCGGATCCGGCGGTGCTGGCGCCCCTCCTCGGGCTCACGCCCGGCGACATCGGCACCGGCCGGCACGTCCCGAGCCGCCACGGGGTCGGGCCGAGCTTTACCTGCGTGCCCATCGCCTCGGTGGCGGCCCTCGACGCCGCCAGGCCCGCCCAGGGGCCGGAGGCGGAGGACGGGCTCTACCTCTACGCCCCCGACCCCGAGGCCACCGGCCAGAGCTGGCGGGTGCGGATGTTCGCGCCGCGTTCCGGCATTCCGGAGGACCCCGCCACCGGCTCGGCGGCGGCCGCCTTCGCGGGGGTGCTGATGCAGTTCGAGACGCTGGGGGAGGGCACCCACGACGTGGCGATCCGCCAGGGCGAGGCCATGGGCCGGCCGAGCGACATCGCGCTCCAGCTCACCCTCGAATCCGGCGCCCTGCGCTCGGTGGAGATCGGCGGCTCGGCCGTCATCGTATCGGACGGACGTTTACGTGTCTGACGGCTTCCGGATCACCCGGCTGTCCGGCGTCACGGCCCGGCTCGTCGCCTACGACTGGCCGTTTCCCCGGGACAACGCGGCGGCGATCGCCGACCATTGGCAGGCGCGGCTCGCCCGCAGCCCCGGGATGTTCGACGGCACGGTGCTGCTCGGCTGCGCCTGCGCGGTCGTGGCCGGGATCGCCCGAGTCGACCTGTTCCCGGTGCGCTATTCGAGCTTCATCGCCTACCGGGACCGGGGACAGCATGAGGGCGGCGTGGTCAACGCCTTCGCGGCGATCGTGCCCTGGAGCGCCGACGGCGCGGTTCTGCTCGGCGAGATGGGCGCCCACACGGCCAATGCCGGCCAGCTCTACTTCCCCTGCGGCACCCCGGACCTCGACGACGTGCGCGGCGACGCGGTCGGCCTCGCCGGCAGCGCCGCCCGGGAGCTCGCCGAGGAGACCGGCCTGGCCCTGCCGGAGGGGGCCGCAACCGACTGGGTGATGCTCGCCGGGGCGGGGCAATTGGCCTTCCTGCGGCCGGTGCGGTTTCCCGAGCCGGCGGAGGTTTTGTGCGCGCGCATCGCGGCGCATCACCGCCAGGAGGCCGAGCCGGAACTCGCCGGGATCCACCTGGCGCGGGCCGCGGACGGCCCCGAGGCGGCGCGGATGCCGGGCTTCGTACGGGCCTATCTGGCGGAGGTTTTCGGGGGTTAGGGTGCCCCGGCGGCCGGCCCCGAGCCCCTTGCTGAGAGCCGCGATGCGTTCGATGCGGCGCGGATACCGAGGCTGACGCCGCCGATCAGCAGCACGACGCTCACGATCTCCGCCGTCGTGGGCAGCCGCTGCTCCAGAACGAAGGCGTACAGGATCGCGAAGACGGTCTCGGACACGATGAGATAGCCGAGGACCTCGCCCGGCAGGGCGCGACTCGCGATATTCCAGAGCCAGGTCGCTGCCCACGACGACAGGAGCCCGAGGGCCGTTCCCCACAGCAGGAGCGGACCCGCGCCGCCGATCGATCCATGCCAGAGGCCGAGCTGCCCACCGGGCAGCAACGCGGCGACCGGAACAAGGGTGACGAGCGTGGCGATGCCGGTCAGCGCCGTCCATGCGACGAGGTCGGTCTGCTTCTCGTGCGCGAGGAATTCCGCATTGCGCACCCCGTAGAACGCCCAACTCGCGAGAGCCACGAGGGCCAGGACAAGCCCGGCCGGGGATGTCGCGACGACGGGCTCGGAGGCCTCAGCCCAGGTCGCAGGCAGGATGTGGGACAGGATGCCGCCCAGTATGAGCCATGCGGGCAGCACGAAGCGTCTCAGCGAAAACGTCCCGTTCCGAAGACCGCCCAGAAAGGCCATCACGACCGGCAACGTGCCGATGATCATTGTCGGAAGCAGCGTACCGGAGCGCAGCAAAGCCTCGGATAGGCACAGATAGTAGATCGTGTTCCCGGTCAGGGCGAGCCCTAGGATGACCAACCAATGTCTCCGGAGCGTCGGCAGCCATTGATCTCGACGCAAGGCAACCAGAACGACCCCGGAGGACAGGCCGAACACCGCATACCGGGCGACGGTCAGGTCGGTCGGTCCAAACGGCGCGACGAGGCCAGGGGCAATGAAGGTCAGAGCCCAAAAGGCGCCGGCCATAAGCCCTGCTGCGATGGGCCAGATCATGTTGGGCGTCCTGATGGTGGGTCGGCGCGTGATTCCGAATGACGTCACGGACGCACTGCCATCTCAAACAGAGCCCCGCCCGCGCCCACGCTGGCCGTACCGGGAGAGACAGCACACGCGGAATCATTCGCCATGGCGATAGCTATACCCGTGCATGCGCTCCGTAAGAAACGAGGAAAAAATTCGGCTATTTCTTGAAATACGCACAACTTACGACTGAAATACTTTTTATTATCCAGAATTTATCGCAATCTCAAATCGGACTCAATTAAAGATCGACCATCCAGATTTCAAAAGATCCGGAGTCTAGATCTTCCAAGGGCTCGACGCAGAGGTCGGGCATCGAACTGCGCCGCTTCAGTACGACGCCGGAGGCTGTGCAGAGGCACTTCCGTCAGCCGCTCCGTCATCCCGGGGCGCCGCAGGCGAGCCCGGACCCGAAGGGGCCGCCAGAGGCGGCAATCCAGAGCCGCCAACGGTGCAAGTCATTGATCCAACAATGGTTCTGGATCCCGGGCTCCGCTTCGCGGCCCCGGGATGACGAGGCGGGTGAAGGAGCGGTCGGGGGCCCCGAATCCCGTTGGAAGAATAGTATCTCCATATGCGGATGTGCTGCCGCAAAGACGTCTATTTTCTTTTATAGGCCGATTGCGGAAAACATCATCATCAAAACCGCCTGCAATACGGATCACCGTTTCATTGACTGCTTGAGCCGCCCCCATAAACTTCGCCGCTCCGCTGGATCGCTCGCGCCTCGTGAGCCGAGCAACGAAACAGGCCCCATGCCCCTCCGCTTCCACGCCCCCCGCCCCACCCGCCGGCGCGCGGTCGCCTGGCTCGTCGCCGCCCTCGCGCTGTCGGCCGCCCCAGCGCGCGCGGCCGAGCCGATCGTGCTGCGGGTCGGCGACCAGAAGGGCGGCAACCGCTCGCTGCTCGAGATCTCCGGCTACGGAAAGGATCTGCCCTACACCATCGCCTGGTCGGAATTTCCCGCCGCCGCGCCGATCCTGGAGGCGCTCAATGCCGGCGCCCTCGATGTCGGCTATACCGGCGACCTGTCGCTGCTCACCGCCTACGCGGCCGGCGCCCCGATCAAGGCGATCGGCGGCACCAAGTCGGACCCGCGGAGCCAGGCGATCCTGGTGCGGCAGGATTCGCCGATCCGCTCGGCCGCCGACCTCACGGGCAAGCGCCTGGCCGGCACCCGCGGCGGCTGGGGCCAGTTCCTGATCGACGCGACCTTGGAGAAGGCGCAGATCAAGCTGGAGGACGCCACCTTCGCAGCCCTCAACCCCGTGGACGCCAAGGTCGCCCTGGTCGCCGGCTCGGTGGATGCCTGGGCGGTGTGGGAGCCCTACGTCTCGTTCGCGGCCCTGAAGGACAAGGCCCGGGTGATCGCCGACGGCGCGGGCCTGACGCCGACCATCACCTTCATCGTCGCCTCCGACAGCGCCATCGCCACCAAGCGCGCCGCCGTGCAGGACCTGCTGGAGCGCCTGAACAAGGCCCGGCTGTGGTCGCTCGACCATCTCCCCGAATACGCCAAGAGCACCGCCGCGCTGACCCGCCTGCCCGAGGACGTGCTGCTGGCGGCCTATTCGGCGCAGCGGACCAGCCCGATCGGGATCGACGACGGCGTGGTCGCGGAGGTCCAGGAGGCGTCCGATCGCGCCACCCGCTACGGCATCCTGGGCAAGCGGCTCGATGTCGGCCAAGCCGTCGATCGGAGTTTTACGGCCGCGGCGTCGAATTGAGGCGGCATGCTTTCGGCATGGACGGACCCGTCGGACGCGAGCCGACGGTGCACGCTTGATGCGCGTCCGGACGTGCCGGCGGGATGCCGTCACCCGCGACTTCCCATGACTTTGAAGCCGGGTTGCCATCCCTCTGCACCGGGAAAACTCTGCGCCTGTCGGGGGCGGGCGGCTTGCGTACAACCCGGCTGTACGCCAGATTTGGCTCATGTCCTTTGAGACGATGCACACGTTGCGCCGCGCGCCCGAGGCCACGCCGCTTTTCCCAGAGCTGAGCGTGGTCGTGACCCTGTGTGATACGGTGACGGACGATGGGCTTCCCGTTGCCGCCGGATCGCGTGGAACCATCGTCGAGGTCTATGCCGGTGGCGAGGCCTATGAGGTTGAGTTCGCACGCCCGGTCATCGGCAACGCAACGATTCGAGCCGAAGCTCTCAAGGCAGCCTGACCCGATGCCACGTCCGGGCGGCCGGGTGCCGGTACCCTGCATCCCGGACGCTAAGATCGGCGGCTATCTCCTCGACGTGGGTCATGCCGAAGGTGGGCCGAAAGCCGAGTTTTTTCTCGCCCGCGGTTTTGCACGCGAGGATCCCCGTCCCTTCATCGCCGCGCTCCTCGATCACGGACGCAGCGACTATTTTTCCCGTGCAGCCGAAAATAGGTTTGTCACCAAATACATATACGGAGGGGCGATGCAGATGCCTGACGGATCGAGTCATCGAATCAGATCCGTCTGGAAGCTTGTCGACGATGGTGCCTTCATGGCGCTCGTGACCGCATACCCGATCTGAGCTTGAGACTTCGAGGCTGAGCGGACGTCCATCGTTATCCGCGCATCCTTCCAGGACGGACCGCTCAAAAACAGGGCCGCGAGACCCATAAATCCGTGAGACCCATAAATCCGTGAGACCCATGAATCCGTCCGCCTGATCCAGCCGCCCGCCCGCCCGCGCCCGCCGCGACGAAGGCGGCTTCGCTCATCGACGCGGCCTGAGCCCCAGAGGACGAAGCCGGCGGCGATTTTTGCGGCACCGCGGGAGCTTCGCCGTTGCCGGCACGTTCACTGGACGCTCCCCGCACCGGCACGTGGCCGTGCGGGTCGCGTTCCGGAGTGTCCATGTCCGATTCCCGACGTCCTGCTTCACAAGCCCGCGCGACCCGCACGCGCATCCAGGAAGGCCAGCCCTATCCCCTCGGCGCCACCTGGGATGGTCTGGGCGTCAACTTCGCCCTGTTCTCGGCCCACGCCACCAAAGTCGAGCTCTGCCTGTTCGACGACCAGGGCGAGAAGGAGATCGAGCGGATCGAACTCCCCGAATACACCGACGAGATCTGGCACGGCTACCTGCCGGATGCGCGGCCCGGCACGATCTACGGCTACCGGGTCCACGGCCCCTACGAGCCGAAGGCCGGCCACCGGTTCAACCACAACAAGCTCTTGATCGACCCCTACGCCAAGGGATTGGTGGGCTCGATCACCTGGAACCCGGCCCTGTTCGGCTACCAGATGGAATCGGGCGACGACCTGACCTTCGACGACCGCGACAGCGCGCCGTACAACCGCCGCAGCCGCGTGATCGACCCGGCCTTCACCTGGGGCCGACACCGCAAGCCGCACGTGCCGTGGGAGAAGACGATCTTCTACGAGGCCCACGTGAAGGGCATGACCAAGCTCGACCCGCGGGTGCCCGAGAAGCTGCGCGGCACCTATGCCGGCCTCGGCACCCCGGACGTGCTCGACTACATCAAGAGTCTCGGCGTCACCTCGGTGGAGCTGCTGCCGGTGCATTCCTTCGTGCAGGACGATTACCTGCAGCAGAAGAACCTGGTGAATTACTGGGGCTACAACACGATCTCGTTCTTCACCCCCGCCCGGCGCTACGCGGCGGTGCCGGACTTCGCCTTCTCCGAGTTCAAGGAGATGGTCTCGCGCTTCCACGGCGCCGGCCTCGAGGTGATCCTCGACGTGGTCTACAACCACACCGCCGAGGGCAACGAGAAGGGCCCGACCCTGTCGTTCAAGGGCGTCGACAACGCCTCCTACTACCGGCTGATGCCGGGCGAGCCGCGCTACTACATCAACGACACCGGCACCGGGAACACCTTCAACCTGTCGCATCCGCGGGTGCTGCAACTCGTGACCGATAGCTTGCGCTACTGGGCCACCGAGATGCGGGTCGACGGCTTCCGGTTCGACCTCGCCACCATCCTGGGCCGCGAGCCCTACGGCTTCGACGAGGGCGGCGGCTTCCTCGATACCTGCCGGCAGGACCCGGTGCTCAACAACGTCAAGCTCATCGCCGAGCCGTGGGATTGCGGCCCGGGCGGCTACCAGGTCGGCGGCTTCCCGCCCGGCTGGGCCGAGTGGAACGACCGGTTCCGCGACGACGTGCGCGCCTATTGGCGGGGCGACCCCGGCCTGCTGCCGGACCTCGCCGCCCGGGTCTCGGGCTCGGCCGACAAGTTCGACAAGCGCGGCCGCAAGCCCTGGGCCTCGGTGAACTTCCTCACCGCCCATGACGGCTTCACCCTGCACGACACGGTGGCCTACAACGAGAAGCACAACGAGGCGAACGGCGAGGGCAACCGCGACGGCCACTCGCACAACCTCTCGAACAATTACGGCGTCGAGGGCCCCACCGACGACCCGGAGATCAAGGCGGTGCGCCTGCGCCAGATGCGCAACATGCTGGCGACCCTGTTCCTGTCCCGCGGCACCCCGATGCTGCTGGCCGGCGACGAGTTCGCCCGCACCCAGAACGGCAACAACAACGCCTATTGCCAGGACAACGAAGTCTCCTGGCTCGACTGGGGGGCGATCGGCGACGAGCAGCGGGATCTCGCCGAGTTCACCCAGCGCCTGATCATCCTGCGCAACGCCCTGCCGATCCTCAGCCGCGGACGCTTCCTGACCGGCCGCTACGACGAGGAGTTCGGGGTGAAGGACGTCACCTGGCTGCGCCCGGACGGGGGTGAGATGGCCAGCGAGAACTGGTCCGAGGGGGCGGCGAAGGCCTTCGCGGTCCAGCTCGACGGCCGCGCCCAGGCCACCGGCCTGCACCGCCGCGGCGGCGATGCGACGCTGTTGATCATGTTCAACGCCCACCACGACCTGGTGACGTTCACGCTGCCCGAATCGCCCAACGGCATCGCCTGGACCCGGCTGCTCGACACCAACCTGCCCGACAGCCAGGACGTGGAGAGTTTTTCGTTCGGCAAAGGCTACGACGTGACCGGGCGCTCGCTGCTGATGTTCGTGCTCAAGCCCGAGGACACCCCGGGCGACGACGCCACCGAGATGGAGCGCTCCTACCAGCACGTGATGCAGGCTTTTGAGCGCGCCAACGTGGAGAGCGTGCACTTCCACCTCGACCCGGAGGCGTAAAACACCCGGGCGGGACGGTTTTCGTCCCGCCCGGGCACCATTGCCTTGCGCCCGGCGGCGCACCCGGCTAACAGCACCCCACCGCGCGGCCCTGGTCGCGCCCGGCGCTCTTGCGCCCGGGCGCCCTGTCCGCGGCCGGAGGGGTGGCCGAGTGGTTGAAGGCGCACGCCTGGAAAGTGTGTATACGGGAAACCGTATCGCGGGTTCGAATCCCGCTCCCTCCGCCAGCTGACCGCCAAAAACCGTTATTTCGCAACAAGTTAGCGGTTTTCATCTTAAGCCCACCTACAATAAAACCTACAACCAACACGCGCGGGATGCGCGAGCGGCGTTCGTGAGGGCGGACATCAACCGGACACGATCACGGAATAGTGATCAGCGGGCCGGCGGCCTAAGCCCCCGCTGGCCGTCCACGCTCGCCCACCGTTTGCCCCTCAGCGACAAGGGCGGGCGTGGATGCTGACCGCTGGCAGCATCATCAACTCAACATCAACCTTCCTTCGGCATCATGCGCTTGTCGGCCAAGTGCCGATCTTCCACGCCCGCCGACGGTTTCACTTCGACGGTGGCGGCCTGGCGGGCGTGGATGCTGCAAAATCTAAGGGCGTGCTGGAAACAAGTTGTTCAGCCCTGGGTTGTCGGTCGGATCTGCCCCTACGGCGGAACACCACCGGCCAGCAGCACCTTCGCAGAAAGCGACCGCCGATCATGTTCGAGCTAGCCTTCACGGTCGCCTACTCTGCTGGGGCGTTCGTTGCAGTCGGCGTGATCCTGAGGGGCTTGGCGGCCTAAGTTCAACTTAGCCCTCGACCGCTTGGCAAAACGGAAATCATTTCCGTTCTCCAGGCATCGGCGTAGGGTAACCACGTCGGCACGCCTTGAGGGGGCGGTTCGTCGACCTTCCACGCCCGCCCTACGTTCGCCCCCCCAAGGTAGCCGGACGGGCGTGGATGCTAGGGGGTCGCGAATTGCTACCCCCTAAACTCACCGAGCTTTCGCCAACTTGGCGACTCCTCATCTGAGCATGTCGCCAAGTTGGCGACTCGAACCGACGCAACCGCAAGATTGCGGCTTCATCCGATAAAGGGGGTGGCGATCCACCACCCCCTACCGGCACAGAACCGGCATCGGCGGGATCGCCGGCACGCCGCTGACTGTTCGAGGCATCGGACCGCTGCCGATGGCCATGAGCGTCCGCAGGCTCCGGGTGGCGTAGTAGTTCGCCCTGCGCATGTCGTAGGTGGCACGGCGAACCCGCCGCATCTGCCACCAGGCCACCGCGAGGATGAACGGGCTGATCAGGCGCATAGCGTGCCCTCCTCGGCCATCTGGATCGTTCGGATGAGACCGCGGAAGCGATAGGCGAGACCGGCCTCGATGCAGACGTGCCGCATCATGGCCAGCGTCATCTCCCGGTCCTCCCCGCATGCGACGCCGAACGCTTTCTCCAGTAGTGCCTCGGCCCGCTCGGCGTGCGCGAGCGCCGCCTCAGCCTCGGTCCGTACCCGTTCCAGATGGCGGTAGAGACGCGCCACCTCGCCCGCAGGGGCGGCCTTGAGCCGCCTGGCCTTGCTGATCCGACCGATGCGACGGCCATTCTGGGTCACCAGCCTGAGACAGGGAGAGGTCGTCATGACCCCTCCTTCTGCACGTCAGCATCCGTGAGGTTCATGGCCGCGTTCATCAGGCGCGCCCAGGCTGCCGAGGCGAGCTGATGGTAGCCTTCCATCGCCTTGTCGGTACCGCCGATCGCATCCAGCATCGGACGGAACACGCCGTCCCGCTCCATGTTGCGAACCATCACGATCAGCTCGGGCTTCGTCTTACAGAGCGCCGCGAAGGCCAGACGCAGGTAGAAGAGGTGCGTCCGCACGCCCTCGACCCACTGCTCATTGGTGGGCAAGGGGCAATCCTTCGGATCCCACGGCTCGAAATCCTTGGCGGCGAACTCGGCCATCTCTTCGTCGGACCAGTCGCCGGCATTGCGCTCGCTCATGACCGCGCCCTCCGGTAGTTGGTGCCGTCGAAGGAGAGAAGGCCAAAGCTGCCCTCGTCCTCCTCAGCCCCCATGTCCTCTTCAGCATCGTGCGGCTCGTCCTGAACGTCGCCGCCGTGCTCGTTGTCGGGCTCGAAATCAGCGTCGCCAGCGAGCGCATCTAATAAGGCGAGGTCCGCCTCGATCCGGTCGGCGATCCGGCGGCGCAGCTCGCGGACGCGTTGGTGGTCGGCATCGGCGAAGAAGCTCGCCAGACCAATCTGGATGTCGGCGATGGCCAAGTCGGCCGGATCGGTCTCACGGCAGGCTCGAATGGCCCGGGAGACGGGGCCCAGCTGCCGGCCGAGCCCCTGGCCTAATAAGGGCCGAGGGTTGCCGGACTGAGGTAATAAGGGCGTGCGTGTGCTATGGGCGTGGCTAGCCATGACGGTACTCCAGATGCCGTTGATGGTTAGGTCCGACGCGAGGCTCCAACCCCTCTCGTCGGGCCGATCAGCTTGTGTTCGTGCACCAAGCTGGTAGTGTGGCTACCACGTTGCGCCAGCAAGCGTCAAGCGACTTAGTAGCAGAGCTACCACCTGTGACGATAACCGTCGTTCAATGCCGGATGGCGCGAGCCGCGCTTGGGATCGGGATCCGCGAACTGGCGACGATGGCCGAGGTTTCGCCAAATACCGTATCGAGGTTCGAGCGCGGCGAGGCGCTTTACGGCCGAACCGTCGAAGCACTACAGGCCGCATTCGAAGCTGCCGGCGTCATCTTCATCGAGGAGAACGGCGAGGGGCCCGGGGTGCGGCTGAGGAAGGCCTGAAACCGAATTTTTTACGACGAAGCGCTGAAGGCGAAGCGGTTGTGACCGCTTCGCAGAATTTGCGCCCGCACCCTTTGATTTAGCCCTGTCTTTCTTGGACGCGCTATAGCTCACCCCTGTTTGAGGAGCTTCTTTACCTCTGCCACGGATCTATAATGGTCGCGCGTGTGGTAAAGGCAGCGAGCAAATAACTCCAGCGCCTCGTCTTGTTGTTCAGGGGCACTTAAGCGGATGTGGTGGTATAGTTCGAGCGCGACGCGTTCAGCGCTGTCGGACTTGATGCTTACCGGACCATCAACTCGTGTTTTTGTATCAGCCATCTACGTCTCCATTGTCGATTGGTGACAAATGGGTCGCGTCCGCATGAAGTCTAGCATGCTGAAGGCTTTATAGCCTCCAATGGCAGCCATGCAAAAATGCGGACCGGTGACGCTCATAGAGAAAGAATATATTTGACTTATGAGCCGTTCTGGTCAGTCCCGAATGTATAGGCCTTTAAGAATAAGAACACTCGCCACTTCTGAATGGTGCCCATTAACCAAGTAAAACATCAGATCGTGGGCCATATCCTCTGTCATGCGAGGATTGAATGGTTCTTTTTTGTCCTGACGAGCTGCCTCGAACCAGTTTATGATTTGCAGCACGAATTGCAAAGCGAAGAAGGCTTCGGGGCCGCCTAAAAAGTCTTTGGCAGTTTCGTCTCTCTCTTGAGCAGTGCCGTTGAACTCTAGGGCTGATCCCGTATATGCCCGGATCTCCTTGACCCACCGTGCGCGGCACAGTTGGTGGAGAAGGAGTCCCATGATCTTGATGTGCGAAAGGCCGCTGGTGTCAGAGCCCATGCGCTCGGCGAGCCACATATCGTGACTTGCCGCCCAGCCTTCGTGCGCAGCGCGAAGAATGTCTTGAGAGAATTCGAATTCGAAACCCAGTGATTTGCTGACCGTCCAGCAAAAATCTAAAAAGTCGGGTCTGAAATCATCGAAGCTCCCCAACCAGCGGTCGAGGCAGTCGGCGGTCATCTGCATAGGGAGGGCGACCTGCTAACGGCAAGGTCGCCCTGCCTACGCTAGGTTGAATGAGACTGAAAAGGGCTTGGGTGACAGCCTTGGAAAAAGGCGTGCTTCAAACCGCGCGCGAGCGATCGCCAATGACCGCGCGGGTGAGCTTCATTGACAAAGGCGCCTTGTAGTCAGCGGGGATCTCAGGGCGACCGTTCTTGAAAAGAAGCTTGAATCGCTCCGTATCCCGCGCAACCACGGCACCGGCCCCGTGGGCAGATCCTGTGTTGTCGGCCATACCGTGTTCCTCATAATCGCCGGTCAGAGCGAGCCGGCGACGCGCTCGCTATGACACACTAGAAAAAGGCTCGTCAATTTTTGGTTCCGATTTTCGGGCGCTTTAGTTCGCACTCGGCATTTTCGCCGCGCGCTTTGTCGGCACCAAATTTCCGGAATTCCGTTTGATTGAAATGGGCTTGGCGCATTCGGAATGAAAGAGCGCGATTTGAAATCAAGCGGTCACAAAATGACGCTCTTGAATCCGCGAGGCGCCTTTCGAGCCGATCAGGGCCACCTGATTCGCTACCTACCTTTAGGTTCAGAAGATCTCGACACCGTCATCCCGCCGGCTATCCTGCCGCCATGCGCACAGCCCTCGCCGCCCTCGCCTTCGTCGTCGCCACCGGTGGGGCGCAGGCATCCCCCGGCGCGCGGGAACTGATTGGGGCTTGGTCACAAGCCAATGTGACCTGCCGAGGCAGTTCAACCCCAGAGGCCCAGTCGACGATCGACGAATGTGAGAGACGGACGCGTCTTCACGCGCGGCTGTCTCAAATCGGCTGGTGCTACGGCAAAAAGGGACAGCCGGGCGGACAGTACGACTGGCACAGGTGCGGCCCGAACTCGATCGTTGAGACGGACCTGCAACCGAACTAGTTGCTGCCCAGCGGCGCCATCTGCCGGCCATTCACCGTCACCACCTTGCCGAACAGATTGCCCTTCGTGTCCGTCCTGGCGCGGGCGTCCGGCCCAGCCTTCTCGATCACCGTCGTCACGCTGCCGTTGACGTTGGCGCCGCCAACGATCCCGGCTTGGCCCGCAACCTCGGACATTCGGCTGCTACCGATCTGAAGCTTCCGGTTTTGCTCCTCGGCTTGAGCGCGGCGGGCGCGCAGTGCGATGCCTAGATCCCGAGCGGCGCGACGGTCATCCTCCTCCGAATAGAACGAGCCTTCCGACCGGCGCCGTTCGTCGTTCGGGTCCGCCAGCACCTCCCCCCGGCGGATGAATGCGCCCTTCAGGCCGTCGCCGTATTTCTGCGCTTCCACTGCGGGAATGCGAGTACCGCCGCGGCGGTACAGTTCCAGCTGCCGCCGCGCATGGCGTTCGCGCTGTGCCTGGAGCGGCCCGTCGTAGCCCTCGAATTTTTTGCCAGTTCGATTGCCTCGACCAACATCGGTCTCAAGGTGCCACTCCCGCTCATCGCGGGACCGATGCTTCCTCTCCTGATCGAAGAAATCGACCTGGGCGTCAAAGTCGGTCCAAGGAACGCCCCGCTTCTCGGCAAACTGCTTGAGCGCACGGAAGCGCTCGGCGCGCCACTGGAACATGCCGTGCGCAGCATTGTCGCCCGTGCCGAACCGTTTGGTATCCCCAAGGGGGCCATCCGATCTGACGCTGCTCTCCTCCATAGCCTGACCGATCGCCGAAGCTGCGGCCTCCGGGGTCCAGCCTCGCGCAATGAGCCGAGCCATGGCCCGCTGCGCTCGCTCGTCCGCCCCCTTGGGCACGGCGCCCTGTCCAGCGACTCGCGGCCCATCATCCGCCACGCCTCCCCGGCCAAGGGCACGCGCGCGCCGCCCGCCCTCACTCTCGGGGGAATGCATCGGCCCGTCAGGGAACCTCCCGCCGAGACCGTTGAAGCGCCCGCCGCCGTAGCCGCGCGGCGATGGCGCTGGGGCCCGCCGGTAGCCGCCACCCAACGCAGCCGACTGGATCGTAGCCCCTCCGAACAGGCCGCCTTCTGCGCTCGACTTCGATACCGATGCGCCCTCGGCGGCCCTGCGCTTGAGCTCGTCTGTGTTGGCCTCGATCGCCTTGCGCAGCTTGTCGTTGGCGGCCTCGAACTCGGCCTGCCGCTGCTCTGGGCTCCGGCCCTGTAGCCGGGATAGTTCCTTCTCCGCATCGTCCAGGCGCTTCTTCAACACCGGCTCGCGGGACTTGAAGTCGAGGGCGGGGCCGCCGGTCTCCTGGTCGTACTCGGCCGCCTTCATCTCCTTCTTCAGCGCCTCGACCTCGGCACGGGCGCCGATCTCATCATCACCGGCACGCGGGGCCACAGACCGGACCAGAGCGCCAAGGGTGCCTTCGCCGCCGGTCGTGACGCGCAGCACGTCCGTTAGGCTGCCGGAACGCAGGGCGTGGATCAGCTCTATGGCCTTGCGCAACTCGACTCCAAGCGGCTTCAGGCCCTCCAGGATCGACTTGAGGGCGGCGCCCGCATCCTTGCCTGCACCCGCCCAATCGATCTTGGCCAACTCCACTCCGAAATCGTGCATCGCCGTGCGCAGCGCCACGATGGCGTCGCCGCGCCCGCCCTTCACGCCTTCGTCCAGCCAGTGCGCGAGGCTCGACGCGTAGGGCAGCACTTCCTTGGCGATCGTCGTACCGATCGTCGTCATGCTGCTGTTGAGGTCGGCGATGGCGCGCTGGAATTCCTCGGCTTTGATGATGTCCTTTGGGTCCAGCGGGCCGATCTTCTGACGGGCCTTGTTGAACTGGTCGATCACCGGTCCGAGGTGCCCGTCCGCAAGCCGGGCGAGGTCGGCCGTGCCGAAGAAGCGCTCGAAGAAGATGCCCCGCTCGGTGGGATCCTTGATCGTCTCTCCGAACTGCAGCGTCTTCTTCAGCGCCTCGCCCCGGTCCTGGGTGCGCTGAAGGTCGGTGGCGAAGTCCTGAAAGGCTTTGCGGCTCGCCGGGTTGGTGCCCTGCATCAGGGTCCAGCGAAGCGCCTCGCCGGCGCCCCGGCCCAGCTCCCGGAAATTGCGAACGAACGTCTTGGTGCCCGCCTCGACGGTCCCGGCATCGACCCCGAACTTGCCGGCGACCGCACTGAACTCCTGGAGCGTCGAGGCCGCGACCCCGGTCTCGCGGCTGAACTGCCCCAGCGTGCCGAGGTTGCCCGCCAGCTTGTTCAATGCGCTCGTGACGCCGGCCAAGGCGGCCCCAGCCGTCAGACTCGTCACGCCGACCGACATCATCGCCGGGTTCAGGACCGACGATGCCGCCTTGGCCGTGCCCTGGATCGCGCCCTCGACCTTGCCGAAGCCCTTCGCCAGCACGTCGCCATGTGCCGCCCCCTGGCGCGACACGTCCAGCAGCTGCGATCGCAGGCTTTTCAGAGGCCCCGAAAATCGATCGATCACCTCCGCTTGCATCCTGAGGGCTTCATCGGCCATCGCGCTAGTCTCCTCGCCCGTACAGGCCCGACTGCATCATCTCCTCAAGCACATCGGGCGTGTGCTCGATCAACGTCGTGATGTATTCTTGAGGCTTGCTGAGCATGGCCGCCGGATCGCATCGGTAAATCATCGCGAGTTTCAGGCAGGCTCGGATGAGATCCTCGGAAGCGCCGGCAGAAAAAAAGACGACAGCTGCCACGCGCAGTAGAGCCAATCCGGCGCGCTCATCTTGGTCAGGTATGACGGGATCGTGTTGGACAGCCGAGCGATCATCGCGCCCATCTTCGGGCCGTCGAACCGCACGGTGGACATCGGGTTTTCAGCGAACACATCCATGAGAACGGGGCTGCCACCGACCTCGATGATGTCCTGAGCGGTCGGCTTGCGGAACTTCAGTTCCTCGATCCGCTGCAACACCTCGCCATTGTCCTTCGCCTTGATCTCAATGGGCTCGGACAGGGTGACCTTCACTGCCCACGTCGGTTCGGAATTGTCAGCCATCAGTGTGCTCCTGTGATTGCCGATCGCATCGGCGCTAGGCGTTGCTGTAGGTGCCGGCGGGTAGACCGCCGCTCGCACCGCCGCTGTTGATCTGGTCGCCGCCGTTGAAGGCCAGCGGCAAGACCAGTGTCAGCGCACTCAAGGTCCCGGTCGCCCCTTGCGTCGAGGTGACTTCCTGAATTGCTAGATTGAGCTTGTCAGTCGTGAACAGCATCGGACTATAGACGCTGACCGGCTCCCCAATGCTCTCAAGCCAAAGCTTGTCGTCCGTCCGGAACCAGCCCTGAACGACGATCTGCACTTGCACTTGATCCGAGAGCAGGAAGCCGTTTTGGAACTGCGCCCGCATCCTCATGTCCGCTGCGTCGCCGGGCATCTCGGCAAGCATCGTCAGCGGCGCATGCTGCTTCACCTCTGGGTTTTTAGCGTTGCCGGTCTGCGTTCGAGCATCGTCGCCAAAATGCTGATCGTCGCCAGGGCGCTGCCCAACAACATTGATCTCGTTCAAGGCGCCCGTGTAATTGAAGCTCGCCGACGCCTGGAGGATGTTCTTTCCTTCAGCTAGCTCAGCCTGTGCGCCGGATGAGTTGCCGAGCCTGTAGCCCACAAGGTTGCCGGCTATGTCGGACTGAAGATAGACGTTGCGCATCGCACAGAGCCGATTGATGGCATCGTAGACGGTCTCACCGAACTGGAGGTTTACCTTCTGAAAGGGCTTGTCCATTCCCGAGGTTTCGCCCTTCAAGCTGAAAGTCACCCCGTAGGGCTTCAGCATGGCGTTCACGATCTGGGATAAGCTGTAGCCCTTAAATTCGCTCTTGCTCTCGTCGATCGTGGACCGGGCGATGGCGGTCGCGTTCGTGCTGATGCTGAGCTGCAGCGCGTGCTGGGTGGCATCGTAGGCGGGCTGCCGGCCGATGATCCGGCCCTGGCTGATGGCCTGCCTGCCGCCCAAAATCACTTCAGCCGGATCGCCGATCGCCAGCTTCATGCTGGACCAGTTCGGCGAGCTCTCTATCGGCGAAGCTGCCGTGAAGACGGCCTTCGGGAACGGATCGATCCCGGACCTGGTGACGCTGACCGTCTGCCAATTCTTGAAGCGCTGGCCGCGGACCAGGATCTCGGCAACCTCCTTAGACTTCGGCACGAGAAGCCTCCAGGAGAACGGGGGAGTCGTCAGGGCGAGCGCGCCTCACCGCGACGATCGGGCGACCGACTGTCATGCCGTCGCGATGAACACCCACGAAGGTCCCGGATCTGAGCGCGGCTGTCACCCGGCCCTCGGCGACGCCCTCAACGGGACAGAGGCGCCCGTAGCCGTTCCGGGCCGAGTGACAGCCAGTGTAAGTCCAGCGTTCGCCGACGTGCCACAGCAGGCCGTTCAGATCCTTGGCCGCCAGCCTGTCGAGGTCGGAGAAGTCAGCCATGGCCTACACCACCGCGTCGGCGCGGGACCACCCGTGACGGGTCCAGCGCATCACGTGACCGTCGATCGTCTTTAGCTCGCCGATCACCGGCCAGCCGGGCGAGCCAGCGCCGCGCGAGTCGCCTGGATCCTTGGACTGCATCGCTACCGCCAGGGCGTTGTAGGTGGCGAGCATCTGAGCGTCGGTCGGGGTGTCGGCCATGGTCGGGCTCCGTGAGACTGTGAAAGGGGGCTGGCCGCGCCAGTGCCGAGACTCACCGGCGCGGCCGTCCCTCGACCCGGAAAACCACATGCAATCCGGGGAGGCGGGAAAGGGGTTGGGCGCTACCGGCGGCCAATGGCGGCGCCGAGCTGCTGGCGCTCGGCTTCCCAAGCCTCCACGTCGCGCTCGACACCGCGGCGGATCTCGGCACGCCGCTCGCGCTTTTGCGCCTCGGTTAGCTCGGGCATCGGCTGGCCGAGTTGCCGAAGGGCAGTTTCGTGCCGGCGGGCGTGGAGCAGCCGCTCGCGCGATAGCTCGGCCTCGCGCTGATTGCGGATCTGCGTGTGGGCGGCATCCACCTCGGCCTCGATCTCGGCCCGGATGCGCTGGCGCTCGCGTTCCTCAATCTCGGGGCGGCGGGCCTGCCATTCGCGGAATGCTTTTTCAGAAAACACGGCGCTGTTCCTCGGTGCGATCGGGATTGCCAAAGCGCGGCCGTCCCCAGAACGGGGCCGATCGCAAGTAGCTGTCGGGGAAGATGTCGGGCAGGTTCACGTATTCGAGCACGGATCGGTGCTCGACGGCCGGATACAGAGGCAACGGCAAATCAATGGTGCGGGTGCGCCGCTCCCACTTGTGCGCGTTCGATGCATATTCCGGGAGGTCATAGGGGCCGGCACGCAATCCGGTCTCTTTGTTTACGAAATAGGTCTCTTCTTTGGTCAACCCTTTAACTTCAGGGTAGAACTGACCGTTGAAGGCAGGCTCAAGCATAGTCGATAGTGGGTCGCATCCTTCGGGAAGCTGCTTGTTCGCCTCGATGATTGCGGCGCGAAGCTTATCCGCTCGGTTCAGGATCTCGGCTAGTGCTTTTGCTGCCGGCAGATATTCGTGCTGCAGAACCCTACGGCCCTCGGCCAGGGCCTTCTCACCCTTGGCGTACTCGACGCGACGGCGGGCTTGCTCGGTCTGCGCCTCTGCCGTCTCAATCTCACCGGCCAGGCGGGTGCAGCGTGCCTCGGCCACGGCAACCCGGCGCTCAACAGCGGCAACCGCGGCCTCATGCGCTTCCAGCTGGGCTACGTCCTCGGTCGCCAGCACGGCGTCGCGGCGCTCGGCCAGATCGGTCTGCGCGCGGACGGCATCGGAGCGTTCAGCCTCGGCGGCGTCCAGATCGCGCCGCAACCGCTCAAGGTCTACAGCGTCGCTGGCACTGCCGCTGCTTTCCTTTTTATGCTTCCTACCCATCAGAGCCATGCGCTCACCTATCCCTGTAAATTCTGTGCGGCTCGTCAGTGCCTTGACCAGCGAAACATGGCTGCGGGGCCCGGAGGCACTGTTCCCGTTGTTCGATTGAGCCGCGGAACCGTCAAAAGGGCGCCCCGTCCATAAGTGCATCCGACCAAAGCAACACGGCGCGCGCAACGCCGCATTTACGGCATTCACGGCACGAACGCTGATTTTGGGGATGATTAGGCTAGGGTGTCGTTGAGCCGGCGGATCGATACTCGCCAGCGACCGCCATACATCTTGCCGATGCCGCGCGTGCGGCACCACCGGCCGATCGTGTCTGCACTCCGACTAGCGCGAGAAGCCGCCTCGGGCACCGACAACAGGTCAGGGTGATCGGGAAGGCTGGGCCAACCGTCCAGTTCGGGCGCGGCCGTGCCTTGCTGACATTGGTCGATGTAGGACCAAACCGCAGACTGCGCCGCCTCGGCGACGCTTTGTGCCGCGCGGGCTCGCTCAATCAGATCGGCCAGGACCGGGTCCGCGAATGCCAAGGGCGGATGCGGCTGCATCAGCGTGCGAACGTCAACCAAGCGCGACGGCCGGGGCGCGCTCGACGGTACTTGCCTGTGTCGGGATCTAGGACGAAACCCGGTTCCGGCGCGTCCACAAACTGCCGTCCCGTGGCTTTCGGGACCACGATGCGATTGGACTCGGCCTTGAGGCTGACGACCTCCACGTAGCGGGGGGCGAGCTGATTGGTCATGCCGATACCCCTACGCCGTCAGTGGTCCAGGCCCCGGCAGCACTGAGACATTTCTCGCAGGCATCTTCATCGAAGGTGACACCGGCGCGCTGAGCCAGGTCGGCCCAGTCGGGGCCAGGGAATTCCGCCGTGCTGCACAGCTCGCCGACGGTGAAGTCCTTGGCGAAGCCCTCGAACCCACGAGCCCCGAGAGCCTGCGCTGCTGCGTCGTCGAGGGCGCCCGCAACCATGACGCTGAGGACGTAGGCCAGCTCAATCGAAGCACCGGCTGCGACAGCGCGTTCGGCCACGACCCTCTCGGCCGATCCGATGATGCTGCGCGCGATCGCGACCTCGGGCTCGTAGCCGACGAAACTGGGAGGCGCCTCCCGCATCTGAACTGGTCTCATCACGCGCGGCGGATCCGACGCCAGCTTGCGCGCCCGGACGACGCCCTTGTCCTCGTAGGTCTGGCTTAACTGAGTCCGGTTGATCCAGTTAAGAGCATCCTCACGGTTCAGTTTGCCGTCTGAACGTACTGGCAGACCCGCTTTCACGTATTGGCTGACGCGGGCCTTAGAAATCTTCAGCTCTGCAGCAAGTGCAGCCTTAGTTGTGATTGCCATGAGTCGGCCGCCAATTGTGAAGGGTTAAGTGGTTTTCAGAGGCTGCACCTAGACAGCCAACAAACTCGCGCGGACCCTCGGGCCTGACCACCCCGAACAGGGACCCGAGAACTCGCTCCGACCGGTCACCCTCCCTGCGGAGAGCCCCATTGGGTCCCACCTCACTGGGCAGCGGCACTGGCAACGGCGCGCTGGACCAGCTCGCCGTCGATGACGCGCTCGACCGTCTGCCACCAGCGATCCTCCTGGTCTGAGATCATCTCCCCGTAGCAGGCACCGACCACGACGATCGGCACGCCCGGGAAGGCAGCCTCGGCAGCGGCGAGCGGGCATCGCCCTGCCTTCTCGGCCTCACTCATCACGCCGATGATGCTGGCCTTCACTTCCTGTCGAACGGTCAAGCGCATCGGTCTCAGCCTCTTCCTGTTTCACCGGACAGCAGGTCGAGGCGGGCGACGCTCTCAACACACTCGTTGCTGACGGCCATGAGCACGTTGCGGGCGGACGCGAAGGCGATACGGCGCTCTTCCTCGGTCAGCGCCGGCCAGCGCTCTCGAACCACTCGCGAGGCAGCGGCAGGGCTGTCGGGCAGATCCCGACCCTGCGCTACGAGGTAGACGAAGAGAGACGGCGAGCACTTAGCCATCTCGACCACGAGGTGCTGCGCGAGGTCGGACGTGGGGTCCGTGACCATCAGGCGGCGCGCCTAAGGGCAGCGGCAGGCCCGGCAGGGCCAGGGCCGTCGTCCAACGTCGGGAGGGCAATGCCGTCAGCCTTCAGCTTCTCTCGCAGCGCCTGACGCATCCATTCGGCGGACGAAGTGCGGGCCTGACGGGCGGCGCGGGCAACGGCATGGTTTAGGCCGGGCTCGGCTCTGAAGCGGACGGGTTCAGAGAACTCGATACGGTCGGCGGACATCTTGGCGCACTCCGTGTGCAAATGATGTCCCGGGATGTGGCGCAGGATGATCTGTAAAAGCAAGCAGACGACTTGTACCGTTTAGTCGTCCGCTGCTGTTCGCCGTTATGTCTAGTTGTTCGCTGTTGTATTTTGTGGTATATGAGGCGCGTTGATCTGTCGCGCCTTCTGTAGTTTCCGATCCTCCTGCACGTCCCCCATGGCAATCGCGATATCGCTGGCCGGCACGTTCTTAAGCCTAGGGATGAGTTTCAGCAGCGTTTCCCGCGGGAGCTTCTCGACCAGCATCTCGGCCGCGCGCTTCGCAGCTTCCTTCCGATCCGCATCGGTCAGGTGAGCGTAGTGCTTTGCCCAGACCCCGCGGATAATGTCGTTCCGCTGCGGCTTGGTGATGTAGCCAATGCGGAATAGCTCGCGGGCCGCCCCTTCCTGCCAATCAGGGTTGTCCTTCGCTTCGTCCCAGACCTGCTTCAACTCAGTGAAGTCGTGCTCGACCTCCGGCGACATGAGCTTGCGCGCCGCCGCCGTGCGCTTTGGTCCGGTCGCCTCGGCCGCGGCCTCCCGC
>NZ_JAKSYO010000130.1 GCF_022829635.1 Methylobacterium sp. E-066
GAGCCCGAGCGAGACGTTCGTGGTGGAGGCGGTGTGAGGGGCGGAGCGCCCCGCCTCCCACCCACACCCTCATCCTGAGGCGCCGGAGCGCAGCGGAGGCCTCCAGCCAGCCGCGCGCTCCCTGGAGGGCTCCTTCGAGGCCGCCGACGCGGCCCCCCAGGGGGAGGGCGGGGGGGGGGATAACCGGAGGGGTCATCCGCCCGGTCCGGGCAGTGCGCACGTCGGCGGGCAACCCACGGGCGTGCCCCGGCCCGGGTGGGGGGGGTTCCCGAGGCGGCGCGCGGCTCGGCCGCAAACCGTGTTGGTCAGACAGTCCGCCCCAACAAACCCCCCGGCGTGGGGCCCCGGTAAGCCGCG
>NZ_JAKSYO010000133.1 GCF_022829635.1 Methylobacterium sp. E-066
GGGCGACAATGCGGTACCCGGACAAGAGGCATGGTAGTGTGGCTGTGCCAGAGGTCTCTTCGATCGTGTCGGATAACGGCTCGCGCGCCCGGCTGGGCGCCTGCGCCAGGTGCGCGGTCGAGGTCGGGTTCTTGTTCGCGAACGCGACGGCATGCGACGGCGAGTAATGGGACTGGAGGGCGGACGTGCGCTCTCGCGTTCTGGGCCGCGCCGGGCTCGTGTAGGGCCAGCCGTCGACGAAGCTGATCAGCGCGTCGGGCGTGATCGACTTCCGAATCTGTGACGGTGTCAGCTTCTCGAC
>NZ_JAKSYO010000137.1 GCF_022829635.1 Methylobacterium sp. E-066
TGCCACGCGATGAGCCTGTTGGTCGATCGCAAGTCGATCCAGGACTACATCTACGGCCGCACCGGCCGGGCCACGGCCAATTCGGTGAACGGCCCGGAGCGCTTCGTCTCGAAGAACACAAGCTTCGCGTTCGATCCGGCCAAGGCCAACGCGCTCCTCGACGAGGCCGGCTGGGTGAAGGGCGCCGACGGCGTGCGGGCCAAGGACGGCAAGCGCCTGAAGCTGCTGTTCCAGACCTCGATCAACGCCCCGCGCCAGAAGACCCAGGCGATCATCAAGCAGGCCGCCGCCAAGGCCGGCATCGAGATCGAGCTGAAATCGATCACCGGCTCGGTGTTCTTCTCCTCCGACACAGCCAACCCGGACACGTTCCCGCATTTCTACGCGGACATGGAGATGTACGCGATCAGCATGACCCAGGCCGATCCGTCGACCTGGCTGCTCCAGTACGTGTCCTGGGAGGCCGCCACCAAGGAGAACAAGTGGCAGGGCCGCAACATCGCGCGCTGGCGCAATGCCGATTACGATGCGGCCTATAAAGCCGCCCAGGCGGAGCTCGATCCGGTCAAGCGCGCCGCCCTGCTGATTAAGGCCAACGACCTCGCGGTCTCGGAGAACATCCTGCCGCTGATCCACCGGGCCGAGGTCTCGGGGGTCTCCGCCAAGCTCGTGGCGCCGCGCAGCGGCTGGGACAACGACCTGTCGTTCCTGCCCGAATGGAGCCGGGAGGCCTGAGCGGGAGTCGCGCGCCAAGAATCGAGGCACAACACAATGGGCGCCTACATCCTGCGCAGGCTCCTGATCGCGATCCCGAGCCTGCTCGGGATCAGCCTGATCCTGTTCGTCGTCCTGGCGCTCGCGCCGGGCGACCCGTTCGGCGAGCTCGCCGCCAACCCCAACGTGCCCCCGGAGGTGCGCGCGGCCCTGCGGATCAAGTTCGGGCTCGATGACCCGATCTTCACCCGCTACCTGCGCTGGCTCGGGGCCATGCTGCACGGCGATTGGGGGTTCTCCTTCGCCAGCCGGGTGAACGTCGACACGCTGATCCTGCAGCGGCTGCCCACCACCCTGTTCGTGGTCGGCTCCTCGCAAGTCCTGGCCCTGCTGGTGGCGGTGCCGGTAGGCCTCTACGCCGCCCGCCGGCCCTACTCGCTGGCCGACCAGGTCGCCAACACCCTGGCCTTCGTGGGCTTCTCGCTGCCGACCTTCTTCACCGGCCTGCTGTTCATCCTGCTGTTCTCGATCAAGCTCGGCTGGCTGCCCTTCGTCTACCAGGCCAACCTCCCCGGCACCGGCCTGGCCTGGGCCTGGGAGACCATCCGGCAGTCGATCATGCCGGTGGCGGTGCTGGGCTTCTTCCAGGCCGCGTCCTACACCCGCTACGTGCGCGCCTCGGCGCTGGACGTCGCCCGCCTCGACTACGTCACCACCGCCCGGGCCAAGGGGCTCACCGAGGGCACGGTGACCCGCCGGCACATCGCCCGCAACGCCCTGATCCCGGTGGTAACGCTCGTCGCCCTGCAGATCCCGGCGGTGTTCGGCGGCGCCATCGTCACCGAGCAGATCTTCCGGATCCCCGGCATCGGCTCCCTGCTGATCGACGCGATGCTGGCCAACGACACGCCGGTGGTGATGGCCGTGACCTTCGTGTTCGCCGGCCTCGTCGTCCTGTTCAACCTCGTCGCGGACCTGCTCTATGGCTGGCTCGACCCTCGCATCGCCCTCCGTTGAGGCGCCTCCCCGCGCCCGCTCCCCGGCCTCGCCCGGGCGGGAGACCTGGCGGCGCTTCCGCCGGCACCGGCTGGCGCTGGCGAGCGTCGCCGTGCTGGCGGTGCTGGTCGGCGGCGTGCTGTTCGGCGGCCTGATCTGGCCGCTGGCCATCGACGACATCGACTTCGCCGCCCAGCTCCAGGGCCCGTCCTGGGCGCACCCGTTCGGCACCGACGATCTCGGCCAGGACCTGCTCGCCCGGATGATCTATGGCGGCCGGATCTCGCTCGCGGTGGGCTTCGCCGCCATGGCGGTGGCGAGCTTGATCGGAATCGTGGTCGGGGCGCTGGCCGGCATGTCGCGCCGGCTGCTCGACCCGGCCCTGATGTGGCTGACCGACCTGTTCCTGTCGCTGCCGCAACTGCCGCTGCTGCTCCTGATCATCTACCTGTTTCGCGACAGCCTGAAATCCGTGTTCGGGGTCCAGGGCGGCGTCTTTCTCATGATCGTCGCGGTGATCGGGGGGCTGCGCTGGATGCCGGTCGCCCGGCTGGTGCGGGCGCAGTTCCTGACCCTGCGGGAGAAGGAGTTCGTCGAGGCCGCCCGCTCGCAGGGGGCGACCACCGGGCACCTCGTGCGCCGCCACATCCTGCCGAACGCGCTCGGGCCGGTGATCGTAGCCGCCTCCATCGAGGTCTCGGCGGCGATCATCGCGGAATCCACTTTGTCGTTCCTGGGCCTCGGCTTCCCCCCGGACATCCCGACCTGGGGCCGCCTGCTGTTCGACGCCAAGGACCATCTCGACGTCGCCCCGCACTGGGCGCTGTTCCCCGGCGGCGCGATTTTTCTGACGGTCCTGTCGATCAACTTCATCGGCGACGGCCTGCGCGACGCCCTCGACCCGCGCCGGGTTTTTTGACGTGGGGCGGCCTGCTTCCGGATCTCCCACCCGACCCCCTCATCCTGAGGTGCAGGGTGGGAGGTTCGTTGCCGCACGAAATCCGGACTGATCAGGAGTGAGCCCCGTGACGGATCCGATCCTGTCGGTGCGCGACCTCACCGCCGCCTTCCGCTCCGAGGGGCGCTGGCGCGAGGTGGTGCACGGCGTCTCGTTCGACATCGGCCCGCGGGAGACCGTGGCGCTGGTGGGCGAATCCGGCTCCGGCAAGAGCGTCAGCGCCCTGTCGATCATGCGCCTGCTCGCCCGGGACGCGAGCCGCATCGGCGGCAGCGTGCGCTTCGAGGGCCGGGAGCTGCGCACCGCCTCCGAGGCCGAGATGCGTCGGGTCCGGGGCGATTCCATCGCCATGATCTTCCAGGAACCGATGACCTCCCTGAACCCGGTCCTGACCATCGGCTTCCAGATCGCCGAGGCGCTGATCCGGCACCGGGGCCTGTCGCGGGCCGCCGCCGAGGCCGAAGTGGTCCGGCTCCTCGACAAGGTCCGGATCCCCGGCGCCCGGTCGCGGATCCATCAATACCCGCACCTGTTCTCGGGCGGCATGCGCCAGCGGGTGATGATTGCCATGGCGCTCGCCTGCCGGCCAAGACTCCTGATCGCCGACGAGCCGACCACGGCCCTCGACGTGACCATCCAGGCCCAGATCCTCGACCTGATCAAGAGCCTCCAGGACGAGGAGGGCATGTCGGTCCTGTTCATCACCCACGACATGGGCGTGGTCGCCGAGATCGCCGACCGCACGGTGGTGATGGTTCACGGCCGGGCCGTGGAGACCGGCCCCACCGCCCGGATTTTTTCCGCGCCCGAGGATCCCTACACCCGGGCGCTGCTCGCCGCCGTGCCGCGGCTCGGCGCCATGGCGGGCCGGGCGCGTCCGATGCGCTTCCCCGTGATCGACCGCGCCACCGGCGTTGCGGAGCCGACCCCCGAGACCCCCGACACCGTCCGGGCGGCCGAGCGTCCGGTCCTGGAGGTGCGCGACCTGACCACCCGGTTCGAGATGCGCGCCGGCCTGTTCGGCCGGGTGACCGGCCGGGTCCACGCGGTGGAGCGGGTCTCGTTCAGCCTCGCGGCCGGTGAGACCCTGGCGCTGGTCGGCGAATCCGGCTGCGGCAAGTCCACCACCGGCCGCTCGATCCTGCGCCTGGTCGAGCCGCTCTCCGGCTCGGTCCTGCTCGACGGCGAGGACCTGATCGGCCTCGATGCCAAAACCCTGCGCACGCGCCGTCAGCGGATGCAGATGATCTTCCAGGACCCGTTCGCCAGCCTCGACCCGCGCATGAGCGTCGGCGCCGCGGTGGCCGAGCCCCTGCTGATCAACCGCCTCGCCTCCCGCCGGGACGCGCAGGAGCGCGCCGAGGCGCTGCTGACCCGGGTCGGGCTGCCGGCCGAGGCCGCCGGGCGCTTCCCGCACGAGTTCTCCGGCGGCCAGCGCCAGCGGATCTGCATCGCCCGGGCGCTGGCGCTGCGCCCCCGCCTGATCGTGGCCGACGAGGCGGTCTCGGCGCTCGACGTCTCGGTGAAGGCGCAGGTGGTCAACCTGATGCTCGACCTGCAGGCCGAGATGGGGCTCGCCTACCTGTTCATCTCCCACGACATGGCGGTGGTCGAGCGGGTGAGCCACCGGGTGGCGGTGATGTATCTCGGCGAGATCGTGGAGATCGGCCCCCGGGCGGCGGTGTTCGGCCACCCACAGCACCCCTACACGAAGAAGCTGCTGGCCGCCGTCCCGGTCCCCGACCCGGCCCGCCGCCGCGACCGCCATGCCCTGCCGGACGACGAGATCCGCAGCCCGATCCGCGCGCCGGACTACGTGCCGCCTGAGCGCCTCTACCGGGAAGTCTCCCCGGGCCACGTCGTGCAGGCATGGGGCGCCGACTGGGAGGCCGCCACGACGCGGGTCGCGGCGGCGTGATGGGGCGCGCGCTCAGCCCAGCAAAGCGCGAACCGTCGCGATCGGGAGAAAGAGGCGCAGCGGTTGGGAGGGCAGCGGCATAAACCCGTACCCGCTGTAAAGCTTCAGGCGCCGTGCGACCCGCTCGGGATTCCCGCAATCGAGCACGTCGAGCATGACCACCGCAATCCCGAGATCGTCGGCGGCGCGGGCGATCCGGCCGAGCCCGTCGACAAGCAGGTCGCCGCCGAATCCCCGTCCGGCGAAGCGCGTATCGACGCCGATCATCGCGATGTAGGCCGCCGGGATTTGGCCATGGCCAGGACGGGTCCGGGCATAGCGCGGCGGCAGGTCGGCATAATCGACGGCGTGCGCGTTCACGGCATAGAAGCCGATCAAACCGTCATCCGGCGACGTCATCACGAACACCCGCAGGTTGTCCGCCCTGACGAGTTTGCCCGCCGTCTTCCTGAAGAAATTGTCGACCGGCTCGACCCCGCACGAGAAGCCCGCCCGATCGTGCCGGGCGGGATCCAGCGGCTCGATGAGGGTGCCCCCGGTCACCGGCTGACGATGGTCGCCCTGTGACGGTCGAAAGCCGCGCGTAGCGCCTCCGTGGCGGGCGGCGGGTCATCGAGGGTGGCAAAGAAGGCCGCGTGATCGACCGGTTGCAGCATCGTGCGCTCGTGCGACGCGATCGTCTCGACCGCCGCACGATAGGCCGCGTTCATCGTGAAGACGGAATCGTCCACCCCTGACAGGGCCGCAGCGCGCTGGATCGCTGCCTTGATATGCGGCTTCGTCCGGAAATTCATCCGTTCGGTGCTGCGCTCGTCCGGATTGTGCACCGAATCGTGGGAGGGACGCATGCCGGTTTCCTCCAGAAAGGAGCCCGTAACGTACGTCGGAAAGGCGTACAGCGCAAGCACGTGAGCGCGCCAGTGAACGTGGTTGCGGAACAGCTTGCCGGTGTCCTGCAAGAGAAGGACAACGCCATACATATCGGTGGAAGGCCGTTCAACGATGGTCCGGACAGCTGTGAGGACATGGCAACGCACGAGCCGACCGCCCCCGGTGGGCGAGGCCGAACGGAACGCCATCGTGGCCGCCTGCGAGGCGCTGATCCGCGATGTCCTGAAGCCGCGCTTCCTGCCGGAGATCCGGCCGACCGACTGGAACTACCCGGTCGATATCCGCGGCGACTGGCGCGGCGGGCGCTACCGGTTCATGCAGCGCTATCGCTCGGGGATGGCGCATAATCGCGGCGAGGAGTTCGACGCGCCCTTCGCCCGCCTCGACCGGATGGGGCCGGACCGCTTCGACATCCAGTGGATGCGGCACACCGGACAATGGTGGCGGCTCCATACCGGGCTCACGCTGGCGGAGGCACTCCACAGGCTCGAAACCGATGGTATCCTGCACCCGGTCTGATGCGCCCGATGGGGAGGCTTCGGCGTGAGCGAATACCAATATTATGAGTTTCTAGCGATCGACCGGCGACTGGACGAATCCGACCGGAAGGCGCTCCGGGCCCTGTCGACCCGCGCCACCATCACGGCGACGCGGTTCGTCAACACCTATCAGTGGGGCGACTTCAAGGGCGACCCGGCCAAGCTCATGGAACGCTGGTTCGACCTGCACCTCTACCTCGCCAATTGGGGCACGCGCCGGCTAATGCTGCGCCTGCCGGAACGGTTCGTCGATGTCCCCGGCCTCGGCCGCTTCCTCGACGCGGTCGACGAGGTGACGATCCGGCGCGCGGGCGACAATGTCATCTTCGACATTCTGAGCGAATGTAAGGAGCCCGACGACGACATCTGGTACGACGATGACGACGAGGAATCGGACGAGGGCGGGCGGCTCGCCGAACTGGCGCCGTTGCGCGCGGACCTGATCGACGGCGATCTCAGGCTGTTCTATCTCCTCTGGCTGAAGGCGCTCGAAGCCGACGCCTTGGACGACGCCACCGTCGAACCGCTGCCGGGGATCGGCCCGCTCACGGACGCGCTCGCCGCCGGCGCGGCGTTCTTTCGCATCGATCCCGATCTCGTGGCGGCTGCGGCTGAAATCGAGGCGTCGGCCGCGGTGGCTCCCTCGCCCCGCGCCCTGGAAGCCGCGGTGGCCGGGCTTCCGGAGGCCGAGAAGACCGCGTTCCTGGTCCGGCTCGTCAACGCTGACCCTCATGCCGGCACGGAGCTGAAGCGCCTGCTGCGCCACCATCTGCCGCAGGCCGAGACCGCGTCGCAGCCGCCGCTGCGGAATGTCGGAGCCCTGCGCGCCCGCGCCGAGGCGATCCGCCACGAGCGCGAGCGGGCCGAGGCCGAAGCAGCGGAAGCCCGGCGCCGACGCGAGGCCGAGGAGGCCGAGAAGCAGTGTCGCGCCCGCCTCGACGCCCTGGCGCGGCGCGGCGAAGCCGTCTGGCGCGAGATCGAGACCGAGATCGATCGGCGCAACGCGTCCGGCTATACCAAAGCCTTCGATCTCCTGTCGGACCTGAAAATTCTGGCGGCCGAACGCGGCCTGACCGCGGATTTCGACACGCGCCTCGCCGGCATCCGGCAGCGGCACGCGCAGAAAGGCCGCTTCCTCGAGCGGCTGGCAGCAGGAGGACTATAGAGGCGCGAAGCGTCGGGCCAGGGTGGGTCAGATGGCGGAGGGAGCGTCCTTCAAAGGACTGTCCGCCACTGTCCGCCGTTGACTGTAAGCTGTTGTTTTTCCTGGGGCGCCCTCCCTCGCGCTGTCTTCCCGTACACACACGGACACGCTACAATCCGGCTCTCGTTTGTAGGTAAGGCTGTAGGTTGTGAGTTGAGGCGCGGGCCGGGACAGCTGTCTGCATTGGTCGTCTCGCGCACGCGGGAGCCGGGCCTCTACGCCGATGGCGGTGGCCTCTACCTCCAGGTGACGCATGCCGACGCGCGATCCTGGATCTTCCGGTTCATGCTCAACGGCCGAGCCAGGTCAATGGGTCTCGGCTCGCTCCACACGCTGACGCTGGCCGAGGCGCGCAACAAGGCCACGGAATGCCGAAAGCTCTGCCTCGACGGTATCGATCCGATAGAGGCTCGTCAGAGGGTTCGATCGGCCGCTCAGCTCGACGCGGCGAAGGCCATGACGTTCGACGCCTGCGCCGAGGCCTACATCGAGGCGCACAAGAAGGGTTGGCGCAACGAGAAGCATGTCGACCAGTGGCGCAACACCCTGGCGACCTATGCCTCGCCCGTGTTCGGCGCCCTCCCCGTCCAAGCGGTCGACACCGGGCTCGTGATGCGGGTGATCGAGCCGATCTGGGGCGACAAGACTGAGACCGCCACCCGAGTTCGGGGCCGGATCGAATCCGTTCTCGATTGGGCTGCCACGCGCGGCTACCGCCAGGGCGAGAACCCGGCGCGCTGGCGCGGCCACCTGCAGAACCTCTTGCCGAAGCGATCGAAGGTGCAGCGCGTCGAGCACTACGCCGCCCTCCCCTTCGTTCAGATCGGCGAGTTCATCGCCAGCCTTCGCCAGCAAAACGGGACCTCGCCCCTGGCGTTGGAATTCACGATCCTGACGGCCGCCCGCACCGGCGAGGTGATCGGGGCGACCTGGGATGAGATCGACCTAGCCGAGTGGGCCTGGACCGTGCCGGCCGAGCGGATGAAGGGCGGTCGCGAGCATCGGGTGCCGCTCTGCGCTCAGGCCCTGAGAATCCTCGAACGGTTCAGGGCGCTCGACGACAAGTATGTCTTCCCCGGCGGCAAGCGCGGGAAGCCACTATCCAACATGGCCATGTTGGAACTGCTGAAGCGGATGGGTCGGGCGGATCTGACCGTGCACGGCTTCCGATCGACCTTCCGTGACTGGGCGGCCGAGACCACACACTTCCCGAATGAGATGGTGGAGATGGCGCTCGCCCACATCATCGAAAACAAGGTCGAGGCGGCCTACCGGCGCGGCGATCTATTCCAGAAGCGTCGCGAGCTGATGGATGCTTGGGCGGTGTACTGTGTTGGATGAATGGATCTCATTAGCGCGAGCATTCGAAATGATGCTTGTGTCGGAAATAGATCCACTTCTTGTTGAGAGCCTTCTAGTTCCAGCCCTTTGGCACGGCGAGGTTCCCGCTATCAGCCGCCGCGCTCTTGTTGAAGGTAAGCGCATCAAAGATCTAAAGCTGGTAACGAATATTGAGTGGCGATGGGAAGAGAGCCCGATTATTTTTGATTGGGCAAATTCCCGAGCATGGTCGCCTGCCGGTTTTAATCGGCATTCACGCGAGACTGAAAGTGTGCGCGTTCCGCAGATAGATTACTATGTCATCGAGGTTGAGAAGGAAGCAATATTCCGACTTATTCCGGAGCTTCGCGGAATGACTGGGCCAAAGCAGAAAATCCCCGGTCGACCGAATGTTGTTCAGGTCTTTGGCCCTGAAATCGAGCGCAGGGCTGCCGCTCAGGAACGTTATGAAACGCAGACTGATTGGGCCAATGTACTGATCGATTGGTACCGCGAAGTATACGGTAAGGAAGCGCCGCCCATATCAACAAAAAGAATTACGAATCATTATGGGAAGCGGTTAAACCAGCTGAAGCCGAAGGAAACTGCTCGGAAAGCCCAAAACCCAAAATGAAATATTTTTGGGCGCGCTTTTATGGGCGCCTGTAGAGGTTCACGTTCTGCTTATCAGCGCGGACACGTGCTGACACAGAAGGAATAGCCCCAATGAACTCCAGGGAGTTTAAGGCGGCGCGGGGAGACCTGCGCGCGTCAACCGAGAAACTCGCCTATTCGGTGAACGAGGTCTGCCATAGTCTCAGTCTCAGTCGAACCACTGTGTACGAACTTATCGCCAAAAAGCAGCTGCGGTCGATCAAGATCGGAGTGAAGACCCTGATCCCAGCCGATAGCCTTCGCGGCTACCTCGCATCTCTTGAGCAGGAGGCCGCATAGGTTGGCCTACAACGTCAGAACCCCCGGCGCTGGTACGCCGAGGGCTCTGGGAAATGTCTGCTTGGCGGCTGACGATCTCAGAGATAACCCACACCACGCCGACCTTCAAGCGCGCCGGATCACCGCGCGCCTGAAATGCAGCCCGGCCGTCGCCGCAGTTATCGCGGCTCACGCCTTTGGTCTTCCCGAGAACTGGAGGGGCGCATGAGCGCCCCCACCCTCAACCCCAACGACTACGCCTATGGCGACCCGGACAAGTACCGGGCCCACATCGCCGAGCTGATGGCCCTCGTCAGCATGCGTGCCAACATGGCCGGCGATTATGCGGCCATGCGCGACGACGCCGGCCTCCGGTACTCGATGAAGTGCGCCGCAGCCGAATTCCGTGCCGCCCTCAACCTGCTCGGCGACCTGACCGAGCAGATGGAACGCGAGCGCCAGAGGCGGCAGCCCGCGCCTGCCTCCCACCCCCATTCGAATCAGGAGGCGCGCGTATGAGAGCGCAGCATTTCGCCGCCGAGGTGTCCCGCCTCGGCCCCGCGGCCGATGACCACCGTCCCGGTGATCGCGCCAAACCTAACGGCGCCAACGGCACTATCGGCACAGGGGGGTCTGGTTCCTGGCCGGAGCCCGACCTGAGCCTGCTCGGCACCGGTCGGCGCTCACCGCCGGCCTTCCCACTCCATCTGCTCGGCCCATGGGCCGGGTGGTGCGAGCGCAAGGCCAAGGGGGCGTCCGCGCCGGTCGACTATGTGGCGGTGGCCCTGCTCGCCAGCGTCGGCGCCACCATCGCCAACGTGCGCTGGCCCCGGGCCGGTACCGCGTGGTCGGAGCCGCCGGTCCTGTGGTGCGCGGAGGTCGGGCCGCCATCCTCATCCAAGTCGCCGAGCATGGACGCCGCCTTCAACCTCGTGCGCTTCGCCGAGGATCGGATGGCCGACGGCTTCGAGGCGGTTCAGCAGGAGCATGCCACCGCCAAGCAGGCCTGCGAGGCCCGGGTCGAGGCATGGAAGATCGAGGTCCGCACCGCTGTGAAGAACGGCGACCCGCCGCCCGCGATGCCGCCCGACGCGCAGGAGCCGCCCGCGCCGGTTCGGCCGCGGATCCGGGTGGCCGACGCCACGGTCGAGGCGCTGGGGGCCCTGGCGGCAGGCCTGCCGCGCGGCCTGCTGCTCGTGCGAGACGAACTGGCCGGCTGGCTAGGCGCCTTCGATAAGTATGGCGGCGGTGGCTCTGACCGAGCGTTTGCGATCGAGATGTATGGCGGGCGCGCCTACGTCGTCGATCGGATGAAGAACCCGGAGCCGCTGCGCATCCGGCATCTCAGCATCGGCGTGCTCGGCGGCGTTCAGCCGGACAAGCTGGAGATGATCCTGAACGGTCCCGACGACGGGTTGGCCTCAAGGCTGCTCTGGGCATGGCCGGAGACGAAGCCGGACTTCAACCTCGCCCGCGGCGCGCAGGACGATGGGCCGATGCAGCGCGCGTTCGCCCGGCTCACCGATCTGCTGCAGCTCCATGACGAGTTCGGTCACCCGGAGCCGGTGTTGGTGCCGCTCGCCCGCGATGCGGAGGATCGGCTGGAGGCGTTCGCCCGGGACATCGTCGACCGCTGTCACGTCGCCAGCGGCCTGCTCGCCGGCACCCTCGGCAAGGCCCGCGGGCACGCCCTGCGCCTATCCGCCGTGCTTGAGTTCCTGTGGTGGTGTGGCGGCTCGGATCAGGCCGAACCGCAGGTCATCTCGCCGGACGCGGTCACCGCGGCGGCCGACCTGTTGAACGCCTACTTCCTGCCGATGGCCGAGCGGGTGTTCGGGGACGCCACGATTCCGATGGTGGAGCGGCGTGGGATGCTATTGGCACAGCACCTCCGGCAGAACCGGTTGCCCGAGTTCAACGCCCGCGATGTTCGGCGCCAGGTCGGCGGCATGCTGCGGGACGCGGCGGATATGGAGGCGGCCTGCAAGCAGTTGGTCGAGGCCGGGCTGATCCGGCCGCGCTTCACCCGGGCCGGCGAAGTGAAGGGCCGGAAGTCTCAGAGCTACGAGGTTCACCCGGAGGTCGCCGTCACCCGCCCTTTTGCCGGTAGCCCGGTTCCTGAGCGATCTTACCCCCCTGTGCCAATAGTGCCATTAGCGCCAATAGCTCCGAAAACCGACCTAACGGCACAAACGGCACAAACGGCACAGGGGGGTAAGATAAATTCGGACGCGCGTGAGATCGGCCGCGTGTTCGAGGAGATGATCACCCCGGCGCTTGATCACCTCGTGGAGGTAGCCGATCGGGCGAAGGTCCGCGGAACGATGGTGGCGTCAGACCCAAAACGTCGGTCGAAGCGCACCAACAAGCAGATCGTGACGGTGTTCACGATCTCCGCCATCTCGCGATGCGTGAAGGCCAGCGCGGGACCGCTGGTGAGCTTGGAGGACAAGCTCGACATCACGCCCCCGCACAAGCGCTCGATCAGAGCCGATCTGCTTGGGCGTGAGGCGCACACCATAATGGGCTGCGGGGGCAACTGGCCTTGCTGGATCGTGGTCGTTGAAGGCGATCAGAGAGGCCGTGGCTATCCGGCCAATCCCGATTCCTTCGACGCCTGGTTCAGGGGCTGGACCACAACCAAGGGCATCGTGGTCGTCGGCGACTGGCGCGAGGAAGCACGGAACGACGGTGGGTTGGATTGGCTGAAGCGCGCGGCGGCGGAGTGACTGCGCTCGGATCGCAGCCCGGCACCATTCATTAGCAACGGAGGATTCGTGATGACCCATTCCAATATCGCCGGTGCGATCAACGCTGCCCATGCCGGCGTCGAGGCTGCCAAGCGCGAAGGCGCCCGGTACGCAGTCGAGTGCGGCCGGCTGCTCGCCCAGGCCAAGGAGACTGTCCCGCACGGTGGTTGGGACGCCTGGCTCCGGTTGAACACCACGGTCTCACCCAGGACGGCGCAGCTCTACATGCGGATCGCTCGGCACGTGGAAGGCGACCCGGCAAAAGCGCAACGCGTTGCGGGTTTGAGCGTGCGGGAGGCCGCGGCCGAGGCGACCGGACCAAAGCGCACGGCGGCGGCGCGCAAGCTCATGTCGCCGGAGGTCGAGCACGACTTCACTGAGTTGAAGCAGGTCTGGGACGAAGCGAAGGACAACCCTGATTGGCAGGAAGG
>NZ_JAKSYO010000138.1 GCF_022829635.1 Methylobacterium sp. E-066
GGCCGGATCGAACGCGAAGCTTGTGTTCTTCGAGACGAAGCGCTCCGGGCCGTTCACCGAATTGGCCGTGGCCCGGCCGGTGCGGCCGTAGATGTAGTCCTGGATCGACTTGCGATCGACCAACAGGCTCATCGCGTGGCAGACCTTCGGGTCGGAGAAGGCCGGGTGCTTGGTCTTGAGCGAGGACCGCTCGCCGTCGACCTCGACGTTCGGGTCGGTGGTGTTGAGCAGCAGGAACTCGAGCTTGCCGCCGTAGACGACGTCGACCCGGCCCTTGCCGCCGGTCTCCAGGCGCCTGAGCACCTCGTCATCGACGAGCAGGTTCCAGGCGTAGTCGTACTCGCCGGGCTGGAGCACGGCGCGGGCCGCCTAGCCCGCAGGCGCGCCGGCCTGCATCTCGACGCCGTCGACGTCGGGGCGGTTGGGCAGGTGGTACATCGGGCTGCGTTTGACGCGGATGATGCCGCGGTGCCGGAAGTCGAGGAAGCGGTACGGGCCGGTGCCCACCGGCGCCAGGTTCTGCGGCGGCTCCCGGGACTTGGCGCCGGTATAGGCGGCGAACAGGTGTTTCGGGATCACCATGCCGACGGTGCCCACGAAGGCATCGCTCCAGTACGGCGTCGGCTTGTCGAACAGGATCCGGATGCTGAGGTCGTCGATCTTCTCGAC
>NZ_JAKSYO010000142.1 GCF_022829635.1 Methylobacterium sp. E-066
ACGTACAGGCCTTCGACCTTGAGCGTGACGGCCGAGGAGCGGAAGAAGTTCAGGAACGAGTCGGTGGGCAGGGCGTACTCGATGCCGCCGCCGACGGCGTAGCCGGTGCGGAAGCTGTCGTTGCCGGCGTAGCCGCCAAACGAGCGGTCGGCGCTGCCCGAGCCGTAGGCGAAGCCGCCGGTGCCGTACACGAGGGTGCGGTCGAAGGCGTAGCCGAGGCGGCCGCGCACGGTGCCGAAGTAGTCGAGGCTGGCCAGGCCGCGCGGGTCGTTGACGATCAGGCCGGGCGCGATCGTGCCGCCGCTGACGAAGGCGTTGTTCCGGTCGCGGCCGAAGTCGAGGTACTGGGCGTCGGCCTCGATGCCGACGACCACGCCGGAGCCCGGGGTGAACTGATAGTTGTAGCCGACCTGGGCGCCGCCGGAGAAGCCGTCCTGGCTGCGGTTGCGGAAGGTGGCGACGGCGGCCGGGCCGTTGGTCAGGCCGACACCGCCCGGCACGACGAAGGTCGCGTTGTTGGAGCGGCTGCTGGCGTCGAAGGCGTAGCCGGCGTTGATACCGAAGTAGGCGCCGGTCCAGGTGAACACCGGGACGGGGGTGAACACCGGCGGCGGGGCGGCGCGGCGCGGCAGGTCGGCGGCCGAGGCGGCGCCGGTCAGGAGGGCCGTGGCGGCGCTCGCGAGAAGAAGCTTCTTGATCATCTGGTCCTCAATCTCCCGTTGATCGGGATGTGCCCGGGGACAGGAGGTCAGGACGGCCCGACGCGATAGTGCAACGCTGCAACAGCGCCCGCGAAGGCTCCCGAGCGGTGGCCGAAAAGGTGCGCTGGAACACATCGCGAGCCTGCGATGACTGAGCGCCATGCATTATTCGACCAAAACTGCCGGCCGATAAAAATATGGTTCGGCAATACCGGCGCCTTCGGAACGTTAACCTGCGTGTAACATTCGCGGCCCGGCACGAGAGCGCTGCCGCCGGTTTCGCTCTCGCTTGTAGATTGCGCCGTGAGGCAGCGCGTCGGACGGGCCCTCGTAGAATGCGGCGTGGACGACTCGGGCCGTCTCCCTTACCCTCAACCCATGTCAGAGGCCCATTTCCCGCCCGACGAGGGGCTGGTGCGGGCGACCGACCGGCTGGCCGTCGCCCGTTCCCTCGCGGACATCGTATCCATCTTAAGCGAGACGGCGCGGGACATCGTCGGCTCGGACGGGATCGCCGTGGTCCTGCGGGAGGGCGAGTCCTGTTTCTATGCCGCCGAGGACGCGATCGAGCCGCTGTGGCGGGGCCGGCGGTTCCCGCTCACCGCCTGCATCTCCGGCTGGGTGATGCTCAACGACGAGACCGCCGTGGTCCCGGATATCGCGTTCGACCATCGGGTGCCGATCGAGGCCTACCGCACCAAATCGATACGCAGCCTCGTGATGGTGCCGATCGGGTCGCCCGAGCCGATCGCCGCGCTCGGCGCCTATTGGTGCGCGTCGGTGATCCCGGACGACGCGACGGTTTACCGGCTGGAGACCCTGGCCCATCAGGCCGCGACCGCGCTGGCGGATCTGTGCGGGTCCACGTCGGCGGAGCGCTCCGGTGCGGTCCCATCGTCCGATCACGCCACCGGGCAGCCGGGATAGGGTTCGGCCCGGCGCGGACTTCATTCGCGTCCGCCCGCTTCGGCCCGGCCACGGAGGGCCGAGAGGAGGCCGCCTTCGAGGAGCAGGGCGGATCCGTAATGGAACTCGCTGTCGAAGGGGCTGCGCGAATTCATCGCCAGGGACGCGCTCTGCAGGGCGATGAGCCGGCCGGCCTCGTCGAACAGGCCTGAGCCCGAGCCGCCATAGCCGTCGTTGCAATCGTGGCGCGCGCGGCGGATCGCATCCTCGCTGGGCGGGTCGATCCGGCGGATGGCGCAGCGCTCGAGGCTGCTGGGGCCGCGATAGTTGCCGTGGCCGGCCGGCGACACCATGGTCACCGGCAGGGCGATGTCCCCGACCGGCAGGTCCGGCGGCTCCGGCAGGGGCTGCGGGACGGCGTCGGCCGGCCGGTCGAGGCGCAGGATCGCCCAGTCGTCGGTGATGTGCAGGCTGTCGGCGCCCGGCGCGGTTCCGAGCACCAGGCTGCCGGGGTCGAAATCGTAGTTGCGGCCGCCGATCTGGAAGTAGCAATCGGTCACCGGGCGCGTGACCGCGAGGCGGCGATCGCGGAAATTGTGCGCGTTCAGCACCACGGTCGAGGGATCGGCGATCAGCCACGCCGCGGCCGCCTTCTGCGGGACCCCGTCCGGATTGCGGCACCACAGGATGCCGGCGCCGCGGAAGCGGTCGAAATCGGCCCCGGTCAGGTCGCGGCGCCCGTCATGCGGGTAGAGCGCCGCGAGCCGGCCCGTCGTGTCGGCTCGGACCCCTGACCGATCCCCCGCCTGGGCCGCGCCGGCGAGCACCAGCAATGTCGCGAGCAGCCGGATCCGGCTCCGGCCCGGCGCCGAGCGGCCGGCTCCCGTGGGGGCGGCAGGCATTTCGGTGGCGAAGCGCGCTCTGGACCGTATCGAGCCCATCCATCAGCCCCGAAGACTGGAGGCCGAGAACGGACCCGGCCGGGAACACAGTTGTGGGCAGGCCCCGGGGGGCGGTCAAGGCGACCGAGCGTATTACGGATCGCCCGGACGGCATTGCCAAATCATCCCGATAACAAATGTCAGCTTGCCTGAAGACATCGTCGGGCATTGGCGCATAAAACTGAAAGGTGCCAAGAGCTTAATAAGCAGATCATAAAGGTCGAATGTCTCTAAGTCGCAAATACAGCTGACTATCGAAGCGATCGGCTGCGATCGATCTTGCACTGCAACAATCAATAGCCGCGCAGCCGAAGGGCAAGGCGGCCTGGCGAGGAGATGCATCATGAGAAGGCTAGCGGGTTCAGTCTCGGTCCTGGCGATCCTGGCCCTTGCGCCGGTCGGCCTTGCGGGCGCGGCTTCTGCCAACGACAAGCTCATCGAGCAGTCGAAGAGCGGCGACAACTGGGTGATGCCCGGTAAGAATTACGACTCGGACAATTACAGCGACCTGACGCAGATCAACAAGACCAACATCAAGCAGCTGAAGCCGGCCTGGACCTTCTCGACCGGCCTGCTCAACGGCCACGAGGGCGCGCCCCTGGTCGTCGACGGCAAGATGTACGTCCACACCTCGTTCCCGAACAACACCTTCGCCCTCGACCTCGACGATCCGGGCAGGATCCTGTGGCAGGACAAGCCCAAGCAGAACCCGGCCGCCCGTTCGGTCGCCTGCTGCGATCTCGTCAACCGCGGGCTGGCCTACTGGCCGGGCGACGGCAAGACCCCGGCGCTGATCCTCAAGACCCTGCTCGACGGCAACGTCGCGGCGCTGAACGCGCAAACCGGCGAGACCGTCTGGAAGGTCGAGAATTCCGACATCAAGGTCGGCTCGACGCTGACCATCGCCCCCTACGTGGTGAAGGACAAGGTGATCATCGGCTCCTCGGGCGCCGAGCTCGGCGTGCGCGGCTACCTCACCGCCTACGACGTGAAGACCGGCGCCCAGATCTGGCGCGCCTACGCCACCGGCCCGGACGAGGATCTGCTGCTCGGCAAGGACTTCAACATCAAGAACGCCCATTACGGCCAGAAGGGCCTGGGCACCTCGACCTGGGAGGGCGACGCCTGGAAGATCGGCGGCGGCACCAACTGGGGCTGGTACGCCTACGACCCGGGCACAAACCTGATCTATTTCGGCACCGGCAACCCGGCGCCGTGGAACGAGACCATGCGTCCCGGCGACAACAAGTGGACGATGACGATCTTCGGCCGCGACGCCGATACCGGTGAGGCCAAGTTCGGCTACCAGAAGACGCCCCACGACGAGTGGGACTATGCCGGCGTCAACGTGATGATGCTGTCCGAGCAGAAGGACAAGGACGGGAAGCTGAGGAAGCTCCTCACCCACCCGGATCGCAACGGCATCGTCTACACCCTCGACCGCACGGACGGCTCGCTGGTCTCGGCCAACAAGATCGACGACACGGTCAACGTGTTCAAGTCGGTGGATCTGAAGTCCGGCACGCCGGTGCGCGACCCGGAATACGGCACACGGATGGATCACCTCGCCAAGGACATCTGTCCCTCGGCGATGGGCTACCACAACCAGGGGCACGATTCCTACGATCCGAAGCGCCAAGCGTTCTACATGGGCATCAACCACATCTGCATGGATTGGGAGCCGTTCATGCTGCCCTACCGGGCGGGTCAGTTCTTCGTCGGCGCGACGCTGAACATGTATCCAGGCCCGAAGGGTGACCGGCAGAACTACGAGGGTCTCGGCCAGATCAAGAGCTACAACGCCATCACCGGCAAGTTCAACTGGGAGAAGATGGAGCGCTTCGCCGTCTGGGGCGGCACCACCGCCACCGCCGGCAACATCGTCCTGTACGGAACGCTCGACGGCTTCATCAAGGCGCGCGACTCGGACAACGGCGACCTTCTCTGGAAGTTCAAGCTGCCGTCCGGGGCGATCGGCTACCCGATCACCTACACCCACAAGGGCACCCAGTACGTCGCGATCTACTACGGCGTCGGCGGCTGGCCGGGCGTGGGCCTGGTGTTCGACCTGCAGGATCCGACCGCCGGCCTCGGCGCGGTCGGCGCCTTCAAGAAGCTCGCCAACTACACCCAGATGGGCGGCGGCGTGGTCGTGTTCTCGCTGGACGGCAAGGGCCCGTACGACGACCCGAATGTCGGCGAGTACGCGCAAGCTGCGGCCAAGTGATCCGCGCCTGATCCGCGCTTCCTAGCGCCCGCTCCGCCGCCCCGTCCGGGCGGCGGAGTCCCGGCTCGGCAGACCCCGCGCACGGGTCGCCTCCCGACAAGAATCATTGAGGGAACGAAACCATGCCGCTCCTCGGCGGACTCCTTCGCGCGGCGACCTGCGCTGCGGCCCTGCTCGTCCTCGCGATCCCGGCCCCAAAGGCCTGGGCTCAGGAATCGGAGGCGCAGGCCATCCAGGCCGAGCCAGGCAAGGCGGCAGCCGCGCCCAAACCTGACCCGTCCACCTTGCGGATCTGCGCCTCCGAGAAGCAGCCGCCGCTGTCCATGCGGGACGGCTCCGGGCTGGAGAACCGGGTCGCCGCCGCGGTCGCCGAGGCGATGGGCAAGAAGCCGGTCTTCGTCTGGCTCGCCAAGCCGGCGATCTACCTCGTGCGCGACGGGCTGGAGAAGCGGACCTGCGACGTGGTCGTCGGCCTCGACAGCGACGACCCGCGGGTGCTGACCACCAAGCCCTACTATCGCAGCGGCTACGTCTTCATCACCCGCGCCGACAAGGACCTCGACGTGACGTCGTGGTCGGACCCGCGCCTCAAGACCGTCGACCACATGGTCGTGCCGCTCGGCTCCCCGGGCGAGGCGATGCTCAAGGATATCGGCCGCTACGAGGAGGACATGGCCTACCTCTACTCGCTGGTCGGCTTCCGGGCGCCGCGCAACCAGTACACGCAGATCGATCCGGCCCGGATCGTCAGCGAGGTCGCCAACGACAAGGCGGAGGTCGGCGTCGCCTTCGGGCCCGACGTGGCCCGCTACGTCAAGGACTCGCCCGTGCCCCTGCGCATGACCCTCGTTCCGAACGACACGGTGAGCAGCGACGGCCGCACGATGCCGCAGAGCTTCGACCAGTCCATGGGCGTGCGCCGGGACGACACGGCGCTCCGCGACGCCCTCGACGCCGCCATCGCCAAGGCCAAGCCGCAGATCGACGCGATCCTGAAGCAGGACGGCGTCCCGGTAGCAACCAACTGACCCGCGCCGCGCGGCCGGCGAGCGAGCGCCGCGCGATCCAGTCCCCGTGAAGCGAATGTAAGATGACGAAGACCACGCGTATCCGGTTGATGCTTCTGGCCGGCGCCGCCTCGGCGCTCTGTGCGGCCGCCGTGATGGCCCAGCCGCAATCGGGGCCGCAGACCGGCCTGATCTTCCGCAACACCATCACCGGTGAGCCGCTGGACCTCGCCGAGGGCAAGCCCGGCGGGCGCGACACCCAGGCGGTCCAGACCTTCTTCCAGACCGGCAAGAACCTCTACATCGACGACAAGGCGTGCCTGCGCAACGGCGAGAGCCTGTACCTGACCTCCTGCTCCGGCTGTCACGGCCATCTCGCCGAGGGCAAGGTCGGGCCCGGCCTCAACGACAATTACTGGACCTATCCGGCCAACACCGAAGATACCGGGCTGTTCGCGACGATCTGGGGCGGGGCCAACGGCATGATGGGCCCGCACAACGAAGATCTGAACCCGGATGAGGCGCTGCAAGTCATCGCCTGGATCCGGCATCTCTATACCGGCCCGGTCCAGGATGCCGCCTGGCTGACCGACGAGCAGAAGAAACACTACACGCCTTTCAAGGAAGGCGAGACCTTCGCCAAGGACGTGCCCGGCCAGTGCAAGCCGCTGGAGTGAGCGTCCGCGCGGAGCAGCGCCCGGCCGAGCCGGCGCCAAAGACCGGCCCGTCGGGCCGCCCTGGGAGCGAACGCAAGGAGTCGACGATGCGCAACAGAATCCTGATCACCGCCGCGATGATGGCCGCGGGGGCGCTCTGCGCCCTGCCGGCCCTGGCCTATGACGGGCAGACCTGCAAGGCCCCGGGCAATTGCTGGGAGCCCAAGCCCGGCTTCCCCGACAAGGTCGCGGGGTCGAAGTACGACCCGAAGCACGACCCCAAGGAGGTCGGCAAGCAGGCGGAATCCATCAGGCTGATGGAAGAGCGCAACCGCAAGCGCATCGAGAACGCCAAGAAGACCGGCAAGTTCGAGTACGACGTCAGCAAGATCTCGGCGAACTGAGTCGCGAAGATCCAAATCCATCCCTCATCCTGAGGGGCCCGGCGATCGAAGATCGCTGGGCCTCGAAGGAGGGCTCCAGAGATCGCAACGGCTTCTGGAGGGCTCCTTCGAGGCTTCCGCTTCGCGGAAGCACCTCAGGAATGAGGTCGAGGATAGGAAGCCGGAAGTCGACGGGCTTCCGGTCTTCGATGTCGCCGCGCGTCGCCGAGCCGGTCGCGCCCCTCGGTCCGGTCTCTCCCTGAGGCCGGCCGCCTTGTCCCGGAACCAGCGCGATGAACACGCTCCACCCCGGCGACGCCAAGCTCACCGATTGGCGGGCCTCGGCCGCCCGCTTCGAGGCGGAGGTCGCCAAGGCGGTGGTCGGCCAGGCGCGGGTCATCCGCCTCGTCACCACGGCGATCTTCGCCCGCGGCCACGTCATGCTCGAAGGCGATGTCGGCGTCGGCAAGACCACGCTGCTGCGCGCGGTGGCCCGAGCCCTGGGGGGCGCCTACGAGCGCGTCGAGGGCACGGTCGACATGATGCCGACCGACCTGATCTATCACACCTATCTCGCCGAGGACGGCCGCCCCCGGGTCGAGCCGGGGCCGGTCCTGCGCCAGGCCGAGGATCTGGCGGTGTTCTTCTTCAACGAGATCAACCGGGCGCGGCCGCAGGTCCATGCCCTGCTCCTGCGGATCATGGCCGAGCGCAGCGTCACGGCCTTCGCCCGGGAGTACCGGTTTCCCAACCTCCAGGTCTTCGCCGACCGCAACCGGGTCGAGCGCGAGGAGACCTTCGAGCTGCCCGCCGCCGCCCGGGACCGCTTCCTGATGGAGATCGGGATGGACGCGCCGCGCGATCCGGAGGCAAGGCGCGCGCTGGTGTTCGATCCGCGCTTCCACGACACCGACCGGCTGATCGCGGAGGTGGCCGAGGGCGTGCTCGACCAGGCCCGCCTCGGCGCCATCGCGGCCTCGATCCAGGTGGCGATCCAGGCCTCCCCGGAGATCGAGACCTATGTGGTCGGGCTCTGGGATGCCCTAGTGCGCCCGGCGGAGGCCGGGATCCGGCTCCCGGGGATCGACATGGCGACCCTGGTCCAGGGCGGCGCCTCGCCGCGCGGCCTCGCCTTCCTGGTCCGGGCCGCCCGGGTGCGGGCCTGGCTGGAGGGGCGGGACTGGCTGGTTCCGGAGGATGTCCGCGCGGTCTTCCCCGAGGTGATGGCGCACCGCATCTTCCTGGAGCCGGTCCACGAGATGCGCCGTGCCGAGATCGTCCCGGATCTGTGCCGGGCGGTGTTCGAGACGGTGCCGGCCCCATGACGCGGGCGCCCTCGGCCGACATCGTCTACCTGCCGCGCTGGCGCCCGCGGGGGCGTCGCTTCGGGGCGCATCGCGGCCAGGAGGCCGGCGGACTGGGCACCTTCCGGGACCAGGTTCCGTTCCTGACCCTGCCGGATGCCCGCCGGATCGACCTGCGCGCGAGCCTGCGCGACCCGTTCGAGGGCGTGCATGTCCGGCGCTTCGAGATGCGCAACGCCATCGAGGTCTGGGTGCTGATCGACCTCTCCGCCTCGATGCGCTTCCGCGGTGCCGGCGACCGCCTACGTCTCGCCGGCGACCTCTGCGCCGGGCTCGCCGCCTCGGCGACCCGGATCGGCGACGGGTTCGGGGTGATCGGCTGCGACCGCACGATTCGCGCCGACCTCTACCTGCCGGCCACCCGCCGCCGCGGGCCGGCCGTCGCCATGGCCGAGCGGATCGCGGCGGCGCGCTGCGACGCGACCGGCGCCGAGGGATTGCTGGAGGCCGCGCGCCTGCTGTTCGGCCGGCCGCGGCTGGTCTTCCTCATCTCCGATTTCCGCTGGCCGCAGGCCCTGATCGCGCAGGTCTTCGCGGCGCTGGCGTTGCACGACACGGTCCCGGTGCTGCTCGCCGACAGCGCCGAGGATGCCGGCCTGCCAGATTGGGGCCTCGCCGAGCTCGACGACCTCGAAGGCGCCGGCCGCCGCCTCGTGTTCCTGCGCCCGGCTCTGAAGCGGCGCTGGATCGCCCGCGAGCAAGCCCGGCGCGAGGCCCTGCGCAGCCTCGCCGCCGCGTCCTCGGCCCGGGCGCCGTTCCACTTGGTCGACCGCTTCGACGCGCAAGCGCTCACCCGCCACCTGCTGGCCACCTGAGATGGCCTGGGTACTCACCAAAAGTCCTGGTTTCAAAAGGTCTTCGACCTTTTGCGGGTGCAGGGTAGAGCCCTGCGATCAGGCGCAGCCCAAGGCATCAGGGCTCCGCCCCGACACCCCGCCGAAGGGCTTCGCCCTTCGGACTCCCATGATTGCGGCCTGCTGCGCACTGCTGCTTCAGGCCGGCGGCGCCATGGCGCAGGTGCGCTCCGTCGAGGTGCGGGTGCCCCGTGCCTTCGGGTATTTTCTGGGTGACCTGGTGCGGGCCCAGGCCGATATCGCGGTCGATCCCGGCTTCACGCTGCAGCGCGCTTCCCTGCCGGCACCGGGGCCGCTGACCTACTGGCTGGACCTGCGCGACATCACCGTCGAGGAGAGCCCCGGCCGGGTCCGGCTGCATCTCACCTACCAGAGCTTCTACGCAGCGCTCGATGCCCGCCAGGTCGCGATCCCGGGCTTTGCCGTGTCGCTGGAGAGCGCGGCGGCGGGGGGCACGACCTCGGCCAGGGCCGAAATTCCCGGCTGGTCGCTGGGCGTCTCGCCCCTGCGGGAGGTCCAGCCCGAGAAGCACGACGATCCGGCCGAGTACCTGCGGCCGGACGGGCGCGTCCCCCGGCTCGACCCGCTGCCGAACCTGCGGGCCGCCCTCGTCGCCCTCGGGGCGGCCGTGCTGGCGCTCGCCGCCCTCGGCACCGATCGCGGCTGGTTCGCGCGGCCCGGGCGCCCCTTCGCCAAGGCCGCCCGCGCATTGCGCCGGTTGGGCCGCGAGGGCGCGGACGGCTATCGCGAGGCCCTGCGCCTGATCCATCGCGGCCTCGACGAGACCGACGGCCGCCGGGTGCTGGCCGACGACCTCCCGGCCTTCCTCGACCGGCATCCGGCCTTCCGCCGAGAGGGCCCGGCCCTGGCCCGGTTCTTCGAGGCTTCGCGCTGGGCCTTCTTCGGCCGCGAGGTCGAGGCCGCCCGGGCGAGCCTGCCCTGGCCCGAGGTCGAGGCCGACCTGCGCCGGCTCGCCGTCGCCGAGCGGGAGGCCTGAGCGATGACGGTCGGGTCGCTCGGGGTCGCGTCACCCATCTGGCTGTGGCTGCTGCCGCTCGCGCTGCTGCCGCTGTTCGCCTCCGGGCGCCGACGGGCCTCGGTCCCGGCGCTCGCCGCGGCGCCGGCCGATGCGGCCTCGCGCTGGATCGCCCGGCTGCTGCGGGGGGCGGGCGTGCTCGCCGTCAGTGGCTTGGTGGTGGCGCTCGCCGGTCCCTACGGCGCCGGCGCGCCGGTGACCCAGATCGGCATCGGCGCCCAGATCTCCATGCTGATCGACCGGTCCGGCAGCATGAACGAGACGTTTGCGGGCCGGCAGCCCTCGGGCGCGGAGGAATCGAAGGCCGCCGCGTCCCGGCGCCTGCTGGCGGATTTCGTCGGCGCCCGGGCGCACGACCTGTTCGCGGTCACCGCCTTCTCGACCGCGCCGATGCTGGTCATGCCCATGACCGACCGGCACGCGGCCGTGCGCGCCGCCATCGCGGCGATCGACCGGCCGGGCCTCGACTACACCAACGTCGCCCGTGGCCTCGCGATGGCGCTGTCGCAATTCGCGCCGGAGAGCAGCGGCTCCCGGGTCCTGCTGTTCATCTCCGATGGCGCTGCGGTGATCGACCCGCGGGTGCAGGATGCCCTGCGCGCCGCCTTCGCCAAGCTGCACCCGAACCTGTACTGGCTGTTCCTGCGCACCAAGGGCTCGCCCTCGATCCATGACCGGCCAGCCGGGGAGGACACGCCTCAGGCCGCCCCCGAGCGGCATCTCGACCTGTTCTTCCAGAGTCTCGGCGTGCCCTACCGGGCCTTCGAGGCCGAGGGCGCCCCCGCGGTCGCCGACGCCATCGCGCAGATCGCCGCCCTGGAGCGCAACCCGATCCCCTATACCGAGCCGCGCCCCCGCCGCGACCTGACCGGCTTCGCCTACGCGCTCGCCGGGCTCGGGCTTTTCTTGCTGGTCCTGGCGGCCCTCGCCGAGGCGGATTTTTTGGCGGCCCGGGTCGCGGGTTCCACCGTACCAGAGCAGGCGACGGAGCCGGATATCCGGAGGGCGGCATGACCCGATCCGGTATCCGGGAGAGATTGCGCCGCAGCCTACGGGGGGCGGATGCCATTTCATCCGAGGCGCGCTGCGCCGCCTCGCACCGGTGGCTTCGAGGCCAAGGGGCTGAAAAAACGAGCTTTTCCCCTCCCCCTTGCGGGGAGGGGCCAGGGGTGGGGGGGGGGCCGGATGGGGCCCAGCGGTGCCTTCTGAACCATCCCCACCTCCAACTCCTCCCCGCAAGGGGGAGGAGAGTACGCACGTATCCTGGAGAGGCGCGGGTCCCCTCTCCCGTGCGGGAGAGGGACAGGGTGAGGGATGCGACTTTTCCGGAGAATCCTGGTCCCTCACCCCAACCCTCTCCCGCACGGGAGAGGGGGCACGTCGCGGCCGGCGCAAGCCGGCGCGTGAACACCGTAGCCTGCACGCGAGAGGGCATCCGTGCCCTGTCCAGCCATGCGTGAGTCCGGTCGCCGCCTCTGGGGCCGGCTTCGGCCGCGGCTCCTCCTCGCCCTGCCGGTGCTGCTCGGCCTCGCGGCCTTAGGCTTCGGCGTGTCCGCCTGGCGGGTGGATGCGGCCAACCGGAGCATCGCGGCGCTCGAAGCCGGCACAGATCTCGATGTCAGGACCGGGGCGCCGGCGCCTGTCCTGGTGGCGCGGATCGGCTACCTCGCCGGGCACGGGCGCCTGGAGGAGACCGAGCTCCTGGTCGCCGCCCTCGACCGGGCCGGTGCCGCCGACGCCGCGTCCCGCGCGCGCTACCGGATCGCCAACGCCAGGATGCGCGAGGCCTTCGGGCTCCTGACCCGCGGCGCCCTCGACAAGGCCGGCCCGCAGGTGACCTTGGCCCGCCAGGATTACCGCCGTGCGCTGCGCGACCGGCCGGATTTCTGGGACGCGAAGTTCAACCTCGACGTGGCCTCGCGGCTGATCCGCGATTTTCCGGAGTTCGACCGCGCCAGCGGCGACGAGATGCGCGCCGAGCCGAAGCAGATCTGGACCGACATCCCCGGGCAGCCGAGGGGCGGACCATGAGCCGGCAAACGGTTTTGAAAAGCCTGCCGCTCGCGTGCAACCTGCGCGGGCGCCGCTTCCAGGCTCTGGCTCTTGCCCTGGTGCTGGTCATCGCCGCCCTGGTGGTGCCGGTCTTGCCGGTCACCCGCACGGGCGTCGCGGTGCTGGCGGTGGTGGACATCACCGGCTCGATGAACGTGCGCGACTACGCGGCCGAGGGCCGGCCCGCGAGCCGGCTGGAGACCGCCAAGGCGGCCCTGCGCCGGCTGGTGGCGGACCTGCCCTGCGGCTCGCGGGTCGCGCTGGCGCTGTTCACCGAGCGGAAGCCGTTCCTGCTGTTCGAGCCCGTGGAGGTCTGCGCCGAGTTCGCGCCGCTCGATGGCGCCCTGGCGGCGCTCGACTGGCGGATGGCCTGGGAGGGCGACAGCCGGATCAGCGCCGGCCTGTACCGGGCCGTGGAGATGGCGGCCGGGCTCGGCACGGACCTGCTGTTCGTCACCGACGGCCAGGAGACGCCGCCGCTCCCCGCCGGGCAAGTGCCACCCTTCGAGGGCAAGCCGGGGGCGGTCCGGGGCCTGATCGTCGGCGCCGGCGCCTACGGCCTGTCGCCGATCCCGAAATTCGACGATCGCGGCCGCGAGAGCGGTTTCTACGCCGAGACCGACGTGCAGCAGGAGAACCGGTTCGGGCCGCCGCCGGCCGATGCCGAATCCCGCGCCGGCTACAACCCGCGCAACGCCCCGTTCGGTGCCGCCGCCGCACAGGGCAGCGAGCATCTCTCGTCGGTGCGCGAAGGCCACTTGAAGCAGCTCGCCGCCGGCACGGGCCTCGCCTACGCCCATCTCGACGGGCCGGACGGGCTCGACCGGCCCCTGATCGCGGCCGCGACCCCGCGCCCGCTTCCGGGTCGGATCGACCTGCGCCCTGTCCTCGGCGCCCTGGCGCTCGCCCTCGTGCTCGGCGTCCTGCTGGCGGCGCCTTTGCGCGGCCTCGGCCGCCGCATCACCCCGTTCCCCTTCACCTACCGTTTGCGTTTCCGGAAAGCCTGATCATGCGTCGCGTCCTCGCCACCCTCGCTGCCCTGCTCGCCGCCGGCACCGCTCTGGCCCACGGGCCGACGCCCCAAAAGATCGATCAGACCATCACCATCCGGGCGACGCCGGACGCGGTCTGGAAGGTGGTCGGTCCGTTCGGCGGCATCGGCGCCTGGCATCCGGACGTGGCCAAGGTCGAGGCCAAGGGTGGCGAAGGCGTTGGGGGCGACGGCGCGGGCGCCGTCCGCAAGGTCACGCTGAAGCGCGGCGGCACCCTGATCGAGGGCCTCGACGAGTGGAAGGGGGCGGAGCGGACCTATTCCTACCGCCTGTCCGACCCCGATCTCGACGCCTTGCCGGTCTCGTCCTACTCGGCGACCCTCACGGTGACGCCGGAGGGCGAGGGGGCGAAGGTCGAGTGGATGGGCCGCTTCTACCGGGGCGATACCGGCAACGAGCCCCCCGAGAACCTGAACGACGAAGCCGGCAAGGAGGCGATGAACCGCTACTTCTCCGAGGGCCTCAAGGGCCTGAAGGCGAAGCTGGAGGGCGGGCCGCAGCGATGAGGTTTTCGCGGCATCTCGCCTGGATCGTCGGCCTCGCGCTCGCCGCCGGGCCGGCGGTGGCGGGTTCCGTCTGGGTCGCGAGCCAGCAGGGCGCCCGCGCCACCCGGATCGAGCGGCCGGAGGGCGCGCGAGTCGCAGAGGTTGGCGCCGCGCTGGCGGTGGCACCGTCCCCGGCCGTGGTGGCGGCCGGTCCCGGTGGACGGCTCTATCTCAGCCATCCGGATGGCCGCGCGGTCACGGCGATCGCCGCTGACGGGACGACGCGGCACTGGCCCGTCCCCGGCCAGCCCTTCGGGCTCGCGGCCGACCCGGACGGGCGTTTCCTCTATGTCGGCGACTGGTCCGGCAACCGCGTGCTGCGCCTCTCGGTCGAGACCGGCGCGGTCGAGGCCGAGGTGGCGGTCGGGCGCGACCCGGCCGGGCTGGCCCTCGGCGCCAACGGCCGGCTCTACGTGGCCGAGCGCGAGGGCCGGAGCGTCGGCGTGGTCGACACCGCCCGGATGGTGCGGATCGCCGGTATCCCGGTCGGCGAAGGTCCCTTCGCCCTGGCCTACGATCCGGTCCGCGACCGGGTCTACGTCGCCAACGTGCGCAGCAACGACCTCACCGTCATCGACGCGGGCGCGCTCAAGCCCATCGCGACCGTACCGGTTGGGGCGAGCCCCTACGGGGTCGCCATTAGCCCGGACGGGCGCTGCGTGGTCGTCACCAACCAGCATGCCGGTACCGTCTCGATCGCCGACGCCGATACGCTCACCGTCACCGCCACGGTCCCGGTCGGCCGCTATCCCGAGGGCGTGGCGATCCTCGGCGACCGCGCCTATGTGGCCAACTGGTTCTCCGACGACGTCTCCATCATCGACCTCGCGACGCTGAAGGAGATGGGCCGGATCCCGGTGGCCGAGGGGCCGCGGACCCTGGTGGCGGATCAGCCGGCCCTCGGGGAGACCGGCCGGTGAGGCGGGCGCTCGCCAGCCTGATGGCCGCCGGCCTCATGCTCGCCGCCTGCGACCGGCCCCACGAACCTGGCTCGGAGGAGGGCCAGGCCGTGGTGGCGCGGACCTCGGAGAGCGAACTGCCGGCCTGGCTGTCGCCCACCGACGGGACCGACCCGGCCCGCTGGCTCGCCGGCCGGGAGGTCGGCTACCCGCTGCCGACCGGCGCCGAACCCGTCCGGGCGCTACAGGAGGCGCTCACGGAGGCCAAGGCCGGCTTCATCGAGGATCCGCGCATGATCGCCAACCGCACGGCCCAGCTCGGGCAGATGCTGGCCGAGATCGGCAAGACCGAGCGATACGCGCTGCTGCTCACCGGGTTCAGCGCGGTCGCGGCCCGGCGCGGCCGCCACAAGAGCCTCTACGGGGAGATGTGCCAGCATTATTTCAACACCCGCGCCCGGGGCGTCGACCACGCCGCCGCCCTGGCGCTGCTCGCCGAAAGGTTCGCGCCCGGCCTCGGCACGGGGGAGTCGCCATGAGTGCCCCACGATGAGGGCCCCACTATGAGCGCCGCGCCGCGCTGTGTCGCGTCAGGCTTGGCCGAGCCCGCGTCCCGGCGGTCCGCCCGGCCGCGCGACCTGCTGATCGTCGACGACCACCCGATCGTCCTCCAAGGCTTCCGGCTGCTCGCCGAGGAGGCCGGGATCGCCCGCGTCCACGAGGCCCGCGACATCGTCGGCGCCTACCGCACGTTCCACCGCCACCGGCCTTCCGTGGTGGTGACCGACCTGAGCTTCCGGGACGACGGCCTGTCCGGCCTGTCGCTGATCCGCCGGATCCGCGCGCTGGAGCCGGGCGCGCGCATCCTCGCGCTGAGCATGCACCGGGATCCGGTCATCGTCGCCCGCGTCCTGGAATGCGGGGCCCTGGGCTTCGTGCTCAAGGATACGCCCGCCGCCGCCTTCCTGGAGGCGCTGGAGGCGGTGACCAACGGCCGCTCCTACCTGCCCCACGACATCGCCATCGAGATCGCGATGCTGAATGCCGGCGCGCGCGACCGGCCGCTGGCGAACCTGAGCAGCCGGGAGATGCAGATCCTGGTGCTGATCGGGAAGGGCAAACCCTACGACGAGATCGCCGAGATCCTCACGCTCAACTACCGCAGCGTCGTGAACGCCACCGCCGCGCTGCGATGCAAGCTCGGCGTCGGCAGCATGGCGGAGCTCATGCAGATCGCTGCGGCCCAGGCCGGGACCGTCTCCTGACGGGCACGGCCGGGCCACGCATGCCGGCCGAGACACCAGACATCGCGATGCGAGAGTAAGTCCGGCCGAAGTCGCGGCCGCGCGATGTTGTGTGCCAGTCGGCGAAGTGAATCGATGATGATGAAGACGATCGCGAGTATTTACGAATAAAGATCGTCATTTATCCGAGGGCATAAGGCTAAAAAAATCAGAAAAATTGATGCCTGACGTGTTGGAGCCGGAAAGATTCTCTTGTTAGCAGGGCCCGCCGACGGCGAATCATCTTGATCCGGGCACGGTCTCATAGGCGGCAGGCAAGGCCGCGTGAGCCGTCCGGCAAGATGCCGATCGGACAACAAGACATCCCAATCCATCGAGGCGGGGGCTTCCATGCGCGTCAACGCGACCGTCGTGCCGAGTTACGATTACAAGACCGCCCTGGCTGCAGGCTTCCTGGGCGGAAATCTGTCGAGCTTCGTCAAATGGGGCTCCGAGATCCCGTTCCCGCCCCGGGAGGCCGGGCGTATCTCCCCGCCCTTCGCCATCCTCAAATGGCTCGGCCTGAACGTCGAGGACATGACTTATACGTTCACCGGGCACGTCATCAATTACGGCGTCGCGCTGATGCACCAGGGGTTCTCGATCTTCTTCGGCCTGTTCTATTGCCTGGCCGCCGTCACGGTCCCGCTCGTGACCCTGTGGCAGGGCCTGGCCTTCGGGCTGGTCATCACCCTCTTCTTCCACGGCCTCCTGCTGCCGCTCGGCGGATGGGCTCCGCCTCTGTGGCAGATCTCCGGCCACGAGGCGTTCTCCGAAGTGTTCGGCCACCTGCTCTGGGCCTGGTCGATCGAGATCGTGCGGCGCGACATGATGGGCCCGCGCCTGAGTGCGCGACACGTGTAGCCGGCGGCGCCGCGCGCTCTACCGGGGCGGAGTCTCCGCCATCGCCCGTACGCGGGCAACGAAGCGCGTGCGGGCCTCGGGGCTGGCGCGCAGGAGATAGGATCGCACGAGGTCGAGGAGGGCGGCGGCGTCAGGGCTGTGCCCGTCCCGCGTTTCCGCGCCCGATGCGAAGAAGCTGGAAACCGGCACGCCCAGCGCCCGTGCGATCTCGCCCAGCGGGCTTCCGAACGATGCGGTGCGGGTCTCCGGGCCCGACGGTTTGGAATCGTCACACATGATCGGTTCAACGCGGCGTGAGATCGATCTTCAGATCGGTTGTGCGGGCGAAGTGGCGGGGCCTGACAATCCAACCCCCCTGCGACGCAAATGCATCCCGCTCCGATCATGAAATTTCAGACAGGTTCTCGGATGAAATGGTACGCTCCCGCACCAAATCGTCCTGACGCGGCCAAGCGGGATCAACACGATGGGACAGCGCTCGAAGACGCCGGTCAACGCGATCGACGGCTTCGGTGAACCGCTCGACCGGCTCCGCGCCGCGCTGGAAGCGTCATGCGTGGTCGGCGTCTGGGACTGGGACATCGTCCGCCACACGGTTGTGTACGATGCCGGTGCGGCGCTGCTGCTGGCCGGCGATCCCGCGCTGGCGGACACCGAACTCGACGGCACCACCGCCATGGCCGCCGTGCATCCCGCCGACCATGCCTGGCTGCTCGAACATATCCAGCAAGCCTCGAAGACCAGCGGCCTGGTGATCGCGGAGTATCGGGTCGTCGCGCAGGACGGCACAGTGCGTTGGTTGCTCAGCCGTGGACGTACGTTCCAGGATCCGAACGGGCGTCCGGTCCGCTCCCGCGGCATCATCATCGACATCACCGAGATGCATCAGGGCAGCGAGCGCTACGTCTTTGGCAACCTGTCGGCGCCGGTCGATCCCCTGGAGCGGGCTGCGGACCTGGCCATCGCGCTGAAGCGGACGCTCGACGCCGAGACGCCGCCCGAGGTCCGGGTTGCCACGGATGTGCTGCTGATGAGCCTCGGCCGCGCGATCGCCCGAACCGGCGGCGTGGGCTGAACCGCCCCGATCCCGGCCTGCTCGCGCCCGAGCGCCGGGAACATGCCGCGCCCCTGTCGCCTTGGCTCTCCACGAAGCACACGGGAGGACCCTATGGGACAGGATGTCGACGCGGCGCGCGAAGCCCTCGGAACGGTGCCGCCGGCACGGCCGGCGGGCGCGGTGAAGACGCCCGACACCGCCGCAGGCGGCAGCGGCCCGCACGCACCGGGCCACCCCGAAGCGTCGGGCGAGACGGCCCCGGAGAGCGGCGGCTACGACACGCGACCGCCCACCCCCCGGCCGGACAACCGCAAGGGCGGCCACGGCGCCGGCTGACGCGTCTCATCCGGCTGCCGCCCTTCGCCGGCGAACCGCGGAGGGCGGCCGCTTCGAGACGCGGCCCGGGATTCGCCTCCGGGTTGCGGGTGTTCTCCAACGATGTTTTTCGGCCCCCAAGTTTATTCCGAAGATATTCAGAAAATTATTTTTTGGAACCAAATGTAACCTATGTCTAAAACCGTGAGACGTGATCCGTAAATACCAATTGAATGGAACGTATCACGGAGCGGAGGGATTGATGGGGTCCGGAATGATCGACGGAGCCCACCATGCGTACCACTCTTGCCGCCCTTGTTGTCGCCACGCTGTTCGGGTCGAGCGCCTTCGCGCAGACCACCGTGACCGGCACGCCGGCGGCTCCCGACGCTAAGACGAGCCAGCAATCCGGCGGGCAGGAGAGCGTCACCCGGCCGAACACCGACAAGATGACGCCCAACGGCACCGGCACCGCCGCCCATGCCAACGTCCAGCTCGAGAAGGGCGCCAACAGCTTCACCGAGGGTGAGGCACGCGCGCGGCTCGAGAAGTCCGGCTACGCGGACGCCAAGGATCTCATGAAGGACGGTGACGGCATCTGGCGCGGCACCGCCATGCATGGCGGCAAGCCGGTCAAAGTCGGCCTCGATTTCAAGGGCAACGTCTCGGCCCAGTGATCCGCTGACCGCGACCCCCGACCTGCACGAAGGAGACTTCACATGGCTCAGCAAACCATTACGGCCCTCTACGATCGCTACGAGGATGCCAGCACGGCTGTCGGCAAGCTCGAGGCCGGCGGCATCCCGCACAGCGACATCAGCCTCGTCAGCAACAACGAGGGTGACCGCCATGCCGGCCGCACCGGCACGGACGGCACCCATGTCAGCGAGGACACCAAGGAGAAGGCCAAGGACGGGACCGGCACCGGAGCCACGCTCGGCACCGTGGTCGGCGGCGCGGCCGGCCTGTTGGCCGGTCTCGGCCTGATCGCGATCCCGGGGGTCGGGCCGGTGGTGGCCGCGGGCTGGCTCGTCGCCACCCTGACGGGCGCTGGGATCGGTGCCGCCGCGGGTGGCTTGGGCGGTGCGCTCACCGGCGCCGGCGTCAGCGAAAAGGACGCCCATGCCTATGGCGAAGGCGTGCGCCGGGGCGGGACGCTGGTCACCGTCCGGGTCGACGAGGCGCGCACCACGATGGTGCCGATGGTGATGGACGTTCTGGAGCAGCACGGCTCGGTCGATCTCGACCAGAAGGCCAGCGCCTGGCGGGCCGACGGCTGGGAGGCTCCGGCTGCGACGGCCGGGACCGCTGGTGCGGGTCCGATCGACGGCCGGAACCGGGTGCGGTCCTACCCGGGCACCACCAGCCTCTGATCGCCCGAAGCGGCCGAGGCGGCGTCAGCCGGATCGATCCGCAACGTGTCGAAACGTTTCCATCTCCACGTCAGCGGCCGGGACCTGTGTCCCGGCCGCTTTTCATTTGGGGATGCCGAGGGCCGCGACGATTTTGAGGGCGCGTCGTCCCCTCCGAAAGCCGGCAACCATTTTTCGAGCCGATGCGTCGACATTCCTGTGACGCGGCCTGCCCCGAAGCGCATCCTATGAACAAAATAACGTTGAAAGCCGCATTTGGTGTGTTGAATCCCAAGTCGGCCCGAAACAACAAGGGGAGCGTTGCACGATCAGAAGGGCTCAATATGAACGAGGCATCCTATGGGAAATCTTCCAACTTCACCGAGTTGGCGGTTGATCTTGTCGCCGCCTACGTCGCGAACAATCCTGTCCCGGCTACAGAGCTGCCGGCACTGATCGCCCGGGTCTACGGCGCGATCGCCAGCCTGGCCTCCGGCACGGCGCCGGCTGAGAGCGGCGCGGCCGCGCCCGTCGACAAGCCGAGCCCGGCCCAGATCCGCAAGTCGGTCCAGCAGGACGGGATCGTCAGCTTCATCGACGGCAAGACCTACAAGACGCTCAAGCGGCATCTGGCCGCCAACGGCCTGAGCCCGCAAAGCTACCGCGAGCGCTACGGCCTGCCATCCGATTATCCCATGGTCGCCCCGAGCTACGCCGAGCAGCGCTCCGCCCTCGCCAAGGCGATCGGTCTGGGCCAGCCCGGCTCCATGGCCAAGCGCAAGGGCAAGGTCGCCTGAGGGAGCCGTCCCCGACGGGGCAGGCCCTGAGCCGCCGTCATCGCGTCCGTCGACGGGTTCGATCCGCCTGAAACCTGACCGTCTCGACGGTCAGGGCAAAGATTTGCCGGCCAAGACGAGGACGATCCGCATCAAACGCGATCGTCAGGCCGATCCGCTCCGCCATCGCGCCGAGCGCACCCGCTGGGTGAGACGGATCTCCACAGAGCGTTCGTGCGGTTGTGGGTGCATCCCAATGCCCCTATGTATAGAACATATCAGGAACATCAGAGTGCGGACGGGCGGCGGTCTGTCTCGATGCCGCGGCCTTGAACGGAACCGGAGGGCTGTCGATTGATCGAGGAACGGCCGATGCCGACGAAGCTCTACCGCTTCCACTGCACGGACGGGCACGAGCTGGTGATCGACCTCACGGGCCGGCGCCTGCCGACCTTGGCACAGACGCGCGTCCATGCCGAGCGGGTCGCCCTCGGGCTCATGGAGCGGGTCGAGCGGTTCGACTGGTCGGGCTGGCAGGTCGAGGTCTACGACGCGAAGGGGCGGCGGGTCTGGATCCGGGCCTTCGTCGACGTGAACGTGGATGTGCAGGCCGCGTGAGACGCACCGGCTTTGGATAAGGAGACAACAAAATGGCGTTCAAGCCGAAATCCGCCGCGGAGACCAAGGCGAAGGATCTGGGCCTCGCGCTCGCCCGGATCGCCGAGGGGGACGGCACGCCGGCGCGCATCGGGGTCGATCAGCTGCGGCGGGTGAGCCCGCGCCTGACGCCCCTGGCGATCGGCCAGATGGTGCGCAAGGAGCGCGGGATCGTCGAGGAGACCCTCGCCGAGCGCGGCCTGGCGTTGATCGACTACGCCGATCAGGGGCCGGGCCGCGGCATGGAATTCGTCATCGACGCGGCGGGATGATCCGGGGGGCGGTCAGGCGACCGCCGGACGGCCCCGCAGCAGACGGCCGGCCAGACGGAACGGCAGGAGCGGCAGCTTGAACAGCGCCGTGAGGGCCAGGACTGCGATGACGGTGAGGATCGCCAGGAAAGAGTTGATCAAGCGGTGCGCGCTCCCATGAGAGGGCCGCCCTCGCGGGCTGATGGCGACAGGTGGCGCCCGGAACGCGGCGAGACTATGGACGCTTCCACCGTTGGCTGAATTCGCGCGCGCCCGACCGCGCGTCGCCCGGATCGCGGAAACGGAAGGCCGTGCAAGGGGTTTTCCCTGTTGCGCACGGTTCGTCCGACCCGGTCCCTGCGATCCGGGGACCGACCCGGCGACACAGGGCCGCAACCGCGGGTCACGACGGGCGAGACGGTGAGTTCGACATGAGCAAGCGCAGTGCAGGCACAGTCGGCCTCGTCCTGGCCGGGATGCTGCTGGCGGCCGGACCGGCCATCGCGGAGGTCCAGGTCCGCTACGCCGCGCCGGAGCGCTTCACCGACGCGGAGAACCGCTTTGCCTCGGGGCAGCCGCTCCGGGTGACCTTGGCCGAGCTGACGCGGATTCTCGTCGATCTCGGCGCGACCCGGCTGCGCCCGGACGAGCGCCTCGACATCACGGTGCTCGACATCGACCTCGCCGGGTTCGACCGGTCGGGCTTCGCCTCGCCGACGGGCGTCCGGGTCGTGACCGACGCCACCCCGCCGCGCCTCCGCCTCGCCTACGTTCTGCGCCGGGGCGGCCGCATCGTCGCGCAGGGCGAGGACACGGTGACGGACATCAACTTCCTGCTGACGTCCAACCCGCGCTTCTCCACCGGCGGCCTGTATTACGAGCGCCAGCTCCTGCGCGACTGGTTCGCGCGCCGCTTTCCCGCGGGGGCCGAACGCGGTTGAGGTGAGCGCTCCGGCGATCACCGGGCAATCTCTGAAGCCCGCCCGCAGCGATCACTCGGCGGCCGTGCCGCTCAAGGCCCCCCGGGGGGCGCCGCGAGCGCGCGAAGGCCGGGTGCCGTCGTAGCGGGCAGCCTTGCCGGCGGCGAACAGCAGGAGGGCCGCGAGGCCAAGCAGGACGAGATCGACCCCGACGAACACCGGATCGACCGGGTCTCCGACGCCGAAGGCCCGCTGCATCCGCCAGCCATCGGCGACAGCGGCCGCCGTGTAGAGGGCGGCGGCCGCACCCAGCACCTCGGGCCAGGCCCGGCGCTGCGGACGCAGCAGGCCGACCGCGGCGATCAGCACCCAGACGGCGAAGAACCCGCGGATCTCCCAGAGCGCCCGATCGGGCAGCCCCACCGGCAGGATCCGGTTGGCGAGGAAATAGCCCGCGATGGCCGCCGGCAGCCCGGCGATCGTCGCGATGTTGAGGCCCTGGACGAGCCGCACCCCCGGATGCGGGGCGGTCCCGACCTTCTTGGGCAGGCGCGCCACCGACCACAGCAACAGGCCCGTCGCCACCATGGCGCTGCCGGCGAGCCCGCACAGGAAGAACAGGATTCGCAGGGCCGGCCCGGCGAAATGCGCCTCGTGCAGGCCGACCATCGTGGTGAAGGTTTTGGCCGCCGGCTTCAACGCGCCCGCCCGGACCTCCACGACGGCGCCGGTGGTGCCGTCGAAGGCGACCTGCGGATGCTCGTGCGAGAGCCCGTGCGGCTCCTCGAACACCACCACCACGGTGGCGTTCGCATCCTTCGGGTTGACGATCGAGATCCGCTCCAGGGGCTCGTGGATCGTCTCCAGGGCGCGCAACACCATCGGGCCGACGGGGGCCAGCGCGCCCGGCCGGCCCGCCGACGGGCGCGGCGCAGTGATCTGGCCGGCCTCGGCGAAGAAACGCTGCGTGTCGCCCCGATAGGCCGCGTTCATGCCCCAGGGCATGTACAGGAATGACAGGGTGACCAGCCCCGTATAGGTGATCATCAGGTGGAACGGCAGGGCGAGCACGCCCGTGACGTTGTGGGCGTCGAGCCAGCCGCGCTGGGCGGACTTGTCCCGCCGGAAGGTGAAGAAGTCGGCGAAGATCCGCCGATGGGTGATGATCCCCGAGATCAGCGCCATCAGCATGATCATCGCGCAGATGCCGACGACCCAGCGGCCCCAGAGGGGCGCCATGTTCAGCTCGAAGTGGAAGCGATAGAGGAAATCGCCGCCGCGGGTGTCGCGCAGGGCGGCCGGCGCCCCGGTCGCCGGATCGAGGAACACGCGGTTGGGCGGCTGGCCCGGCCCGGTCCGCCAGAACAGTTCGACCAGGGGTATGTCCGGGCGCGGCGGCGTGATGAACCACGACCGCGCCCCGCCCGCCTGCGCCTGCAGGTAGGCGACGCCGCGCTCCACGGCCGCGGCCGTCGCGTCGGGGCCGAGCACGGTCCCAGCCTGGAGCTCGGGCCGCATCCAGCGCGAGATCTCCGGCCGATAATAGCTCGCAGTCCCGGTGACGAAGACCGCGAACAGCACCCAGCCGACGATCAGGCCGGACCAGGCGTGCAGCCACGCCATCGACTGCCGGAAGCTGGTGCGCATCGGTGAGGCCTCACCAGCGGTAGCGCAGGGTTCCATAGACCGTGCGCGGCAGGCCGTAGAAGCAGGCCGAGTAGGACAGGCAGCTCGAGACGAAGCGCTCGTCCAGGAGGTTGTTGATGTTCAGCTCCGCCGTGAGGCCCGCCAGGCTCGGCGCGAGGTGCCGCATGTCGTAGGATGCGAGCGCGTCGACGACCACGCTCTCCGGCACCTGGAAGGTATTGGCCGGATCGCCCCAGGACGGGCCGAGGTAGCGCACGCCGCCGCCGAGCGCGAGGCCCAGCAGGGGGCCGTCGGTAAAGCGGTAGTTCGCCAGCAGCGAGATCGTCGTGTCCGGCACCTGCACCGGGCGTCGCCCCTGGAGCGGCACCGACAGCCGGGTGAGGTCGTTCGTCGTGTTGCCGGTATCCTGCACGTTGCGGATGTCGAGGAGCGAGACGCCGCCGATCAGCGTCAGGCCCTCGGCCAAGTTGGCCCGCGCCTCGAACTCGAAGCCCTGGGCGCCGACTTCGCCGGTCTGGACCACGAAGCCCTGGCGCAAGGGATCCGCGGAGGTCCGGTTCGACTGGCGGATGTCGAAGACTGCGGCGGTCAGCAGAATGTCGGTGCCCGGTGGCTGATACTTGATGCCGGCCTCGTACTGGTCGCTGCGGACCGGGTCGGGCACGCGGCCCACCGACCCGAAGGCGCTGTCGAACACGCGCCCGCTCACGATCGGTTCGAAGGCCTGGCTGTAGGACACGTACGGCGCCACGCCGCTGTCGAACTTGTACAGCAGGCTCGCACGATAGGTCAGGGCGTCGGAGGGCGCGTCCTGGAGCGTCAAGGTGCTGGTGTTTCCGGAGAAGCTGCGGGTCGGGCCGGTCTGGCGGGCGACGTCGTAGCGGCCGCCGAGCGTCAGCACGACGCGATCGAACTTCGCCTGGTCCTGAAAGTAGACGCCGGTCTGCTGGGCATCGACCCGCGCGGTGGTGTTGAAGGCCGGGAAGGCGATGTTCATGGCATAGTTCGGCGCCAGGATGTTGAGGTCCGGGGCGCTCGGGAACGGGGTGCCGCTGGTCCGGGTGCTGAAGGTCCGGTGATCGACGCCCAGCAGCGCCGTGTGTGCGATGAACCCGGTATCGAACTCGGCGATGAAGTTGTTGTCCATCGTGTAGGCTTCGGCCGCCACGTTGGTGCCGATGATCGACCGCGCCAGGAGCGGCCCCGTGGCGGTCGGGCCATTCCGGTCGTTGAAGGCACCGTAGACGCTGCGGTAGTCGCCCTGGGTGCGCAGGTAGCGCCCGGCCGAGTGGAACCGCAGGTTCTCGCCGATCCGCTGGTCGAACAGGTACTCGATCGAGGCCTGGGTCCGGTCGGAGCGCTCGATGTTGCGATCGCCGTCGTAGAAATTCACTGGCAGCCGCCCGTACAGGCCGCTGCCGAAGTTGCGCGGGAACACGGTGCCCACCGCCGGGAAGCCGCCGTAGAAGCCCGAGAACGGATCGCGCTGGTAATTGCCGATCAGGGTCAGCGACGTGTCGGTGGACGGGCGCCAAGTGATGCTTGGGTTGATGAAGGCGCGCTCGACCTTGGTGGTCGCCGCCGGCCCGTCGCCGTTCCAGCCGAGCCCGATCACCCGGTAGGCGAACTGATCGGCCAAGCCGGGGATGTCGGACGCGATCGGGCCGCCGATGTCGAAGCCGCTGCGGACCTCGTTGAAGCCGCCGCCCTGTATGAAGACCTCGCCGTGGCTGACGAATTGCGGCACCTTCGAAACCAGGTTGACGATGCCGCCCGGGCCGGACTGCCCGTACAGCACCGAGGCCGGCCCCTTGATGATGTCGATCCGCTCCAGACGGTAGACGTCGATCGACGTGTTGGCGTCGCGCCCGCTGATGAGCGCCATCTGATCCAGGAAGACCGGGGCCGCGAAGCCGCGGATGTTGAACAGCTCCAGGCGGGTCGAGCCGGCACCGCCGCGCGACTCGGCGAAGACACCCGGGGTGTAGCGCAAAGCCTGCGTGACCGTCAGCGCGTTCTGGTCCTCGATCTGCTGACGGCCGACGACCGAGATGGATTGCGCCGTCTCCAGGATCGGGGTGTCGGTCTTGGTGCCGACCGTGCTGCGGCTGGCTACGTAGCCGGGAACCGAGCCGACCGCCCCGCGGGCGCCGTACAGGTCGCCGTTGAGGGTCCGGCCGCTGCCTTCGCCGGTCACGCTCAGTTCGGACAGCTCGATATCGGTGGTGGGCGCGGTCTGGGCCCAGGCGACGCCCGGTGCGACCACGGCGCAAGTCGTCGAGAGCAACGCCAGATACAGGGAACCGGCCAGCGACCGTTCGATGGCGTTCCAGGTCGATACGGGCCGGGACCGGTTCATTCAGACGCCTCTAATACGAGCACGAAACCCCCGTGCATCCTACGAAAACCGCGGCCTCACGCCGTCGTGATCGTGTTGGCATCAGAGTATTGGTCTAGGCAACTGCTATGTTATGGAGCAATTCTAATATAACTTGGACCTATTCCAAGTTGTAGGATCCATGCCAGCCGACCCCGAGGGTTAGGGTGCATCTCGGCGCGCGGATCGCCCCGCCCGAGGACGCGATGACGCGGAGACATCGGCTCACCGATACGGCCAAGATATGCGCGTCGCACAAGCGGGGGTTGCATTGCCGCGCGAAACTCAATCGTGCACGACACAGTTAAACCGCCTGGATCGCGGCCGACCTCGCCCGCACGCCCTGAAAGACCGTTTCGACATGATGACCGTGACCAAACCGAAGCTGGCGACAGACGCCGATCGCGCGATCGGGAGCCGCATCGCGGCGATCCGGGCCGCGCAGGGGCTGAGCCAGACGACGCTCGGTCACGCCATCGGCGTGAGCTTCCAGCAGGTTCAGAAATACGAGAAGGGCCGCAACCGCGTCGGCGCCAGCCGCCTGCAGATGATCGCGGACCTGCTCAAGGTCCCGGTCGAGACGTTTTTCGCCGACAAGGTGTCGGCGGATGCCGGCGCCGTGCCCATCCAGACCTATTTCGACGATCCCGCGATCATGGAACTCGTGGCGGCCTTCCGGTCCATTCCGGACCAGACCACGCGCAACGGCATCCTGTCGATCGTGAAGGCTGCGGCCGCGCTCCGGAACGCCAGCACCAAATCCTGACAGCGGTTCGGTGACCGGTTCTCAGGGCTCGCCGGCGAGCAGGCCGCCTACCGTCTGCTCGATGTGCTGGGCGATGTCGGGGGCGCCGGTCATCTCGCCGAAGCTGCCTCGCGTCATCGGCCCGAAGGCGTAGAGGCCGGGCCGGGACTGGCCCGAGGCATCGCGCACGCGGCTGCGACGATCCACGGCAAGACCGAGCCCGACCGCGTCGAGGCTGGCCGTCCCGTCGGCCAGCAGAGCGGCGACCAGCGGGTTGCGCGCCACATCGCGCTCGGGCCCGGTGCACAGCACCACCGCGTCGAACCGGCGCCGCTCGGTCTCGCCGCGGCCGCGCCGCAGCTCGGCCTCCAGCCCCCCGTCCGTGCCGAGATCCAGGCCGGTGATGGCCGCCCGCTCCACGGCGAGACGCCCCTCCGCCTGGGCGCGGGCCAACGCCGCCTGGATCTGCGGCGCGATGCGGAAGCGATGGACCTCCCAGAACGGCAGCAGGCGGCGGACGACGCGCCGCTTCTCGTCGGCCGGCAGATCGCCCCAGAGATCGGGCAGGGCCGGGCGCAGGGAATCGACCACGGCGTGCCAGCCCAGAGCCGGATCCACCGCCGAGATCTGCCGCCGGATCATTCGGAGCAGCTCCAGGGCGGTGGCAGGCCGCTGCCCGCCGACCACATCGAGATCCATCTTGAAGACCCCATGCGTCTTCGGCAGGAGGCCTCGCCGGGACACGGCCGTGATCGGGCCGCGATGCCCCCCGGCGCCGAGACTCGTCACGACATCCGCCATGGTCAATCCGGTACCGACCACCAGCACGGAGGCCTCCGGGCCGATCCCCGCGAGCGCGTCGGCCGCCCAGGGATCGGCCACGAAGTGCGGAGAATCCGCGACGCCCGGACCGAGCCGGCAGGGCAGGGCGGGTACAGCATGACCGAAGCACAGCGCGACCCGGTCGGCCGCGACGCGCTCGCCCGCCTGGGTGACGATCGTCCAGGTCCCATCCGAGTCCCGCACTTCCGTGGCGGTGGTGCGCAGATGGCGCAGGCGCACCCGGCCCGCTGCCGCCGCGAGGGTCCGGGCCAGAACGTCACCGATATAGGCACCGTATTCGGCCCGGGGCACGTAGGCGCCGGTGGCATCCTCGCTCTCGGGATCAGGCAGGATGCCGTGCGCATGCAGCCACGCGGTCGCGGTCCCCGCCTCGCCGGCAGCGATGTCGAGACGGTCGCTCGGCACGTTGATCCGGTGGCTGCGGTCGCGGGTGCTATAGGCCACCCCGCGCCCGAGTTCGGCCCGGGGCTCCAGCACGACGATGTCGAGAGGCCCCGTCGAGGCCCGCACCGCGTGGATGGCGAGCACCGCGCCGGTGAAGCCGCCGCCGATGATCGCGAGGCGCAGAGGGCTTGGAGTCGATGTCGCGATCACGGAGCATCCCCGAGGATTTTGGGGATCTTCGATCAGGCACGCGGCGTGCGCGCAACCCCGGCGGGGTGGGCTGATACACGTCAGGAGATCGGCGGCCCTGATAGGGGCAAGTCAGTCGGACCCGAGATGATGAGGCCCAGGCGGATGTTTCCCGTGAAACATCCACCTATCGCACCGATCCACCACCGTGGGTTCTTCAGCGACGGCGTCGCTCTTCCGCGGCGGCCTCTAAACCGACGCGGGCGTGAACTGCACGAAGGCGCCCGCGAAGGCCGCGACCCAAGACAGTGCCCCGGCTACCCGGTAGGCACGCGCCGGCAACCTGCGTCCGGGCAGAACCCAGCTCAGCGCCGGCAGGGCGATCAAGTTCACCACGATACCCGCCAGCACCGCCGCCGCGATTGCTCCCAGCGATAGGGAGAGCGCTCCGATGACGACGTGCTGCCCATCACCGAGGTCGGTCACCATCCGGGCGCCCCCGCCGGCGAGAAATCCGATTGCCGCCGCCGCGGTTATTGTTTCGCGGCGCATCGCGTTCCACGACTGTCCGGATTGGCGATCCATGATCGTCGACATGGCGGCCCCTCTCGATCGCACGCCACCGATGGTCCGCGATCGCCGATAGAAATGCAATCGAAAGTTGCATTTCTATCGGCGATGCACGCAAACCCCGCGCGTCATGGTTAAATCCGACACGCCGGCCAGTCAGGTCTTTCGTCTCGGCAAGGGGATGCGTCTGATGAGAGCCACATCGCGCCGACGATGAGACCGAACGCTGCCAATCGAACGGCAGCGCTACCGTCGAGCCAACCGCCTGCCGCGCTCCGGCGGAGAGCGTTTCGCAGCGACCGCGTTGAAGGCGATCTGAGCCTGCCAGCCCTCCCCAACCGAGGGCGGATCGAAGCACCGGCCCCGGCTACCCACAGCCGGCCCATATCCCAGCGGATCGGGGCAAAAGGTCCCGGCCGCAGCTGATCGAGGAGCGGTCGCGGCCGGAGGAGGGGTTCACCACGCGGCCTGCAATCCCGCGGAGAAGACCTGGGCGTTGGCGCCGGGGCGGACCTCGCCGGAATAGCTCGCCGAGAGGGACACGCCCTGCGCCACGGGGCCTGACAGGCTCACGCCAAGCACCGCCCCGTCCCGCGCCAGCGCGCTCGTGCGGGTCGAGAATGGCGCCCCGAACAGGCTGGAGCGCACCACCGCTGCGGTGTCGGCCAGCTCGTGCGCCCAGTACGCCCGCGCGTCGAGGCGCAGACCCGCGGTCTCGTCCACCGCGAGGCTGGCGAGTCGGCCGCCCGCCAGGATCCGCGCCCCCTCCAACGCCGCCGTGGTGAAGGCCTGCGGGACCAGACCGCCGCGCTCGGCCACCCGGCCCCGGCTCAGCCGGTCGTAGCTGAAGCCCAGTTCCGGCACGAACTCCACCGGCAGGCCGGTGCCGATGGCGTAGCCGGCAAAGCCGGACAGGCCGAGATCGGCTCCGCCCGGCGCGCCGCTCGCCCGCACCAGGGCCGAGCCCAGCGTCACCGTCCGATTGACGCGGCCGTCGGCATAGGCACCGCCGGCGGTGCCGCGCAGAACCACCGCGCCCAGCCGGGTGCTGCCGTAGAGCGTGCCGCCGTAGCTGTCAGCGGTGAACGACCCGAGCCCGAGGCCCGCTCCGGCGCTCCGGGACGCCCCGGTCTCGCGCAGGTAGCTGAACGTGCCGCCCACCAGCGTGTCGCGCCCGACCTGGCGGTCGACCCCGAGCAGCAGGCCACCGGCATCGAGATCCGCCCCGCCGGCGGCGTGGTCGCCGCCGCGGCTGCCGAAGCCGTAGAGCGCGTCCGCCCAGATCCGGCCCTCGCCGGCGGCCAGCGGCTGGTCCGGGGCTCCGGCGCCGCCGCGCAGGTCGAGCGCGGTGCGGTTCGGCCCGAGCCCGGCGCCGCCGGTGCTGAAGCTGGCGCTGCCACCGCCCAGGGTCAGATGCCGGTCGATCGTGGCGGCGACCAGACGGCGCGCGGTCAGGTCGGCGACCAGGGCGTCGCCGTAGCTCTGGCCCGACAGGCTCGCGAGCGAGCCGGACAGGGTGGCGGGGGCGGCGGCGTAGAGCGGGTCGTAGACCCGCGCCCGGGCGGCGTCGGGCCGGGTGCCGGCGTCCGGCCGGGCGAGGTCGAGGGCGGCACCCACCGTCCGGGCATTGCCCCTCTGGGCCAGACCCAGGGGCGCGAGGTTGCCGTAGGCGGCGGGCGTCACCACCAGGTCGAGGCCAGTGGCCCCATAGAGCGCGTCGAAGCGCGTGGCGGCGGCCAAGCCGGCTGTCGGCTGGGCCAGCCCGCTGAACGAGCCACCCAGCCCCGCCTGCGCCACCAGCACGGAGAAGCGCTGGCCCAGCGCCGGGGTGAAGCCGTTGCCGGCATTGCCGGTGATCCCGCGCAAGCTCGGCACCAGGGTGCCGTTGGCCGCCACCGCGCCGCTCGGGCCGAGCGCCAGCAGCCGAGAATAGTTGCCCGCTCCGGCGCCGGTGCCGGTCCCATCGATGTCGAGCCCGAACACGCTGCCGGGGGCGAAACTGACCGGGCCGGCCACCGTCAGGGTACCGGGCGAGTTGCCGGGCCGCAGGGCGCCGGCCACCGCCACCGGGGCGGCGATGGTGCCGGTGCCGCGCAGGGTGCCGGCGGCCGCCACCGTGACCGGCGAGGTCCAGACGCCGTTGAGTGCCAGCGTGCCCTGCTGGATCGTGGTCGGGCCGGAGAAGCGGCCGGAGCCGGTGACGTTGAGCGTGCCGGTGCCGATTTTGGTCAGCGTCGTGGCGCTGCCGCCGTCCACGATGGTGCCGGCATAGGTGGAGGAGCCGGATCCGCCCACCGTGAGCCGTCCGTTGCCGAGCACGGCCGTGGCCGAGCCGGACAGGCTGGCGATGCTGAAGGCGCCGCCGCCGAGGTCGAGCGGGCCGGTGGTGGCGAACGTGGTGATCCCGGCGATCGGGCCGGTGAACAGCAGGGAGCCGGTATTGCTCAGGGCGCCGTTGAGCTGGCCGGACAGGCGGGCGGTGCCGGTATTGGACACGGGGCCGTTCAGGGTGCCGTTGCTGACCAGCAGGCCGGCATTGCCGATCTCGGCGGCCGAGAGGCTCGCGCTGGCCGAGACCGCGACCGTGCCGGCGTTGCTGAGGGCGCCGGCCAGGCCGTAGGCGCCGCCCCCCGCCACCGCCAGGGTGGCGCCGGCGGCGTTGGTGAAGGCGTTGTCGCTGGCGACCGTGCCGGTGACCGTGAAGGTGCCGGCCGTGTTCCGGATCGCGCCATCGACCCGACCGGCGCTGGCGATCAGGGTGCCGGTGTTGGTCACGCCCCCGGAGAGCGTGCCGCTGGTGGTGAGGGTGCCGGCATTCGCTACGCCGCCGGAGATGGTCCCGCGATTCGCCGTGTAGCCGGCATTCGCGAGGCCGCCGGAGACGGTGCCGCTGGTCGCCAGGGTGCCAGTATTGGTCACGCCGCCCGCGATCGTGCCGCTATTGGTCGTGTAGCCGGAGTTCCCCAGTCCGCCCGAGACGGTGCCGCTGGTCGCCAGGGTTCCAGTATTGGTTACCCCGCCGGCGATCGTGCCGGCATTGGCCGTGTAGCCGGAGTTTGCCAGTCCACCGGAGACGGTGCCGCTGGTCGCCAGGACGCCGGCATTGGTCACTCGCCCGGCGATGGAGCCGGTGTTGGCGGTGTAGCCGGCATTCGTGAGGCCGCCGGAGATCCATCCGCTGGTGGTCAGGATGCCGGTGTTGCTCACGCCGCTGGCGATCGTTCCGGCATTGGCCGTGTATCCGGCATTCGTCAGTCCGCCGGAGAGGGTGCCTCGCGTGGTCAAGAGGCCAGCATTGGTCACCCGGCCTCCGATGGTGCCGGTGTTGGTCGTGTAGCCGGCATTCGTGAGGCCGCCGAAGATCCATCCGCTGGTGGTCAGAAAGCCGGTATTGCTCACGCCGCCGGCGATCGTACCTGCGTTGGCCGTGTAACCGGCATTCGCCAGGCTGCCGGAGGCGGTGCCGGCGTTCAGGAAGCTCCCGGCCTTGCCGACGGTGATCGGCGAGACGAGGCGGCCGGTCGCCGTCAGCGCCAGCGTGCCCGCCGCCACGCTGGTCGGCCCGGTATAGGTGTTGGCCGCCGACAGGCTGGCGGTGCCGAGCCCGGTCTTGATGAGCGCGCCCGCCGCCTTGGTCCCGTCCGTGATCTTGCCCGCGAAACGCGCGGTCCCGGTATCGATCTGGAGCGTGCCGGTGCTGTTGAGGGTCACCGGCCGAGCGGTGGCGAAGCCGTCGGTCAGCACTTCCAGTGTGCCGCCGCCGAAGGCGAGCCCGCCGCTCGCCGCGCCGAGGTTGCGGTCGGCCAGGACGCCGAGCACGCCACCGTTGATGGCGGTGCCGCCGGCGTAGCTGTTGGTACCGGCCAGATCCAGGATGCCGGCGCCTGTCTTGATCAGGCCGCCGACCCCGGAGATGTTGTTGGCGAAGCGTCCGTAATAGGTTTGGCCCTTGTAGGTGGTGTTGACCGTCCAGGTGGAGGTGAACTGCCCCGGTCCGTCGATCGCCTTGCCAAGGTTGAGCAGGCCCCAGCCATACACGGCATTCGGGACGTTGCTGGGCCCGTCACCGAGATGGGTCGCGGTGGTGAATATCGTCTGGGCGATCTGCGGTGCCGTCAGGAACGGGAAGGCCTGCGTCAGCACCGCGGCCGCACCAGACACATGCGGCGTCGCCATCGAGGTGCCACTCATCAACTGGTAGTTCCCATCAGGGGCAGTCGACAGGATGCGGACCCCCGGCGCTGCGATGCACCAAGCGGCCGTTACGCCGCACCAATTGCTGAACGAGGCAATCTTGTTGTTACGATCGGTGGCGACGACGGAAACGATCGAGCCGGCAAGACCGGAGAAATCGATCTTGCTCTGGTCGATCGGACGACCCGCGTCATCGTAGAACTGGTAGACGCCGCTGTTGGCGTTGCTGGGGCGGATATACGGATAGAGTGCCGCGCCGCTCGGGTTCACGGAGATGACAGGCTGGTCGATGCGATCGTTGCCGGCCGCGAAGACGAGTAGCATACCGTTATCGGCGGCTCGTTTGAGCGCGTCGTATTGGTATTTGGTCCGATTTAAAAGATATTCTTGGAACTGTAATTCAACATAATCGGGATTTGGGATCCAGTTTCCTTGGTTGTCCTCGATGTATAATTTCGGAAGTGCCGGTCCATAGCTCCCGTTGAAGATCCGGGCACCCCGCTGGGTTGCGTAATCGATCGCCGCGGGGCCGTTGACTCGAAAATCGGAGAACGTAGTCCACCAGTAAGCGGGGGGGAGCGTGTAGAGGGTCAGGATCGTGCTGTCGTAGGCGACGCCCATGGTCCCGACGCCGTTGCGGGCCGCACCGATCGTGCCTGAGACGTGCGTACCGTGGCCCTGCTCGTCCGTGATGAAATTGGGAAAGAAGGTGAAATCAGAGGCCGAGAAGAAATTTCGCGAAGCGGCCGAGATGCGGCCGGAAAATTCCGGGTGCGTTCGATCAATGCCGGTATCGTAGACCGCCACCAGCACACCAGCGCCGGTGAAGCCGCGGGCGTAGGCCGTCGCGGCATTGATCTGGGCGAGGCCCCAATCGGCCCGGTACTCGGGCGTGTCGAAATCCGAGGCGGTCAGACCAAGGGTGAAGGGAGACCGTCGCGCCGGGATACCCTGCGCGGCAGCCGGCCCAATCGCCGTGGCCAACACGGCGAGCGAGCAGCCCAGCATGAGTCTGCGCCGCGAAGACCCTTTTCGACGCATGAACGAGAGCGATCGTGGCCGCCCAAGTTTGAAATCGTCAGCAAAAACTGATGACTTTTGCTCGATGCCCATCTGTGTGCTCGCAATATATAGAAAAAATCAGAGAATCGATGATCGTGATAGGCATGTTTATCTCGACATTGCGCAGAATCAACGTTGTTTGAGGTTACAAATTTTGGCTTTATCTGCATGTGATCTGAAAGCATCAGTGAGACATAAGCAAAGTTGTGCAACGAGCAAAGAATCTCAATTTGAGGTGATGATTCTAGACTGAAATTGTCATCAGTCGCAGGTTGCATCGACAGCGTGTCAAGACGAATCGCCGCTTGGTACGCGACGAAACGAGTGACCGTAGGAATAAGCGTGGCTCAGTTCGGGGCGTGCGTGGCATCGCTGCTTCGCAGCCCATGTTTGAGGCGCCATCATCGTCGTGACGGGACGAAAACGAGACTTCGGTTGCGTCGATGCCTTCTGAAGAATCAGAGAACGAAATCACCGCCCCGGCCGGCGATGGCATCGCTGTGGATATGCGAATCGCCTGCCTGCGCTTTAAGCCGCCCGACGATCCGGACGTGCTGGGCCCTGCGTGGCGGGATCACCTCGCGCCGATCTTCGAAGTCCGCTACCGACCGAGGCCGTGTGAGAACGCTGATCGTCAGGGGTTGAGGAGATCGCGGGGATTCGCGCGGCGGATCGAGGTGGTGGGCCTCAAGCGCGGCTGGACGCCATGAGCGGACCGACTCCGAAGATCTGGATCATCGGCTTCATCTTGTAGGCCAGAGCCTGCAGGCTCATCTCGGTTCTGACCTTCGCCAAGGACCGGGCCAGGAAGTGGGTCGCTCCCATCCAGGCCTTCAGCGTGCCGAACGGGTGCTCGACGGTCTGGCGACAGCTCCTCATCGCGTGCGGCAGCCGGGCGAGCCGCGTCTGCATCGCGTCGAGGACGCCGTCGTGCACCCAG
>NZ_JAKSYO010000143.1 GCF_022829635.1 Methylobacterium sp. E-066
CCACGATCACTATACCGAAGGGTCGAACATGTCACTAGGAGATGGGGTACCTCGCGGCGCACATGGAGCCCTAGAACCTTTAACGCAGTTTGGATCGCGGAGTTAATACACCGCCTCCGCGCGTAGTCTCGTCGCCCTCTCGGATACAGGTGCAGCCGCCTGGCAGAGCCGGGTGCTTCCGCCTGCTACGCAAGGCGACGCCACGATGGATGAAAGGCTCCCCCACCCCCTCTACCCGCTCATCCGCAAGCTGGAGAGCGTCACCCGCCTCTCTGACGAGGAACGACGGGCGATTGAGAGCCTGCCGGTCCGTGTCCGGACCCTCACGGCGCGACAGGACATCGTGCGGGACGGAGACCGGGCGACCCAGTGCTGTGTCATCCTGGAAGGCTGGGCCTGTCGGTACAAGTTCCTGAGCGAGGGGCGCCGCCAGATCTTCTCGTTCCACATCGCGGGCGACATCCCGGATTTGCAGAGCCTGCACATCCCGCTGATGGACCACACCCTCGGGACGATGACCCAGGCTACCGTGGCGTTCGTCCCGCACGAGAGCATGCACGACCTCACGGCCCGCTTCCCGACCATCGCCGCCGCGCTCTGGCGTGACACGCTGATCGACGCGGCGATCTTCCGGGAGTGGTTGATCGC
>NZ_JAKSYO010000078.1 GCF_022829635.1 Methylobacterium sp. E-066
GGGACGCGGCCGTGAGTTTGCTTATTCGGCCGCCCGCCGCTCGATCGCGTCGACCAAGCCGAACCGGTCGATGCTGTCCTCCAGCCGCAGGGCCGCGTTGATCAGCGCCATGTGCGAGAAACCCTGGGGCACGTTCCCGCGCTGCTCGCCGGTGGCCGCGTCGATCTCCTCGGCGAACAGGCCGACATCGTTGCCGCGCGCGATCAGCCGCTCGAACACCGCCTTCGCCTCGCTGGTGCGGCCGTCGAGCGCGAGGCAGCCGACCCGCCAGAACGCGCAGGCCGTGAACGTGCCCTCATCGCCCTTCAGGCCGTCATCCATCCGGTAGCGGTAGATCAGGTCGCCGTCGCCGAGTTCCCGCTCGATCGCCTCCAGGGTCGCGCGGGTGCGCGGCTCGGACGGATCGAGCGCCCCGAACAGGGCGACGCGCAGCACGGCGGCGTCGAGGTGGTGGGATTCGTAGGCGCCGGTATAGGCCTGCTTCTCCGGGCTCCAGCCCTTGTCGAGATACTCCGCCCGGACCTCGGATGCGATCCGCTCCCACGCGGCGATCTTCTCGGCGGGGACGCCCTTGATGTTGCGGCCGATCCGGGCGGCGTCGGTCAGCGCCACCCAGATCATCGCTTTGGTGTGGACTTGGTGGCGCGGCCCGGTCCGCAATTCCCAGATGCCGTTATCGGCGTCGTGCCGGTGGCGGATCGCCCGGGCGGTGAGGTTGTCGAGCACCTCGGGCAGGCGGTCGTTGACCTTCTCGGGCGGGTCGTAATCGACCGCCTCCAGGAACACGCAGAGCGCCCTCAGCAACTCGCCGTAGATGTCGTGCTGGTCCTGGGCCTCGGCGAGGTTGCCGATCACCACCGGGCCGACGCCGTTCCAGCCGGCGAGGTGGTCCAGCACCTCTTCCGACGGCATGCCGTCGCTGATGCCGTACATCAGCTTGGTGTCGCGCCCGTAGGACCCGTCCCGTTCGCGCAGGAAGCGCAGGAACTCGGCGGCCTCGCGGACATAGCCGAGCATCACGAACGCGGTGACCGTGAAGGCGGCGTCGCGCATCCAGGTGAAGCGGTAATCGTAGTTGCGGTCGCCCGGTACCGCCTCCGGCAGCCCCGCGGTGGCCGCCGCCACGATCCCGCCCGTGGGCGAGTAGGTCAGGAGCTTGAGGCACAGGGCCGAGCGCATCACGGCATCCCGGTAGGCGCCCTGATAGGAGCTGCGGGCGCTCCAGCGGCGCCAGTATTCGCTCGTGGTCTCCAGCCGGCTTTGCGCCCCGGCGAAATCGTCGATGCAGGCGTCCTCGTTGTCCTCGCCATGGGTCAGGACAAGATAGGCGGTCTCGCCCTCGGCGAGGCTGAAAGCGACTTCGGCCTCGTCGCCCGCCAGGTCCGGCTGCGGGAAGGCGTTGACGCGCAGGCGGCAATCCCCGGCCTCGAACAGGACGGACCGGCCCTCGACGATCGGCGTGCAGGGGCGGCGGGCGTAGTCGAAGGTCGGGCGCACCACGAACCGGCCGGTAACATGCCCGCTGTCGCAGGTGAGCAGCCGGATCAGCCGGCTCTCGCCCTCGCCGTCGGGGCCCTCGTCGGGCTCCGGGCTCGGCGGGCTGACCGGCATCAGGTCGAGCAACCGGGCGCGCCCGGTGGCGGTGGTGAAGGTGGTCTCCAGGATGTTGGTGTCGGGCAGGTAGCGGCGTTCGGTGCCCTCGAGCCCCGCGAAGGCGAGGCTGCACGCGCCGCCCTTGTCGTCGTCCAGGAGCTTCAGGAACAGGGCCGGCGAGTCGTGGCGCGGCCAGCACAGCCAGTCGATCGAGCCGTCCCGGGCGATCAGGGCGCAGGAATGGGTATCGCCGATGAGGGCGTAGTCGCTGATGGGCTTCGACACGGGGCTTCCGAATGGCGGCTGCGCCGATGGTGCGGCGCAAGAGAGATCCCGGTGAGGTAGCCAGACCGGACGGGGCGGGGAGTCCGGCTCGACGATTCGCCGCACGGAGCCGCGATCGATCACGCCCCCGGTCGCGGCAGCATCCGGTCGCTGATGATCCGCCGCTGGATCTCGCTGGTCCCCTCGAAGATCGTGGTCAGCCGCGCATCGCGCCAGTAGCGCTCGACCCGCCGCTCGGTGGTGTAGCCGTTGCCGCCGTGGAGCTGCATCGCCTGGTTGGTGACACGCACGGCCATCTCGGCGGCGAGCAGCTTCACCATCGCGGATTCGCTTTCGGCCGCTTCGCCCTGGTCGAGGAGGTGGGCGACCTGATGCCAGAACGCCCGCGCCTGGGCGACCTCCGCGGCCATGTCGGCCAGCGCGAAGCGCAGGGCCTGGAAATCGCCGATCGGGTGGCCGAACTGGACGCGCTCCTGCAGGTAGGCTTGCGTATCCTCCACGGCCGCCCGCGCCACCCCGACCGCCCGGGCCGCCGTGTGGACCCTTGCGATGTTGAGCCCGCGCTGGACCGAGGCGAAGCCGCCGGAATCGGCGTCCGCTCCCTGGTCGCCGTAGAGGCCGGTGAGCCGGTCGCTCTCGGGCACGCGCACGCCGTCGAGGTCGAGCTCGAAGGTCTGGAATCCGTGATAGCCGATCTTGTCGATCACCCGGCCGGTCATGCCGGGCGGGAAGATGTCCCGGTCCTTCACCACCAGGAACGGCTCCAGGCCGGCCGAGCGCGATTCGCCGGGCTCCGGATCGCGGGTGCGGGCCAGGACCTCGACGAAGTCGGCACCCTTGGCGAAGCCGGCCCAGCGCTTGGTGCCGGTGAGCACCCAATCGTCGCCGTCCCGCACCGCCCGGGTCTGTACCCCGGCGAGGTCGGAGCCGGCATTGGGCTCCGACAGCGAGATCGAGCCGATCCAAGCCCCCTTGGCCGAGCGCCGCAGCAGGTCGGCCCTCCGCTCCGGGTCGAGGGTCTGAGTGCCGAGCCCCTGGCCGCGGGCCAGGATGCTGCCCACCGACAGCCAGGCCCGGGCCAATTCCTCCGAGACCAGGCAATACTCGAACACGCCGAGGCCGAGGCCGCCCTGCCCCTCGGGAATCGTGATGCCGAACCAGCCCTTCTCGGCCATGGCGTCGATGAGCGACCGGGGCATCTCGGCCTTCTGCCGGTCGAGCTCGTCGGCGAGCGGCAGCACCGTGTCGCGGGCGAAATCGCGGGCCTCGGCCTGGAGCGCGGCCCGCGCGGGCGTGTGCCACGGCGAGGCCAGTTCGGGCGGCTTCGGCGCGATCGGATCCGGCTTGGCCGCCTTGGTGGTCATGGTCTCTCCCGGAATCCATTCGCCGCCACAGCTACGGCTGTGCTGGAAACACGCGCTTACAAAATGGTTCCCGCGCGCATCTTCGAATAATCGCCGCTTCGGCGCATAATCACCTGATGACGCTCGCCGATCCGCTCGCCGATTCCTGCGCGATGACCGCACCCGCCACACCCCACATCCTCGTGGTCGAGGACGACCGGGAGATCTCGGCCCTGGTCGCCCGCTACCTGCGCGGCAACGATTGTCGCGTGACGCTGGCGGGCGACGGCGCCGAGATGGACCGGGCGCTGGCGGAATCGCGCATCGACCTGATCGTGCTCGACCTGATGCTCCCGGGTGAGGACGGGCTGAGCCTGTGCCGGCGCCTGCGGGCCTCGTCACAGATCCCGATCCTGATGCTGACCGCGAAATCCGAGGAGGTCGACCGCATCCTCGGCCTGGAGCTCGGCGCGGACGATTACCTCGCCAAGCCGTTCAACCCCCGGGAACTCCTGGCCCGGATCCGGGCGATCCTGCGCCGGGTCGCCGCCGAGGCGCCCGATCCGGACGAGCGCCGGCGCCTGCATTTCGCCGGCTGGACGCTGGACGTGTCGCTCCGGCAGGTTCTGTCGCCGGAGGGCGCCCGGATCGCCATGACGGGCGCGGAATTCGACCTCCTGCACGCGCTCTGTCTGCGGCCGGGCCGCGTACTGTCGCGGGACCAGCTCCTCGATCTCACCCAGGGCCGCTCGGCCGGGCCGTTCGAGCGCAGCATCGACGTGCTGATCTCGCGCATCCGCCAGAAGATCGAGCGGGACACGCGCAACCCCGAATTCATCCGGACGATCCGCTCGGGCGGCTACCTGTTCACGCCTGAAGTGACCCGGTCATGACCGCGTTCCAGCGCCTGCGCGCCCGGCTGCGCCCGCAGAGCATCGCGGGCCAGATCGCTCTCTTGGTCGTGGCCGGGATCGCGGTGGCCCATATGGTCGCCACCGCGGCGTTCCTGCTCCTGCACGAACCGCAGAACCCGGATACGCTGCCGGGCGTCGCCGCGGGCCGGCTGTCCACGCTGGTGCGGCTCCTCGACGAGGCGGACCCGGCCGTGCGGCCGGCCCTGCTGGCGAGCGGGCGCAGCCTGCCGCTGGTCCGGGTCGAGGCCTGGGACGGGACGGTGCCGCCGGGTGCGGCGCCCGTGCCCAACCTGCCGGTCATCAACCGCCTGCGCGTCGGCGCCGGCCGGCCGGTGACTGTCGTCGATCTCTCCGCCATCGATCCCGAGCAGGCGCAGTCGGACGGGTTGCTGCATATCGGGGTGGTGACGCCGACCGGGGCGACCCTCCAGGCCACGCTGCCGAACGGCCCCCTGCGGCCGCCCCGGCAGGGGGCTTTGATCTTCACGGTCGTGTTTCTGGCGCTGACCCTGGCCCTGCTCTGCGTCTGGGCGACCCGGGCCCTGACGGCGCCGCTGGCGCGGCTCGCCGGCGCCGCGGAGGCGTTCGGCACGCGGGACGACCACGTCGCCCTGCCGGAGGCGGGGCCCCGCGAGGTGCTCGCCGTCTCCCGGGCGCTCGACCGGATGCGGGCGCGCGTGCGCCGCCTGATCGACGACCGCACCCAGATGCTGGCCGCGATCAGCCACGACCTGCGTACCCCGATCACCCGCCTGCGCCTGCGCGCCGAGTTCATCGAGGACGAGCACACCCGCACCGCCACCCTGCGCGACCTGGAGCAGATGAACGGGCTGGTCGAGGCGGCGCTCTCCTTCGTGCGCGATGGGCAGACCCGCGATGCCGGCAGCCTCGGCCTCGTGGACCTCGCCTCGGTGGTGCAGACGGTCTGCGATGACTTCTCGGATTTCGGCGCGGCGGTGAGCGTCGGGCGCAGCCGCCACGTCCTGGTGCAGGGGCGGGCGGAGGAATTGCAGCGGGCGATCACCAATCTGGTGGACAACGCCGTGAAGTATGGCGGACGGGCGGAGGTCCGGATGGAGACCTCCGAGCGGGGCATCCGGGTCTGCGTGCTCGATCAGGGGCCGGGCATCCCTGATTCGGAGCGCGACGCGATGCTCCAGCCCTTCGTGCGCGGCGACCGCGCCCGCAACCTCAACGAGGCCAGCGGCTTCGGCCTCGGCCTGTCGATCGTGCTGGCGATCGTCGAGGCGCATAATGGCCGGCTGATCCTGGAGAACCGGCGCGAGGGCGGACTCTGCGCCGCCATCGAATTGCCCCTGGCCGCGCAGGTCTATGCGGGGCGGACGGCGCAGCCGGCATCGCCGCTGCCGGCCCGGGCGGCCTGAGACCGTCCGGGCCGGGAACTTGCGGGACGGAGACTTGCGGGTCGGATCAGGCCGCCCGGACGTTCTGCAGGAACTGGAAGACCTCGGCGCGCAGCCGCTCCGACTGGGCCGCGAGGTCGTCCGAGGCCTGCGCGACCGAAGAGGCGGCCTGGCCGGCATTGCCGGCGACCCGGGCGACCTCGGCGATGTCGGTGGTCATCCCGCTGGTCCCGGTCGAGGCCTGCCCCATGCTGCGGACGATGTCCTGCGTGGTGACGCCCTGCTCCTCGACGGCGGCCGAGATGCTGGTGGAGACGTGGTTCATCGCCTCGATCTGGGACACGATGCCCTGGATCGCCTCGGAGACGCCGCCGGTCACCGCCTGGATCGACGCCACCTGACGGCTGATTTCTTCCGTGGCCCGGCTGGTCTGGGTCGCGAGTTCCTTGACCTCGGCCGCGACTACCGCGAAGCCGCGGCCGGCCTCGCCGGCACGCGCCGCCTCGATCGTGGCGTTGAGCGCGAGCAGGTTGGTCTGGCCGGCGATGGTCGAGACCATCCCGACCACGTCGCCGATGCGGGTGGCGGCGGCGGCGAGATTCGCCATCGTGCCCTCGGCCCGCTTGGCCTCGTCGACGGCCGTGGCCGACATGCCGGCGGCCTGCTCGACCTGACGGCCGATCTCCTGCACGGTGGCACCGAGCTGTTCCGCGGCGGCCGCGACGGCGTCGACGTTGTCGGCGGTCTGGCGCGCGGCGCTGGCGACGCTGGTCGAGCGCTCGGAGGTGCCGGCCACGGCGGCCCGCATGGTGCCGGACGCATCCTGAAGCGCCGCGACCCCCTGGCTCAGCCCTTCGGCGATGCCGCCGACCGAGCGCTCGAAATCGTCGGCGAGATCCTGCAGCATGACCCGGCGGGCCTGCTCCTCGCGCATCCGCGCCGCCTCCGTGGTCTGCAGCTGCTGCGCTGCCTCTTCGAGCGACACGTCGCGGATGGTGACCACGGCGCGGGCGATGTCGCCGATCTCGTCCCGGCGCCGGCTGCCCGGCACATCCGTGAGGGCCTGCCGGTCGGCGAGCGCCTTGAGCGCCCGGGTCAGGGCGCCGAGCGGCGACACGATCGAGCGCGCCAGCAGCATGCCGAGCAGGGCGGTTCCCCCCAGGACGCAGAGCCCGATCAGGAACAGCGTGCGCGACAGCGCCTGCACGGCGTGGATCGCCTCCGCCTGCGACTGCTCGGCCACCACGGTCCAGGGCGCGCCCAGGACGCTGACCGAAGAGGCCGCCGCCATGTGGGGGCCGTCCGCGGCCGGGAACTCGAAGCCGCCGCCGGCCTTGAGGCGGTCCGCCGCGATCCCGAGGGGCGCGAGGCCGTCGCCGGCCTTCGCCGCCTGGCTCAGCGGCGGGTTGCTGCGCAGACGCCCGTCAGCGCCGGCGGCCAAGACCTGACCTGTCTCGCCGAGGCCGGTCCGCTTGGCGAGCGCCTGATCGAACAGGGTCGGCGTCACCCGCATGGCGATGAAGCCGATCCGCTCCGCCGCCTGGGCCGTGCCCATGGCGACGTTGGCCCGCTTGGTCATCGCCCGGCCGATGAAGGCCGCCGGCACGCCGTCCACCGGATAGGCCGCAAAGTCTTCGAACAGGACCGCGCTCGGGTCGGCAGCTTTGAGCCGCTCGACCAGGCGCGCGAGCGCCGTGCCCTTCAAGCCCTCCTCCGCCACCGACTTGGCGAAGTCGCCGCCCTTGGTGGTCGTGTAGACGATGCGGCCGTTGTCATCGAGGAACAGCAGGTCGGCATAGCCGGCCTGGGCGACGAGCTTGCGCGCCACCTCCTGGACCTTGACGTGCCGGCGCCCGTACATGCCGCTCCCGTCCAGCGCGACCCGCGCCTCGACGGTCTGCGGCGCCTGGAACGCCTCGACCACCGCAGCCGTCTCCGGCTTGGCCGGGTCGAGGGTCTCGATCAGGTCGGGGAAGTTCGAGACGATCTGCGGATGCGCCGCTGCGGCGAGGAAGTCGGCCTGCATCCGGTCCGCCACCAGCTCGATCCCGTCCCGACGCGCGGCAGCGGCGAGTTGCAGCCGCTCGTTCGCCGCGTCGATCAGCCCGGACTTGGCGGAATACCAGCTGAAGCCGCCCATCGCGGTGGCGCTGAGCAGGGCCAATCCGATCGTCATCGCCGGCAGGCGCGCACTCAGCCGCGAAAGCATCACCATGACAGGCCCACAACGTCTTCGGATTGATAGACTGCCGCAACCTTAGGGCAATGTCACTAAAATCTGGTAAACGTGAGACCGAAAGCATGTTTTCGTTGCGCGCGATCTAATCTATTTCGATAGTATATCTTCCAATATTTGCCCAACAGCGCCCGGATATAAGCGGGGGCTGCTCTAGATGAATCGCCGGATCCGCATGAATACGGCCTTCGAAAACCGATGTTGCGCGCATGACTTCCTCGTTGGCACCCCTGACGGCCCCGCCCAGCCGGCGCGACCGCATTCATGGAAGCGCGGCCCGGCGCTTGCTGGCGATCGGGAAGCGCGGACGCGAATCGGTGGCTTGCCCCGGCAAGTCCGCCTAGAGCATCGGCGGAGCGCCAAAACCTCAAGCTAAGACCTTCACCTGGACCGAGGGGACCGGATGACGAGCGAGACCAGCCGAGAGGAGGCGCGCCGGATCGCGCTGATCGGGGCACCGATCGAGGTCGGCACCAGCGAGCCCGGCGCGCTCATGGGCCCGGCAGCGCTCCGTACGGCCGGCCTCGCCCGGACCCTGTCCGATCTGGGCCACGCGGTGGTCGACCACGGCGACATCGTCCCCGATGGCCCGGCCGACGGGCGCGGCCTGCAAGCCGTCGCGGCCTGGACCCGCTCCCTGTCCCGGGCGGTCGAGGCTGCCCTCGAGGCCGGCTCCGTGCCGCTCGCCGCCGGCGGCGACCACAGCCTGTCCCTCGGCTCGGTGGACGGAGCGATGCGCCACTGCGCCCGGGAGGGCCGGCCGCTATTCGTGCTCTGGCTCGACGCCCATGCCGATTTCAACACGCCGGAGACCTCGCCCTCGGGCAACGTCCACGGCATGCCGCTGGCGGCGCTCTGCGGCGAGCCGGGCTTCCCGAGCCTGTTCGCCGAGCCGGTGCCAACCCCGCTGCCGCCGGAGAACGTCCACCTGTTCGGCCTGCGATCGATCGATGCCGGTGAGCGCGCCCTTGTGACCGCACGCCGGGTCGGCGTCACCGACATGCGCACCATCGACGAGTTCGGCGTCGTCGCCCCCCTGCGGCGCGTGCTCGACCGCGTGGCCCGGGACGGCGCGCATCTGCATGTCAGTCTCGACGTGGACTTCCTCGACCCGTCGATCGCGCCCGGTGTCGGCACCACCGTGCCGGGCGGCGCGACCTTCCGCGAGGCGCATCTGATCATGGAGATGCTGCACGATTCCGGCTTGGTCCGGTCCCTCGACGTGGTCGAGTTGAACCCGTTCCTGGACGATCGGGGGCGCAGCGCCCGGGTGCTGGTCGAGCTGGTGGCGAGCCTGTTCGGCCGGCGCATCCTGGATCGGCCAACCCCCGCGATCGAAGCCGTCGCGAGCGACCAAGCTGGCCGTCGCTGATGGAGGGCAGCCCAGGCGACGTACATCGTTCACCCGAGGCGCCAGCGCGCCAGCGGTCGACTGGGCGCGTCCACCTACGCGCCGGCCTATTCGGCGGCGCCGGCCCGACCCGAATCCTCGATCTCGCTGAATCCGGCCCGTCGCGGCTGCGCTTTCCGCGCGGGGAGGGGGCGCTGGAAGCGGTCCTGGTCAACACCGCCGGCGGAGTCGCGTGCGGCGATGCCTTCACGATCGCCCTCGATCTCGCCCCGGGAGCCGATCTGGTCCTGACCACCACGGCGGCGGAAAAGGTCTATCGCTCGGACGGGCCGGTGAGCCGGATCGAGAACCGCGTCACCCTGGGGGAGGGCGCCCGGCTGGCCTGGCTGCCGCAGGAGACGATCCTGTTCGATCGCGCCCGGGTGCGGCGGCGTTTCGAGGCGGATTTGGCCGAAGGCGCCGCCCTGCTCGCCGTCGAGATCGTGGCCTTCGGCCGTGCCGCCCGGGGCGAGCGGATCCAGGCGGGGCTGTTCGCGGATGCCTGGCGCGTGCGGCGGGCCGGACGGCTCGTCTACGCCGACAGTTTTTGGCTCGATGGCCCGATCTCCGATCTTCTGGCCCGGCCGGCGATCGGCGGCGGCGCGCGGGCCTGCGCAACCCTGCTCGACGTCTCCGATGGCGCCGAAGCGCGGCTGGAGGAAGCCCGCGCTCTCTTGGAACAGGCCACTACGCCGGGAATCGAGGCGGCGGCGAGCGCGTGGAACGGGCATCTCGTCATCCGGGCCCTGTCGGATGCGGTCGGCCCCCTGCGCGGCCTCGTCGCCCGTGTCCTGGCCTCCTATCGCGAGCGGCCGATGCCCCGAGTCTGGCAGAGCTGAAGAGCGCGACGCCGGACCGGATAGCCCGACGGCTCCGACCAAGATCATATTCCCGCGCAGAAGCCGCATCGCGACCGTTGCCTGCCGCCACCGACCTCTGCTAGAGACGCCCACCCGGAGCCGGCCGTCAGGCTCCGAGGGCGACGCCGCGGCGTCGCGACGAGGGGCCTCGTGGCGGAGTGGTTACGCAGAGGACTGCAAATCCTTGCACCCCGGTTCGATTCCGGGCGAGGCCTCCATCGTTTTTTTGAGCAGCGCCGTTCAGATCAGGCCGCCGGCATTTCAGGCGCAGCGCACCTGCCCGAGCGATTGAACCGGCCTCCGCATCAGGCCGCAGCGACCTGAGCCAGGAACGTCTCGATCGCCCGTTGCAGGCTGTGCGTGCCGGCATTCACCTGCAGGGCGCTCTGTCGGACATGCTCCGCCTGCTGCTCGTTCGAGGCCGCGGTGGCGCGCACGCCCGCGACGCTGTCTGAGACCTTTCGGGATTCCAGCGCCGCGCTGGTGATCGCGCGGGCGATCACCTGGCTCGACTGCCCCTGCTGGTCGGCCGCGACCGCGACCTCGGAGGCGATGGAACTCATCTGCGCGATCGTCTGCCCCACGGTGCCGATCGAGCCGATCGCCCCGACCGTGTCGGCGGCGGCCGCCTGGATAGCCCCGATGTGATGGGCGATGCGGTCGGTCGCCTGCGCGGTCTGGGCCGCCAGATCCTTGACCTCGGTCGCGACCACGGCGAAGCCGCGCCCCGCAGCCCCGGCGCGGGCCGCCTCGATTGTGGCGTTGAGGGCCAGCATGTTGGTCTGCGCTGCTACCGCGCGGATCAGCGCGATCACGGTCCCGGCCTCGTCGGCGGCTTGGGACAGGGTCGTCACCGTCGCCACCAGCCCCTGCGTGTCGGAGAGCGCCGTCGAGGCGATCACGCTCGTGTGCCGGACCTGGTTCTCGATTTCCCGGGCCGCGACCGACAATTGCTCCGCGGCGCTGGCGATGCTGACGACGACGCCGGCGGTCTGGTCGGACGCCTCCGCGGCGACGGCCATCTGCGCGGTCGTCTCGCCGACGAGGCCGGAGAGCGCGTCGGCCGAGACCTGCATGGCCTCCGCCAAGGCGGCAAGATCCGCCACGGTGCGATGCGTCTCCTTCTCGAAGGCCCGGGTCGCCGCGGCCAGCCGCTCGGTCCGGACGAGGTCCCGCGCGGTGCGGGCGCGCGCGTCGCCGTCGAGGGTTCGCTTCTCGATCATCGCCGTCTGGAACGCCGCGATCGTATGCGCCATCTGGCCGATCGCGTCCTGCCGGTCGGTGAACGGAACCACGTTGTCGAGCCGATCCGCCGCCAGGGCCTGCATCGCGGATTTCAGCTTGGCCAAGGGCTGCTGGACCTGGGCGACGATGATCCAGATCGCGGCGAGCAGCCCCAGGGCGAGCGCTACCGCCGGCACCACGATCAACGCGAGGATCGCCCGGCTCTGCTCCAAGGTCGCGACCGTGCGCTGATCGTTGAGGCGGCCCAGCACCTCGCGGCCGAGCGAGCCGATCTCCGCGATCATGCGCTCGCGGTTCTTCACCGTTGCCTCATCGGTGGCCTGGATCAGGGCCGCCTTGGGCGAGATCGTCAGGCCGAGCTCCGCCGTCTCGGTCTGGTAGGCGATGAATTCCTTCACGAACAGATCGAACTTGCGCCGGCGCTCCCGCGGAAGGTGATACTCCATCGCCTCCAGGAACGGCCCCCGGACCTGCTCCACCGCCGCCAGGGCTTCCTGCAACGCGGACAGGCGCGTGCGCGCCTCGTTGGTGTTCTCGGCCGTGTAGAGCGCCGTGGCCTGCACGACCGCGTGCTCGATCGCCTGGCCCAACGCACCGGCCTGGAGGCCGGCATTCCAGATCCTGTCCGTGACGGCGGCGCGCTCCTGCTCCCACAGTGATTGACGCACGGCGAAGGCCGAGATGCCGACCGCGACGAAGCCCAGCAGGCCGACGACCGCCGCCAGCTTGAAACCGAAAGAATTGCGCATCTGAAACACGAGAACCTTCTCAATCCTACCGACGCGTGATGGCGTCGTCGCAATGCAATGTATCGATGGATGCGTCTTCGCTCCCGAGACCATCCGGTGATCGGTCGGAAAGCGCGCCCGGGCTTCAAGAAGCGCGCGACAGCCGCCGTCGAACGCGGATCAGCTATCGGCAGGGCGAAGCCTCAGCCCGACTGGCCTGGCGAGGACGGCGATGACGGGATAGCTCCGTCGGACTAAAGATCGGCAATGCAGACATGGGTGGGCAAGTCAGGGTGTCGAGGCTGATTTCAGCACGGCTATAGAGATACCGCCATAAACCTTAGCACGTCAATACACGCGAAAGTTGTCAATATTTGAAAATTGAGTTGATAAGTATCGGCTGAATTTTAATGCTCGTTTCTTTACAATATTGACCATCGTCATTTCTGTGAACGGTCAAACGACAGATGCCGAATTGGCATGCGGAATCGGAAACATCCGCGCCCTACGCCTTTGAGTTTCGCGTTCAGGGACATTGCTGTCGGGATGAGGCGCGGCCGACGGATTGAGCAGCCTGGCTCACGCACCGGCGAAGGCGACCGGGATCGGCCTGCGCACCGCGAGGCCGGGGCGGTGCCCGGCAGGGTGGCGGCGAAGGCTAACGGATTCACACATCGGGTCCGTTAGCAAGCGCTTGCTGCACCAAGCTTTTCCCCTCCCCCTTGCGGGGAGGGGCCAGGGGTGGGGGTGGTGCAGGATCGAGCCTGACGGTGCCTTCTGAACCACCCCCACCTCCAACTCCTCCCCGCAAGGGGGAGGAGAGCCCGTCCCGCCTTCCGCGAGCCGATGGGTGAATATCCTAGGCGGCGAAGGAGGGGGCCGTTCGGCCGTATCGGCTGAACTGCGCGTCGCCGAAGCGGATGCCGGTTCGGCGACGGCGAGCGGGTCACATCAAAGGCGGGGCCATATCAAAGACTTGGACCCGTCCTCGACCGCGTCGAGACGCTGCGACGCGCCTCAGGCGGCGTGAACCTGCCCCAGGAAGGTCTCGATCGCCTGCTGCAGGGTCCGGGTCCCGGTGCTGACCCGGGAGGCGCTGCCCCGAACCTGCTCGGCCTGGACCTCATTGGAGGTCGCGGCGGCGCGCACGCCCCCGACGCTCTCCGAGACCTTGTGGGAATCCGCCGCCGCACCCGCGATGGCGCGGGCGATCTCCTGGCTGGCGGCGCCCTGCTGATCCGCCGCCTGGGCCACCTCCGAGGCGATGACGCTCATCCGGGCGATGGTCTCGCCGATCGACCCGATGGCGTCGACCGTGTTGGACGCGGCGCCCTGGATCGCCCCGACCTGCCCGGTGATGCGGTCGGTGGCGAGCGCCGTCTGGCCGGCCAGCGCCTTCACCTCGGCGGCCACCACGGCGAAGCCGCGCCCCGCAGCCCCGGCGCGGGCCGCCTCGATCGTGGCGTTGAGGGCGAGCAGGTTGGTCTGCTCGGCAACCGTGCGGATCAGGGTCACGACGGCGTCGATCTCGGCCGCGGCCTGCGACAGGCTGGAGACCGTGACTTCAAGTTGCTTGGTATCGTTGAGGGCTGTCGCCGCGATCTCGCTCGTGTGCCGGACCCGCGCCTCGATCTCCCGGGCGGAGGCCGCGAACTCCTCGGCAGCACTGGCGATGCTGTCGACGATGCCGGCGGTCTGGCTCGAGGCTCCCGCGACCACGGCAGCCCGGGCGGCCATGTCCCCCGCCGTGCCGGTCAGCGTCGCGGCCGCCTCCTGCATCGAGTCCGCCGATCCGGCGAGGTCCGCCACCGCGCGATGCGTCTCGCCCTCGAAGGCCCGGGTCGCCGCTGCCAGTTGCTCGGTCCGGACGCGGTCACGGTCGCGGCGGGCCTGCGCTTCGGCGTCGAGCCCGCGCTTCTCGAGCAAGGCGGTCTGGAAGCCCGCGATGGCGTCGGCCATCTCGCCGATCTCGTCCCGGCGGAGGGTGAACGGGATGGTGCGGCCGAGGTCGTTGGCCGCCAGGGCGGTCATGCTGGCCTTCAGGCGGTCGAGCGGCCTCTTGACCTGGCTGAGGATGATCCAGATCGCGGCGAGCAACCCGAGGGCGAGCGCGACGGCCGGCACGACGATCAACGCCATACGGGCCTGGCGGCGATCCGCGGCGTCTGCGGCGCGACGCTCGTTGAGGCGGGCCAGAACCTCGCGCCCGAGCAGGCCGATCTCGGTGATCATGTGCTCGCGGTTCTTCACCGTCGCCTCGTCGGTGGCCTGGATCAGGGCCGCCTTGGGCGAGATCGTCAGGCCGAGTTCGGCGGTGTCGGTCTGGTAGGCGATGAATTCCTTCACGAACAGGTCGAACCGGCGGCGCCGGTCCGGCGGCAATTGATCCTCCATCGCCTCCAGGAACGGCACGCGGACCTGCTCCACCGCAGCCAGGGCGTCGTGAAGCGCGGACAGGCGCGTGCGCGCCTCCGCCGTGTCGTCGGCGGTGTAAAGCGCCGTGGCTTGCACGACCGCGTGCTCGATCGCCTGGCCCAGCGCACCGGCCTGGAGACCAGCGTTCCAGATCTTGTCCGTGGCGGCGGCGCGCTCCTGCTCCCAGAGCGATTGGCGAATGGCGAAGGCTGAAATGCCGACCGCTACGAAGCCTAGCAGGCCGACGACCGCCGTCAGCTTGAGGCCGAGAGAGATGCGCATGAGAAGGAGACCGGTTTCCGGACGAATCGATGGACGGGGCAGTACTATAGCAACGCTTGCGCCTGCGTTAAATATAGCCGGCAAACGCGTATCGCTTATACTTAGATTTCTGAACTATAATTGGCGCTCACGAAGATAAAAGGCGCGTCAGGATTACACAAATCACGCTCGAAATCTTCGGTCATCGTATCGTCTTGGCGGCGGGAAACCTGACCTTCGCGGTGCGGCTCCGCTGTCCGATTGCGCGACCGGGCCATCTCAAACGGAATGCGCCAGGATCACGCGCGCCGCGACGGCGACGATCAGGAATCCGATCAGCGACAGGCCGATGTAGTCGGGCATGCGGCTCCCGCGCTCGCGGTCGGACTCCAAGGCCTCATGGGTGCCATCGGGATCGCGCACCCTTTTCAGACCTCCGGAGACGAGGCGAACGGACCCGTGCGGCCCAATCCTATGCGTGAAACCCGATCGCGCCGGATGTCGGCGTATCGCCGATCGAGGGCAGCGGCATGAACGGTGGACACGGCGGACGGGCCTTTTGGATCGAGACTGAGTGGTACGGGCATCGGACCGCGCTGCATTCGGCGGCCCGACCCCTAGGCGGCTGCCATGACGGCGGGATGACCCCGCTGCATCGCACCGGAACCCGCGCGCCGAATCCAATCCGGCCGCGGTTGCACGCTCCATCCGGCCGGGGACTTGAACGGCATGTTGCAGCAAGGCAACATCGCTGCCGGTTGAGCGCCGGCAAAACACCCCATCGAGCGGCTCATAGAGGGCACGCGCTCACGAAGCGCGTCGATCGCGCCAATCAGGGTCTTGCGTCCCGCGAGAGCGGTGTGTAGAGACCCGCTCGTGATCCCCGATAGCTCAGTTGGTAGAGCAGGCGACTGTTAATCGCCTTGTCGCAGGTTCGAGTCCTGCTCGGGGAGCCATCTCTTCTCCTAACATTCTCAAGCGCTTAGAGCGGCGACGCCTTGTGTCGTGGAGGCCGGCTTCGCCCGGCCGCCGATCCTAATGGGACGCTCATGCGATCGGCCCGGTTTCCCGCTCGAACCCTCACGCGTCCCGGCCCAGCTTGAGGCCGCGGTCCCCGGAGGATCGCGGCAACCCCAGACGTCCGATGTCGCCGACCCTTCACATCATCGCGCCGGCGGGGGAGACCGCCCGGTTCGTCGTCGGGCAGGATCCCGAAGGCCGTTGGGTTGCCGTCGAGATCCATGGGCGGGCCGGCGGCCTGTTCCGGAGCCGGGAGGCCGCGGTCGATTACGCTGTGGGCGAGACCGACCACCGGCCCGATGCCGTATCGCTCTCCGCGGAGCGCATCGAACTGCGGCTGTGAAGGCTGGCGGCGCGGCGCCTCAACGCCCGCTATCCACGACGGGCGGCTTCAACGTCGGCTCGTCGTCGGGGGCGCGCAGGCGGTAGCCGACGCCGGTCTCGGTGAGGAGGAGGCGCGGGCGCTCGGGGTCGGCCTCCAGCTTTTGCCGGAGCTGGCGCATGTAGACCCGCAGGTATTGCGGATCGGAGGAGACCGAGACCGCCTGCATCAGCTGCGCGTGGGTCAGCACCTTGCCGGCATGCATCACCAGCACGCGCAGGAAATCGTATTCCCGCGGGGTCAGCTTCACCTCGGCCTCGTCGATCCTCACGATGCGCCGGACCAGATCGATCGAGAGCCGGTCGACCCGGAAGATCGGGCGCTCGCCCTGGACGGCGAGTTGGTGGCGCAGGGCGGCGCGCAGGCGGGCGAGCAGCTCGGCCATGCCGAAGGGCTTGGTGACGTAATCGTCCGCGCCGAGATCCAGCGCCTCGACCTTGCCGGCCTCGTCGGTGCGGCTCGACAGCACCACCACGGGCAGCTCCGGATGGCGCGCCCGGATCGTGCGCAGCAGGTCGTGGCCGCGCATGTCCGGCAGGCCGAGATCGAGGATGACGAGATCGACCCGGTCGCGGCCCAGCACCTCCAGGGCGGCGGCGGCGTTGGGCGCCTCCAGGATGGCGTAGCCCTGCGTTGAGAGCCCCGTGCGCAGCAGCTTCCGGATCGGCGGCTCGTCGTCGATGACCAGGATGGTCGGGCTCATGCGGCGATGTCCTTCGGCGCGGTCCGGGCCGAGACCGGCAGCGTCACGGTGAAGACGGCGCCGAGGCGGTCGCGCCGGTTGGCGGCGGTGACGGTGCCGCCCATGGCCTCGATGAAGCCGCGGGCGATGGCGAGCCCCAGCCCGGTGCCGGCCCGGACCCGGTCGCTCTTGCGCACCCGGTAGAACTTGTCGAACACCCGCTCGACGTCCGTCTCCGGCAGACCGTCGCCCTCGTCCAGGATGTCGAGGCGCACCCGACCGCCCTCCCGGCGGGCCCGGACCGTGACCATCGAGCCCGCCGGGGCGTATTTGGCGGCGTTGTCGAGCAGGTTGACCAGCACCTGCTCGAACAGGACCGGGTCGAGCCGGAGCACCGGCAGGTCGGGGGCCAGATCGATCGCAACGCGATGGTCGGCGAGCACCGCCTCGACCCGGCGTAGCGCGGTGTCGACGGTCTCGGCGACGTCCTGCGGCGCGAGGTTCGGGGCGACGGCGCCAGCCTCCAGGCGGGTCATGTCGAGCAGGTTGGCGATGAAGCGGTTCAGCCGCTCGGATTCGGCGATGATCGTCGCCAGCAGGTCGGCCTTCGCCTCGGGAGGCAGGTCGGCGTCGAGGTCGCGCAGGGTGCTGGCCGCCCCGAGCACCGAGGCCAGGGGGGTCCGCAGGTCGTGGCTGATCGAGGTCAGGAGAGCCTGGCGCAGCCGGTCGGTCTCGGCGGCGCGCTCGGCCCGGTCGAGATCCTCCACCAGCCGCACCCGCTCGATGGCGAGCGCGCCCATATCGGCGAGCGCGTCGAGCAGGCGCCGTCCCTCGGGGGTCAGGATCGGCCCGGCGCCGTCCGCGTCGAGACCGATCACCCCGATCGTGCCGCGGCCGGTCCGCATCGGCAGGAACAGCCGCTTGGCGCCCGGCAACGTGTCGGCGCCGCGACCGGCCGGGCGGTCGTTGTCGAAGGCCCATTGGGCCGCCGCGAGATCGGCGGCGTCCAGCCTGTCCTCCGGCGGGTAGCCGGCCCGCACGGTAATGGCCTTGCCGTCCGGCAGCAGCAGGACCACCCGGACCTTGAGCATGGCGGCCACCTGCGCGCAGGTCGCCCAGAGCACGTCGTCGAGGGTGCCGCAGCCCGCGAGCTTGCGCGAGAACCCGAACAGTCGCTCGGTGGACTTGGCCCGCCCCTGGCTCACCATCGCGATCCGGCGGGCGCGGGCGGCGAGGTTCGAGACCAGCACGGCGACCAGGGTGAACAGCAGGAAGGCGGCGACGTTGGTCGGGTCGGCGATGGTGAAGGTGTAGACCGGCGGCAGGAAGAAGAAGTTGTAGGCGAGCGAGGCCGACACCACCGCCGCAAGCGACGGCCCGAGCCCCCAGCGTACCGCCACCGCGACCACCCCGGTCAGCAGCATCAGGTCGGCATTCTCGAGGCCGGTATAGGGCTGGAGCAGCAGCGCCGCGCCGAGCGCCGCCGCAATCGCCAGCAGCGCCATCAGGTAGGGGCCGGGCGCGACGGTCGCGGCCGGGGCGGCGGTGGCCACGGGCCGGCGCGACGGAGCCTCCGCCGGCACGGCCTCCCCCGGCACCACGTGGACGCTGATATTTCCGCTGCGGCGCACGAGGTCGTGCACCACCGAGCCGTTCACCAGCTCGAACAGCCAGGAGCGCGCTGCCTTGCCGACCACGATGTGGTTGACGTTGGCCGAGCGGGCATAGGCCAGGATGTCGTCGGCGACGCGCCGGCCGCCGGGCAGGGTGACGGCGTCGCCCCCGAGCCGGTCGGCGAGCCGCAGGGTCTCGGCGATCCGGTCACGCTCCGCCTCGCTGCGGCTGCCCGCGCGCGGCGCCTCGATGAACAGCGCCGTCCAGGGGGCGTGCAGCCGGTCGGCGACGCGCTTGGCGTAGCGCACGAGGCCGGCCGAGCGCGGATCCGCGCTGATGCAGACCAGCACCCGCTCGCCGGCGCTCCAGGGCCCCGCGATGGCGTTGGCCTGCATGTGGCTGAGCAGCTCGTCATCGACCCGGTCGGCGGTGCGGCGCAGGGCCAGCTCGCGCAGGGCCGTGAGGTTGCCGCGGGAAAAGTAGTGTTTCAGGGCGCGCTCGGCGTTGGTCGGGACGTAGACCTTGCCGTCCTTGAGCCGCTGGATCAGGTCGTCCGGGTTGAGGTCGACCACCTCGATATCGTCCGCCCGGTCCAGGATGCCGTCCGGCACGGTCTCGCGGACGCGGATGCGGGTGATCTGCGCCACTACGTCGTTGAGACTCTCGACATGCTGGATGTTGAGCGTCGTGTAGACGTCGATGCCGGCATCGAGCAGCTCCTCGACATCGTGGTAGCGCTTCGGGTGGCGCGAGCCCGGCGCGTTGGTGTGGGCGAGTTCGTCGACGAGCGCCAGCGCGGGCCTCCGGGCCAGCAGGGCGTCGAGATTCATCTCGTCGAGCATGGTGCCGTGATAGGGCACGGCGCGGCGCGGAATGACCGTAAAGCCGTCGAGCAGGGCCTCGGTCTCGGCTCGGCCGTGAGTCTCGACGATGCCGACCACCACGTCGATGCCGGCCCTGGCCCTGGCCCGGCCGATGGTGAGCATCTCGTAGGTCTTCCCGACCCCGGGGGCGGCGCCCAGAAACACCTTCAGCCGGCCGCGGGTACGCGACTCCCGGCGCACCGCTTCGAGCAGCGCCTCGGGGGTGGGGCGGGTCGGATCGCGGCCGGTCTCGGACATGGTTTTTTCGGGGGTGACCGCGGTCAGCTTGGCAATCGCGAGGTCCGCATCCGGCCGTATGGCGGACCCGTCATTCTCGCACGCGTCAACCTTTTGCGCGATGCGGATCGCGAGCTGGACGGACGCGCCTCCCGGTCAAAACATGCCATTCGGGTTGGCGGAGGTCTCCGGCAGGACTTGCAGGACGTCCCAATGCTCGACGATCTTTCCGTCATCATCGAGCCGGAAGAGATCCATGGTCGCGTAGTCATCGCCGCCCGGCCAGTGCTGATGGCAGTGCAGGACGACGAAGTCACCCTCGGCGATGGCGCGCTTGATCGCGACGCGCTTACCCGGCCATTCCCGCGCCATGCGTTCGAAATACGCAATGAACCCGTCTTTCCCGGTCGCCACATGCGGATTGTGCTGGATGTACGCAGCACCCGCATAACGCTCGATTGCCTCGCGCGGCTGACACGCGTTGAACATCAGCTCATAGAAGGCGATCACATCCGCCTTTCTTTGCACAAGGTCGCTCATGACATCTCTCGCGTCTGCGTGACCGAAGCGGATCCCGGATCGGCGCAAGCGAACGCGTGGCGATCGGCAAAGGCCCTGGGTCGGCGGTCCGCCGATCAACATACCATCGTGGGCAGCCTGCAAATACCAAGCGGCCCAAGCGATGGATCTGTCTTGGCGTGGAAGAGCCGCCCATGATGGTCCCTCAACGCGCACCCAGACCATCCAGCGCAAGGTTCAACGCCAGCACGTTGACCCGCGTCTCGCCGAGCAGCCCGAGCGTGCGGCCCTCGGTCTGCTCGGCGACGAGCCGGCGAACCTGATCCTCGGGCAGGTTGCGGGCCTTGGCGACCCGGGGCACCTGGAACAGGGCGGCGTCGGGCGAGATGTCCGGATCGAGGCCCGACCCGCTGGTGGTGACGAGGTCCACCGGGACCGGGTGGCCGGGATTCTCCGCCTGCAGCGCGTCGCGGTCGCCCCTGACCCGCTCGGCCAGCGCGGCGCTGGTCGGGCCGAGATTGGAGCCCGCGGAATTGGACGCGTTGTAGGGCGCCGGCACGGTCTTGGCCGGGTCGGCCGGGTCCGCGGCGCTCGTGGCCGAGGGCCGGCCATGGAAGTAGGTGGCGCCGGTGAAGTTCTGGCCGATCAGGCTTGAGCCGACGACATGGCCGTCGCGCTCGATCAGGCTGCCGGCGGCACGCGCCGGGAAGATCAGGCCGGCGAGGCCGGTCACGGCGAGCGGGTAGGCGAGGCCGGTGATCGCCGTCAACACGGTGAGCAGGACCAGGGCGGGACGAAGCTGGCTGAGCATGGCGGGTCTCCAAGGGACCGATTCAGGAGGGGACCGGTTCAGGCGAGATGCAGGGCGGTGACGGCGAGGTCGATGGCCTTGATGCCGGCGAACGGCACCAGGACACCGCCGAGCCCGTAGATCAGCAGGTTCCGGCGCAGCAGCGCGGCGGCGCCCACGGCGCGGTAGGTCACGCCTCGCAGGGCCAGCGGGATCAGCGCCACGATGATCAGGGCGTTGAAGATGATTGCCGACAGGATCGCGCTCTGCGGTGAGGCGAGACCCATGACGTTGAGCGTCTGGAGCTGCGGGTAGAGCCCGAGGAACATCGCCGGGATGATCGCGAAATACTTCGCCACGTCGTTGGCGATGGAGAAGGTGGTCAGCGCTCCGCGGGTCATCAGCAATTGCTTGCCGATGCCGACGATCTCGATGAGCTTGGTCGGGTCGGAATCGAGATCGACCATGTTGCCGGCCTCCCGGGCCGCCATTGTTCCGGTGTTCATGGCGACGCCGACATCGGCCTGGGCGAGGGCGGGGGCGTCGTTGGTGCCGTCGCCGCACATGGCGACGAGCTTGCCCTGGGCCTGCTCGGCGCGGATCAGCGCCAGCTTGTCCTCCGGGGTGGCCTGGGCGAGGAAATCGTCGACGCCGGCCTCCGCGGCGATGGCGGCGGCGGTCATCGGGTTGTCGCCGGTGATCATCACCGTGCGGATGCCCATCCGGCGCAGCTCCGCGAAGCGCTCGCGGATGCCGCCCTTCACGATGTCTTTCAGGTAGACGACACCGAGCAGCCGGCCGTCCCGGGCCACCGCCAGCGGCGTGCCGCCGGCCTTGGCGATCGTCTCGGCGATGGCGCGGATCTCGGCGACGGAGTCGGGCTCCGCCTCCGGCTGGTAGGCCAGCGCCGCGTTCGAGCCCCGGCTTGCCATCGGCTGCACAGAGACCGAGGCGATCACCGCCTCGACCGCACCCTTGCGGATCGAGACTCCGTCGAGATCGACGCCGCTCATGCGCGACTGGGCGGTGAACGGTACGAAGCTGGCATTGAGGCCCGCCATGTCCCGGGCCCGGATGCCGTAGGCCTCCTTGGCGAGCACCACGATCGAGCGGCCCTCCGGCGTCTCGTCGGCGAGCGAGGCGAGCTGGGCCGCGTCGGCGAGATCGGCCGCACTCACCCCGGCGACCGGCCGGAACTCGGTGGCCTGGCGGTTGCCGAGCGTGATCGTGCCTGTCTTGTCCAGGAGCAGCGTGTCCACGTCGCCAGCCGCCTCGACCGCCCGGCCCGACAGGGCCAGCACGTTGAAGCGCACCAGCCGGTCCATGCCGGCGATGCCGATGGCCGAGAGCAGGGCGCCGATCGTCGTCGGGATCAGGGTGACGAACAGCGCGACCAGCACGATCAGCGGGATCGCGCCGCCGGCATAGGACGCGAAGCTCGGGATCGAGGCCACCGCGAACACGAACACCAGGGTCAGCCCGGCGAGCAGGATGTTAAGCGCGATCTCGTTCGGGGTCTTCTGCCGGGACGCGCCCTCGACCAGGGCGATCATCCGGTCGACGAAGGTCGAGCCGGCGGCCGCGGTGATCCGCACCCGGATCTGGTCGGAGAGCACCTGCGTGCCGCCGGTCACCGCCGAGCGGTCGCCGCCGGATTCGCGGATCACGGGGGCGGACTCGCCGGTGATCGCGGCCTCGTTGACCGAGGCGACGCCCTGGATGACCTCGCCGTCGGAGGGGATCAGGTCGCCGGCCTCGACCAGCACCACGTCGCCGACCTTGAGGCTGGTGCCCGGGACGGTCTCGTAGCGCTCGCCCGGGCCGGTGAGGCGCTTGGCCATCGTCTCGGTGCGGGTGCGGCGCAGGCTGTCGGCCTGAGCCTTGCCGCGACCCTCGGCCAGGGCCTCGGCGAAGTTGGCGAAGACCAGGGTGAACCACAGCCACAGGATGATCTGGCCGGAGAACAGCAGGTCGCCGGCGCCGGTGGCGACGTCGCGGACGAACAGCACGGTGGTGAGCGCGGCCACGACCTCGACCACGAACAGGACCGGGCTGCGGATCATGGCGCGCGGATCGAGTTTCTTCACGGAGCCGACGAGGGCCGGTCCGACGAGGGCGGGGCTGAACAGGGAAGCGGTCTGACGGGACATGGAGCGGGTGTCCGGAGAGGGGCGGGGAGGCGCGGGCGCGCCTCGGGATGTCAGGGGGCCGGGGTGCCGGCGGTCAGCGCGTAGGCGGCCATCAGCGCCAGGGCCGCGAGCAGCAGGACGCCGAGCAGCGCCAGGACGAGGTCAGAGGTCCGCGGCGGCGGCGCTCCGGCCCGGTGCCGGGGTGGCGGCGCCCGGTGCAGCATCAGGTGATGGCGCGGCATGCGCCGGGTCAGGAACGTGCGCGGCATCTCAGCCTCCTGTCGCGAAGGTCTGGCCGGCGGCGCCGGCGAGGTGCTCGACCACCGGCCCCAGCGCCAGGGACGGGAAGAAGGTCAGCCCGCCGACGATCAGGATCACGCCGACCAGGAGGCCGATGAACAGGCCGCCATGGGTCGGGAAGGTGCCGGCCGAGGCCGGCAGGGTCTTCTTGGCGGCGAGCGAACCCGCGATGGCGAGCACCGGGATCTTCACGAAGAACCGGCCGACCAGCATCGCGAGGCCCAGCGTGCTGTTGTAGAACAGGGTGTTGGCCGTGAGCCCGCCGAAGGCCGAGCCGTTGTTGGCCGCCGCCGAAGTGTAGGCGTAGAGGATCTCGGTGAAGCCGTGCGGCCCGGCATTGGCCGGCCCTGCGAGGCCCGCCGGCAGCACCGTGGCGAGGGCGGTGCCGCCGAGCATCATCAGCGGCAGGCACAGGATGCCGAGCATCGCCATCTTCACCTCCCGCGCCTCGATCTTCTTGCCGAGGTATTCGGGGGTGCGCCCGACCATCAGGCCGGCCACGAAGATCGCCACGATCACGAAGACCAGCATGCCGTAGAGGCCGGCCCCGACGCCGCCGATGACGATCTCGCCGAGTTGCATGTTGATCAGCGGGATCATGCCGCCGAGCGCCGTGAAGCTGTCGTGCATGGCGTTGACCGCGCCGCAGGAGGCCGCCGTCGTGACCACGGCGAACAGGGCCGAGGCACTGATCCCGAAGCGGACCTCCTTGCCCTCGAAATTGCCGCCGGCGAATCCGAGGCCGTTGAGCACCGAGCTACCCTGCGCCTCGGCCCAGTAGGTGATGAAGACGCCCGCCAGGAACAGGATCCCCATGGCGCCGAGGATCGCCCAGCCCTGCCGCTCGTCCCCGACCATGCGGCCGAACACGTTGGTGAGCGCGGCACCGATCGCGAAGATCGAGACCATCTGGACGAAGTTCGACAGCGCCGTCGGGTTCTCGAACGGGTGCGCGGCGTTGGCGTTGAAGAAGCCGCCGCCATTGGTGCCGAGCATCTTGATCGCCACCTGGCTCGCCACCGGACCGATCGCGATACTCTGCTTGGCCCCCTCCAGGGTGGTCGCGTCGATCGAGGCGCCGAGCGTCTGCGGCACGCCCTGCCAGACCAGGAACAGCGCGTAGGGGATGCAGAGCGGCACCAGCACGTAGAGGGTCGCCCGGGTGACATCGACCCAGAACGAGCCGATCGTGCCGGAAGAGGCCCGCGCGAAGCCGCGGATCAGCGCCACGGCCACGGCGATGCCGGTGGCGGCGGACAGGAAGTTCTGGTGCGTCAGCCCGAGCATCTGGGCCAGGTACGAGAGCGTGGTCTCGCCCCCGTAGGATTGCCAGTTGGTGTTGGTGACGAAGCTCGTCGCCGTGTTGAAGGCGAGGTCCGGCGCGACGGCGGCCTGCTCGGCCGGGTTCAGCGGCAGAAGCGCCTGCAGCCGCAGGATCGCGTAGAGCAGGGCGAAGCCGAGCAGGTGGAACAGGATCACGCCGCCGGCATAGGCGAGCCAGTGCTGCTCCTGCCGTGGGTCGATGCCGGCGGCGCGGTAGAAGCCGCGCTCCACCGGCGCCAGGATCGGCGAGAGCCAGGTGCGCTCGCCGTTGAACACGCGCGTCATGTAAAGCCCGAGGGGCTTCACCAGCGCCAAGACGACCGCGCAGTACAGCGCGATCTGCATCCAGCCGTTGAGGGTCATGGAAAAAATCCGTCCGGGCCGCTCAGAACCGCTCGGGGCGGACGAGGGCGTAGGTGAGGTAGCCGAGGAGCCCGAGGGTCGTGAGGGCGCCGAGGGTGAGGTCGAGGCTCATGGCGGCCCCCTCAGAAGCGGTCGCAGAGCAGGGCGTAGCCCTCGCTCAGGGCGAAGAAGGCCAGCCCCGCGGCGATGAAGATGAGATCGAGCATGATGAATCCGCGTCGGTTCTGCGGGCGGCGCGGCCCTGCCGCGACCGATCCCGGCCGACCCGGATTGTGGGCTTGAACCGCGTTAGGGTTCGAGACGGAGAGGCGGGCGAACTTATAAGGATCGCATGAGGATCGGCGGGGGTGAGGCCGTGCTCGGCACCGAGCCAGCAGGCCGCGAGGGGCCTGCTGGCTCGTACGGACCATCGGATCCATAAATCTCCGGAAGGGGCACGGGTCCCCTCTCCCGTGCGGGAGAGGGACAGGGTGAGGGATGCGCGTTTTCCGGAAAAGGCTGGTCCCTCACGCCAGCCCTCTCCCGCACGGGAGAGGGGGCGCGTCGCGCCCCGCACAAGCCGGCGTGCGCCCTCCCCTTTGAAGTAAGCGGCCCAACTATGCTGCCGAACGAGGCTGGGGCGCCTCTCCCATGCTGGTCTAAGGGGTACCACGCCGGCTTGTGCGGGGCGCGACGCGCCCCCTCTCCCGTGCGGGAAAGGGCTGGGGTGAGGGACCAGCCTTTGCCGGAAAACGCGCATCCCTCACCCTGTCCCTCTCCCGAACGGGAGAGGGGACCCGTGCCCCTTCCGGAGATTTATGGATCCGAGGGTCCGTACGAGCAAGCAGGCCCCTCGCGGCCTGCTGGCTCGGTGCCGAGCACGGCCTCACCCCCGCCGATC
>NZ_JAKSYO010000166.1 GCF_022829635.1 Methylobacterium sp. E-066
TATTACAACGAGATCAGACCCCACCAAGCCCTCGGCGGGATCTCGCCCAAGGCCTTCCTCGCAACCCTCACCCCCAACTGACCACCCCGCCCCGATCAGCGAATTTGTGAACCTGCACAATTGCGAGCGCAGCGAAGCAACCCAGCGTGGCGCCACGCTCGGCGATGGCGCGCTGCCCTGGGTCACTTCGCTGCGCGCGTGATGACGGTGCGGCGGAAGCCTTCGGCCGGAAGCTGCCTCACCCGTGATCATGCCCGGCATGGTCGTCCACCTCCGGCAGGGTCAGCCCGAAATGGCTGACGAGATCCGCCACCTGCCCGGGGCTGAGCTGCCGCGGGTTGAGGTTGCGAAGGAGCAAGTAAAGCTTGGCGGTCTCCTCCAGCTCCTCGGTGGCGAAGACCGCGGCCTCCAGGCTGTCGCCGGCCACCACCGGGCCGTGATTGGCGAGCAGCACCGAGCTGTACTTCCCCGCGAGCCCTCGGATCGCGTCCGCCACCGCGGGGTCGCCCGGGCGGTAATAGGGCACCAGCGCGGTGCCGCCGGTGCGCATCAGGTAATAGGGCGTCAGCGGCGGCAGCACTTGGCGCGGGTCGATCTCTGGCAGCATCGACACCGCCACCGCGTGGGTCGAGTGCAAATGCACGATCGCCTTGGCGCTCCCCCGACTCTCGTAGAGCGCCGTGTGCAGCGGGATCTCTTTCGTCGGCTTGTCGCCCGAGACCAGCCGGCCGTCCGCGTCCAGCCGCGAGATCCGGGCCGGGTCGAGGAAGCCCAGCGACGCGTTGGTCGGCGTCACCAGCCAGCCGCCGTCGGGCAGGCGCAGCGAGATGTTGCCGGACGAGCCCGGCGTCAGGCCGCGCTCGAACAGCGAGCGGCCATAGCGACAGATTTGTTCGCGCAACGCCGTCTCACTCATGCGGTCGCTCCCTCGATCAGCTCGAAGCCGAGATCAATGCGCTTGGGACCTTCGCCGATCAGGCTGGCGGCCGCCTGCCGGCCGATCTCCAGGCGCGGTGTGCGCACCGTCGACAGGGGCTGGGGCATCGCCGCCGCGAAGTCGAGCCCGTTGAAGCCGAACAGGGCGATCCGCCCCGGCACGCTCAAGCCCGCCGCCAGGCAGGCGAAGTAGCCACCGAGCGCCATGTCGTCGTTGGAGAAGTAGACCGCGTCGAGGTCCGGATGGCGCGCCAGCAGCGTCTCCAGCCCGGCCCGCCCGGAACCGGGCGAAGATGGCCCGGGTCTGATTTCTCTGCCGTGGAGCGACAAGCCGGCCTCGCCCAGGGCGGCCTCGAACCCGGCGAGGCGCTTGCCGGCGCGCAGGTCCACCTGCAAGTCGTGGCCGAGATAGGCGATGCGCCGATATCCGCGGGCCACGAGGTGCCGGGCGCTCGCCGCCCCCACCGCCCGGTTGGAGAAGCCGACCACGGCGTCGATCCCCGCCCCGTCCGTGTCGATCATCTCGACCACGCGCACGCCCCCGGCCTTCGCCAGGGCCACCGTCCCGGGATTGTGCTCCAGCCCGGTGAGCAGCAGCGCGGCCGGGCGCCACGACAGGAGCGCGGCGGCCAGGGCCTCCTCCCGGTCCGGGTCGTAGTCGCTCACCCCGATCACGCAGCGGATGCCCGCGGCGTCCAGGGCACCGGTCAGCCCGCGCAGCAGGTCGGGGAAGACCACGTTGGCGAGAGACGGCACGATCACCCCGGCGAGCTGCGCGCTCGCCCCCGGTCCCGCGAGGCTGCCGGCAAGGCGGTTCGGCACGTAGCCGAGCCGGGCCACGGCCTCCGCCACCCGCTCCCGGGCGCGCTTCGAAGAGGAGCCGTGGTTGCGCAGGACCCGCGAGACCGTGCTCTCGCCGACCCCCGCCTCGCGGGCGACGTCGGTGAGTGTCACGAGCCGCCCCGGCGGCTGGAATCCGTCCATCTCCCGGCCTTTTTTGTGACTGTGCCTCACCTCCCACCCACACCCTCATCCTGAGGTGCCCGCGTCAGCGGGCCTCGAAGGAGCACTCCAGATGTCGGCGTGGTCCCTGGAGGCCTCCTTCGAGGCCTCCGCTGCGCTACGGCACCTCAGGATCAGGGGGTTGGATCGGATGCAGGGCTCGCGTTCGGCGGCGCCTTACACCCCGACATAGCGTCCTGCATTATTCCGCACAACCGGATTGGCAGCGCTGCCAAAAGCCGCTACAGCCCCCGCCAGCGCCGCCGGAACGAGTGGTGAAGATCAGTATCCGTCCGCGCTTCGACGTGGTGCGGACCAGGGAGAACGCCGATGTCGGTTCAAGCCGCCCCGCTGCGGGGCGCTCCCCTCGCGGAGGAAAAGTCCTTCGTCGACCGGACCTACGCCAAGGTGTTCTGGCGCCTCGTGCCGTTCCTGATGCTCTGCTACGTGGTGGCGTATCTCGACCGGGTGAATGTCGGCTTCGCCAAGCTGCAGATGTCCCAGGAGCTGAAGTTCTCCGAGACGGTCTACGGCCTCGGCGCCGGCATTTTCTTTCTGGGCTACTTCCTGTTCGAGGTGCCGTCGAACGTGATCCTGCACCGGGTCGGCGCCCGGGTCTGGATCGCCCGGATCATGATCACCTGGGGGGTGATCTCCGGCGCCTTCGTGTTCGTGAACTCGGAATGGACCTTCTACGGGATGCGCTTCCTGCTCGGCCTGGCCGAGGCGGGCTTCTACCCGGGCGTGATCCTGTACACGACGCAGTGGTTTCCGGCCCATCGCCGGGCCAAGGTCATCGCGGTGTTCATGGCCGCGATCCCGATCTCGGGGATCTTCGGCAACCCGCTCTCCGGCTGGATCATGGACGCGTTCAACGGCGCCCAGGGCCTGTCCGGCTGGCAGTGGATGTTCCTGGTCGAGGCGGTTCCGGCGGTGCTGATCGGCGTCGCGGTGTTCCTCTATCTCGACAACCGCCCCGCCGAGGCCAAGTGGCTGACCGACGCCGAGAAGCAGGTCCTCGAGCGCGACATCGCCGCCGACAACCATGGCAAGGAATCGAGCCCGCACTCGATCGCGACCGTGTTCCGCAACGGCCGCGTGTGGTTCATGAGCCTGATCTACTTCGCCTTCGTCACCGGCCAGTACGGCCTGACCTTCTGGCTGCCGACGATCGTCAAGGCGTCCGGCGTGCAGGGCAACCTCAATATCGGCCTGATCAGCGCGATCCCGTTCCTGTGCGCGGCCGTCGTGATGGTCCTGCTGGGCTTGAGCGCCGACCGGATGCGTGAGCGCCGCTGGCACCTGATCATCCCGGCGCTCATCGGCGCCGTCGGCTTCGTGGTCTCGGCGAGCGCGGGCTCGACCACGATCGCCGTGGCGGCGCTCTCGGTGGCGGCGGCCGGCGTGCTGACCTGCTCGCCCCTGTTCTGGTCCCTGCCCACCGCCTTCCTGAGCGGCGCCGGCGCGGCGGCCGGCATCGCGCTGATCAACTCGGTGGGGAACCTCGCGGGCTTCGTCAGCCCCTACGTGATCGGGGCGCTACGCGACGCCACCGGCAGCACTGCCGCCGGCATGTACGCGCTCGCGGTGATGCTGGTGGTCGGCTCGGCCTGCGTGTTCGTGACCCCGGCCAAGATGGTCAACCGCTGAGGTTGGTCCCTCGACGCCCTCTCCTCCTCCTTGCGGGGAGGAGCCGGAGGTGGGGGTGGTTCCGGATGAGGCTCAGCGGTCCCTTCTGAGCCACCCCCACCCCTGCCCCCTCCCCGCAAGGGGGAGGGAAAAACGCGGTGCTTCAAACACTTGCTGCCGAATCTGTTACCTTAAAAGCAGGACCCAACCCGATGGCCACCACCACGCAGACAGGCCGCGCCGCGGTGATCGGCCTCGGCTCCATGGGCTCCGGCATGGCGGGCTCGCTGCTGCGGGCCGGTTTTTCCGTCGCCGCCTGCGACGTGAACCCGGAGGCCGTCGCGCGCTTCCGGGAGGCGGGCGGGACCGCCGCGGCCAACCCCGCGGAGGCCGCCGACGGCGCCGACGTGGTGGTGAGCGTGGTCGTCAACGCCGCCCAGACCGAGGCGGTGCTGTTCGGCGAGCATGGCGCCGCCGCGGCGATGCCCGAGGGCGCCGTCTTCGTCTCCTCGGCGACCATGGATCCGGCCGTCGCCCGCACGCTGGCGGCGCGGCTGGAGGCCACCGGCCGCCATTACCTCGACGCCCCGATGAGCGGCGGCGCCGCCCGCGCGGCCGATGGCGGCCTGACTTTCCTGGCCTCGGGTTCGCCCGCCGCCTTCGCCAAGGCCCGTCCCGCCCTCGATGCCATGGCGGGCACGCTCTACGAGCTCGGCGACGCGGCCGGCCAGGGCGCGGCCTTCAAGATGATCAACCAGCTGCTCGCCGGCGTGCACATCGCCGCCGCCTGCGAGGCGATGAGCTTTGCCGCCAAGCAGGGCCTCGACCTGGCCCGCGTCTACGAGGTGATCACCAAGTCGGCGGGCAATTCCTGGATGTTTGAGAACCGGGTGCCGCACATCCTCGACGCCGACTACGCGCCCAAGAGCGCGGTCGATATCTTCGTCAAGGATCTCGGCATCGTGCAGGACATGGCCCGGGCCGAGAAATACCCGGTCCCGGTGGCCGCGGCGGCGCTCCAGATGTTCTTGATGGCGTCGGGCGCCGGCATGGGCCGGGACGACGATGCCTCCGTGGCGCGGCTCTACGCGCAGGTCTCGGGCGCCAAGCTGCCGGGGCAGGCATGAGGGGCGCCGTTGACAGGATCAACGCCGATCCCACCCATCCCCTCATCCTGAGGTGCCCGGCGATCGAAGAGCGCTGGGCCTCGAAGGAGGGCTCCAGCCGGCCGCGCGATCCCTGGAGGGCTCCTTCGAGGCGGCTTCGCCGCACCTCAGGATGAGGGCGTGGGTGGGATGACGCTCTGCCGAGCAGATTGAACGGGTGCCGAGAGACGAGTCGAGAAAGTCCCAAAACAATGCCGCGCTTTGCCGCCAATCTCAGCCTGATGTTCAACGAGGTGCCGTTCCTCGACCGATTCGACGCGGCGGCCCGGGCCGGGTTCGACGCCGTCGAGTTCCTGTTTCCCTATGAGCACCCGCCCGAGGCTATCGCCGAGCGGCTGCGGGCGAACGGCCTGACCCAGGCGCTGTTCAACCTGCCCCCGGGGGATTTCGCCAAGGGCGAGCGCGGCTTGGCGGCGTTGCCTGAACGTTTGGATGAGCTGAAGGCGGGCGTCGATACGGCGCTGCGTTACGCCGAGGCAACCGGCGTCGCCCGGCTTCACCTGATGGCGGGCCTCGCCCCGCACGATGACGCCAAAGCCGCGGAGGCCTATCGCCGGGCGGTGACCTGGACGGCGGAGCGCCTGGGTGCGGCCGGGCTCGACCTCGTGCTCGAGCCGATCAATGCTCGCAACATGCCGGGCTACTTCTTGAACGACTTCGGCCGGGCGGCGGATCTCATCCATGAGCTGGCGCTGCCGAATCTGAAGCTGCAGTTCGACCTCTACCATTGCCAGATCCTGCACGGCGACGTGACCATGCGGCTGCGCGCGCTGATGCCGATCGTCGGCCATGTCCAGACCGCGAGCGTGCCGGAGCGGCACGAGCCCGGCACCGGCGAGATGAACGACGCGTTCCTGTTCGACGAGCTGGACCGGCTCGGCTACGCCGGCTTCGTCGGCTGCGAGTATATCCCGGCCGCCGACACCGTGGCCGGCCTCGGCTGGCTCACCGCCTACAGAGGGAGAGCCCGATGAGCCTCGCACTCGGATGCGTCGCCGACGATTACACGGGCGCCTCGGACCTCGCCAACACCCTGACCAAGGCGGGCCTGCGCACGATCCAGACCATTGGCGTGCCGGAGGATGACCGTGCCCTGCCGGAGGCCGACGCGGTGGTGGTGGCGCTCAAGAGCCGCTCCATTCCCGCCGACGAAGCCGTGGCACGGTCCCGCGAGGCTGAAGCCTGGCTGCGGGCCCGGGGTGCGGCCCACGTGATGTTCAAGGTCTGCTCGACCTTCGATTCCACCGACGCCGGCAATATCGGCCCGGTGATGGACGCCCTGCGGGAGGCGGCCGGCGAGCGCATCGCGCTCGTCACCCCCGCCTTCCCGGAGACGGGACGCAGCGTCTACCAGGGCAACCTGTTCGTCGGCTCGGTGCCGCTGAACGAGAGCCCGCTCAAGGACCACCCGCTCAACCCGATGCGCGACGCCAACCTGGTGCGCGTGCTCGCGCGCCAGAGCACCGCCGCGGTCGGCCTCGTGGACACCGCCACGGTCGCCCGCGGCGCCGAGGCGGTGGCGGCCCGGCTCGACGCCCTGACGTCCGAGGGCAAGCAGGCGGCGATCGCGGACGCGATCTTCGACAGCGACCTCGAAACCCTCGGCCGGGCGATCATCGCGAGGAAATTCTCGGTGGGCGCCTCGGGGCTCGGCCTCGGCCTCGCCCGCGCCCTCGTCGCCGACGGGCGCGGCACCCGGGATGCGGCCGGCGCGGCCATGGGCGAGCCGGTCGGCGGGGCCGCGGCCTGCCTCGCGGGCAGCTGCTCGCAGGCGACCCTCCAGCAGATCGCCGCCGCGGAGGCGCAGATGCCGGTGCTGCGCCTCGATACCGCAGCCCTGCTCGCCGGCGCCGACGCGGTGGGTGAGGCGCTGGCCTTCGCCGAGAAGAACCTGGCCGCCGGCCCGGTGCTGATCGCCTCCTCGGCGACCCCCGAGGCGGTGCGCGCCCTCCAGGCCCAGCACGGGGTCGATGCGGTCGGCCACGCCATCGAGGCTGCGCTGGCGGCCATCGCCGAGGGGCTCGTCGCCCGCGGCGTGCGCCGGCTCGTGGTGGCCGGGGGCGAGACCTCGGGCGCCGTGGTCGACCGGCTGGGGCTCCGGGCGTTCCTGCTCGGCCCCGAGATCGCCGCCGGCGTGCCGATCCTGCGGACCGCCGGGCGGCCCGAGCCGATGCTGCTCGCCCTGAAATCCGGCAATTTCGGCGGCCCGGATTTTTTCGGGCGCGCCCTGGACATGATGGCCTGACCGCCGCCAGCAGATAAGAGGTTACCCATGCACGCCCTGATTCTCGGCGCCGCCGGCATGATCGGCCGCCGCCTCGTCGATGCCCTGGTCGCGGACGGCACGGTCGGCGGCGCGCCGCTCACCGCCCTCACCCTGCTCGATGTGGTGCCGCCGACCGCCCCGACGGGTTTCTCCGGCCCGGTGAAGGCCGAGGCCGCGGATCTCACCGCCCCCGGCGCCGCCGATTCCGCCATCGCCGATCGCCCGGGGGTGATCTTCCACCTCGCCGCGGTGGTCTCGGGCGAGGCCGAGGCCAACCTGGAGCTGGGCTACCGGGTCAACCTCGACGGCACGCGGCTGCTGCTCGACGCGATCCGCCGGGCCAACGCTGCCGACGGCTACCGGCCGAAGCTGGTCTTCACCTCGTCGCTGGCGGTGTTCGGGCCGCCCTTCCCGAAGGTGATCCCGGACGACTTCATCCTGCGCCCGGCCTCCTCGTACGGCGTCCAGAAGGCGATGGGCGAGCTGATGCTCGCCGACTACGCGCGCCGCGGCTTCCTCGACGGGATCGGCCTGCGCCTGCCGACCATCTGCGTGCGTCCGGGCAAGCCCAACAAGGCGGCTTCGGGTTTCTTCTCCGGGATCATCCGCGAGCCGCTGGCCGGCCAGGAGGCGGTGCTGCCGGTCCCCGAGACGGTGCGCCACTGGTTCGCCAGCCCCGCCGCCGCTGTGGGTTTTCTGGTCCACGCGGCCGGGCTCGACCTCGCGGCCATCGGCCCGCGGATCAGCCTGACCATGCCGGGCGTCTCGGCCACCGTGGCCGAGGAGATCGAGTCTTTGCGGCGCGTAGCGGGCGATAAGGCCGTGACGCTGATCCGGCGCGAGCCGGACGCCGCCATCGCCCGGATCGTCGGCTCCTGGCCGGAGGCGTTCGAGCCGGAAGCGGCCCTCGCGCTCGGCTTCCGGGCGGACGCCTCCTTCGACGCGATTGTGGCGCAGCATGTGGCGGAGTTCCACGCCGGCTGAAGGCTCATCCCGAGCGGCGGCCGCCGGCTTTCGGGAAAAATGATGTGCCAGCAAGGCCTTCGGGCAGCGTCTTGGATCCGGGATGCAGGACGCTGGCCGAGGGCTCAGGCCAGGGCGGACCGGATATCGGTCTGCGGGAAATCGTCGCCGACGAATAGCAGCGGTACGCCGTGGACCTGCGCGCAGGCATAGGCGAAGCAGTCGCCGAGGTTCAGCCGGGCCGGGTGGCGGCCTTTGCCGAACCGGGCGTGGGCCGCGGTGGCGAGCTGCGCCTCGACGCCGGTGATCGGGACCAGGGCCAGGCCCGTCGCTTCCAGGAAGCTGTTCACGACGGCCTCGGCAACTTTCGGCTCGATCTTCTGAATGCGGGCGACGGCGAGAACCGCCTCATAGATCGCCACACCGCTCTTCAGGCGCACGGCTGAGTCGCGCAGGCGATCCAGCAGGGCACGGTGCCCCGGCTCCTTGACCAGGATCGCCACGATGGCCGAGGCATCGACGAACATCACTCGTCGTTCAGGCTGTCGTAGAACGCCTTGTCCGCCTTGAGACCGGTGCTTGGATAGGCAGCGAGCTCGTCCTGGATCTGCTTGATCCGCTCCATGAACGCATCGCTCTCGCGATTCTGCCGCTCCAGCTCGTTCGTGAGCGCGATCCGCACCGCCTCGGTCTTGCTCACCCCGGCCCGCGAGGCCAGTTTCTCCGCGAGTTGGTTCACCTCTTCGCTGCGGATGTTGAGCGGCATGACCGTCCCCGTGTAGAGATCCGAAAGGCTAGTGTCTCGACACGGGCGCCGCAAGCCGCGCGCCGCCACCCCGAAACAAGGATCCCGATGACCCGCCTCGACGAGGCCCGCGCCGCGCTGAAGAAGACCTTCGGGTACGAGGATTTCCGTCCCGGGCAGGACGAGGTGATCGGCGCGGTTCTGGACGGCGAAGACGTGTTCGCCGTGATGCCCACGGGCTCGGGCAAGTCGATGACCTACCAGCTGCCGGCGCTCATCGATTCGGGGCTGACCGTGGTGGTCTCGCCCCTGATCGCGCTGATGCACGACCAGGTCCAGCAGATGCGCAGCGTCGGCGTCGAGGCCGCCACCCTCAACTCCTCCGTGGCGGAGGCGGAGTCGCGCGAGACCTGGCGCAGCCTGCGGTCCGGGGAGTTGCGGCTGCTGTTCGTCTCCCCCGAGCGCCTGCTGATGGAGGGCTGCATCGAGGCCCTGCGCGGGGTCGGGGTCCGGCGGCTGGCGGTCGACGAGGCCCATTGCGTCTCGCAATGGGGGCACGATTTCCGCCCGGAATACCGGGAGATCGCCCGGGCCCGGCAGGCGCTCGGCAACGTCCAGACCCTGGCGCTGACCGCCACCGCCGATGCCGCCACCCGGGCCGAGATCGCCGAGCGGCTGTTCCCGCAGGGGCGCGGGCCAAAGATCTTCGTCCACTCGTTCGACCGGCCGAACATCCGTCTGACCTTCCAGCCCAAGGACAACCCGGCCCGGCAGATCGAGCGGTTCCTGAAGCACCGAAGGGCGGAGAGCGGGATCATCTACTGCTCCTCGCGCAAGCGCGTCGAGCAACTGGCCGAGACCCTCAAGAAGGACGGGTTCGACGCCCTGCCCTACCATGCCGGCCTCGACCAGGGCACGCGGATGCGCAACCAGGACCGGTTCCTCCAGGAGGACGGGGTGGTGATGACTGCGACGATCGCCTTCGGCATGGGCATCAACAAGCCCGACGTGCGCTTCGTCTGCCACGCCGACATGCCCAACAACGTCGAGGGCTACTACCAGGAGATCGGCCGCGCCGGCCGCGACGGGCTGCCGGCCGACACGCTGACCCTCTACGGCCTCGACGACATGGCTTTGCGCCGCCGCCAGATCGACGAGAAGGAGATCTCCGACGAGCGCCGCCGGGTCGAGCGGCGCAAGCTCGAGGCGATGATCTCCTTGTGCGAGGGTGCCACCTGCCGGCGCCAGTCGCTGCTCGCCTATTTCGGCGAGGCGAGCGAGCCCTGCGGCCGCTGCGACCTCTGCCGCGGCGGCGTCACCCTGGTGGACGGGACCGTGGCGGCGCAGAAGATCCTCTCGGCGATCGTGCGCACCGGCCAGCGCTTCGGCGCGGCCTATATCTGCGACGTGGTCCACGGCAAGGAGAGCGAGCAGGTCCGCCGCAACGGCCACACCAGCCTCAAGACCTTCGGGGTCGGCGCCGACAAGCCGGTGGCCGCCTGGCGGGCGATCCTGCGCCAGCTCTTCGCCGCCGGGGCGATCGCCGAGAATGCCGACGGCTATGGCGGCCTGTCCATGACCGAGAAGGGCGAGGCAATCCTGTTCGGCCGCGAGCCGGTCAAGCTCCGCCCCGATCCGGAGCCGAAGACCGAATCTCGCGAGCGCCGCCGCACCGCTCCGCGGGAGGAGGGCGAGATCGCACTGTCCGAGACCGACGAGGCGCTGTTCCAGCACCTGCGCGGCCTGCGCGCCACCCTGGCCCGGGCCGAGGGCATCGCCGCCTTCATGGTGTTCCCGGACCGGACCCTGATCGAGATGGCCCGCCAGAAGCCCGTCGACCTCTGGGCCCTGCGCGCGGTCCACGGGGTCGGCGAGCGCAAGCGCGAGGCCTATGGCGAGAAGTTCGTGGCGGCGATCAGCGAGTTTCTGGCCGAGCCGCCGGCGGCGTGAGCCTGCCGCCTCGGCGGCCGGTCCGGCGCGAGCCCCAAGCCTCAAGCCTCAAGCAGTTTCACCCTCGGCGCGCCCGGCCGCTTCCTGTAGGCAAGCCGCCACCTCGAATCGATCGGACTCGTCATTTCGACACGCATCCCCGTCGCCGACGCACCGGCCCAGCACACATCCGCAAAGCCGGACGGTGACGCGCCGCGGACGCTGACCTCCCGCATTGTGTTCTACATGCCGGGCTTCGATCCGCGCGATCCGGAGACCTACTGGGGCCTGTTCCGCCGCGAGGCCCGGTTCACCGCCGCGCGCCGGGGCGCCGCGATCGTGGTCGGCGATCCGGTCCGCTCGGCGGACGGGCTCGAACTCGCCTGGACGGCGGAGTCGCGCGGGGTCTCGACCCGCTACGTCCTGCTGCGCTGGGAGGACATCGTCCGCGCCCGCTTCCCGCAATCCGACTGGACGCGGCTTCGGGGCGTCCCGGCCCTGCTCTGGCGGCTGTGGCGGACGGGCTATAGGGCGAACCTGAACCGGGAGGGCTGGCGCTTCTCCACGGTGATCTTCTGTGTCCACTACATCTACATCGTCCTCGCCCTCCTCAGCCTCGCCGCCGCCGGGGGCCTCGCCGCCCTGGCGCCGGGCGCGTTCCAACCCTGGAGCCTGCTGGCGGTGCCGCCCCTCGCCTACGCGATCTTGGCCGGGCTGATCCGGGCGACCCGCGGCAAGCCGCTCTACGTGCCCCACCTCGTGGACGACACCGCTTTCACACATGCCTATGCGGCCGGCGAGGCGCCCGAGATGGAGCCGCGGCTCGACGCCTTCGCGGCGCGCATCCATGCCGCCGAGGGCGAGGCCGACGAGGTGGTGGTGGTCGGCCATTCCTCGTCGAGCTTCCTCGGCATCGAGGTGCTCGACCGGGTGCTCGCCCGCGATCCCGGCTTCGGCCGCCGCGGAACGCCGATCTCGTTCGTGAGCATCGGCAGCGTCATCCCCTGGCTCGGCCTCGACCCGGCCGCCGAAAAATTCCGCGCCAGCCTCCTGCGCTTCGGGCGGGCTACGCAGATCGGCTGGCTCGACGTGCGCGCAACCTGGGACTGGCTCTCGATCCACAAGAACAACCCGATCGCCGCCTGCGGCCTCACGCCCCCCGATCCCGCCCGTCCGTCCGTGCGCTGGGTGGCGATCCACGAACTGATCACCAGCGCCGATGTCGGCCGGCGCCAGTGGAACCTGTTCCAGATGCACTTCCAGCTGCTCATGGCGAGCCAGCGCGACAGCGGCTTCGACTATCTCGACGTGGTCACCGGGCCGGAGCCGGTGCACGCGCTCGTCGCCTGCTGCCGAGAGGACGGCGAGCCCGGCCTCTAGCGCCGCGGCCTCGCCATCCGCTCGGCTGTACGGATCCGTCCGAGCTGCCCCCCGGCCCCCTGCCCCGCGCCGGCGGATGTTGCCAGCGCGGGCGCTTCCGCTTTAGAGCCGGGGCAGCCTGAGATCTCAGCCCGGTTCGGGTTCGCCGCGGTACGCGTCCTCCGGGACGGACCGCTCTCTGCCGAGACCTTCGCATGTTCCGCAACGACGTTCCGATCACCCCCGAGCTCGTGGCCCAGCACGGCCTCACGCCGGAGGAGTACGAGCGCTTCCGCGGCCTGATCGGGCGCGACCCGACGCTCACCGAGCTCGGCATCGTCTCGGCGATGTGGAACGAGCACTGCTCGTACAAGTCCTCGCGCAAGCATCTGCGCGGGCTGCCGACCTCGGGCCCTCACGTGATCCAGGGCCCGGGCGAGAATGCCGGCGTCATCGATATCGGCGACGGGCTGGCCTGCGTCTTCAAGATGGAGAGCCACAACCACCCGAGCTACATCGAGCCCTACCAGGGCGCGGCGACCGGCGTCGGCGGCATCCTGCGCGACGTGTTCACCATGGGCGCGCGGCCGATCGCGGCGCTCAACGCCCTGCGCTTCGGCTCCCCCGAGCACCCGCGGACCCGCGGCCTGGTCTCGGGCGTGGTGGCCGGCGTCGGCGGCTACGGCAATTCCTTCGGCGTGCCGACCGTCGGCGGCCTGACCGGCTTCCACCGGCGCTACGACGGCAACATCCTGGTCAACGCCATGGCGGTGGGGCTCGCCCGCACCGACGCGATCTTCTACGCGGCCGCCACCGGGGTGGGGAACCCGATCGTCTATCTCGGCTCCAAGACCGGCCGCGACGGCATCCACGGCGCCACCATGGCGTCGGCGGAGTTCGACGAGGCTTCCGAATCGAAGCGCCCGACCGTGCAGGTCGGCGACCCCTTCGCCGAGAAGCTGCTGCTGGAGGCCTGCCTCGAGCTGATGGCCTCGGGCGCGGTGATCGCCATCCAGGACATGGGCGCGGCGGGGCTGACCTGCTCGGCCGTCGAGATGGGCGCCAAGGGCGACCTCGGCGTCGAGCTCGACATTGAGAAGGTGCCGGCCCGGGAGGCCGGCATGACCCCCTACGAGATGATGCTCTCCGAGAGCCAGGAGCGCATGCTCATGGTGCTCAAGCCCGGCATGGAGGCGGAGGCGGAAAGCATCTTCGTCAAGTGGGGCCTCGACTTCGCGGTGATCGGCCGGACCACCGACACGCTGCGCTTCGTGGTCAAGTGGCACGGCGAGACTGTGGCCGACCTGCCGATCAAGGAGCTCGGCGACGAGGCGCCGCTCTACGACCGGCCGCACCTGGCCAACACCCACCAGCCGGTGCTCGCCGCCGCCGCGGTGCCGGCACCGGCCTCCCTCACCGACGCCCTCAAGCGCCTCGTCGGCTCGCCCGACCTCGCCTCGAAGCGCTGGGTCTACGAGCAGTATGATCACTTCATCCTCGGCAACACCGTGCAGAAGCCCGGCGGCGACGCCGCCATCGTGCGCGTCGAGGACGGCCCGAAGGGCCTCGCGCTGACCTGCGACGTCACCCCGCGCTATTGCGAGGCCGACCCGGTCGAGGGCGGCCGGCAGGCGGTGGCCGAGGCGTGGCGCAACATCACCGCGGTGGGCGCCCGCCCGCTCGCCATCACCGACAACCTCAACTTCGGCAACCCGGAGAAGCCCGAGGTGATGGGCCAGCTCGTCGGCTGCCTCCAGGGCATCGGCGAGGCCTGCCGGGCGCTCGACTTCCCGGTCGTGTCGGGCAACGTCTCGCTCTACAACGAGACCAACGGCGTCGGCATCCTGCCGACCCCGACCATCGGCGGCGTCGGCGTGCTCGACGACGTGGAGCGTCACGCCACCATCGCCCTCAAGCGCGAGGGCGACGTGCTGGTGCTGGTCGGCTCCGGCGAGGGCTGGCTCGGCCAGTCGGCCTATCTGGCGGTGATCGAGGGCCGGGAAGAGGGCGCGCCGCCGCCGGTGGATCTCTCGCTCGAGCGCCGCAACGGCGATTTCGTGCGCGGGCTGATCACCGCGGGGGTCGTCGACACCGTCCACGACCTGTCCGACGGCGGCCTCGCGGTGGCGCTCGCCGAGATGGCGATGGCCGGCGGCATCGGCGCCGCCCTGCCGGAGGTGCCGGTGGATCTGCCGGCCCACGCCTACCTGTTCGGCGAGGACCAGGGCCGCTACCTGCTGGCATGCGACGCCGAGGCGGCCACCGACCTGCTCTACAGCGCCTCGGCCCAGGGCATCGACGCCGCCGTGGTCGGGGTCACCGGCTCCGACCGTTTGACCCTGCCGGGCGGCGAGACCATATCGCTGTCCGAGCTGCGTGCGGCCCACGAGGGCTGGCTGCCCACCTACATGGCGAGCCAGCCGGCCGCGCCGGCCGCCTGAACCCCCTTACGCCCAGGAGTTTTCCGATGCCGATGGATGCGGGCGAGATCGAGCGCATGATCCGCGAAGCGCTGCCCGACGCGCAGGTCGAGATCCGAGATCTCGCCGGCGACGGCGACCATTACGCGGCCACCGTCCTGTCCGCCGCCTTCAAGGGCAAGACCCGGGTCGCCCAGCACCAGATGGTCTATGGCGCCCTCCAGGGCCGGATGGGTGGCGTGTTGCACGCCCTTGCGCTGACCACAGGCGTCCCTCAGGATTAGCGCTTCTTCGCGAGAGTCCGCCCGATGGACCGACCGAGCCTCTACGACGACGACATCGTGACCTGGGCTGAGGAGCAGGTGACGGCCTTGCGCGTCCTTGCCCTGCGCGGCGACCTGTCGAACGCGGTCGACTGGGCGAACGTGATCGAGGAGATCGAGAGCGTGGGGCGGGCCGATATTGAGCGGGTCGAGAGTGCTATCCTCCAGCTGTTGATCCACGTCCTCAAATATGCGTCGGCGCCTGGTGCCCAGTCGACGAAATCCTGGCGCAAGGAGGTCCTTGTCTTTCAGGCATCCGCGCGTCGGAATTATCGGCGGTCGATGCGGCAGCGCATCGACTGGGACGCGCTTTGGTCGTCAGCCAGAAAGATTGCTGATTCCTCGCTCAGGATGTTCGGCGACGCGCTGCTCGGCGGGTTGCCGGACCGCATGCCGTTCACGCCCGAGGAGATAACGGCGCCCGGCTTCGACATGGACGAAGCGCTGGAGCGTCTCGCCACGGTGTTGAATTCCGACCCTGGTCACCCCTAAATCACGCTATCGCACGAGGACTGACCTAATGACCGACGCCAACGCAACCATCCAGAACGAGATCGCCTCCCAGGACGTGGTGGTGTTCATGAAGGGCACGCCGCAGATGCCGCAATGCGGCTTCTCGGGCCAGGTGGTGCAGATCCTCAATTACCTCGAAGTGCCGTTCAAGGGCGTGAACGTGCTGGCCGACCAAGCCATCCGCGAGGGCATCAAGGCCTTCTCGAACTGGCCGACCATCCCGCAGATCTACGTGAAGGGCGAGTTCGTCGGCGGCTGCGACATCACCCGCGAGATGTTCCAGTCGGGCGAGCTGCAGACCTTTTTGGCCGAGAAGGGCATCCCGGTGAAGTCCGCCGCCGCCTGATTTTTTTGGGACTCTGCCGGATGGATCAGGGCGCCTGCGGGCGCCCTTTTTCGTGCCGGGTCGGGCTTATGCAGCCACGGCCATCGCGCCCCGTTGGGTCACCCGTGGGCGGGGCGCATTCGCGTTCGCCGGCGCGATCGCCTATATCAGAACCGTTCCATGCCCAGACGCCGTCGATCCCCGTGTGACCGGCGGCGTCTGGGCCTTTGTCGTGACGCGCTCTCTTTCGCCGAACCGGCTTCCACTTCGGCGGAGAGCGCTCTGAGGATAGACCGATCATCATGGCGACGCCGTCGCTCGACAGCGCCCGCGCGGCCGAACCCGCGATCGAAAAGGCGCCCGATTTCCAGCCCGCACTGCTCCCCGGGCGGCCGCCGTCGCTGGTCGGGCTCACCCGCGACGCGCTCAAGGCGCAGCTCGTCGGCATGGGCGTGCCCGAGCGCGAGAGCCGCATGCGGGCGGGCCAGATCTGGCACTGGGTCAATTTCCGCGGGGCGACCGACTTCGCCGCGATGACCAATGTCGGCAAGGCCCTGAAGGCCGAGCTGGCGCAGCATTTCACCCTGGAGCGACCCGAGGTCGCCAGCCGCCAGGTCTCCCGCGACGGCACCCGCAAGTGGCTGCTGCGCATGGCGCCGACCAACCCGCAGGAGCACAATCGCGGCGCCGAGATCGAGTGCGTCTACATTCCCGGCCCGGACCGCGGCACGCTCTGCGTGTCGAGCCAGGTCGGCTGCACCCTCACCTGCTCGTTCTGCCACACCGGCACGCAGCGCCTCGTGCGCAACCTCTCCTCGGCCGAGATCGTGCAGCAGCTCGTGGTCGCCCGGGACGAGCTCGGCGACTGGGCCGGCCAGATGCCCAGCCGCGACGCCTCCGGGGCCGGCGAGGTCGGGCGGCTGGTCACCAACGTCGTCTTCATGGGCATGGGCGAGCCCCTGTACAATCTCGACGCCGTGATCGACGCGGTGGGCGTGATGTCGGACCAGGAGGGGCTCGGCCTCTCCCGGCGGCGGATCACGGTCTCGACCTCCGGGGTGGTGCCGCAGATCCCCCGGCTCGGTGAAGCAGCCAACGCCATGCTGGCGATCTCGCTCCATGCGGTGCGCGACGAGCTGCGCAACGAGCTGGTGCCGCTCAACCGCAAATACCCGATCGCGCAGCTGCTCGAAGCCTGCCGCACCTATCCGGGCGTGAGCAACGCCCGCCGCATCACCTTCGAGTACGTGATGCTGAAGGGCGTCAACGATTCCGACGCGGATGCGCGCGAGCTGGTCCGCCTGCTCAAGGGCATCCCGGCCAAGATCAACCTGATCCCGTTCAATCCCTGGCCGGGCAGTCGCTACGAATGCTCGGACTGGGACCGGATCGAGCGCTTCTCCGAGATCGTGTTCAACGCCGGCTACGCCTCGCCGGTGCGCACGCCCCGGGGCCGGGACATCCTGGCCGCCTGCGGTCAGCTCAAGAGCGAGACCGAGAAGCTGCGCGCCCGAGCCCGGCTGATGCAGGAAGAGGGCATCGGCGCCGAGGGGTTTTATGCTGGGCTCGACGACTGAGCCGTAGCGCGTCGTTCCGGTCCGGGGCCTGATCGGGTCCCTCCATCTCACCCCCGCCCCTCATCCTGAGGTACTGCGCAGCAGCCTCGAAGGAGCCCTCCAGCTGGCCGCGCGATCCCTGGAGGTCTCCTTCGAGGTTCGCTTCGCTCACACCTCAGGATGAGGGCGTGGCTGGGATGGGCGCCCGGGTTAAACCCTCACGCCGCGATCCGCTGCCCATCCGCGCGGCGCAGGGGCGGCTCTTCGGCGCCGACCCACTCGGTGCGATGCCGCGGCAGGGCCTCCGGGTGCTCGGCCTGGAGCCAGGTGATCATCGCCTCGCGGATCACGCAGCGCAGGTCCCAGGCCTGGGGGGCGTTGCGGGCGCTCACCAGCATCCGCACCTCGATGGTCGATTCCTTGGCGTCCGAGACCTGCAGGTTGACCACCTTGCCGTCCCACAGGGGCGTGGCGGCGGCGATCTCGGAGAGCTTCTCGCGCATCCGCGCCACCGGGGCGCGGTGGTCGACGTAGAGGAACACGCTGCCGATCAGCGAGGCGCCGTCGCGGGTCCAGTTCTGGAACGGCTTCTGGATGAAGTAGGTCAGCGGCAGCACCAGCCGGCGCCAATCCCACAGGCGCACCACCACGTAAGTGGAGGTGATCTCCTCGACCCAGCCCCACTCGTTCTCGACGATGATCGCATCCTCGATCCGGATCGGCTGGGTGATGGCGATCTGGATGCCGGCTACGAGGTTCGACAGGACCGGCTGCATCGCCAGGCCCAGGATCAGGCCGGCGGCGCCCGCGGAGGCCAGCAGGCTCACCCCGTACTGGCGTACCGGCTCGAAGGTCATCAGCGCCACCGAGACCGTGATGAGGCCGACCAGGGTCACGGCGGCGCGCTCGAGGATGCGCATCTGCGTGAAATGCTTGCGCGCCAGGAGGTTGTCCTCGGCGTCGAGCTTGAACCGGCGCAGGTAGATCACCGTGGCGATATGGAGCGCGGTGGCGCAGCACCAGCCGGTGAGCGTGACGAAGGCAACGAGCAGGATCTGGTTGAGGGCGATCCGGACCTCCCAGGACAGGTGCACCGTGGTCGAGGCGAGGCTGATCGCCACGACGATCAAGCCCAACCGGCTCGGGCCGTGGGTGCGGGAGACCAGGGAGCGCCAGAACAGGCTCTTGCTCGCCACCGCCCGCTTCATCGAGCGGTAGGCGACGCCGTGCAGCGGCATCACCACGGCGCAGCAGACGACGATCACGATCAGGCTTTCGGCCCACCACGGCAGATAGGCCAGCACGGAGGCGGCACGGCCGGTCAGGGCATCAAGGTCCGGCATCGGGCATCACCTCCACGGGTTCCGAACGGGACCTGGAGGAATGGGTCGCGCCAGTCGAGGTTCCGCATCGCACCATGCCGCCGCTGCAACGCAGCGGCCTGGTGAGGGCGCGGCCGGGCGGTTGCGTTTCGGCGAATCGCCGTAGCATTCACGCGCTTGCCCGTGACGCGCGAACGCAGGTCTGCGCGCTACCGCGCCGCGCCAATCTCCACGCTCCCGGTCGCCATGCGGCCGAACCGGGCCGGGCGGTACATGTCCTCCACCGAGGCGCCCGGATGCACGTAGGTGCCCGGCGAGACCGCCCGGACCGTGTAGGCCACGGTGAAGAACGCCGGCTGGCTCGGGTCGCGGTCGTAGGCGGCCACGAACCGGTCGTCGCGGAACTCGGTGTGGACCGGCTGCACGTCGGACTTGGCGAAGGCGAGGCCCTGGAGGGCGTCGGCATCGAGCAGCTTCGGGTTGTCGATCTCCAGCCCGGCCGGCAGCGGATCGACCAGCAGGAGCCGGGCGGCCTGGGCCTTGTCCTCGGTCACCTTGAGCACCACCACGAGCCGGTCGTTCTGGCGCAGGCCCTGGGCCGGATCGACCAGGCTGCCGTCCAGCCGGTGGACCGTGCGCGCGATCGTGTAGCCCTGCGCGGCGGCGGGCTCAGGGATCAGCGGATTGCCGTTCACCCCCAGCACCACCTGAACCGGCGCCCGGCCGGTATTGGTGAGTTCGACATTGCGCCCCTCCAGCGCCGCCCCCCGGTAGATCCGGGCGAGCGCACCGGTCTGCGCCACGCCGTCGAGGCTGAAGGACAGCGCTTCCGCCTCCTTGGACAGACTTTCGGCAGCGAGCACCAGCCAGGCGTTCTCCTGCGTGCTGGTCGCTCGCGTATCCTGCCGCTCCTCGCCGATGATGGCGGCCACCGGGGCCAGCGCGGCCTGGGTGAGCCCGCTCTCCGCCGCCAGGGCGATCAGCCCGGCGCCGTCGCGCAGGCGGGAGCCGTAATCGGCCCGGTAGAGGCCCGCATCCCGCCGGGACTTCAGCGCAGCGAGCGCCGAGTCCATCACCGTGGCGGCCCGGCCCCGGTCGCCGAGCAGCGCCAGGGAAGCCGCGAGCTGCGCCCGGGCGAGCCCGGTGGCGAAGGCGTCGAGCTTGGTGTCGGCGAGGTAGCGCAGATCGCCGATCACCGGCCGGCCGTTGCGGGCCAGGACGTAGGCCGCGTAGGCGAGGTCGGCGCCGCCATCCCGCACCTCCGTGGCATTGGCGACACTGTTGCGCAGGCGGTCGAGGGCCTGGGCGAAGGCCCCCCGGGGCACGGCGAAGCCGCGCTCCTTGGCGCGGGTGAGGAAGTCGGTCACGTAGGAATCGAGCCAGAGGTCGCCCGAGCCCTGCGCCGACCAGAGGCCGAAATCGCCGCTCGCATCCTGGTGGGCGAGCAGCCGCTCGATCGACTCCCGCACGCGGTCGTCGACGTTGGCGTCGAGGGCGAGCTTGTCCAGGGCGGCCAGGCGGTTGACGTAGAGCAGCGGCATCGCCCGGCTGACGATCTGCTCGGAGCAGCCGTAGGGATAGCGGTCCAGCGCCTGGAGCAGGGCCGGCACGTCGAGGCCGGGCAGCGCCGAGGCCGAGAGCGAGACGCTGCCGGTGCCGGGCAGCAGGTCGGCCAGGAGGTCGGCGCTGACCGTCAGGCCGGTCCCGGGGGCGAGCGTTCGCACCGAGCGGCGCAGCAGCGCCCCGGTCCCCGGCAGCACGCCGAGCGCGAAGCTCTGGCTCAGGGTGCCGTCGAGGCCCGGCCCCGACAGGGCGAGGTCGAGCCGCGCCGTGCCCGGCCCCGCGGCGGTGAGCGGGACCGCGACCTGACCCCGTCCCCCGGCCTCCAGCCGGATCGTCTGCCGCAACGCGCTGGCGCCGATCAGGATCGGGCCCGAGGGGGCGATGTCGACCGTGTAGTCGCCAGTCCGGCCCTCGACGTTGTCGAGCGCCACGAACAGGCGCGAGCGGTCGCCGGTATCGAGGAAGCGCGGCAGGGTCGCGGCGAGCACCACGGGGTCGCGGATGATCACGTCCGCCTGCGCCTGGCCGACCCGGTCGCCGCTCCAGGCGGTGACCATCACCCGGCCGGTGCCGTTGAAGGCCGGCAGCGGGAAGGTGACGCTGGCGGCGCCATCCGGCCCCACGGTCACGACGCCCGAGAACAGGGCGAGCGGCGCCTGGGTTGGCGGCGCGTCGGCGAGCTCGCCGCCGCCCGCGTCGCCGCCGGAGCGGATCGCCCCGGCCGAGCCCTGCATGCCGTCGATCAGGTAGCCGTAGAGGTCGCGGAATTCCGGCCCCAGGGCCCTCTGGCCGAGGAAGTACTGGGTCGGGTTCGGCGCCTCGTAGCGGGTCAGGTTGAGGATGCCGACATCGACCAGCGCCACGGTGATCCGGGCCGCCTCGCCGGGTTTCAGCCCGGTGAGCTGTACCGGGAGGGTCAGGTCCTGCCGCGGGCGGGTGCGCTCCGGCGCCTTGAGGGTGACGCCGAGGCTGCGCCGCTCCCGGTCCACCGAGAACCAGGCGAGCCCCAGCGCCCGGCCCGGCAGCCGCTTGGCCGCCTGGTCCAGGGGCCGGTAGGCGGTGGCGACCAGGTAGGCACCCGCGCCCCACGCGGCCTTGACCGGCAGGCTCACGGTGGTGCCGCCTGCCGGAACGCTGACCTCCACGGTCTCGTGCACCCGGTCGCTGACGACCATGAGGCTGGCCTGCCCCTTGAACTTCGGGCTGAGCGTGGCCCGCAGCGTGTCGCCGGCCGCGTAGGCGGGTTTGTCGAGGGTCAGGTCGAGCAGGTCCGGCGCGTCCGCGGTCTCGGAGCCGCCCCAGCCGACCTCGAAGCCGAGGCTCGCGGTGGCCTGCGGGGCGCCCGCCGTCGCGATCTCCAGCCGGTAGCGGCCGACCTCGCCCACCGGCGCCTCGATCCGGCCCGGGGCCCCGGCCGTCAGGTCGAGGCTGCCGCTGGCGACCCGCCGGCTGGTCTTGACCGCCTCGAACGACCAGCGGCCGTCCGAGCGATACCATTGGTAGGTCCGCTCCACCCGCGACAGGGTCCAGGTCACCCCCGGCCGGGCCAGCAGCGTGCCGTCCGGGGCGGCGAACGCCGCCTCGAAACCCGCGCGGTCGCCCGCCTTCAGCTCCGAAGAGGTCTTGCGGAGGGCCAGCACCGGCCCGGCCGGCAGGATCGGCAGGGTCAGGCTGCGCGACAGCGCCCGGCCGCCGGGCTCGCCCACCGCGAGGGTGATCTTCGCCTCCAGCGGCCGGGGCGCGGCCACCTCCGGCAGGGGCACGGTGACGGTGGCGCGGCCTTGCCCGTCCGTGGTGGCGTGGGTCGAAAGCTCCTGCACGCTCGGCTCCACGGCCTCGTCGTCGAGGCCGACCGTGTAGCCCGCCAAGCCCGTGATGCCGCTGCCCGAGGCCGCCTGCACGACGACGCTGCCCGACACGTCGAGCCCGGCGCCCGGGGCGCCGTAGAGGTAGCGCGCGGCGACATCGACCTGCGCGGCCTCGCCCCGGCGCAGCGCGGCCTGGGCGGCCTTGAGGGTCACCTCCAGGCGCTCGGGGACGTAATCCTCCACCAGGAAGCTGGTCGTGCCCAGCGCCGGGGCCTTCGGATCGGTATAAGCCGAGACCCGCCAGGTGCCGTGCATGGCCCCCGACAGCAGCGGCAGGGGCAGCGCCCGGCCGCCGAGCCCCTGATCCGGCACCGAGACCCGGCGATACTCGACCCCGTCCGGGCGCTTCACCACCAGGGTCAGCGGCAGGTCCGGCACTGCCGCGTTGCGGGGATCGCGCAACAGGGCGGTGATCTGCACCGTCTCGCCCGAGCGGTAGACCCCGCGCTCGGTGAACAGGTAGGCGTCGAGCCCGCCGCTCTCGGGCCGGCCCTTCACGCCCCGGTCGGTCAGGTCGAAGGCGCCGAGATTGAGGTCGAGGAAGCCGTAATCGTCCCCCGCCTGGGCGACCACCAGGCTCGGCGCGGTGCCGCCCTCCCCGCGGGCGAGGCCCGGATCGAAGGCGGCATGGCCCTGCGCGTCGGTCCTGGCGGTGCCCAGAACCTCGTTGTTGCGGGCGATCAGCCGGATCTCGGCCCCCGGCAGAATCTGCGCGGAGGCGAGCGAGCGCAGGACCACGTGGACCCCGTCCCGCCCCTTGGTGGCGGTGAGCCCGAGATCCGAGACCACGAACCACTGGGTCGCCTGGGTCTCGTAGCTGTCCTCGTCCTGTGTGGCGGTGCCGGAGGGGCGGGCCAGCATCACGTAGAGGCCGGGCTCCAGCTTGCCGACCGCCTGCAGGACCGGGAAGGCGGTCACCGCCTCCTGGTTCAGCTCGGCCTTGGCGGTGTCGAGGGTGCCCTTCCAGACGCGCACGCCCTTCTCGGCCGCCAGGGTCCTGGCGGTCGCACCGCTGAGCTGGCCCAGAAAATCCTCCGAGCGCAGGGTCGGCAGCAGGCCGCGGTCGCCGATGCGCAGAACTTCCACGTCGAGCTTCGCGGCATTGACCGAGACCAGGGGCACGCCCGCCTGGCCGGTGCGCGGCAGGACGTAGTTGCGCCCGGTGAACCGGACCTGCGGGGCGCGGTCGCGGACGTAGATCTCGTAATCGGTAGATGTGAGCAGGCTCTCGCCCACCGTCGACGGCAGGCCCTGGCGCAGGACCACGGCATAGCGGCCGCCATGTTTCAGGCCGTCGACGCAGACCTGCGAGCCCTCCGCGGTCACGGCGGCGGCACTGCTGCCCGAGACCGCCACGTAGGGGGCGTAATCGGTCTTGGGCAGGACCGGCTCCGACAGGGTGACGCACAGGCGCGGGGCGGCGGCGTCCGCATCGACCTTGTAGCCGAGAACGCGGAAGCCGTGCTCGGCCCGCAGGGCCTCATAGGTCCGGTGGATTCCGGGAACGTCGTCGAGGACGAGGCTGGCGGCATAGGCCTCCAGGGCCGGCCGCCAGGATGATTGTCCGACCTCCAGGGCGGCGAGCTGCGCCAGGGATGCCGCCGCGTCTGCGGGCGCGCTGGAGCGCTCATAGGCGCGGTAGGCGGCCGCAACGGCCCGATCCCGCAGGCGGGCCCGGCCCTGATAGTCGTTCTCCTCCAGGGTCTCGACCGCCGCCGCGGCGGCGCGGGAAAATGCCTGCCAGGAGCGGATATCGGACGGGTCGGCCGCCACGGCCGCGGTGAGCGCGCCCAGCGCCTCGTCCGGCTTGCCGGCGGCGAGCAGGGCCTGTCCGGCGGCGCGGGACTGGCCGGCGGGCTTGAGCGGCCCCCCGGCCTCGGCCTTGAGCGTCGCCTCGAGCCGCACGGCGGCGCTGGCGAGGTCGTTCCGGACGAAGCTTTTTTCGAAGGCGGTCGCCTGGGCGGCCCGGGGCTTCGGCGCCGTCTGGGCGAGGACTGGCCCGCAGGCGAGACCTGCCAGAAGCGCCAGAGCACCCGCAAGCCGGTTCCGCCACACCATGCGCTTGCCCTCGTCGGCCCCGGATCCCGGACGAATCGCCCCGGGATCGGCCGGGCGGGAGCCTAGCACCTGCGAGTCCCGCCGCAACGCCTTGGGCGCGTGTTCGGAGCCGTTCTGCGGCTCCTTTGCAAGGGGCTACGGCCGCGACAGGGTCGAGGCGCGAGGGGCTTTTGCAGGCTGCGACGCACCTCCGCTCCCGTACGGGCTACGATGTTTCACACATCGGCTTGCGAAAGCCGCCACGCGCCCCCTCTCCCGTGCGGGAGAGGGTTGGGGTGAGGGACCAGGACTTTCCGGAGAGGTCGCATCCCTCACCCTGTCCCTCTCCCGCACGGGAGAGGGGACCCGCGCCACATCCGGGGATGTGTGCACCCGATAGCCCGCAGGAGGGGGGAGGGAGACGCGCTTGGGGGTAGCCTTGGCCCTCATCCGGCAGCGATTGTGAACGTCGTAGCCCGCACGGGAGAGGAACCCGCGCCTGTCATGGGGAACGGCGTGGCCGGTCGTGCCGCGCCGTCCCGGCCAGCGCGGCACGACATCCAAAAGAATCAGAACGCCTTGAGCACCTGCTCGGTGTGCTCCACCGAGACCGGACCGGCGAAGCAGTGCGAGACCAGGGCGCGGTAATCCTGCCAGGGCTGGGAGCCGGTGAAGTCCTTGGTGTGGGCTTCCAGCGTGTCCCAGTGGATCATCAGGCGGTAGCGCTGGGGATGCTCGATCGAGCGGCGCACCTCGAAGGCGCGGCAGCCCTTGGCGGCCTTGAAGATCGCCGAGGCTTCCGCGATGCCGGCCTCGAACGCCGCCTCCATCCCGGGCTTGATCTCGATCTGTGCGATTTCGAGGATCATGGCGTCGAATCCTTATTCTTACGCGTGGAGGGGACGGCCGAGCTTGGTCGCCAGGATGCGCTGCGGGCTCAAGGCCGGGTCGGCCTGGGCGGCGACCGGCAGGTAGGCGGTCTGCTCCAGCATGTAGCGGCCGCCCATCGCCCCGTGCATCACGAGGTCGGAGAAGGTCACCCAGGTCGCGCCGGGCCGGAACGCGACATCGGCCTGCGGAGCGCTCGCCTGATAGGTCTCGTCCTGCTTCAGGGCGTCGTGCAGGTGCAGCATCAGGTGGTCGTATTCGGAGCGCCGGGCCTTGGTGATCCGCAGGGCGGCGAGCACGTGCGCCGAGAGGGCTGAGTAGCGCGGGACCCGCGGCAGGAATTTTTCGGCCATCGAGCCGAAATCCTCGCCGACCCGCCAGCGGCGCGGCTCGCCCGCCGGGTTGATGTTGCGGAACACCCGCAGGATCCGCTTCTCGCCGATCGGGTTCGACGGGAAGGCGTCGACATGCAGCCGCGTGTCGTCGCGCCGCCAGCTGAGCTTGCGCTGGTCGACGTCGAAGGGGCGGTAGGAGGTGCCGGCCAGGCTCACCCGGTCGGCATAGTCCGGCAGGTAGGTGCCGATCAGGTCCCGGGCGAAGGCGCGGTAGCGGATCAGGAGCTGGCGCAGGGCTTCCTGCTCCTCCGGGGTGCCGGCGGCGCCGCGAAGCTCCGCGGCCTCGCCCCGGATGTTGACGTTCTTGGCCTTGCCGTCCGCGAAGGGCCGCTCGGTGAACCGGCGCTCGAAGGCGCTGAACGGGAACGGCAGGTCTGGGAACAGCAGCACCGCCCCGGCTTCCAGCTCCCGGGCCAGGGAGCCGGCGGATTCGCCGGGGGCGACGGTGCGGATCGGGCTGATCATCGTGCGCGGGCCGGGCCTGCCTTGCCGGAGGGGCGCAATCCTGTAGCCGAGCCGCCGTCGGGAGGCCAGGGGCGGCATTTCCGGTGGATGACATCGCCCGTCCACCGCCACCGCCCGGGGCCACGGCCCGGAGCGCTTGCGCAACCGCCGCGTTCCCGGCACGTTCCTCCACAAGTACCGGCCCACGAGCCCGGCGGAGGATGGCGCCGATGGCGACCCTGAAGGAATTCGAGGAAGCCCTGCGCGAGCACGGCATGAACATGGCGCTGGCGCTGCTGGAGCGCCTGCGCGAGCGCGACCGCGCCACCCGCACGGTCAAACCGGCCCGCCGGCTGACCGGCCAGAAGATGACCCCCGAGCTCGCCCGGGCGATCCTCGACCTGCACGCCTCCACGGGCATGACCCAGCAGGAGATCGCCTTCAAGGTCGGGGTCAACCAGGGCCGGGTCAACGAGGTGATCAAGCGCGGCAAGTGGCTGTCGGACGATCCCCAGGCCCCCGAGGCGGTGGCCCGGGACAAAGCGCTCGCCCGCATGCGCGGCGACCCCAAGCCGAAGAAGCCGCCCCTGGCCGCCGCCCGGGCCAAGGAGCGCAAGGCAGCCGCCCCCAAGGCCCCCGCCAAGGCGCGCAACCAGGGCCAGCTGGCGTTGGGGGATTTGTAGGGTAACGGGACGCCTGAGGAGCGGCCGGGGTCCCAAGGGGCAAGCGCCGGCTCCGCTTGCAAAGTGAAAATCCCACCCTCGCCCTCATCCTGAGGTGCCGAGGTGCAGCGGAGGCCTCGAAGGAGCCCTCCAGGACTCGCGCGGCTGGCTGGAGGGCTCCTTCGAGGCTGCTCCGCAGCACCTCAGGATGAGGGCGAGGGTGGGAACGGCCGTTTTTCCCCGCCTCAGCCCGCTCAGTTCCCCGGCGCGAAATGCCCCCGGTAGCGCGCGCCGATCGCCTCGACCGGGAGCGCCACGAACACGTCGGTGGTGCCGAACTGGCGGTCGATCACCGCGCCCTCCCCGAAGGTCGCGCCGAGCCGCAGGTAGCCCTTGATCAGCGGCGGCAGCGCCTGCAGCGCCGCCTTCGGGTCGATCGCCTCAACCGGCAGCCGGTCCATCGCCACCGCCCGCTCCGGCAGGGCCCGGGCCCGCCATTCCTCCGGGGCGCGGGCATGGTGGTGCAGGAACGACAGCGGCAGGGCCAGGCGGTCCGGATCGGTCCCCTCCAGGCTGGCGCAGCCGATCAGCGCGTCGATCCGGTGGTGCAGCACGTAGGCGTAGATCCCCTGCCACAGCAGCTCGACGGTGCGCTTGCTCCGGTAGGGCTTGAGCACGCAGGACCGGCCGAGCTCGAGCAGCCGCCGGTGCTTCTGCGCCGCCAGGATCGGCTCAAGGTCGTACTCGCCCTCGGAATAGAAGCCGGCATGCCGCTCGGCCACCTCGCCCCGAAGCAGCCGGTAGGTCCCGACCACCTTCGGGCGGTGCTCGACGAACGGCTTCTTCCGCCGGGGCGCGGAATGGTCGAGGACCAGGAGATGGTCGCAGAGCGCGTCGTAGGCGTCGGCATCTCTTCGCGACAACGCCGCGAGACCCGTCGGGATCGCCGCCATCTCTTCGTAGAAGACCTTGAAGCGCAGGCGCTGCGCCCGCCGGATCTCGGATTTCTTCGCAGCGAGACGTACTTCGAGATTGCCGATCCGGCCGAGGCTGCGGCCCTCGAACGGCTCCGGCAGGCGGATCGCCTGCTCGGACGACAGGATTTCGGCGATGCCCGCAGGGCCGGCCTGAATGAGCGCGTGCCGACGGCGGAGCTTCGCGATCGGCGCGCCGACGCCCCATTGCACGCCCTGCACGCCCTTGTGCCAGCCGGCTCCGAGCGCGCTGTAGGCTCCGCGGGCGAGATTGGCGACCATGGTCGGGTTCACTCCAGGCGCACGACCGTGCACCGTCCGGACCCTTAAAGAGCACGCCGCGCACACGCCATTATGACAGCCGCGACATGAAAACGCCCCGGCCGGGGCCGGGGCGCTCCATCACGCGAATAGGGTCTCAGGCCGGCAGCCGGATCAGGCCGCCTGCTGCTGGACCGCGTCCTTGCGCACCTCACCCTCGATCACCGGCGCGGACGGGGTGCCGGCCGTGGCGATCTGGATGCGGCGGGGCTTCTTCGCCTCCGGCACCTCGCGGACGAGGTCGATGTGGAGGAGGCCGTTCTCCAGGGCCGCACCGGTCACCTGGACGTGGTCGGCGAGCTGGAAGCGGCGCTCGAAGGTGCGGGCGGCGATGCCCTGGTGCAGGAACTCGGCCTTGGCCTCGGCCTTGCGCTCGCCCTTGAGGGTGAGGGCGTTCTCCCGGACCTCGATCGACAGGTCGGACTCGGTGAAGCCAGCGACCGCGACGGTGATGCGGTAGGCGTTCTCGCCGGTCCGCTCGATGTTGTAGGGCGGGTAGGTCGGGGCCGCCTCGGCGGTGGCGAACTGGTCGAGGGCGGAGAACAGACGGTCGAAACCGACGGTGGAACGATACAGGGGGGCGAGATCGAACTGACGCATGACATATCCTCGTATGAGCAACATGCAGGGCTGGTCCGCCCGATGGGCCGGACCCGTCTTTCGTGCCGCCTGACGGCCGGCACAGACGAGATATCGGGGGTGGAAAATCGGCCTTCAAGACCCGTCGCAAGGGCCGAATCCGAGATTTTTTCGGCTACGGTCACGCTGACGCCCGGACGCAGCGAGGTGGCCCCGTGAGACGGTTCGACGGCGAGATCGGACGGGAGCCGCCGCTCCTGACCCTGCGCAGCACGCCCGACAATCCGGTGCCGCCCGGCGGCACCCTGATCGCGGTCGGCACCCGCGACGACTGCACCCTGCGGGCGGCCTATTGGCAGAGCACGGCGCGGACCTGCCGGGGCACGGTGTGCCTGCTCCAGGGCCGGGCCGAGTTCATCGAGAAGTACTACGAGACCATCCAGGATCTCCGGACGCGGGGCTTCGCCGTGGTGGCGTTCGATTGGCGCGGCCAGGGCGAGTCGGACCGGCGGGTCGACGACCCGCACAAGGGTCACGTCGCCCGCTTCGACGATTACCGGCTCGACCTGCGGGCGGTTGCCGAGACGGTGCTGGTGCCGCTGATGCCCGAGCCGTATATCGGCCTCGCGCACTCGATGGGCGGCTGCGTCGCCCTGATCGGGGCGCTCGATGGCTGGCTGCCGTTCCGGCGGCTGGTGACCGTGGCGCCGATGCTGTCGATCCGGATGGTGCGCTGGCCCGCCGGGGCGGCGTTTCTGTCGCGGGCCCTGCACCGGATCGGGCTCGGCCACTGGTACATCCCGCTGGGCAAGCCGGTTTCGATCGCCACCAAGCCCTATGCGGGCAACCGCCTGTCGCGCGATCCGGTGCGCTATGCCCGCAACGCGGCGGCGGCCCGGCAGGTCGGCGCCGGGGCGGTCGGCGACCCGACGATCGCGTGGCTCGCGGAGGCGTTCCGGGCGATGGCGCGCCTGCGCGACCCGCGCGTCGCTCCGCGCATCACGCTGCCGACCCTGATCGTCGCGGCCGGCGCCGACCCGGTCTGCGGGACCCTGGACACCGAGCGGTTCGCGGGCCGGATGAAGGCCGGCCACATCCTGGTCCTGCCGGATTCCCAGCACGAGATCCTGAGCGAGCGCGACGCGATCCGGCAGGATTTCTGGGCGGCCTTCGACGCCTTCGTGCCGGGCTCACCCTTGCCCTCGCACAATGAGGTGGAGGCGCACCAGGCCGTGCCGGTGGCCTGAGCCCTCGCCGCGCGCCCGTCACATTGGGATCCCAAAGGGCTCAGCCCTTTGGCGGGGTATCGAGGCGGAGCCCCGATGCGCCAGGGCTCTGCCCTGGACCCGCAAAAGGTCCTAGACCCAGCGCTTTCGAGGTGTTTGGATTGGGCCCCATCCAAGGATTTTTCCTAACGGGAACAATCGATTTGGATCGCAACCCAGGTCCGATGATGCGCGCGCGATCCTTACCAAGGGTAATCGCCGCAGGGACGATACGGATGTGGAAGGGAGACCGCGTGAGGAGATCCTCCCCTTCCACGAGGCCCGGATTTCCACGGAGGCATCAGCCTCCGTGGAAATCCGGGGCGCCGCAGGCGAGCCCGGGATCCAGAGCCGCCGACGGCGCAAGTCATTGACCCCAAGATGTTTCTGGATCCCGGGCTCCGCTTCGCGGCCCCGGGATCACGGGGTTGTTTCCAGACCGGGCTCTGCAAAGACTAAGCGTCGTGAGGCAAGCGGGACAGTCCGCTGCCGCAAACACCCTCAAAGGGTTGGGTCTCGCTCCGATCAGCCTGACAAGGCAAATGTCCGAGAAGTGTGGAAAGAAGTTGCAGATCGCTTGCAGTGCTTACCGGAACGAATGATCATCGC
>NZ_JAKSYO010000080.1 GCF_022829635.1 Methylobacterium sp. E-066
TGTAAGGGGCTGTCGGGCCGATCTTTCCGACCAAAGCCCTCATCCTGAGGCGCTGCGCAGCAGCCTCGAAGGAGCCCTCCAGCCAGCCCGCGCGATCCCGGGAGGGCTCCTTCGTGGCCTCCGCTGCGCTTCGGCACCTCATGATGAGGGCGGAGATTGGGATATCGTCAGCCGTAACCGCCGTTCGAATGCCATCGGGCGGTCAGACAGGCTCGGGCCCGGGTTCTTCGGCGCCGGCGCTGGTAGCGCCATCACCGGCTGGCCTCCCCCGCCCCGTCTACTCTCCCCCTCGGCTCGGCTGGCCACGTGG
>NZ_JAKSYO010000085.1 GCF_022829635.1 Methylobacterium sp. E-066
CGAGCAGGGTCCGGCGCGACGGCGTGCCGGCGCGCGGATCGGTCGGCGGCACGGGGCGGGATGGGGGCATGGGATCTCGACGGCGGCTCGCGAAGGGCCTCGGTAGATAGCCGCGTGCCCAGGCGTGCGCCACCGCCGGCCGCCGGAAGCGCGCCCTATAGCATGGGCCGCACGGCTCGCAGCAAAAAACTTAACCTCCCGTGCCGGCGGCATTGTTCATGGCTTCATACGCCATGCCGGCCGACATCGAGCCGTCGCCGATCACCGCGATGGCGTTGCGGCGCTTGGACTGCCGGCCCTTGGCCTTGGCGGCCTCGGAGTCGAGGTCGCGGGCCACCGCCATGCCGAGGGCGGCCGAGATCGAGGTCGAGGAATGGGCGGCGCCGAACGGGTCGTAGGCGCTCTCGGAGCGCTTGGTGAAGCCGGACAGGCCTCCCCCCTGGCGCAGCGTCCGGATGCGGTCGCGGCGGCCGGTGAGGATCTTGTGCGGGTAGCATTGATGGCCGACATCCCAGACGATGCGGTCGTCGGGGGTGTCGAACACGTGATGCAGGGCGACGGTGAGCTCGACCACGCCGAGCCCGGAGCCGAGATGGCCGCCGGTGATCGACACCGCGTCGATCATCTCGGCCCGCACCGCATCCGCCACCGCCTGCAGCTCGGATTCGGGAAGCTGCCGCAGCGCAGCCGGCTCCGGGACACGGTCGAGAAGCGCGCTCAGCTCGGGGGAAATCGCCACGGCATCAACCTCTATCGGACGGGATCGGTCTGACCGCCGAGCCTCAGGATATATCGAGCGGCGCCACGCCCTCGGGCCGCCCGTCGGCACCGAGGGTGATCCGCTGGATCCGCGCCTCGGCCCGCTTCAGCAGCGCTTCGCAGTGCTTCTTCAGCACCTCGCCGCGCTCGTAGATCGCCACCGACTCGTCCAGCGGGACATCGCCCCGCTCGAGCCTGCGCACGATCTCCTCGAGTTGCTCCAGCGCCTTCTCGAAAGGCAGGTCGCCGGCGGCCGGGGCCACCTCGGGTCTGCTCGCGTTCATCCCACACACATCCTTTGGGTCGGTTCTAAGGCGGCAGCCGGTGCGGCCACAACCCACGCGAGGGCCGGGCCGGTCGGATCGGCAGCGTTTTGGCGTGATGCGGCGGCGTTTGCGCCACACTCCGCGCGCCTTGTGGAACGGCTCTCGAACGGGCGCGCGTAGGGGTGTCGGAGCCGACAACCGGAAGTTTGGTGAACGGCGATCACGTCACGGTGAGGCAGAACGGCGTCCCCTCGAACGCCTCGGCGCCTCGGCCGATCCGCGCGATCGCCGCGACCATGCGGCCGTCCCGGTCGAGCATTCGGTCGGCGATGGCCACGAACAGGGGATTGGGGGTGGCGGACGGGGAGGCGGCCCGCAGGGCGTCGGCGATCGCGCCCTCGTCGCGCTCCGGCGCCAGCGCGCAGGCCGCGATATAAGCCGCCGCGGTGGAGCGGCTGATCCCGGCATAGCAGTGGATCACCAGCGGCTTCTCCCGTGGCCAGGCCCGGGTGAAGGCCAGGATGCCGGCCACGTGTTCGTCAGCCGGCAAAACGTGTCCGTCGCGGGGCTCGGCGATGTCGCTGACCCCGATGATAGCGTGATTCTCCGCATCGATCAGCGCCGGCCGCTCCAGCGGCGTGCCGACATTGACCAGCGTGAGCACGTGGCTCGCGCCGGTGGCGGCGACGGTCTCGGGCAGGCGCGAGAGCGGACAGACGTGAAGGGTCGGCATGTGGCGGCCCATGGCGCGGGATCGTGACGGATCGAGGGCGGCGGTATCGGATCTCAAGCCTGGCACAGGGCGTGGAAGCGGTCGAGGAACCGCGCCTCGGCCTGGGCGGTCGGCCACGGTTCGGCCAAAGCCAGGACGGGCTCGGGCAGGTCCGGGGCGGGTCCGAAATACAACTCGGCTTCGTCCGGGGCGAATCCGGCGAGCTCCACGGCCTCGATATGGGCGGCGATCCGGTCGGCGCGCTTGACCAGGCGGCCCAAAGCGGGCGCGGGCTCGCCCAGTCCGAAGCGGCGGCGCACGGCGGCGAGCAGGCGCAGCTCAACCCCGCGATAGGCGTCGCCGATCGCGGCCTTGAGCGGCGAGATGATGTCGCCCACCACGTATTCCGGGGCGTCGTGCAGCAGCAGCTCCAGCCCGTCCGGATCGGTGCAGCCGGGGGTGATGTGGCGCCCGACCGCCTCCACCAGCAGGCTGTGCTGGGCCACCGAGAAGACGTGCGGACCCCGGGTCTGGCCGTTCCAGCGGGCGACCCGGGCGAGGCCGTGGGCGATGTCGGCGATCTCGATGTCCCGGGGCGCGGGATCGAGGAGGTCGAGGCGGCGGCCGGACAGCATCCGCTGCCAGGCCCGGGGCGCCGGATCGTGCGTCTCGCTCATGCCGGCCGCCCCAGTTCGGCGCAGGCTGCGTGCCGGTGGCAGCCGACGAGGTGATCGTTGACCATCCCGACCGCCTGCATGAAGGCGTGCACGATGGTCGGGCCGCAGAAGGAAAACCCTTCCGCCTTCAGGGCCTTGCCGATCGCCCGGGAGACCGGCGTCTCGGTCTGGATCTCGGCCCGGGTCCGGGCGCTGCCCTGGATCGGCCGCCCGTCCACGAAATCCCACAGGAACGGCGCGAAGCCGGGGCCGGTCTCCTCGATCCGCAGCCAGGCCCGGGCGCCGGCGATCGTGCCCAGGATCTTGGCGCGGTTGCGGATGATGCGGGTGTCACCCATCAGCCGGGCGACATCGGCCTCGTCGTAGCGGGCGATGGCCTCCGGATCGAAGCCGGAGAACGCATCCCGAAAGCCGTCGCGGCGGCGCAGGATCGTGATCCAGGACAGGCCGGCCTGGAAGCCGTCGAGGATCAGCTTCTCGTAGAGTGCCCGGCCGTCGCGCTCGGGCACGCCCCACTCGGTGTCGTGATAGGCGACGTAGAGCGGGTCGTGGCCGGCCCACCAGCAGCGGGGGCAACCGTCGGGATGATCGATCAGGCCGGTCTCGGACATCCCGCCGGTTTAGCGAGAACAGGAGCGGAACGCCATCGCCGCTCCGCGCCCCGATCCGTACTCAGGCCGCCGGCGATCCGGCCGCCTCCGGCATCGCGAAGGTTGCGTAGTCCGGTTTCTCGAAGGTCACCGGGCGGTCACCGGCCAAAGGCGTCACACCGGCCGCGAGGGCGTCGGCCAAGCGGTCGAGCCGGACCAGGGCGAGGCCGCGCTCGCCCGCGGCGCTGCCGGTGGTGCCGAGCCCCTTGCCGCCGGCAGTGATCTCGGTGCCGGGGGGAGGGGCCTCGCCGGTGTAGCGGGCCGCGAGGATCCGGGTGCGGGCGGTGCCCCGGTGCTGCATCCGCGAGACCACCTCCTGGCCCACGTAGCAGCCCTTCCTGAAGTCGACGCCGCCGAGCTGGTCCATCATCGCCTCGTGGGGGAACGCGTCCCCGTAGGCGTAGTCGCGCCCGCCCTCGGGCACGGCGAGCTGGATGCGATGGCGATGGTAATCCGCCTCCGCGGCATCGGCGGAGAAAGCGCCCTCGGCGGCGTAGAGCCGGGCGCCGAGATCGACGTGGCGGGTATCGGCGACCGTGCCGGTCTCCACCGCCGGGGAGGCGCCGGCCCAGGAGGCCGCCACCGCGACCGTCGGGTCGACCGCGATCGCGACCTGCGCGCGCAGCCGGTAGAGGGTCAGGCGCTTGGCGAGGTCGGCCGCCCGGTCGAGGGCCGTGTCGAGCCGGAACCCGTCCGGGATCCGCGAGATCAGGAAGTCGAACAGGATCTTGCCCTGCGGCGCCAGCAGGGCGCCGAGGCGGGCCTCGGCATCCTCAAGAGTCTCGACGTTGCAGGTCAGCACGCCCTGGAGCAGCGCGGCGGCCTCCGGCCCGGTGACGGTGACGAGGGCGCGGTCCGGCAGCAGGGCGACGGGCATGGCAGAGAAATCCTCACGCGACGGGGGCGATCCGGCAGCCCGGATCGCGTGGTCGGGAGGTAGGTGCTGCGCGTGCCCGCCTCAACCGTCTGCCGCCGCCGGTCTCCTCAATGCTGGAGGGTCGTCGTGAAGGCGCCGCCGCGGATGCGCTCCGGAAAGCCCTCGGCGTAGCGGGCGGTGGCCTCCTCGCCGTACGTCATCACCAGTTCCTGGAACGCCGCGAACAGGGCGGCCTGAGCCATGCAATCACCGTCGAGCCCGTCGAGACAGCCTTCCGCGAACGCTTCCGAGACGTAACTCAGCGCGACGCGCTTCTCTTCGACGTCGACCTCAACCTCGATGGGGGCGGTCTGAGAGATGTGCTGCATGGGCCCGATACTTCCGCTGCGCCGGGCACACGACCCGGCGGACCAGCGAATGATAGGTGGCTCCCCGCGGCTCGGCCAGCCGAGAATTTCAGATCGGTTAACGCGGGCGCTCGAAGTTGATGCTTTTCGGGGATGCTGGAACGGTGTGTTGCCTCTGCATCACCCGCCGAATCGCCCGGCCAGGGCATGCGACAGCCTGTCACCCTCGGCGACGTAGCGGGCCGCCGCCTCGTGGGCGGCCGGGGTGCAGACCCGGTAGGTCAGCGCGTAGCCGCGATAGCCGCGATTGTAGGCGCCGGCCAGCCGGTCGCGGCGGGCGGGGGTCACGCCTTCGGACTCGATCAGCGCCTTCATGCGGGCCGGCCATTCCGCGGCATCGGGCGCCGCGCACAGGCCGCGCAGGAAGGCCAGCGCCCCGATGATCTCGGACATCCGCAGCAGGTCGCGGTCGTAGGGAGCGGGTACGTCCGCGGGCGGCGTCGCCTCTTTGGGCGCTTCCTTGGCCGGGGCGGGCGCGGCGCGGGTGCCGCGCTGCTGCTGCGCCAGGGCCGGCCCGGTCAGCGCCGCAGCCAGGCACAGGATGACCGGAAGCCTCACGCGCTCGCCTCTCTGCCGCGCACCCGGGCAAACGCCTCGTGCAGGGTCTCGATCAGGCCCGGGGTCGTCGCGAGGCCGGCGATCTCGTCCAGCGTCGCCCAGCGGACCCCGAGGGCCTCCGGTCCGGCCACGGGCTCGCCGCCGCACCACAGGGCGGCGTGCGGATGGACGACGTAGTGGTGGCGGGCGCGGCCGGCCTCGTCCCGGACGATGATCTCGGTGGGCGAAAGCACGCCGACCACTTCGGCCGTGAGGCCGACCTCCTCGGACAATTCGCGAAGCGCCGCCTCGGCCAGCGCCTCGCCGGCCTCGACCAGGCCGCCCGGCAGGGTCCAGACGCCGCGCATCGGCTCGTTGGCCCGGGCCGCCAGCAGGACGCGCACGCCGCGGATCACCGCGATCGACGCGCCCACGTAGGGCCGGGTCGGGAACAGGCGGCTGCCGCCATCGGCTGTGCCCTCGGTCACGGCTTGCCTCCATCGGGCGCGACGACCGCGACCCGCCCGTCGGCGAGGCCGACCAGCAGCCGCGCCGCCGCGCCCTCGCCCAGGGCCACGATGCCGGTGGTGGCCGGCGCGGGCAGCGGAACGCGCAGGCGCTCGTGCAGCGATCCCTTGGCCTGGACGAGGGCGATCTCGGCGCGGCCCGCCACCGGCAGAACGAGCTCGGCGGGACCGGCGGCCGGGATCGTGACGGCGAGATCGGCATCGCCCTCGCCCGCCGCGTAGCCCGGCGCCTCGCCGGCCGGCTCGATTTTCTCCTGGGTCAGGTTCCAGAGCTGGAGCAGGCCCCGGGCGCTGATCGTGGCGGCCTGGACGCCGCCGGAGCCGGCAAAGTCCGCGATGCCGGCGATCTTGAGGGGCGGCCCGGGCTGCGGCGGCGTGCGCGCCGTGACGTTCCAGGCCGCCTGACCGTCCGGGCGCCCGATCAGCACGAGGCCACCCGATTCCGCGCCCGAGAGGGCCGCGGCCAGGAGGGCCGGGCGGCCGGCGAGGCGCAGCAGGCGCGGTCGGAGCGGCGCGAACACCGCCTCGCCCCCCGCCGGCACCGTGACGGTGGCGACCGGAACGGGCTTCGGATCGGTGCTGACCGCCATCGGCTGGCGTTCGCGGATCGTCAGGACGGCGGCGGCGTCGTTGCCGTCCGGAGCCCGGGCGCGGCCGGTGAGGTAGGCGCTCAAGGCCCCGGCCAGGACCCGGCGCGACCCCGGCAGGGCGCCCCGGGGCGTCTCGGCGGCGGTCAGCCCCTCGACCGCGTCCCGGCCGATCGGCCGGACCGTGACCGCGCCGTCCGTGAGGCCGAGCACGGCGCCGCCGTCGTCGCCCCAGACCAATGCGATCGGGGCGCTTTCCTCGTCACCGGCCGACGGGCCGGATTTCGCGCCGGCGATCGGCAGCAGGCCGGAGGTCGCCACGGAAATCGCGGCCTCGCTGCGCGGCCCGCGCAGCGCCCGCACCTTGAAGGGCAGGTCCAGGATCCGGACCCCCGGCGCCTCCGCGCGGGCGGGGGCCAGCGGCGTGCACAGGCTCAGGCCGAGGAGGATCGCGAAGCTCCGGCGGTTCGGCACGGGGCGACTGTCGAGTCGGGTTCCGGGCCGTCCGCGGCTTGATAGGAGGCCCGCTCCGGCAATGGCGAGCGCTCTCCCTCCCCCCTCTGCGGGGGAGGGTGGCCCCCGAAGGGGGACGGGAGAGGGGAGCAACGGTGCAGAACAGGACTTCGCCCGTCATGGCAGTCGCGCCCCTTCCTGAACCCGGGTTCCCCTCTCCCGACCCCTGCTGAAGCAGGGGCCACCCTCCCCCGCGGAGGGGGGAGGGAGACGCGCTTGGGGTTAGCCTTGGCCCTCATCCGGCAGCGATGTGTGAATCCGCTAGCCCGCACGGGAGAGGGGACCTGCGCCACCCGCATCTACGGCGGCATGGCCACGGCGACGATCGAAATCCCAGCAGCCCATAGGATGCCCGGCAGGGCAGCAGGCTCGATCCCGGAGTTGACCGGGGGCCTCCGCTCGGGCCTTCTCAACCGGAACGGGTCATGCCCGGCTCCGCTGGAACCGTTCCGCGAGCCTGTGCATTCCCGGGGCCAACCAGGGAGGCACCATGCACGTCACGATTGAGCAGGCCGAGCGGGCGATCGCCGCGGCACGGGCGAAGGCCGTGGAGCTGGGCACCCAGATGTGCATCGCGGTGGTCGATTCCGGCGGCAACCTGAAGGCGTTCCACCGCATGGACGACGCCTGGGTCGGCTCGATCGACATCGCCCACAAGAAGGCCAAGACCGCGGTGTTCTTCGGCATGATGACCGGCCAGATCGGCCAGCTGTCCCAGCCCGGCGGCCCGCTCTACGGCATCGAGCATTCCAACGACGGGTTGATCACCTTCCCGGGCGGCATCCCGATCGTCGATGCCGACGGGATCATGTCGGGCGCGATCGGGGTCAGCGGCTCCACGGTCGAGAACGATCACGCGGTGGCGGAGGCCGGGGCCAAGGCGATCGGCGAGACCGAACTCCCGGCCCATCCCTGGCGGACCTGAAGCCGCCTTACGGCTCCCGCTGCGCGAGCGCCCGGCCGATCCCGAGCAGCAACATGTTCGAGATCAGCCGGAGGTTCTCGTCGCCGTGGCGCTCGAGCGCGGAATGGGCCCGGATGCAATGGTCGGCCGCGGCTTCCAGGTGCTTGGCCTGGGCCGCGCCGTCGCCGTTCGCGGCCGGCGACGAGCCGGCATAGAGATCGGTGACGTCGATATAGGCGCCGCGCCCCCGCAGCGCCCCCACGGCGTCGGGAACCAGGCGGCCGCGATTGAGGATCCAGCGGACGTGGCCGGTCTCGCTCAGCACGCGGAACTCCAACGAGACCAGGCCGCCCGTCCGGCGCACCGCGCGGATCCGCTCGAAGACCCAGCCGCGATCCTCGGGATGGATGCGCCCGAGGGCGACGTCCAGGGGCAACGGCTTGCCGGCAAAGCTCGAATCCCCGGACAACAAGGTGGCTGCACCCGCGTCGAGCACCGATCGGCCCGCCAGGACATCCGTGTCCCAGGTCCCGACAAATCCCGCATCCTGCAAGGCAGAGGCCGCCGTGGACGCCAACGCCATTCAATCCCCCGAACCGGCTGCGGCCTGTCGATCACCTGATATCCGCCAACCCGTAGCGACAATGCAGCCGCGACGTTGTGTGTCCAGGGATCGATCCTGATCAATCGCCGATCCGCACCCGGACATGTCGTCACGGGTCTCCGGCATACGATCGCCGACGGATGCTGCTCTTCGACGGCGTCGCCGCCGCATTCGTGAGGGATACACGCAGCGTAAAGCCTTTCATGATGTGGTCTCTCCGTCGCCGAACCCATACCCACTTCGGTGATGAAGACACTATATGCTCGGATACGATATCGTTTCAGGTCTATTGATGCGCACATACATTGTCCGGGCGATCCGCCGTGAGCCGGACGGGATGCTCGGGCCGGACCTGTACCGGCACGCCTTCGCGGCGAAGGACGATTCCGACGCGGTCGCGGCAGCCAAGCGGATCGATCTCGACCTGGCCGAACTCGGCGCCAACGCGGTCTACGTCTCGGCCGAGGACGGGCGGGCGATCTGGAGCTTGCACGCGCAGGATTTCCCCGACCCGACCCTCTGACGCCGACCCGCCCTGGTGCCGGGCCGGATCACGGCCTAACGTCGCCGCCTCCGGTCTATGGTCGGCCGAGGCGCGCGGGATCACACCGGCATGGATCGCACCAACCTCCCGCTCTCGCAGGACCGCCTCTGGGACAGCCTGATGGAGCTCGCCCGGATCGGCGCGCTCCCCAACGGCGGCAACGACCGGCAGACCCTGACCGACCGGGATGCCGAGGGGCGCGCCCTGTTCCAGCGCTGGGGCGAGGCGATCGGGCTCACCCTTACGGTGGACCGGATCGGCAACATGGTGTTCCACCGGCCGGGGCGGGACCCGGGCCGGAAGCCCGTCGCCATCGGCAGCCATCTCGACACCCAGCCCACCGGCGGCAAGTTCGACGGGCCGCTCGGCGTGCTCGCCGGCCTGGAGGTCCTGCGCGCCCTGCACGAGGCCGGGATCGAGACCGAGGCGCCGCTCCTGCTGATCAACTGGTGCAACGAGGAGGGCTCGCGCTTCGCCCCGCCGATGAGCGGCAGCGGCGTCGCCATGGGGATCGTCCCGGAGGCCGACGTAATGGAAACCCGCGACCTCGCCGGCCACGTATTCGGCGAAGAGCTGCGCCGGATCGGCTGGCAGGGGGAGGCGGATCCGGCGACTCTTCGCGGGATCGGCGCCTATTTCGAATTGCACATCGAGCAGGGCAAGCGCCTGGAGGATGCCGGCCTGACCATCGGGGTGGTCGACCGGGCGCTGGCCCAGATCTGGTACGAGATCACCGTGCTGGGCGAGGAGGCCCATGCCGGCAGCCCCATGGCGGGCCGGCGCGATGCCATGATGGCCGCCGCGGCGCTGATCGGCTCCCTGGAGGACATCGCCCGGGAGGCGGTCGGCCCCGAGGGCGAGCGCGGCCGTGCCACCGTCGGGGTCCTGACCGCCGAGCCCGCGAGCCGCAACATCACCCCGGGCCGGGTCTGGTTCAGCCTCGACACCCGCCACGGCGATCCCGGGCAGCTGGAGGCGATGCGGGGGCGGATCCTGGCCCGGGCCGACGCGCTCTCTGCCGAGCGCAACGTCACGATCCGGGTGGAAGACTTCTGGCGCGCGCCGCTCACCCCGTTCGACCCGGTGCTGGTCGACCGCGTCCAGGCAGCGGCCGAGGCGCGGGGCCATGCCTGGACCCGGATGCCGACCGCGATCTATCACGACGCCGTCTACTGCGCCCGCGTGGTGCCGGCGGCCCTGGTCTTCTGTCCCTGCCATGGCGGAATCAGCCACAACGAGGCCGAGAGCATCACGCCGGACTGGGCCCGGGCCGGCATGGAGGTGCTGGCCGACGCGGTGCTGGCCACCGCCGGCATCGCGCGCTCCTGAGGAGGCTGGTTCGGCATGTCCGACGACAACGTCATCCGCCCGACCTTCGGTGCCCCCCGCAATGCCGCCCCTGTCCATCGAACGGAGCCCGATTCCGAGCCGCCGCCGATGCGCCTGTTCGGCGCGGCCGCGGGCCATCGGGTCGGCCTGATCCGCGATCCGGCCGCCCAGGAGGGCGACGTGTTCCGGATCGTGATCGGCCCGGAGGACGAGCAGGCGGTGGAGACCGTGGCGCTGCTGCCGGCCGGCGCCGACGCGGAGGGCGAGGCGGAGCGGATCGGCTTCGCGATCCTGCGGGCGCTGGAGGTGGTCGAAGGGGCGGTCTGAGGGGCGGTCTGATCGGGGCCGATCAGGCGATCGGCTTCGGCTTGATGATCGGCGAGCGGGTCAGGCTCTGGATCTCGCGGCCGGGCCGCCCGGCCTTGAGGGCGATCTCCTCCTCCTGCTCGGCGATGATCTGCCGGGCCGGCTCGTCGCCGTCGAGGCCGCCGAGGATTTCGGCTGGGACACGCCGGTTCGAGGCCCGGGAGCCGTCCTCGAAGACGACGTCGAACAGAATGAAGCCCCGTTCCTGGGGTCTCGACTTGATGCGCTTAGCCATAGGTGCTGATACGCCACCGCGATCCCGCGCGGCAGGGGGCACCGCCGCGCAGGGGGTTGCACCGCGCGCAGCGCCGAACCGACCTGCGGCCCCGCTCTCGCCGTGATCTTTCGTGCCGCCGGTCCCCGACCGGCCGCACCGCCAATCTAAGGAAACGTCCGTGATACCCTGGGTTCATCTCGACACCGGCTCGGTCCCGGGCGGCGGCACCGACCTGCGCCTGATGCAACGCGGCGACGAGTTCTCGATCCTGGCCGACACGATCGAGCTGATGAACAACCGCCGCAGCGGCTCCGAGGCGGCGCTCGCCGCCATGACCTGCGAGCGGCTGAAGGACCGGCCCCGGGCCCGGATGCTGATCGGCGGGCTCGGCATGGGCTTCACCCTGCGGGCGGCGCTCGAAGGCCTCGGCCCGGAGGCGCGGGTCGTCGTGGCCGAGCTGGTCCCGGCCGTGATCGCCTGGGCCCGCGGCCCGCTCGCCCATGTCTTCGGCGATTGCCTGGACGACCCTCGGGTCGAGGTGCGGGAATCCGACGTGAACCGGCTGATCCAGGCGGGGCCGGGCCAGTACGACGCCATCCTGCTCGACGTCGACAACGGCCCGGAGGGCCTGATGCGCCGCTCCAACGACCGGCTCTACGACAATTGGGGCCTCAAGCGCGCCCGCTGGGCCCTGCGGCCGGGCGGCATCCTGGGGGTCTGGTCCGGCGCCCCGGACCGGAAGTTCAAGTCCCGCCTGCAGCGCTCCGGCTTCGCGGTCGAGGAGGCCCGGGTCCACGCCAGCGGCCGCGGCAGCGGCCCCAAGCACGTGGTCTGGCTCGGCACCCGGACCGAGGGGCCCGTCGCGCCGGATCGGCCCGAGGCCGGTCGCTCAAGGCCAGCCCGGTAGCTGGCGTTGCCGCGCGGTGTCGGCCGTTGCGACGATGGCCGATGCCCTCAGGCGAACGCGATGGTGGTGCCGGCCTCCTGAAACGGGTCGGTCAGCTCCATCGGGAGGCCGCCCTCGACAACGAGAACGTCGATGTCAGCCAGCTGTTGGATCTGGAACGGCGAGACGGTGCCGAGCTTTTCTCGGGAGGCCAGAACGATGGTCTCGGCCGATTGCCGGCTCAGAGCGCGCTTGATCGCCGCCTCCTCGGGATCTCCGGTCGTGAGGCCCATCTCGGCATGTACGCCGGTCACTCCCAGAAAGTAGAGGTCGGCGCGGATACGCGCGATGGTTTCGGCAGCGGTTGCGCCTACGGCGACCATGGAGTGTCGAAACAATCGTCCGCCGATCAAGTCGACCTCAATGCCGGTATGATCGGCCAACGCGACGGCCACGTTCGGACTATGGGTAACGAAGGTGGCCTTGAGATTTGGGTCGAGATGTCGAGCGATCTGGATGGCGGTCGTGCCGCCGTCGAGAAAGATTATCTGCCCTGGCTTGACCATTTTGGCCGCCGCCCTGCCAAGCGCGGTCTTGCCTTCCGGTGAGAGACTTTGCCGAGCCACGAGATCCGCGACCGCAGGCGATGCCGGCAATGCACCACCATGAACGCGTTGCAGCAGCCCTTGCCCTGCAAGCTCACGCAAGTCGCGACGGATCGTATCTTCCGAAAGCCCCAATTCCTGGCTGACTGCCTTCGCGACGATGCGCCCGTCGCGTTGCAGAGCCTTCAGGATGTGGGTTTTGCGTTCCAAGGTCAGCATGGGGCGGTCCGTGCACGAAATTTCTTGACTCTAAGCGAAATTGCACGAAATTCGCGAAAAGGGCAAAGCCTAATACGAATCCGTGCTGTTTCGTGCGGTCGAGAGGTGTTCCATGAGTGTAGTGGATCGGATTCGCGTTGAAGACGTGCGAGTACTCTCGGACGATTGGTCGGTATTGAGAAAAACGACCTTTCGTTATCGTCGTACCGATGAGATATGGCAGCGACAGAGCCGAGAGACTTACGACAGAGGAAATGGAGCGACGATTCTCCTCTATGACCCGGAGCGCTTCACGGTCATCTTGATCCGCCAGTTCCGATACGCCGCCTTCGTTAATGGCTGGGATGACCTCTTGATCGAGACGCCCGCCGGGTTGCTCGACGATGCCACCCCGGAAGACCGTATTCGCGCTGAAACGGAGGAAGAGACCGGCTTCAGGGTCCGGAACGTCAGACGAATTTTCGAGGCCTATATGAGTCCCGGCTCGGTGACGGAGAAAATGTTCTTTTTCGTAGGGACTTATCACATCAATGATCGCGTTCGCGCCGGCGGCGGACTGGCAGCCGAAGGCGAGGACATCGAAGTTCTGGAGATCGACTTCGATCAGGCTCTTAAGATGATCGAGAGTGGCATCATCCGCGATGCCAAGACGATCATGCTCCTGCAATATGCCGCTCTGAACCTGTTCAAGTTCCCGCTTTCCGGGGGGAACTGATCTATGCTGATCCTGATCGCAGGCCCTTACCGCTCGGGTACGGATGACGATCCCGCCAAGATGGCTGCGAACCTTCGGCAACTCGAGGCAGTGTCCTGGCCCCTCTTCGAGGCCGGTCATCTGCCCATGATCGGCGAGTGGATTGCCCTCCCGGTTTGGCAGGCGGCGGGCGGACAGCACGCGGGAGACGAACTGTACGATCGGATCTTCCATCCTGCCGCGGGCCGCATCCTTGAGCTCTGTGATGCGGTACTTCGTCTTCCGGGGGCATCCACGGGGGCGGATAACGATGTCCGCATCGCGACGAAGCGAGGCATCCCGATTTTTTATCGCCTTGAGGACGTACCCGGCTGCTCCGGTTGAGCGGGTTTCGCAGCTTTGGTCGAAAACCTGCGATTTATCAAAGCCTTAAGCGAGGGAAACGTTGGCCTGCCAACGCGAGGCTGCTTAGGTCGTTAGAGGACCGGATTGCGGCACCGGGGACTTGATCTCATTGCCGTTGGGACAGGATCAATCGGGACGAAATATCTGCAGGACGTGACGATGGTACCGCTCGCGCCGGCAGTGTCCGCTGACGCAAGACGCGTCAGACAGGACAGGGGCTCGGGATCGGCCTGCCGCCCACGGTCGCACCCCCTGGGCCGGCGGCCGGGACTCCGCACATGCGGGGCATGGGTGCGAATGGCGGGCATCTCTACACGGTCGAGGTCAGGCCGAGCCGGCATGACCCGGGCCGTTTCACGTGGGCGATCCGCGACCGCGGCAAGCTGGTCCGGGGATCGTACCGTCCGCACGCCTCCGAGGGCGCCGCCCGGGCCGTCGCCCTGGCCGAGGTCGAGCGGCTGATCGGGCATGACGAGCCGCAGAACGGCGGCTGATCGGGCCGTACGGGACCCGAGCCATGGTGTGGACGCGCATCTCGACGACCAGAGCGTGTCACGCATGCATGCAGAAACAACTCCCGATCGGTTGCATGCCGCACTGCGGTAGCCTATCTCTGCACTGCGGGATGGCGATGGCGTCGCGATCCCGCTGCCCTTCTTGGGCGTTTCCTCCCTAGACTTCGGGCCGCTCCTTCGGGAGTGGCCTTTTTTCTTGCCTGCAGCCGCGGCTGAGAGCAGCCGCCCGTACTCCGCGCGCGGCCGAGAGCTTCGGCCAAGCGGAACCATGACCTTGGCTGTTCGTTCTGCCGTCATGGAACACTACAGATCCACCCTCGCGACGACCGCGATCGCCGTATTCGGGCTGGTGGTGGCCGCGCATACTCTGCATCCGGGCAATTACGAGGCGCAGACGCGCCCGGTCCGGACCGTGACAGCGCCGGCCGAGCCGTCGAGCTGGATGGATCCGCCGGCCCGGGTGGCCGGTGCGAGCAAGCCGGAGCCGCGCGTCTCCGAAACCGCAGCCGCGACCCCGTCCGACCTGCTGGCGCCGCAGATGACCGCCCTGCCGGCCGGCCTCGCCACGGCCCCGGCTCTGCCGAGCGAGATGATCGCCCCGGCCCAGAAATCCCGGACCACGCTCGCGACGCATCGGTCGAAGGCGGCGGACCGCAACACCCGTCACGCGGCGCGCCTGCGCCATGCCGCCCTGGCCCGCACGGCAACCGTCGAGCCCGCCGTCGCGGCCCCATCGGCGCCGGCGCCCAGGCAAGACTCCAAAAAGATCGATCCGATCGGCGATCTCATCCGCGGGCTCGGCCTCGGCCGCGACAGCGAAGGCTGAGCTGGGGGCGGCTCTAAAGCCTCTTTAGACTGCGCGATCGCAGTCGAATGACGGTTCTGATCGACGGAAATCCCAGTCTTTCCCCTCATCCTGAGGTGCTGCGCAGCGGCCTCGAAGGAGCCCTCCAGGAATCGCGCGACCGGCTGGAGGGCTCCTTCGAGGGCTCTGCTTCGCTACGCCACCTTAGGATGAGGGTGAGGATGGGAATGATTGGTCAAACAAGCCCTTAAGAGACACCGGATTGTCATCTCGTTGAGCCCTGCGTGCCCTACTGCACGTGAATGGTCAGCTTCATCTTCGGATGGATGCCGCACTGGATGACGAAATCCCCCGGCTCGACCAGGACCAGCCGGGTCTCGGTGCCGGGCTCCTGATCGCCGGCATCGAACGAGAACCGGTCGGCTTCGATGAAGGCGTGGTGGCTCTGGCTGGCGTCCTCGTTGCGCAGGGTGATCGTGTCGCCCAGCCGCAGGAACAGGTCGGTCGGCACGTAGTGGCGCCCCTTCTGGAGGACGATACGGGTCGTGCTCGACAAGGTCGCCCAGGCCGAACCCGGCGCCGCACACAGGCCTACGAGGGCCATCGTCCCGACCAGGAGCAGGGGCCGCAGGCACCGGTTGCGAAGGGGCATGTCTGGTGTCCGCGCGAGAAGGGGATGCGTCCGGGCAAGGGATCGGGGAGGTCGCGTACCGAAGCGGCCCGGGATGCCGCTGCCGGCCATGATGCGCGGCGCCCCTCAACGCCGCCTTACACGGACCCGTAAGATTGTCTCGACCGTGTCGTCAATAGCGTGTCTATAGTTCATAAATACAATCTTAGACTGTATTCGTTGGTGAAAGCGTCTCCTCATCGCACGGCGTCAGGGCAGCGCGCACGTGCTCCCGGAAGACCTGGACCCGCGCTGGCAGGTCGCGCCCGGCCAGGGTCACGGCGCGCAGGGCTGCCCCCCGCCTCGCCCAGGGGGCGAGCACGCGCACGAGCTGGCCCGCCGCGACCGCCCGGGCGGCCACGAGGCTCGGGATATGGCCGATCCCGGCACCGACCAGGGTCAGGCGGTGGACGGTGGAGAAGTCGCTGACCCGGATGGCGGGGTTCAGGACGAGCTGCTCGGCCCGGCCCTGCCCGTCGGTGAGGGAGAGGGCACCCCCGCCGGTCCGCTCCCGGGGGAGGATCAGGTCGTGGTCGTGCAACCCGGCCAGCTCGGTCGGTGCCGGGCGGCGCAGCAGGTAGGCGGGGGCGGCGTAGAGGGCCACCGACAGGGTCGCCAGGACGACGGCCCGGTAGCCGGTCTCCTCCGCACCGCCGAGCCGCAGGGCGAGGTCGATCCGGTTGGCTGCGAGGTCGAGGCGGGTATCGGTGTTCAGCATCTCGACCGTGATCTGCGGGTAGGCTGCCCGGAAGCTCGCGATGATTTCCGGCATCACCTCGATCCCGAAATCGATCGAGGTGGTCATCCGCAGGTGCCCGGCCGGCACCGTCTGGGCGTCGCGGGCGGTCTCGGCCGCCGCGTCGAGCAGCGCCAGGCTCTCATGGGCCTTGGCGTAGAAGGCGAGCCCCTCCGCGGTGGGCGAGACCGCCCGCGAGGTCCGCGCCATCAGCCGGGCGCCGAGCGCCTGCTCCAGCCGGGACAGGCGCCGGCTGACGCTGCCCTTGGTCTCCCGCAGGCTGGCGGCCGCGGCCGTGACGGTGCCGAGATCGACGACCGTGCAGAAGGCGCGCACGTCGTCGAGGCTGCCGTGGAAGGTTTCCGATTTCGCAACCATGGGGTTCCGGATAGCAGGCTCAACCGCGGCCGTGAACGGGTCTAGACGGACGTGGCTGTGCGCCGGACCGAGTCGACCGTCCCAATCGGCCGTCACACCCGCCGTCCTCATCTGGGAGAATCCCTTGAAGTCGCTTCTCGCCTCCGGCCTTCTGGCCCTCCTCGTCGCCACCCCGGCCCTGTCCCAGACCCCGGCGACCCGCGACCCGGCCCAGATCCAGGCCGGCACCTATGCGGTCGATCCGAATCACACCCAGGTCGGCTGGCGGGTCTCCCATATGGGCTTCTCGAACTATGCCGGCGGCTTCTCGGACGTGTCCGGCACCCTCGACCTGCAGCCGAAGAACCCGGCGGCCGCGAAGCTCACGATCAAGATCCCGGTCGCCTCGGTAACCACGACCAGCGCCAAGCTCACCGACGAGCTGAAGGGCGACCAGTGGCTCGACGCGGCCAAGTACCCCGACATCACCTTCGTCTCGACCAAGGTCGCCCCCGAGGGCAAGGACAAGGCGAAGGTCACCGGCAACCTGACGCTCCACGGCGTGACCAAGCCGGTGACGCTGGACGTCACCCTGGTCGGAGCCGGCGTGAATCCGCTGAGCAAGAAGGTCACGGTCGGCTTCGACGCCACCGGCACGGTTAAGCGCTCCGAGTTCGGGGTGAAGACCTACGTGCCGCTGATCGGCGACGACCTGCACCTGACCATCGCGGGCGCCTTCGAGCGGCAGGACTGACCCGGAACTCCGGGGCGGGAGGATGGTCATGGCACCCGATGCAGCGGCGCGGCGCTACTCCGCGGTGGCCATCCTGCTGCACTGGGCGAGCGCGCTCGGCGTGCTCGCCCTGATCGGCATGGGCCTGACCATGACCCATGCGGGCTTAAGCCCGATGCGCCTGTTCCCGCTCTACCAGTGGCACAAGTCGGTCGGGATCACGGTGCTGATCCTGACCGGTCTGCGCCTCGCCTGGCGGCTGGCCCACCGGCCGCCGCCCTATCCGGCAAGCATGGCGGCCCGGGAACGCCGGGCGGCGGGAGCGGCCCACGGCGCCCTGTACGGTCTCCTCGTCGGGCTGCCGCTCACCGGCTGGGCCGTGGTCTCGCTCTCGCCGTTCAACATCCCGACTTTGCTGTACGGGCTCGTGCCCTGGCCGCACCTGCCGCTGGCCCCGCTGCTCGCCGACCCGGCGGGCGCGGAGGGGCTGGTCAAGGCGCTGCACGCCTATGGAGCCTGGTTCCTGACCGCGCTCCTGGTGCTGCACGTCGCGGCAGCGCTGCGCCACCATCTCATCCTGCGCGACGGCGTGCTGTGGCGGATGCTGCCGGGCCGCCGCATGGCGACGCTCTCTGAGCCCCTGGAATCCACCCGATGACGTTGCGCCGCCTGCTTTCCGCTGTGTGCCTGTCGGCCGCCCTGTCGGGCGCCGGATTCCCGGCTGCCGCCGCCGAGTGGGCGGTGGATCCGGCCAAAAGCGCGATCCGGTTCTCGGGCGTGCAGGTCGGGACGCCGTTCTCCGGACGCTTCGAGCGCTTCGAGGCAAAGGTGGATTTCGATCCCGCCAAGCCCGAGGCAGGCCGCGCCACGGTGCTGGTCGACTTGAGCAGCGCCCGCACCGGCGACGCCCAGCGCGACACGGCGCTGCCCCAGAAGGACTGGTTCGACGTGGCGAGCGCCGGCCAGGCCCGGTTCGAGGCGACCCGCTTCGTCGACAAGGGCCGGGGCGACTACGAGGCCATCGGCGAACTGACGATCCGCGGCACGAAACGCCCGCTGACGCTGCCCTTCCACCTGTCGCTCGAAGGCGGCCAAGCGCATGCCACCGGGCATGTCGGGCTCGTCCGCACCGATTTCGGTGTCGGCCAGGGCGCCTGGGCCTCCGGACAATGGGTCGCCCTCGAAGTCGGGGTCGATATCGATCTCGTCGCCACGACCCGGTCCGCTCCGGCCGAGGGTCACTGACCGGTCCCGTCGCTTCCTACGATCCCGGCTGGTCCTCGGACCCGGTGCCGAGCGCCCGCTGCACCATCACGCTGTCAGACCAGCGGCCGTACTTGAACCCCACCGCCTTCAGGAGGCCGACGCGGGCGAATCCGCAGGTCTCGTGGAGGCGTAAGGACGCCGCGTTCTGCGCGTCGATGTATCCGATCATCTGCCGGTAGCCGCCCGCCGCGCAGGCCTCGATCAGGGCCGGCAGGAGGCGGCGCCCGATCCCGGCATGGAGGTGGTCGGGATGCACGTAGATCGAGTGCTTGAGGGTGTAGCGATAGGCCGGGCGCTTCCGGAACGGCACCGCGTAGGCGTAGCCCGCCACCTGGCCGCCGCGCTCGGCGACGAGGTGGGGCAGGCGCTTCTTGCGCATGGTCTTGCGCCGCCGCTTCAGGTCGTCGGGCAGCAGGCGCGCCTCGTCGTCGAAATCGGCGACGTTGCCGACGCCCTTGCCGATATGGTGCTCGTAGATCGCCACCATGGCCTCGACATCCGCGTCCGAGGAGGCGCGGATGATGATGTCCGGGCTCGGCCGGGCCGGGATCGGGGCGCCCTCCTCGGGCTCGATCTCCATCAGGCGCCGTCCCGCACGACGTAGGTGTGGAAGCGGATCCGCCCGTCCGGCTCGACCTCGCGGTAGACCCCCTGGATCTCGGCCTCGAAGCCGGGGAACAGGTTGGCCGAGGCCTCGAACATCTTGAAATAGTCGAGCATCGGCTTGGCGCGGTCGTCCAGGCGTTCCCCCGGCAGGACCGTGCCGATCCCCGGCGGATAGACCAGCATCAGGGTCGTGGCGATGCGCCCCTCGGCCTCGGCGATCGGCACGTAATCGACCTTGTTGCGAGTCAGCATCTGGGCGGCCTTCTTGGGCGGCATCACCATCTCGGGCAGGTGCTCGGGGGCGAATTGCCGGCGCTGGAGCGCGGAGGTGCCGGCCTCCCGGTGGAAGGCGTGGAACTCGGCGCAGAGGTCGCGCAGGCGCACCCCGCGGTAGCGGTTGGGCCGGCGGTTGACGAATTCCGGCATGGCCTCCTCGAGCGGCACGTTGTCGTCGTGGAGCCGCTTGAAGGCGACGAGGCCCGAGATCAGGGTCCCGGCCTTCGAGGATTCGACGCCGGGCGTCAGCAGGAAGAGCAGCGAGTTCAGGTCGTTCTTCTCGGCGACGATCCGGTTCTCACGCAGGTATTGGGCCACGATCGGCGCCGGCACGCCGTGGTCGGCATAGGCTCCGGTCCGCCGGTCGAAGCCCGGGGTGAGCACCGTCAGCTTGTTCGGGTCGGTGATCGCGTAGCCCGGGGCGACATGGGTGAACCCGTGCCAGCGGGCGCCGGGCTTCAGTTCCCAGTGCCGCGGGTCGGCGGCGAGCTCGTCGGTGGGCACCTTTTCCCAGGGCATCTCGGTCCCGTCGGCGTTGCTGGTCACGTCCGGCACGAACGGGTCGAAGAACCAGCGCCGCAGCGGGTCGGCCTCGTGTTCCTCGAACTCCCGCCGGATCGCCCGGACCTTCTTGCGCCACTCGATCCCGAGCCGGATCGTGTCGTCCCACAGGATCATGCCCGAGCGCCCCTTCATCATCTGGGCGCCGACATCCAGGGAGGCGAAGAGCGGGTAGAACGGCGAGGTCGAGGCGTGGACCAGAAAGCTCTCGTTCAGGCGCTTGTGCTCGACCCGCCGGGTCTGGCCGCGGATATGGCCGTCGCGGGTGTGGATCTGCGAGGCCTGCGAGAAGCTCGCGAGCTGCTTGTGGGTCGATTGCGTGGCGACGATGCCCGGCGAGGTCTCGTCGAGCCCGGTGAGGCCCATGGCGAAGCGGCGGGCGTAGAGCGGGTGGAACTTCATGAAGCCCGCCCAGGCCTCGTCGAACAGGATATAGTCGCAGAGGTGGCCGATCTTCTCCAGGATCTCCTGCGCGTCGTAGATCGTGCCGTCGTAGGTGCATTGCTCGATCACCGCGACCCGGAACGGCCGCTCCCGGCGCCAGGCCTCCGGGTCGGTGACCAGCGGGTTGCGGCGGATCTTCTCGCGGATACGCGTCTCGTCCAGGGCCTCGTGGTAGATCGGACCGATCAAGCCGTAGGCGTTCCGGTCCGTTTCCAAAAAAATCGGGATGCCGCCGCCCAGGAACAGGGCGCCGTGATGGGCCGCCTTGTGGTTGTTGCGGTCGAATAGAACGAGATCGTCCTCGGCCACAAGCGAGGACAGCACGATCTTGTTGGAGGCCGAAGTGCCGTTGAGGACGAAGTAGGTTTTTTCCGCCCCGAAGATCTTGGCGGCCTCCTTCTGGGCCTTGAGCGCCGGACCCTCGTGGGTCAGCAGATCGCCGAGATCGAGCACCGAATTGTCGAGGTCGTCGCGGAAGATCGCTTCGCCGAGATGCTCGACGAAGATCCGCCCGATCGGCGAGCGGTTATAAAAAATGCCGCCGTTATGGCCCGGGCAGGTCCAGAGCTGGTTGCCCTTCTCGGCATAGTCGACCAGGGCGCCGAAGAACGGCGTCTTCAGCGTCTGGGCATATTGCGTCACCCGGCTGACCAGGCCGCGGGCGATGAATTCGGGCGTCTCCTCCGCGAGGAAGATGTAGCCGTCGATGAAGTCCAGGAGCTCGACCGGGATGTCCTCCAGCCGCTTGCGGCGGACCATGATGACGATCGGCATCTCCAGGCCGCGCTTGCGCATCATGTCGATGAGCGCGGCGGCCTTGCCGTCGAGGCCGCGCTTGCCCCAGTCGACCACCATGCAGCCGATGGCGGCATCGGTCTGCACGGCGATGGCCGCGTCCTCGACGCGCCGAGCCCGCACCACCTCGAAGCCGCGATTCTCCACCGCGGCCACGATCTGGGCGACCCGCGCGCCCTCCAGGTCGTCCGGATCGAAGGCGGGGGCGCACATCAGAACTGTGAAGCGACGGTGGAAATCCATGGAGCCCCTCTCAGCCTTGCAAGCAGCGAGTGGCTTTCTGGCCCATCTGCGACGATTGCATGACAGCGCGCCGGATGGCGGCGGAAACAGGCCGTCTCAGACGCCGATCGAGGTCCCGATCACCTGAGCCATCGGCCTGATCGCGATCCCCCGGGCCGTGAGGTCGGCGCGCACCTGCGCGGCCATCGCGACGGCCCCTGGCGTGTCGCCGTGGACGCAGATGCTGTCGATCCGGGCCGGGATGCGCCGCCCGGACAGGCAGAGGATCGCGCGATCCTCCAGCATCCGCACGACGCGCCCGGCCGCCTCGACCGGATCGTGCAGCACCGCCCCCGGGAGTTTTCGCGAGACCAGGTTGCCGTTATCGGCGTAAGTCCGGTCGGCGTAGATCTCCCGGGCCAGGGGCAGGCCGAGCCGCTCGCCCGCCCGCTCGGTCTCGAGGCCGGGCATCACCACGAAGATCAGGTCGCGGTCCAGCGTCCGGACCGCCCGGGCCACCGCCAGGGCGAGGTCCGCATCCTCGTTGGCGATGTTGCCGAGCGCCCCGTGGGTCTTCACGTGCCGCACCGGGCAGCCGGCATCCTGGGCGAGCGCCAGCAGGGCGCCGACCTGGTAGAGCACGGCCTTCTCGACATCGGCCGGGCGCTCGCCATGGATCGGGCGCCGGCCGAAGCCCCAGAGATCGAGGAAGCCCGGATGGGCTCCCGCCTGCACGCCGTTCGCTGCGGCGAGCGTCAGGGTCTCGTGCATCACCAGCGGGTCGCCGGCGTGGAAGCCGCAGGCGATGTTGGCCGAACTGGCGACCGCCAGCATCCCGGCATCGTCGCCCAGGCGATAGACGCCGAAGCCTTCGCCCATGTCGCAGTTCAGGTCGACGATCATCCGGGTCCCTCGAAAGCGCGGCGGCTTCGCGCATTCAAGGGTCGGACCAGCCGGCGTCTCGGGATACGGAAGCGGCCCTCTAATGCAGCGGGTACCGGCTCAGAATATCGTCGGTCCGCTGAACGGCCTTGTCGTACTTGCAGGCGTCTTGCAGGCGTAGAGAGCAGCGGTGGTGCCGCTGCCGTTGTTCCACTCGCTGAAGGTGAGGTCGCCGCAATCGGCGTCCCGGAAGGCGATCCGGGCGCGCTGGGCCGCAGTGAACTGGGCCTTCCAGGCGGCCTTGGAATCCTGCGGGCGGTCATCCTGGTCGATGATCGACAGAACCTTCTTGTAGGCCGCGTTGAGCTTCGCGTCGGCCGCGTCGAGGGCCTTGTGCAGGCAGGCCTGGGTCTCGGGTGTCGCGGTGGCGGCCTGGCACAGCTTTACCGAAGGCTGATCGGCCTGCGCACCCATAGAGGGAAGTACGCAGGCCCAGAGCGCGACGAGGACGAGGATCCCGGCCGGGCGGGCCACTGTGAATGGCCTCGGACGCATCGTGGACTCTCCGGGGGCAGATCGGTCCGACGCGCGCGAGCGGCCGGACGGCGGCACGCTGACCGGGAAGGTATGAACACTTTTTTGGCATGCCGGGTGATCCGCGCCCGTCGAGCCCATCACGAGCCAGTCCATTCCGATAATCGGGCCAACGGAAGTGCCGTATTTATTGGATAATCGCGTATTATTGGAACACAAGATCGACTATACAAATATCATAAAATTATTTGCTGTGATTTTTGTCTTCCAGAACATTATTTTAATGTAATAAGTCTAAATTTAATCCGAAGTATATAATCCATAATTTCGTTGACGACTCGATCACATCATGGAACGGCGGCTCTGACCGTTTCTGTGCTGGGCTATCGAGCCGTCAAAGATGTCCCTGATGCATTCTGGCCGCTGCGCGCCGTTGGTTCTGTGCTCTACGGCGATCCTGACCGCGGGTATCCTGCTCGTCGCCCATCCCGGTGCCGCGCGGGCCGAGGATGTCCGGCTCGACGAACTCTCGGTGGAGAGCACTGGCGCACCGCGCGGGGTGGTGCCGGCCTACGCCGGCGGCCAAGTCGCGCAGGGCGGACGCGTCGGCCTGCTCGGCAATACGGAAACCAAAACATCGCCGTTCAGCGTCACGAGCTACACCGACACCTTCGTACGCGACCGGCAGGCCCGCACCGTGTCAGAGGCGCTCAGCCGCGACCCGTCGGTGCGCGCCACCCAGACCACCGGGGCGCCGTTCGATTCGTTTTCGATCCGCGGCTTCCCGTCCGGCGAGGGGACGAGCGGCGAGATTGCCTTCGACGGCGTCTACGGCGTCGCGCCGAGCTTTCGCGTCTTCACCGACTATGCCGAGCGGATCGAGGTGCTGAAGGGTCCCTCCGCGGCTTTGTCCGGGGTTTCGCCGAACGGCGCGGTCGGCGGCGTGGTCAACGTGGTGCCCAAGCGCGCTGGCGAGGACCTGACCCGGTTCACCCTGGATTACGGCTCGGTCGCCCGGGGCGGCGGCCAGCTCGACGTCGCGCGCCGCTTCGGCCCGAGCCGGGAATGGGGCGCCCGATTCGTCGGCAGCCTGCATGGCGGCGACACGCCGTTCGCCCGCCAATCCGAGACGACCGGAGTCGGGGCCCTCGCCCTCGACTATCAAGGCGACCGTTTCCGCGGCTGGCTGTACCTGCTGGCGCAGACCGACCGCTTCGACGCGCCCTTGCGCCCGTTCCAGCTGAGGGCCGGCGTGCCGGTCCCGCGGGCCCCGGATGGCCGCCTCAACCTGACCGAGCGCTGGGAATATTCCGATATCGACGACCGCGGCGCCCTTCTGCGCCTGGAATACGACCTCACCGACGCGGTCACGCTGTTCGCCGATGCCGGCGGCGCGCAGACGGAGGTCCAGCGCTACTTCCAGTCGGCCCCGACCATCCTCAACGCCCGCGGCGACACGACCAGTACGCCGCAATTCTACGCGATGGGCATCGACCGCTCGACCGTCGATGGCGGCGCCCGAGCTCGCTTCGACACCGGCTTCCTCCATCACGCGCTCGTGGTGCAGGCCTCTTCCTACAACGAGGACACGGCGCGCCAATTCCCCGCCGGGCGGGGCGCCTACCTGTCGAACATCTACGCGCCGCGGCTCGCGGCCTACATCCCGCCGCCGATTACCGCCGGGCGGCCGCGCCTGTCCGACAGCACGCTGTCGGGGGTCGCGGTGGCCGACACGCTCTCGGCCCTCGACGAGCACGTGCTGCTGACGCTGGGCGTGCGCCGGCAGCGGGTCGAGGCGCACAATTACCTCTCCAATGTCGGCACGCTGAGCTCCGCCTACGACAAGAGTGCGACCACCCCGGTGGTCGGCTTGGTGGTCCGGCCGTGGGACGCCGTCTCGCTCTACGCCAATTATATCGAGGGCCTGAGCCGCGGCGACGTCGCCCCGCTGGCGGCGAGCAATGCCGGCGCGATCCTGGCGCCCTACGTGGCGCATCAGGTCGAGGCCGGCGTGAAGCTCGATCTCGGCCGGATCGGCGCCACGTTCAGCGCCTTCCGGATCACCAAGCCGAACGGCGAGGCGAACCCCGTCACCAAAAACTTCGCCCAGACCGGCGAACAGCGCATCAGCGGGCTCGAGTTCAGCGTCTACGGCGAGATCACCCCGGAGTTGCGGGTGCTGGGCGGTCTCAGCCTGCTCGACGGCGTCCTCACCCGGACCGCCACCGCCAGCAATCTCGGCCACGCGCCGATCGGGGTGCCAGACGTGCAACTTAATCTCGGCGCCGCGTGGGACCTGCCCGGGCTGCCGGGCCTGACCGTCGATGGGGCGGTGATCTATACCGGGCGGCAATTCATCGACCTCGCCAACAGCCAGGCCCTGCCGGACTGGGCGCGGCTCGATCTCGGCTTGCGCTACGCGACGACGATCGACGGGCGCCGGACGACGTTCCGGGCCAACGTGCTGAACGCCACCGGGACGCGGTACTGGACCGGGGTCGCCTCGTTCGGAACGTTCTTCCAGGGCGGGCCGCGCACCTACCTGCTGTCGATGTCGGTCGACCTGTAGGCGTCGATGGCGCGCGGCCGCGTGCCTGTGCGGCGATGTTTCACGGGAAACACTTTCTTAAGCCCGCCAGCCCGAACCTGTGGCCCGGATGCCGTCGCCTTCCCGCGCGTCGCGCGCTAGCACGGCCCGGCATGACGGTTTCGATCACGACATCCAGCTGGCGCGAACTGAAGAACGCCAAGGCTCAGGCCCGGCTGGAGCGGGCCCTGCCGGCGATCTTCCCGGCCCCGGTGCTGCACCACGCCCTGACGCGGCCGCTGATCCCGCCGACCCCGCGTCTGGCGGTGGAGAGCTACTGGCGCAACCACATCCTGCGGGCCGACCGGCTGGCCCGGGCCCTGGCGGCGCGCTCAGGCACACCCGAGGGCTGGACCTGGCAGCTCGGCGAGGGCGGTGCCGGCGGCCGCCTGGCGAGCTTCCGGGTGCCGCCCGCCCCGTTCCGCGAACTGGCCTTCGCCCGCGGTCGCGGTGCCTGTTGCATCTGCGGCCAGCCGGTCTACCGCTTCGGCTGGCACCGCGACCTCTGGGGGCAGGGCGTGCCGAACGGTAAGGCCGCCTGGCACGCGGCCTGTGTCGCCGCCTGGAAGTTCTGGATCGCCCCGCACGAGCAGGTCAAAGTGCTGAAGCGCCACCAGGGGCATCGCTGCAAGGCCTCCGGCAAGCGGCTGCTGCGCACCGCCGAGGTCGACCACGCCCTGCCGCTCTACCGGGTCTGGCGCGAGCACCGCGACGCGCCCTGGCCGGAGCTGCTCGGATACTGGGGCGCGCCGAACCTCCAAGTCGTCAACCGGACCGCGCACGTCCTGAAATGCCGGGACGAGGCGGCCGAGCGCTCCCAGACCTTGCGGCTGTCCCGGTACCGGGTGGTCGAAGACGAGTCCGGGTTCAGCGTGGTCGAGGAGGAGTGAGCGGCCGGCTCAGCCCCGGTTGACCGCCTCAAGGCCGCGGGACAGGTCGGCCAGAAGATCGTCCACGGCTTCGAGACCGATCGACAGCCGCAGCAGCCCGTCCGTGATGCCCGCGATGGCCCGCGCCTCGGGATCCATCGCCGCATGCGTCATGGTCGGCGGGTGCGCGATCAGGCTCTCGACCCCGCCTAGCGATTCCGCCAGCGTGAACACCCGCAGGGTCTCAACCAGGATCTTCACCGCGGCGCGGCCGCCGGCCAGCTCGAAGCTCAGCATGGCGCCGAACCCGGCCTGCTGCGCCTTGGCGATGGCGTGGCCCGGATGGCTCGGCAGGCCCGGGTAATGCACGCGACTCACGGCCGGATGCGCATCCAGGAAGGCCGCGAGCTGCGCCGCATTCTGCTGCTGGCGCTCCACCCGGACGAACAGGGTGCGGATGCCGCGCAGCGTCAGGTAGGCGTCGAGCGGCGAGCCGGTGACCCCGATCGTGTTCGCCCAGGCGGCGAGCGCGTCGCCGACCGAGGCCTCGGCGGCGATCACGGCCCCGCCGATCACGTCCGAATGGCCGTTGAGGAATTTCGTGGTGGAGTGGACGACGAGATCCGCCCCGAGGGCGATCGGCTGCTGCAGCGCCGGCGACAGGAAGGTGTTGTCGACAACAGCCAGCGCGCCGACCGCCTTGGCCTGGCCGGTGACCCGGCGGACATCCACCACCCGCATCAGCGGATTGCTCGGCGTCTCGACCAGCACGACCTTGGGCTTTTCGGCCAGCGCCGCGGCCAGGGCCGCCTCGTCGGTCTGGTCGACGAAGATCACGCGGTACTGCCCGCGGGCGGCGCGCAGGCTGAGCAGCCGATGCGTCCCGCCGTAGCAATCATGCGGCGCGACCAGCAGGTCGCCGGGACAGAGGCTCGACAGGGCGAGGTCGAGGGCCGCCATGCCGCTCGACACCATGACAGCCCGGGCGCCCCCTTCCAGCTTGGCGATCGTGTCGGCGAGCTGGTCGCGGGTCGGATTACCGAGGCGGGAGTAATCGTACGGGCCGGGCTGCTCGAAGGCCGGGAACTTGAAGGTCGTCGACAGATGGATCGGCGCGATCACAGCCCCGAAGGCCGTATCCTGGGCCACGCCGTTGGTCGCCGCGATGGTGCGGGCATCGAGTCGCTCGGGCATCGGCTGTTCCTTCCTGCGCCGGAATCGGGCCGGCGCGCGTGACCGGCCGGCTGGTACGCGCGTTCTTTATGGCGAACGGAACAGGCTTTCAAGAGAACGGTGGTCGCGAACCGAGGGCGAATCGACCGCGGGAACGATCCGACCTCTGAGAGCCTGTTTGACCGGTCTTCCCCATCCTCGCCCTCATCCTGAGGCGACGGAGCGAAGCAGAGGCCTCGAAGGAGCCCTCCAGCCGGCCGCGCGATCCCGGGAGGGCTCCTTCGAGGCCTGCTCGCGCAGGCACCTCAGGATGAGGGGGAGATTGGGATCGTGCGGTCAAACAGGCTCCGACAGCCTTCAGCGCGTCCACGGTCTGCCGCTGCCCGGTGCCAGGGCCTCGTTACGGTAGGAAATCCAGCCGGGACAGCAGCCGGCCTCCGGCAGCGGCTTCGCCGACGGCCACGCTGCAGGTCATGCCCGCCGCGAGCGTCACGCCCGGCGGCACCGCGTCGATGTGGATCCGGACGGGAATGCGCTGCGCCAGCCGCACCCAGGTGAAGACCGGATTGACGCTCGGCAGGCCGAGATGATCCGGGCTTTCATTGGCGTCGGCAATGCCGTGTCCGATGCTGTCCACGTGCCCGGAGACGGGCGGCGCGAAGCCCATCAGGCGGATCTCGGCGCGGGCGCCGATCGCGATCCGGGACAGCTTGGTCTCCTCGAAATACGCGGTGATCCAGAATCCCTCCGCATCGATCACCGAGACGCGGGTGACGCCGGCCGTCGCATAATCGCCCGGCCGCAGCCGGAGGTTGGTGACGTAGCCGTCGATCGGTGCCCGGATCGTGGTGCGATCGAGGTTGATCTGCGCGACATGGGCGGCGGCGAGCGCCGCGTCGTGATCGGCCTGCGCGATCGCCGCCATGCCGTTCGCCAGCTCGATCGTTTCTGGGGCCACGACACCCGGCGCCAGCTGGTTGCGTCGGCGCGCCGTCGCGGCTTTCAGCGCCGCATCCTCGCGCCTGGCCAGGACCACGGCCTGCGCGCCGTCGAGCGCCAGCCGGAAGCGGTGCGGGTCGATGACGTAGAGGATGTCGCCCCGATGGACGAACTGGTTGTCGACGGCGCGCACGTCGACGATTGTACCCGAGACCTCGGGGGTGACGCGCACCACCTCGGCGCTGACCCGCCCGTCGCGCGTCCAGGGCGCGAGCATGTAGGCGCGCCACAAAGCCACGAGCAGCACCAGTGTGGCGGCGACGATGACCAGGGTCAGCAAGGGGCGGAGCAGGCGCTTCAGGACCGTCATGGCGGCACTCAGACGAACAGGATGAGGAGCGCCACCGTCGCGAGCAGCACCGCGCATTCCAGCAGCGCGGGATGCCAGGCGAAGCGCAGCACCCCCGTCCGGGCCAGGACGGCGCGAAGCCCGGTGAAGACCGGGATCGCCGCGACGAGGTAGACGAGGATGGGCGGCAGGTAGATGCCCCCGATGGCGACCTCGCTCAGCATGGGACGCGTCGGTGCCGGCCGAAGGACCGGTCCGGATGGGCTTCGAGCCGCATCGCCATGTCGGTCAGGCAGGCGGCGACCCGATGCGCCACCGGCCATGCGCGAGGATCCTCGATCGACCGCGCCGCGATCTCGGCGGCTGCCGCCGCGAGGATGTCGCGCGCCTGTCGCGGCGACCGGGTGGCGTCGGACAGGGCCCGCAGGGTCATCGTGCGCAGGAGCGCCGGTGCGGTGGGGTTTCGAGCCGCGGCGCGGGCTCGAATCGCCGCGCGCCCGACCTGCAGGGCTGCGATTCCGTCCGCCGTCATCATGGCCGCCGCAGCCGGATCGGCCCGGAGGCTCAGGGCGATGCGGGCCAGCCGGTGATGCTGGAGATGCTCCCAGACGTGCCGAGGCTCGGGCGGGTCCGCCTCCAAGCGGGCCAGCGCGTCGCGGCGCAGAGCCGCCTGGATGCGATGCGCTTGCCGCCGGGGATCGTGCGGCAAGAGCAGGCGGAAGACGAGAAGCGTCACGAAGACCGCCGCCACCCAGCCGAAGGCCTGGTTCAGGAAGGCCGGGACGCTGAACACCATCGGGTTGGTCGCGCCGACGAGGGTGTTGAACGCGACCAGGTAGGCGAGCCCGGCCGGCGCGTGGCGCGGCACGGTGGTGGCGTAGAGGCCTGCCATCCAGAACGGCGCGATCACCGCGATCAGCAGCGGGAAACCCTGCACGCTCGGCATCAGGCCGAAGGCGCAGACGAAGGCCGCCGGCACGGCCACGATCGTACCTTGGATGAACGCGACGGCGCCTGCCGCCGGATTGCCGGTCATGGCGAGCAGGACCGAATAGGGGGCGAGGATGAGCAGCAGGAGCGACCAGTCGTTCCAGCCGGTCGCGATCCCGAAGGCGCCCGCGAGCAGGATCGCCAGCGCCGAGCGTAGGCCGTTCTCGGTCGCCGCCCCCCAGTCCCGATGGAACCGGAACGACCGCGCCGGAATCGGGCGGCCCCCATGCAGGCGTACCATTCCCGACAGCGCCGACCCGTAATCTTCGACGAACGCGACGAGCCGGTCGAGGGCGATCAAGGGGGCGGGTGTTCCGGTCTCCGCAGTTTCGGCGCAGCCTACGCGCGGCAGCAGAGTTTCGCGCAACGCGGTGATCCGGTCGAGCGCGTCAGCGAAGCGCCGGGCCTCGATCAGGGCCAGGATCCGCGGCAGTCCGGCGACGACGTCCCGGTGCGCCGCCACGCAATCCCGGGGCGCCTGCGGATCGACGGCGCACAGGTCCGGCGTGCCCAGCAGCGCGCCGAACAGGGCCGCGATGGTGTCGCGCACCGCGCCTTCACGCCCCGCCAGGTCCGGGGACTCGGCTCGGCTCAGCTCCAGCAGATCGTCGATCGCGAAGAGGCCGGCGATCTGAGGCGCGGTCGGCAGCCCATGCGCCCGTTCTTCGCTGCGCAGCCGCTCCAGGGCGAGGCCGGCGATCGTGCCGCATTGCCCGATCAGAGCCGTGTCGAGCGCGCTGCGCGTGGCACGCTTGCTGAACAGGGCCGCCACCACCCCGAGGCAGACCACGCCGACCGCGACGGTGGCCGTACGGCCCAGCACCGCATCCAGCGCCCGCTCGGGCGTCTCCAGGGCGCCATAGGTGGCGAGGCCGACCGTATAGCCGGCAACCGCCGCGCCGGACGCCCGGAAGTGGCGGAGCAGCGTCGCCCCGGCGGTACAGAGGCCGAGCCAGAGGGCGAAACCGAGGATGAACAGGACCGGCGCCTGGATGAACAGGCCCATGAGGGCGAGCGCGGCCACGCCGCCGATCACCGTGCCGACGAGGCGCCATCCACCCTTGGCGAGAACCGCGCCCTGGTTGGCGTTGGCGACCAGCAGGACCGTCGAGGCCGCCGAGTAGGGCGTCTCGAGTTGCAGGCCGAACGCGACGCCGAGGGCGAGAATCGCTGCGCCGGTCGAGCGCGCGACGTGGCCTCCCCGGGGCGTCAGGATGTCGATGGCGAGGAGGCGCTCACAGGCGCTCCGCAAAAAGACGACGGCACGCGACGATGGGTGAGCGGCGCGGCCGGTCATGCGGCAACAGCGGCTCGGGCGGCCGCGATGCATGAGCGCGCGATCCCGGATCGAACTGGTGAACGGCTCATCGCTGGCCTGATGACGGCGTTAAAGTAGGATCATCCTACGTTTTTTGTCGCAATCGTCAATCCGTGTCACGAGAGGTAGGATGATCCGTCTTCCGCCCATATGAGCGTGGCATGGCGACCACCCCGTCTCTTCCCCAGATCCCGCGACGCTCCCTGGTCGATTCGACCATCGATCTCATCCGCACGCAGATCGAGGGCGGCCATTGGAAGGTCGGCGCCCGCATCCCGAAGGAGGCGGAACTCGCCGAGATGCTCCAGGTCGGGCGGAACACCGTGCGGGAGGCCGTGCGGGTGCTCTCCCACGCCAAGGTGCTGGAGGTGCGGCAGGGCGACGGGACCTATGTCCGGCTGAACGTCGACCCGGCGGAGATCATGCGCCGGGTGACCCATGCGAGCCTGCGCGACCATTTCGAGCTGCGCGCGCTCCTCGAAACCGAGGCGGCGCGCCGGGCTGCGGCGCGGCGGAGCGATGACGACCTGCCGCGGCTCGAAGCCTTGCTGGAAGCGCGGGGGGAGCGTCCGAAAGACGGCGATCTCGCCGGCTTCATCGAGCGCGATATCGCCTTCCATGTCGCGGTGGCGCAATGCGGCGACAACGCCGCCCTCGTGGAGCTCTATCGCTACTTCGCCCTGTCGTTGCACGGCAGCACGATCACGGCGCTCGCCGACCTGACCCTGCCCGAGCCGGACCTCGCGGCCCATCGCCGGCTGGTCGACGCGATCCGGGACCGGGACGAGCCTGGCGCGGCGGAGGCCGCCCGGGCGATCGTCGGACCGATCCTCGACGCGCTCGCGAGCGTCGAGACGCTCGCCGCCTCCGGCGGCTGATCGCCCCCGGCTTCGTTAGTCCTCCGCCCCCAGAACCTGCCTGGCGAGCGCAACCGCATCCCGATCGGTGGCGCAGGCGGCCTGGGGCGTGCCGAACGCGCGGACCAGGCTGGGAAAGGCCGCCTCCAGCGCCTGGCGTCGATGCGGGTCGGGCTCGACCACGATCAAGGCCCGGCAGCGCGCTGCCAGGGCCGCCTTGTTCCGCTTCAGCCAGAGCCCCCGGGCGACCCGGTCGTCATGCGGCTCATCGGTCCGGCGGGCCGGGTAGATGAGCGCGAAGGGTGTTTGGCTGGCCAGAAGCCGATCCATCTCCGCGCACCAGGTGGGGGCGTAGCCGGGAGAGGAGGCCGCCTCATTCCGCAGCCGGACGATGGGGAAGGTCGAGACATCGTGGAGGGTGAACGACTCGCGGTCCATGACCTGAACGCCTTGGAATTGCGCTAAAAGATAGTTTCATCCAATCATCCTACCTTTGTTGATCGACTCAAGCAATCGCCGTAGCGCTGGGCTCCTCAGACAGGAGCCGACGATGTCTCCGCGCCCGTTGCACCGGAACGCCCCCGCCATGTTCGATCGGCCGTGGCCTCCAGGTCTGGGCAGCCGAACGAGCGGCGCGGTGCTGGCGCTGATCCTGTGCCTCGCCCCGGCGGACCTCCGCGCCGAGTCCCGGCCGCTGACCGACGCGCCCTCGGGCGACGAGCCGGACCGGCTCTCGGCCACTCGGAATCGGGCCGCTCCCAAGCTTGGCGGCGAAGGCGCGGAGATCGCGCTGCCGGCCCTCACGGTGAGCGGCCGCGGGATCACCGGCACGGATCCGGTCCCGGGCCTCGTGGCGCAGGTCACGGCCGCGGGCACGAAGACCGACACGCCCCTCATCACGGTGCCGCAGGCGGTGTCGGTGATCCCCCGGGCACAGATCGACCAGCAGGCGGCCCGGAGCGTCGGCGATTCCTTACGCTACACGCCGGGCGTGTTCGCCGACACGCGGGTCGGCGGCGTGCTGGAGAGCGTGTTCCTGCGCGGCTTCGGCGGCTTCGCGGCGAGCGCGACCAACCCGCAGGTCCTCGACGGCCTGCCGCTGGTCAAGGGCGGCAACTGGGCGGCCCAGGTCATCGATCCGTCCGTGCTGGAGCGCGTCGAGGTGCTGCGCGGCCCGGCCTCGGTGCTCTACGGGCAGGCGAGCCCGGGCGGCCTCATCGCCATGGTGAGCAAGCGGCCGACCGAGCAGCCGTTCCGCGCCGTGACGCTCACCACCGGCAACCGCAACCGCGCCGAGGCGGCCTTCGACCTCGGCGGCCCGGTCACTGAGGACGGCAGCTGGGCCTATCGCCTCAACGGCCTCGGCCGCCGGGTCGACACCCAGCCCGACTTTTCCAAGGAGCAGCGGCTCGTGCTGGCGCCGGCGCTGGCCTGGCGGCCGGACGACGACACGCATCTCACCCTGCTCGGCTTCTACCAGAACGATCCGCACAACAATTTTGCGGGCTGGCTCCCGGCCGAGGGGACCTTGTTCCCCAACCCGGCCGGCCGGATCCGGCGCCGCTTCTTCCCGGGCGAGCCCGGCTTCGATGCTTACGACCGCCAGCAGGCGATGATCGGCTACGCCTTCGAGCATCGCTTCGACGCGACCTGGGCCGTCCGCCAGAACCTGCGCTACGCCCATATCGACACGCGCTTCGAAGGCGTGGCGATCAACTTCTTCGCTCCGTTCGGCGCGACCCCGAGCCTGCTCGAACGCTCGGCCTCCTGGTCGCAGGAGGCGGTCGACGGCGTGTCGCTCGACAACCAGGCGCAGGCCGACTTCGCCACCGGGCCGATCGGCCATACAATCCTGCTCGGGCTCGGCTATCAGGGCTCCCGGGCGGATGTGAACGCGTCGGGCTTCGGCCCGGTGCCGGCGATCGATTACGCGGCGCCGGTCTACGGCCGGCCCTTCGCGCGCCCGGCTGCCCTCCCGCGCACCCGTCAGGACTGGAACCGCGTCGGACTCTACGCCCAGGACCAGATGCGCTTGGATCACTGGGCGGTCACGATCGGGGGAAGGCAGGATTGGTCCGTCCTCGACACCGCGAGTCGCCTGGCCGCGCGGACATCCGCCCAGGACGACCAGGCCTTCACCGGCCGGGTCGGCGCCGCCTACCTGTTCGACAGCGGCCTCGCGCCGTATGCGAGCTACGCGACCTCGTTCGAGCCGACGCTGGGCACCGGCTTTTCGGGCGCCCCGTTCAAGCCGACCCATGCGCGGCAGACCGAGGCCGGGGTGAAGTACCAGCCGCCGGGCCTGGAGAGTTTTGTCGCCGTCTCGGGCTTCGACATCACCCAGGACAACGTCGCCACCGCCGACCCAGCGCATCCGTTCTACAGCGTCCAGACCGGCGCGGTGCGCTCGCGCGGCATCGAGTTCGAGGCCCGCGCAACCCTGTCCGACAGCCTCGATCTGATCGGCGCTTATACCTACCTCGACACCACCGTGCGCCGGGACAGCGACCCGGCACTCGTCGGCAAGCGCTTCGTGGCCGTGCCCGATCAGCTGGTCTCGCTCTGGGCGAATTACCGGGTCCCGGGCGGGCCGCTCGCGGGCCTCAGCCTCGCCGGCGGGATCCGCGTCATCGGCCGGAGCGCCGGCGATCCCGCCAACAGCTTCTCGGTGCCGCCCGTGACCCTGGTCGATGCGGCGATCCGCTACGATCTCGGCGCCGCCGATCCGGGACTGGCGGGCTGGCAGGTCTCGGTCAACGCCGCGAACCTGTTCGACCGGACCTACCTCGCCTCCTGCTTCGCGGCGGGCGGCTGCTTCTACGGGAACGGCAGGACCGTCATCGCCAGCCTCGGCTACCGCTGGTGAGTTTTAAGTCGTTATTTCGCATCATCTTTTCCCGAAAGCCGGCAACCACCTTTCAGGATGATGCGCTACCGCGTGCCTGCCCGCCGCGTGCGGCGCTCGGCCCTGCGGGTGGCGGTGTCGCGCAGGTGCTGCTCGATGGCGTCGTTGGCGCGGCCGCGCATGTGCCGGATCGCCTCGACATCGTCGAACGTGTCGGGGAAGCGACGCGACAGCCACAGATAGGCGCTGGCGAGCCGCACGGTCCGCTCCTGGTAGTCGAGCTCCCCGGCCAGGTTGGCCCGCAGGGCCGGGACCGTGGTGCCGGCGGCCCGGGCCTGGCTCCAGCGCTCGAGCATACCCATGGCGATCTCGTCGCGCCGGTTGATCGGGCAGACCGAGAAGGCGAACTTTTCCTCGATCGGCAGCCGCGCCCGATCGACCGTCCGGGCGACATCGAGGATTTCCTCCAAGGCCGAGGGCTGGAACGGTGAGCCGGCGTAGAAGGTCGCCCGAGCGAAATGGGTCAGCACCTCGTGGAGGCTCTGGGTCTGCATCTCCTCGGCGACCGAACGGATCGCGCCGAGATCCGGCCGGACGAAGAAGCGCGAATCGGCCGCCGGCGCCGTCGGTGCGCCCGAGAGGGCGATCCGGATCGGCTCCACCGCGATTGCGTCCGTCGCCGCCACGTAGCCGACATCCTGGTGGCCGTAGCGGCCGGCCCGGCCCGCGATCTGGCGGATCTCGGAATTGGTCAGGCCGCGCTCCTTCACGCCGTCCCACTTGCGCACGGTCGAGAACACGATCCGCCGGAGCGGCCCGAGATTGAGCCCCATGCCGATCGCGTCGGTGGTGACCAGCACGTTGGCCTCGCCGGTGCGGAAGCGCGTGGCCTCGGCCCGGCGCACCTCCGGCGACAGGGCGCCGTAGATGGTCGCGACCCGGTGCCCGCGGGCGACCAGGATCTCGCGGTTCTCGTGCACGGCCCGGCGCGAGAACGCCACGACCGCATCCCCCGGCTCGACCTTCTCCAAGGGGACCGGTTCGTCGAGCAGCAGCAGCGGCGACTTGCGGGTGAACGGGATCACCTCCAGCGATTCGCCCGCGGCCTCGGCGGCGCGGCGGACATAGGCCAGGGCGTCGTCGGAGCCGCACACGACCACGGTCCGGGCGGCCACGCCGAACAAGGCGTTGGTCCAGGCCCAGCCGCGATCGGGATCCGACAGCATCTGGATCTCGTCGATCACCGCCACGTCGATCGGGCGGGTCAGGTCGGCGGTCTCGATGGTGCGGGCGGTGTGGGTCGGCTGCGGCTCGCCCAAAACCTCCTCGCCGGTGACCATGCCGGCCCGGAGGCCGCGCTCGCGCAGGGCCTCGTAATTCTCCAGGGCGAGCAGCCGCAGGGGGGCGAGGTAGGTGCCGGTCGGCGCCGCCGTCAGCATCTGCAGGGCGGCGTAGGTCTTGCCGGAATTGGTCGGCCCCATGTGGAACAGGATCCGCCGGTTCAGCCGGCGGGCGGCACTGAAGCGCTCGATATAGGCGCCGAAGCCGACCTGATCGCGCAGGCGGCGCAGGCGCGAGCCCTCGCTCGCCACTGCCTTGGCGTGGCGGCGCACGGGGGCGAGCGTGTCGTTCAATGACCGCGCCAGCTTCGGCCCGAAGCTGAACACCCGGGAGCGCAGCGAGCGGTCGAGATGGGCGATGTAGGCGGGGGCGTCGGCCCCGACCTCGCGCAGGTCCTGGAGGATCTGCCCCCGCAGGTGCTCCACCGGCTTGGCCAGGGTCCGGGTGACCTCGGCGGCGCGCTCCGCCACCGCCGCCCGCAGGGCCTCGATGCGGTGCGCCGGGTCGTTCCGGGCCGCCATGCGGGCCAGGATCTCGGCCGCCGCCGGATCCGGCGCGCTGTCGATCCGCAGGTCCAGGCGGCCGTTATCGAGGAGCGGGATCTCGGTCCGGATGGTCCAGATCACCCGGCGGTCCCGCAGGATGGCGGCCCTGAGGGCCGGGATGGCCTTCCGAACCGCCGGGACGCCGGTCTCCGCGAAGGCCCGGGCCTTCTGGCGGGCGCGCAAAACGTCGGCGACCCGCTCGTCGTCGACCTCGGCGCCGAATTCCGGCAGTTCGAGCTCGGCGCGCAGGGTTTCCAGGTCGATGGAATCCGGGGCGAGCCCGAGCCGCGCCACGGCCTCGGACAGGTAGACGATCGTGGGGCGGAGACGCTTGCGCGCCATGGACTCACCTTCGGCCGCAGCATCCGCCCGCCGGCGCTGACGCCGCCGCCGAACGCGTTCCTGAGAACCATCCTTGCGCCAGTCCGACCCCCGACGCCATCCCCGGCGCTTCAGGTGTCCCGCGCCGCCTCGGTGAGCCAGGCGCAGAAGGCGCGCACCGTCGGATCGTCGGCCCGGGCCTCCGGCACGTAGGTGTAGTAGCTCCGCGCCGGCAGGGACGGGCCCGGGAACGGGCAGGTCAGGCGGCCGGCGGCCACGTCGTCGGCGATCAGGCGCTCCGGGCCCATCGCCACGCCGAGACCGTCGAGGGCGGCCTGGAGCGTCAGGTAGAAATGCTCCAGGGTCACGGAGGCCTGGGGGATCAGATCCGGCACCCCGGCGGCGCGCAGCCAGTGCGGCCAGACCTGCGGGAGCGTCGCCGCGTGGAGCAGGGTGTGGTGACGCAGCTGCTCCGGCTCCTGCAGGGGCAGGCGCTCCAGCAGGGCCGGGCTGCAGACCGGCATGCGCCGCTCGGTCAGGAACGGCTGCCCGACATGGCCGGGGCGCGTATCCGGCCCGCCGCGGATCGCGACGTCGAACGGGTCGGCGAGGCTCGCCAGCGGCACGTTGGAGGTGGTCAGCCGGACCTCGATGGCCGGATGGGCGACCTGGAAGCCCGACAGGCGCGGGATCAGCCAGCGCAGGGTGAAGGTGGCCAGCGCGTTGACGTGCAGCAGGCGCGGCCGGCCGCGCTCCACCTGGCGGGCGGTGGCGAGGGCGACCCGGTCGAGGGCGGCGCCGATCTCGGCGGCGTAGCTGCGCCCGGCCTCGGTGAGCACCACCCGCCGGTTGTGGCGCTCGAACAGCGGCACGCCGAGCCAGGCTTCGAGCATCTGCACGTGCCGGCTCACCGCCCCGTGGGTGACGCGCAGCTCGTTCGCGGCGCGGGTGAAGCTCACGTGGCGGGCCGCGGCCTCGAAGGCTTTGACGGCGTTGAGCGGCGGTAGGCGGCGATGCATGCGTGTCAGGTTTCCTCACGCGAGCGTCAGCATAAGGCGTTTGTCAGCCGGGCGCGAGACCCGCATCCTGTGGTGGAATCATCAAGGATCGCAGGATGGCCCGCGCATCGGAGTTCACCGCCTCGCTCGACGCCGCCCCGGACCGGGAGGCCAAACGCATCGAGGACAAGCGCACCCTCGTGGTCACCGGGATCAACCACGCCCTGCACGACGGCTACACCGACCTGATCTACGTGCTGCTGCCGGTCTGGCAGGCGGAGTTCGGCCTCGACTACGTGGCGCTGGCGCTGCTGCGCTCGCTCTACAACGGCGCGCTCGCCGCCCTGCAGATGCCGGCGAGCTGGCTCGCCCAGTCACTCGGCGCCCGCACGGTGCTGGTGCTCGGGACGCTGCTCAGCGCCGGCGGCTACGCGCTTGCCGGGGCGTCGGGCGGGCTGATCGGCCTCTGCGCCGGCCTGCTGCTCGGGGGCGCGGGCAGCAGCACGCAGCATCCGCTGGCCTCGACGGTGATCGCCCGGGCCTACGGCGCCGCGGCGCGCGGCCCGCTCGGCACCTACAACTTCGCCGGCGATCTCGGGAAGGCGGCCGTGCCGCCGCTGGTCGGCTTCCTGCTGACCTTGTCGGGCTGGCGCTCCGCGCTCTGGGTGATTGCCGGGCTGGGCGTGGCGGTCGCCCTCGGCGTCGCCCGCTGGCTGCCGCGTGATCCCACCTCACACACCGAGAGGTCCAAGAGCGCGGTGCGCTCGGCGCGCTCCGGCGATGGGGCGGGCGCCCGGTCCGGCTTCGGACTGCTCGTCGCCATCGGCACTCTCGACAACGCCGCCCGCCCGGCCTTCCTGCTCTACCTGCCGTTCCTGCTGCAGGAGAAGGGCGCGGCCCTGACCACCGTGGGGCTGGCGCTCTCGCTGGTGTTCATCGGCGGCGCGCTCGGCAAGGCCGTCTGCGGCCGGCTCGGGGAGCGCCTCGGCGTGACCCGGACCGTGCTGCTCACCGAGACCGGGACCGCGGCGGCGATCCTGGCGGTGATCGCCCTGCCGCTCGCCCCCGCGCTGATCCTGCTGCCGCTGCTCGGCGTGATGCTGAACGGCACCTCGTCGGTCCTGTACGGCACGGTGCCGGAACTGGCCCCCCACGGCCGGGTCGAGCGGGCGTTCGCGGTGTTCTACACCTGCACGCTCGGGGGCAGCGCGCTCGCGGCGCCGCTGCTCTACGGCCAGCTCGGGGACGCGGCCGGCCCCCGCTGGGCGGCGGTGGCCGCCGCCGCGACGGCGCTCGCCGTGGTGCCGCTCATGCTGGTCCTGTCCCGCCATCTGGCCGGGGTCAAGGATCAAATATCGGGGTCGGAAGCACGCGCCTGAAACGCCACGCCTCTCCCTCCCCC
>NZ_JAKSYO010000171.1 GCF_022829635.1 Methylobacterium sp. E-066
GGGGGGGGGGGGGGGGCGCAGCCTTTCCGGAGTGACTCTTTTTTCATGGTGCACATCGTCCGTCGCGCGTTGAAAGATCGAACACCCCACACCGCAGGATGAGGGCGGAGTTGAGCATATCCGCAGGGTTACAGCGGTCCTCCGTCATTGCGAGCGTGCGGCTATGCGGATGCCCCCACCGCATTTCCCACATCCGGCAACATTTTCACCGCCCACCCGGTGACCCCTCCGGCAAATGATGCTTAGGCGGATCATACCGAGTCGCCGGAGAAGCCGATGAAGCAGATCGAGGCCATCATTGCGTGGACGCCCGCCCGCTGGGTGGAGCTGCGGCCCGAGACGGCCGGGCAGGTGGTGGTGCTGCCGGTGCCCGACACGGACGGCGCGGCGAAGCGCTACATCATGCAGGCGGGCGCGTGTTCGCCGGCGCTGGCCGGCCTGTCGGAGGAGTCCCGAATCGCGCGGCTGTTCATCGACTTCCAGACGATCGTCGTACGCGACGGCATCGACCCGCAGACGGCCCACCGCGCCTTCCTGGCGATCGACGAGTACCGGTTTCGGATCGCGCCGGACACCGAGGGCGCTGCGTTCGAGGATCCGCCCGAGGAGGATTGAGGCCCACCCGATCCGGGGGTGGCTGGCTTCCGGAACGATGCTCTACAGCAGCGTTTCTGATCCGATCTCCTGGACGATGCTGGAGGCACCCGCGATGCGGGAGACGGTCCGACGCCGTAGGGTCATGCCGTCATCGCGACGACCGTTCGAGGGCCGCTGCCCGGTGCATTTTTGGATGGAGGAGAGCGATCGGGATTTCTCGACGGCGCATATCGACCGTAACGGTCCGTGCGAGCTCAAAGCGGCCTTGACGGCAAGAAGGCGGTTCTCAAACCAAGCGTTTTTCGGATCGCTTGATGGTGCTTACTTTGATGGCGCGAGACGTAAGATTGATCATGCGCCGCATTTGGTAGAATTCATTTGCGAACCGGCGATCAAATCAGGCATGAAGATTTTTTATTTAGTTCTGATTTTATATAGCAAACGTACATAATTATGAACTTAGATTTTGGATTGTGGAAAACTTTGCCACGAACGCTAATTTTGTTAAAAAATCTCGGCACAGCCAACGATTGACGAAAATTTTACTTATATATCTAGACTTATGCGGACGTAGATCCTGTTGCGCCGCATCATTTTATGTGAAATCTTCCAGAAATATCTTGGGAACTAGGGTCGAGGTGATCATTCCTAAGCGACGGAGGCAGACATGAAGCAGATCGAGGCCATCATCGTGTGGACGCCGGCCCGTTGGGCAGGCTTGAAACCGGAGACGGCCGGGCAGATCGCCGTGGTGCCGGCGACGGACAATGCCAGTGTGTCGAAGCACTATGTGATGCGGGCGGGTGCGGACCCATCCGGGCTGGCCGCCCTCTCGGAGGAGGGGCGAATCGCGCGGTTGTTCATCGATTTCCAGACGATCGTGACGCGCGACGGCATCGATCCGCAGGCAGCTCACCGTGCGTTTCTTGCCATTGAAGAGTACCGGCTCCACCTTGCGCCGGACACGGAGGGCGCCCAGTTTCGAGATTCGCCCGAAGAGGCGTCGAGCGTCGGGATCGAACGCCAGCGTGCCTGAGATCGGATCCGGCATGAGGCGCTGACTGAAGCACAGACCGCGCGAACCAATGGCGGTCGCGCTGCGCTCTTTTCCAGTTGCAGGCCGGACCGGCAGGACGCACTCCGCCCATAGCGGAGTCCAGACCGGCGCTCGCGCAAGCGTGAGAATAACGAATACACATCCTCTGGATGCCGCCCTATCTCCTGGTTGTGTCCTGACACCGCCGGAGGCCGGCCATGCTCGTATCCCGTCGTGCCGTGCTTGCGGCCGCCGCCCTCGCGCCGCTCGCCGGGCGCCTGTCCTGGGCCGCCGAGCCTCTGATCCGGCGGCCGATCCCCTCCACCGGCGAGATGCTGCCGGCGATCGGCATCGGCACGTCGCGGCGCTACGAAGTCGAGCCCAATCCCGAGGTGGTGGCGCCGCTCAAGGCCGCCGTGCAGAGCTTCGTGTCCCTCGGCGGATCGGTGATCGACACCGCGCCGAGCTACGGCACCGCCGAGGATGTTCTCGGCCTGATCCTGGCCGAGCCGGGGCTGCGCCAGAAGATCTTTCTGGCCAGCAAGGTCGATACCCAAGGCCGCGACGCGACGCTGGCTGAGTTCGAGCGCTCGTTGAAGCGCATGAAGGTCGAAAACCTCGACCTCGTGGCGGTCCACAACCTGATCGATGTGGACGCGAATCTGGCGGTGCTGCGTGACCTGAAGGGGTCCAAGCGGATCCGCTACGTCGGCGTCACGGTCTGGCGGGACGGCCAGCTCGACGCGCTGGAGGCCGTGCTGAAGCGTGAAACGCTCGACTTCATCCAGGTGAATTACGCCATCGACAACCGGGCCGCGGCCGAGCGCGTGCTGCCGCTCGCCGCCGAGAAGGGCGTGGCCGTGATGACCAACGTGCCCTTCGGCCGGGACCGCCTGTTCAAGGCGGTGCAGGGCAAGGAGCTTCCGCCGGTGGCGAAGGATCTCGGCTGCACCAGCTGGCCGCAGGTGTTTTTGAAATACGTGCTCGGCCATCCGGCCGTGACCTGCCCGATCCCCGGCATGGCGAAGGTGGCCTATGTCGAGGACAACCTCGCCGCCGCCCGGGGCCCGCTTCCGGACGCGGCCCAGCGCAAGCAATTGGAGACGTTTATCGATGCGGTCTGATCGCACCACGCGGCGCGCTGCGCTTGCCCTCGCCGCCGGTCTTCTCACGGCTTCCGCGATACCGGCCCTGGCCCAAGAAAATTCCCAAAAAATCCGGATCGGGGTGATCGGGGCCGGGAATATCGGCGGCACGATCGGCACGCTCTGGGTCAAGGACGGTCACGAAGTGATGTTCGCCTCCCGGCATCCCGAGACCCTGGCGCCGATGATCGCGGAGCTCGGGCCGAAGGCCAAGGCCGGGACGCCCGAGGAGGCGATCAAGTTCGGCGAGGCGGTGTTCGTGGCGGTGCCCTACAAGGCCTATCCCGATCTCTCCAAGGATCTCGCGGCCTCGCTCGCCGGCAAGGTCGTGCTCGATGCCGGCAACGCCACGCAGAAGCGCGACGGCGCGCTCTACGACGAGGTCCAGGCGAACGGCATCGGGACGACCTCGGCCAAGTATTTCCCGGGTGCGAAGCTGGTCCGGGCGTTCAACGCAGCCAACTACAAGGTTTTCGCCAAGGCCGGCGCCGATGGCGGCAAGGACCGGCCGGGCGGGCGGATGGCGATCCCGATCGCGGGCGACGATGCAGCGGCCGTGAAGGTGGCCGAAGGCCTGGTCCGCGATGCCGGGTTCGACCCGGTCGTGGTCGGTCCGCTGAAGGATGCCGACAAGTTCGCCATGGGGTCGCCCGGCTTCGGCCACGAGGCGACCGCGCCGGAGCTGCGCGAGAAGCTCGGGTTGGGGAAGTAAGGGGCGCGTGGCTGAGACCTCCGCCGCCCGCGGCCCGCTCGCGCGCCTGATCGACATCCGCCCCGGCGAGGGCCAGGCCCTCGCCTGGTCCTGGGCCTACATCTTCTCGATCCTGGCCGCCTATTACGTGCTGCGCCCGATCCGCGACCAGATGGGCGTGGCCGGGGGCATCGAGAACCTGCCCTGGCTGTTCACCGCGACCCTGGTCGGCATGCTCGCCCTGAACCTGCCCTTCGCCTATCTGGTGAAGCGCATGCCGCGGGCGCGGTTCGTGCCGATCACCTACCGGTTCTTCGCCGCCAACATCCTGGCCTTCGCGCTGACCCTGTACCTGGCCCCGCCGGATTGGGGGATCTGGATCGGGCGGGTGTTCTTCGTCTGGCTGTCGATCTTCAACCTGTTCGTGGTCTCGATCTTCTGGGCCACCATCGTCGACGTGTTCTCGAACGAGCAGGGCAAGCGCCTGTTCGGCTTCATCGCGGCCGGGGCGACCGTGGGGGCCATCACGGGCTCGGCCACCACCGCGATCCTCGCCAAGAACGTGCCGACCTGGGGCCTGATGCTCTGCGCGGTGGTGCTCCTGGAAGCCGCCGTGTTCTGCATGCGCGGGCTCGCCGCCTTGTCGGCCCGGCTCCATGCGGTGCCGGGCAGCGGCGAGACCGCCAACGACGGCCAGGACCGCACCATCGGCGGCAGCGTGCTGGCCGGCGTCACCCGCACCCTGGCCTCGCCCTACCTGCTGAACATCTCACTGTTCCTGCTGCTGTTCTCGGTGACCTCGACCTTCCTGTATTTCGAGCAGGCCGGCATCGCCAAACGCAGCTTCCCGGACCGGGGCGCCCAGACCGCGTTCTTCGCCAGCGTCGACCTGGCCGTAAACGTGCTGACCCTCGGCGTGCAGCTGTTCCTGACCGGACGGATCGTCAAGCGCCTCGGCGTCGGGATCACCCTGGCCCTGCTGCCGGCCTTCAGCGTGCTGGGCTTTGCCGCGCTGGCGGTCTCGCCCACCATCAGCGTGATCGTGGCGTTCCAGGTCCTGCGCCGGGCCGGCAATTTCGCCATCGCCCGCCCGATCCGGGAGGTCCTGTTCACCGTGGTCCCAAGGGAAGACCGCTACAAGGCCAAGAGCTTCATCGACACCGTGGTCTACCGCCTGGGCGATCAGGTCGGGGCGTGGTCGTTCACCGGCATTCAGGGGCTCGGCTTCGGCAGCACCGGCATCGCCGGGGCGGCGGTGCCGCTCTCCGTGGCGTGGCTGCTCAACAGCCTCTGGCTCGGCCGCGCCCAGGACCGGCGTCGAGCTTCGCTGGATGCGGATGCCGCCGCTCCGACAGCGGAACCGCTCGCCTCCCGTTAAGCGACGGTTTACCATGACGCGCGAGATCTCCGGATCGGCTCAGCCGGAGGGACGAGGCGGCATGACACGCGCGGCGCAGCCGGTTCCGGACTCAAACATTCGCGCTCTTGCGCTGCTCGTGCTGCTGGCGGCCATGCCGGGGCCGGCCTTCGCGGAGGAGCCGCTGTTCATCCGCATCCGGCCGACGCCGGAGGGCGACCGCACCGCCCGCGAGGCCCTGTGGGCGCGCCGTCAGGCCCATGCACGCGCGGTGATCGAATCCGTCTGCACCGGCTGCCTCGGCGCCTGGAAACCGGCGGATGCCGCGCCGTCGCCTGCGACCCCTGGCCCCGTGCAGGCCAGGATTGCGGACCTGACGGCACCGTCAGGGCTTGAAACCGACCCCGGCTCCGGGGCATCCGGGCCAGCTTCCGATCCATCGCTTCCCGAGAGGCAACCATGACGCAATCGCATCCGACCAGCGGCGCCGAGCCCGAAGTCGATTGCCCCGTGAGCCTCGAGGTTCTGGGCGAGGTCTACCGGGCCGACGAGTTCGACCTGCCGATGATCCTGGAGCAGATCCAACCGCTGAAGCGCGCCCAGCTCGCCGCCTACCTCTACGGCAAGAGTCACATGCACAAGCTCGGCCTGAAGGTCGCCCGCTCCTGTGACCGGGAGGATTTGATCCGGGTCGCTGGCGAGATCGGCTCGGTGATCCACGGACAGGCGCATCTGAAGCCGACCAAGCCGGCGCCGACCGCCGCGCCGGAGCTGCGTGCCAAGACCCTGCCGGGCCAGAAGAAGGTCAGCCTCGCGGGCGCGCCGGCCAAGCCCGCGATCAGCCTCGGCGGCTCGGCCAAGGTCCGCAACTTCGATTGACCAAGTCGCCGTTGGCGCACGCCTTGCGCAGCGATCCCCAGCCTGAAACGGGCGCATGCGTTGCGTGCGCCCCGGCCTTCGGATAATCGCCCGCGATGAACACCGACCACGACAAGATCCTGATCGTCGATTTCGGCTCTCAGGTGACCCAGCTCATCGCCCGGCGGGTGCGGGAGGAGGGGGTCTATTGCGAGATCGTGCCCTTCACGAAGGCCGAGGCCGCGTTCCGCGAGCAGAAGCCGAAGGGCGTGATCCTCTCCGGCGGCCCCGAATCGGTGACGGTCGAGGCGAGCCCCCGGGCGCCGCAAGCGGTGTTCGATTCGGGCGTACCGGTCTTCGGGATCTGCTACGGCCAGCAGACCATGGCGGCCCAGCTCGGCGGCGCGGTCGAGGGTGGGCATCATGCCGAGTTCGGCCGGGCCGAGGTCGAGATCCTGTCCGATTGCCCGCTGTTCAACGGCGTCTGGCACAAGGGCGAGCGCTACCCGGTCTGGATGAGCCACGGCGACCGGGTCACCAAGCTGCCGGACGGCTTCTCCACGGTGGCGATCTCCAAGAACGCGCCGTTCGCGGCCGTGGCGGACGAGGCCCGCAACTACTACGCGGTGCAGTTCCACCCCGAGGTAGCCCACACCCCGCACGGCGCCCTGCTGATCCGCAACTTCGTGCGCGACATCGCCGGCTGCTCCGGCGACTGGACCATGGGCGCCTACCGCGAGGAGGCGATCGCCAAGATCCGCGAGCAGGTCGGCTCCGAGAAGGTGATCTGCGGCCTGTCGGGCGGCGTCGATTCCGCCGTCGCGGCGGTGCTGATCCACGAGGCGATCGGCGACCAGCTCACCTGCGTGTTCGTCGATCACGGACTGCTGCGCCTCGGCGAGGCCGAGCAGGTCGTGGCGCTGTTCCGGGACCATTACAACATCCCGCTGGTCCACGTGGAAGCGAGCGGGATGTTCTTGTCGGCGCTCGAGGGCGTCAGCGATCCGGAAGTGAAAAGAAAAACCATCGGCCGCCTGTTCATCGATGTGTTCGAGGCGGAGTCGAAAAAAATCGGCGGGGCGGCGTTCCTGGCGCAGGGCACGCTCTACCCGGACGTGATCGAGAGCGTGTCGTTCACCGGCGGCCCATCGGTGACGATCAAGAGCCACCACAATGTCGGCGGCCTGCCCGAGCGCATGAACATGAAGCTCGTGGAGCCGCTGCGCGAGCTGTTCAAGGACGAGGTCCGGGTGCTGGGCAAGGAACTCGGCCTGCCGGACGCCTTCGTCGGCCGCCACCCGTTCCCGGGCCCGGGCCTCGCCATCCGCTGCCCCGGCACGATCACGCCGGAGAAGCTGGAGGCTCTGCGCAAGGCCGACGCGATCTATCTCGACGAGATCCGCCAGGCCGGCCTCTACGACACGATCTGGCAGGCCTTCGCGGTGATCCTGCCGGTAAAGACGGTGGGCGTGATGGGCGACGGCCGCACCTACGACCACGTCTGCGCGCTGCGCGCCGTCACCTCGGTGGACGGCATGACCGCCGATTTCTACCCGTTCGACATGGCCTTCCTGGGCCGGGTCGCGACACGGATCATCAACGAGGTGAAGGGCATCAACCGGGTGACCTACGACATCACCTCGAAGCCGCCCGGCACGATCGAGTGGGAGTGACGGGCGAAATTCGCGAACCGACCAGCAACGTTTCCAGGACGCGCATCAGTAGCGATCACCGTCCCGCATCGATCGCACGCAATCGACAGCGCTCTGGGGTTGGGGCGGCATCGCTGCCGTCAGCGATTGAAGCTGCGCGGCATCAATAGGCTTGCGTGGCCGCGTCAGATCGAGATCGGCACCGACGAGCGGCGACCGTCGAAGAGCCGATCGAAGTCCGCCCTTGCCCGAAATCCCGCCGGCGATCGACGCGATGACAGACGCCCTCAAAGCGGAGGCTTCGGGCGTGTCCTCCGCCAATCGTCTGGCAAGCGACCGTATCAAATCGCGATCGGCATCGCGGCCGACGACCTGGAAACGAGGCACACCGCGTTCGCTTAGGCGCGTGCGATCGTTCTGAACGAGGTCTTTCCGAACCTTGCCCATGGCCGCCTCCAATTTGTTCTCGATCGCTATAATCCCTCCGGCCGGTTGAACAGAGGAAACGCGGCGGCCAGCCCCTTACCGCCCATCCAACAGCAACTCGGCCGCAAGAACCCACATGGTGAGCGCGATCACGCCTTCGAGCACGCGCCACGCGGCCGGCTTCGCGAAGAGGGGTCGGAGGATCGCGGCGCCGTAGCCCAACGAGAAGAAGAACGCCACCGAGGCCGTCATCGCGCCGGCCGCGAAGGCGGGTTCCTGGCCCGGGAAGCGCGTCGAGATCGAGCCGATCAGCAGGAGCGTGTCGAGATAGACGTGGGGGTTGAGCCAAGTCAGCGCGAGACAGGTGGCGAGCGTCCGCCCGAGGCCGGCGGCGGATCCCGGGGCGGGTTGCAGCGCCTCCGTGGCGGCGAGGGCCGAGCGGAGGCTGCGGGCCCCATACCAGATCAGGAACGCCGCACCGGCATACAGCATCGCCGGCCGCAGCCAGGGGGCGAGGACCACGATGCTCCTGAAACTGGTGATGCCCACCAGGATCAGGAGCGCGTCGGAGGCCGCACAGGTGGCACAGACGAGCGCGACATGCTCGCCGCGCAAGCCCTGCCGCAGCACGAACGCGTTCTGCGCGCCGATGGCGAGGATCAAGCCGCCGCTGACGGAGAGACCGGTTAGATAGACTTCGAGCACGCGGTGTCGCTCATCGAAGGTTGAAGGTTCGCGCCGTCATGACTTCGCCGCTCCGTCATTGCGAGCGCAGCGAAGCAACCCAGGGCAGCGCGCGATCGCAGAACGTGGCGCCACACTGGGTTGCTTCGCTTTGCTCGCAATGACGGTGAGGGAAGCTGATCCGTAGGAGCGGAGGCGGCAGCAGAGGCGCCAAGATTTTTAGCAGGCACGCAAAGGCGATTGCGCACCAAGTGTAATACGAAACGCCTTCCGCACGGATTGCTCACGGCGCGCAGAGAACCGGCTCCAGGGCCGCCATGGCCGGCCGGTAGGCCGCGAGGTGCAGGCCGTCGCGCAGGGCGCCGGGCTTGGCGTAGCCGGTCTCGCCGTCCCGGAGCGACGCGAACGGGTCCGCGAAGGTGCAGGTCAGGCGGCCGCACAGGGCGCGCAGACGCTGCGAATAATCCGGCACGGCAGCGGCGTCGAGGAAGCGGCTGCTCTCGCGGCCGATCGGGGGCAGGGCGGTGACGACCAAGCGCGGGCTCACGGCTTGGAGCCGCTTCACGATCGCCTCCACGGTCGCCTCGAACCGCGCGGCGGCCTCGGCCGAGCGCGGAGTATTCTTCAGCAGGATGTCGTTGGTCCCGATCGTCAGAGCGGCCGCTTTCGGCCTGTGCCGGAACGTCAGGCCGGAGAGGTGATCGAGATAGGCGGCGGCGGTGGCGCCGCTGAAGCCGCCGTTGACGAAGTCCAAGCCACACGGCCGCTGGCCCCCGGGCTGCAACTCCACCTGGGAATCGCCGCCCCAGAACACGTACTCGGGCGGCGCCTCGTCGAGGCTGACCTGGACGGCGATGCCGCGCATCACCGCGTAGGCGCGCGCATCGGCGGCGGGCCTGTGAAGGGACCAGCCCGCGAGCCCTCCGAGCGCCAGCAGGGCCGGAACGGCGAGGACCGCGAAGAGCCGCCGCCTCACGGCTCGGCGCCGGCGCGATCGATTCGCGCCTCGGGACGCGAATCGATCGACGCGTAATAGGGTTTGATGTCGAGGAGGGGCGTGCCGTCGAGGCAATCGAGGCCCCGCACCCGCAGGGTGTCAGCCGCGCGCTCGATCAGCTCGACCACCGAGAGGGCGATCGGATTCGGGCGGGCGGGGGAACGCAGCGCGAAGGTGCCGCGCGGCCCATCGGCGTGGCGCGGCTGCTGCACCACGAGGCCGCGGGTCGCCTGGTCCATCCAGTAGAGCAGGATCAGATGCGTACAGCCCGTGATGGTGCGCAGGCCGGGCAGGTAAGCCGCGTCGACTTCGACCGTGCAGATCGCATCGGTCTGCAGGCCGTTCTTCGGGCAGTCCCGGCGCGTCTGCCACGGCGTGCGCAGCCGGCCGATGAAGTGGAGGCCGGCGTCGAAATCGGCCGGCAGGGCTGCCATCTCCTCGCCGGGACGAATCCCGAACTCGTCCGCGCTCAAGGAACCTCCGCGCCCTCGCATCCCGCGCCGGTTCTCGGGCAAGAGCCGTCCGGCCGCAAGCCCGCACCTCGCGCGGGCCACCGGGCCGGTGTAGAGCCGGGCCCGGGACGGGAGGCTTCATGATCGAGCGGGAATTGCGGCCGATGCAGGCCGTCGCGGATGCGGGAAGCGCAGTCGACCGGCTGGTCGAGCTCTACGACGGCGCGGCCGGCGCCCTGCGGCAGGCGCTGGAGCGCTACCTCGCGGGCGGCCCGCCGCCGGACGCCACCGAGCGCCTCGCCTTCCGCTATCCCGAATTGCGGATCAGCTACCGCGCCGCCGGGCCGCTGCCGCGGGTGCGCCGCGCCACCGCCAAGCTCCAGGCCGCCGGGACCTACGCCACCACGGTGACGCACCCGGTCTTCTTCCGCGATTATCTCACCCGGCAATTGCAGCCGCTGATCGACGATTACGGCATCCAGATCGAGGTCGGCCTGAGCGCGCAGGAGATCCCCTATCCCTACGTGCTGGAGGCGGGGCTCGATGCCGGTGGGCGGGCCGTCGACGGCGCGGAACTCGCCACCTACTTCCCGGTCCCGCTCCTGTCGCTGGTGGGCGACGAGATCGCCGACGGCACCTTCGACCTCGTCGACGGCGAGCCGCTGCCGCTGGCCCTGTTCGACGCGGTGCGGGTCGATTACTCCCTGCGCCGCCTGGTCCACTACACCGGCTGCGACTGGCGCGATGTCCAGCCCTGGATCCTGCTGACCAACTATCACCGCTACGTCGACCAGTTCGTTCGCCACGGGTTGGAGCGGCTGGCTTCCGGGGAGGAAGGCTTCGAGCGGCTGGTCCTGCCCGGCGGCCTGTCGGTGAGCCGGGCGGAGGCCGCCACGGCCGATCCCGCCGCGGTGATCGCCGCCTCGCCCTGGCACCGCCACCAGATGCCGGCCTATCACCTCGTCGCCCGGGGCGCCGACGGGACCATGCAGGGCACGACCCTGGTCAATATCGGCGTCGGCCCCTCGAACGCGAAGACGATCACCGACCATCTCGCCGTCCTGCGCCCGGATTGCTGGCTGATGGTCGGCCATTGCGGCGGCCTGCGCCAGTCGCAGACCATCGGCGACTACGTGCTCGCCCACGCCTATCTGCGCCGGGACCGGATCCTCGATGAGCTGGTGCCGCCGGACGTGCCGGTGCCGGCGCTGGCCGAGGTGCAGGTCGCCCTTCAGAGCGCTGCCGCCTTGGTGACCGGCGAACAGGCTGAGGCGCTCAAGCGCCGCCTGCGCACCGGCACGGTCGTCACCTACGACGACCGCAACTGGGAATTGCGGTTCAGCCAGGAGCGGCGGCGGATCAACCAGTCGCGCGCCATCGCGGTCGACATGGAGAGCGGCACCGTGGCGGCCCAGGGCTTCCGCCTGCGCGTGCCCTACGGCGCGCTGCTCTGCGTCTCCGACAAGCCGCTCCACGGCGAGATCAAGCTGCCCGGCGCCGCCAATGCCTTCTATGACCGGGCGGTCTCCGAGCACCTGCGGGTCGGGCTGGCGGCCCTCGACGCGCTCCGCGCCGACCGGCACGGGCTGCATTCGCGCAAGCTGCGCAGCTTCGACGAGCCGCCGTTCCGATAAAGCGCGTTCACCTGCGAATACGGCCGAGCTTTCGCCGCCTTCGGTGCTGAACTGCCAAGCAGCGACGGACTGACACGCCATCATCAATCGTCGAACGTGGATACGTTGGATCTATGGGACGTTGAAAAGTCATACTCCTCTCAAGGATTGGACTTTTCGATGAAGCGCTTTGCTCTCGCATCGACTGCACTCTTGGCGGCTTTCGCCTTCGTTCCCGCGAGCGCCGACGCCCGCGGGTTCGGCGGCGGCGGTGGCTTTCACGGCGGCGGCGGTTTCCATGGCGGCGGCTTCGGCGGCGGTGGGTTCCGGGGCGGTGGACTCGGTGGTGGCGGACTTGGCGGTGGCGGACTTGGCGGTGGCGGTTTCCGCGGCGCCGGCCTGGGTGGCGGAGGATTCCGTGGCGCGGGTGTCGGCGCACCGGGGATCGCTGGCGGCCGGGGCTTCGGCGGCGGCGGCTTCCAGCGCGGCGGCTCCGTCTATGGCGGGCGCGGCGTGATCGGAAACCGTGGCTACGCGACTCGCGGCTATTACGGGCGTGGCTATGGCGGCGGCTACGGTCGCGGCCTGGGTTACGGCCTGGCGGGCGTCGGCCTCGGGTTGGGTGTCGGCTACGGCCTGAGCGGGTTCGGCTCCGGCTACGACGATAGCTGCGCCGGCGGTTACGGCTACGGCTATGATCCGGCCTATTGCGGCACCTACGGCTACGGCTACTGAGCGGCGCACCGTCCAAAACGGCATCTCGACGGAACAGCCCGGCCGGCAACGGCCGGGCTTTTTCTCGTCCAGTTCAGACTTCCGGCCTCGTCAGCCTTCGTCCCACGCGAAGGCTGCGTCGCGCACTCCCGAATTGCGAACCGTTCCAAACCGGCCCATGCCCGCGCCAGGACGCGGCGTGGGAGGGTCGGATGAGCGGGGAGGCAATTGTTCCGGCGACAGCCGCCCTGCTGGTCCTGTGCATGGGCCTCTGGGCGACGGCCCTGCTGCCGGAGATCGTGACGGCGCTCGCCTTCTTCGGGCTGGCGATGCTGCTGCGTCTGGGCAACCCAGCGACGGTCTTTTCCGGCTTCTCGGCCTCGGCCTTCTGGCTGGTCCTGTCCGGCATGGTGGTGGGCCAGGGCATGACCCGGACCGGCCTCGGCGCCCGCATGGCCCGGGCGCTGGCCACGCGCCTGTCGGATTCCTACGCCCATTTCATCGCCGGCCTCGTGGCCTTGAGCTTCCTCATCGCCTTCGTGATGCCGTCGAACCTGGGCCGGATCGCTCTGATGATCCCGGTGACACTGGCGCTCTGCGACGGCTTCGGCCTCGCGCGCGGCCGTCCGGGACGAACCGGCGCGGTCCTGGCGGTGGGCGTGGCGACCCCGATCCTGTCCGCGGCGATCCTGCCGGCCAACGTGCCGAACCTGGTCATGGCCGGCTCGGCCGAGCAGGTGCTCGGCCTGCACCTCTCCTACCTGTCCTATTTCGTCCTGCACGCACCGGTTCTGGCCCTGGTGAAGGGCGTGATGCTGGTGGCGCTGATCGTGCGCCTGTTCCCCGACAGTCTGAGCCCCGACGCGCAGGTGCTGCCGACCCTGCCGCCGGTCTCGGCCGCGGAGCGGCGCCTCGCGGTGATCCTGGCCTGCACCCTGGCCCTGTGGATGACCGACAGCCTGCACGGCCTCGCCCCGGCCTGGGTCGGTCTCGCCGCCGCCGTGATCTGCCTGTTGCCGTGGGTCGGCGTGCTGCCTTCGGAAGCGTTCCAGCAGGTGAACCTGCGGACCTGCTTCTACATCGCGGCGCTGCTCGGCCTCGTGGCCCTGGTCAACGAGACCGGGCTCGGGGCGCGGCTCGGCCATGGGCTGCTCGCGGTGGCGCCGCTCACGCCCGACGCGCCGACCCAGAACTTCGCGGTGCTCACCGGGATCAGCACACTCCTGACGCTGCTGGTCACCGCCAACGGCGCACCGGCTTTGTACACGGCGCTCGCGGGCGAGATGACGAATGCCAGCGGCCTCTCGCCCCTGGCCGTCGTCTCGATCCAGGTGATCGGCTATTCGACCTTGTTCTTCCCCTACCAGGCCCCGCCGATCGTGTTCGCCAGCGAGCTCGGCGGCGTGCGCCTGCGGGACGCGACGCGACTCACCCTGGCCTTCGGCCTGGCCTCGCTCGTGATCGCGGCGCCCCTCGATTACGCCTGGTGGCGCCTGCTGGGCCAACTCAAGTGACAGATCCGCCGCGCTATCAACACGCGCCCCACTGTGCGGCGCAGCATGACACATTGCGGCTTGCGCCCGCAGGCACTAGCGCTACCACCAGATTAGAGACGGTCCAGTTCGCAGCTGCGAGGCTTCAACCCAATGGCACCCACCGCCCGCCCGACCGTGGCACAGCCGCTTTCACCGCATCTCCAGATCTATCGCCTGACCTGGACGATGGCGATGTCGGTGTTTCACCGTCTTACCGGCATCGCGCTCTACGGAGGCACTGCCTTGGTGGCGATCTGGCTCGTGGCGCTTGCTTCGGGACCGGTCGCCTATTCCTACGTCGCGTGGTTCTTCGGCTCGCTGGTCGGCCGGCTGATCTTGTTCGCCTACACCTGGGTGCTGATGCACCACATGCTCGGCGGCCTGCGCCATCTGGTATGGGATACCGGTGTCGGGTTCGACCGGGAAAAGCGCCTGAGCATGGCGCGCATGACCCTGATCGGGTCCATCGCGCTCACCATCGTCATCTGGGCGGTCGCCCTTCTGGTCCGCTGAGGGGAGGCCGGCATGGCTAAGGAAGAGATCCGCCAGGACACCCGCGTCTCGATCCGCACCCCGCGCGCCCGCGTCCGCGGCCTCGGCGTCGCCCATCACGGCGCTAGCCACTGGTGGCAGCAGCGGGTGACCGCGGCGGCGAACGTCGTCCTGATGCTGGCCTTCGTGGTGATCGTCGCCAGCATGGCCGGCCGGGGCTACGTCGAAGCGACGCACCTGATCGCCAAGCCCCTGGTCTCGATCATCCTGATCCTGGCGCTGCTGTCGGTGACGATCCACATGCGGATCGGCATGCAGGTGGTCATCGAGGATTACGTGCACGGCCAGGGCACGAAGATCGCCGCGGTGTTCGCCAACAACGCCTACGCGGTCCTGGTGGCCGTGGCCTGCCTCTACGCGGTCCTGCGCATCGGCTTCGGACAGCCGGCCTGAACCCCGCCATCACGCATTTCGAGGAGCCGATCATGGCCGCCAACGGCACCAACGGCAGCGGGCCTGCCTACACCATCCACGACCACGCCTTCGACGTCGTGATCGTCGGCGCCGGCGGCGCGGGCCTGCGCGCCACGGTCGGCTGCTCTGAGGCCGGCCTGCGCACCGCCTGCATCACCAAGGTGTTCCCGACCCGCTCGCACACTGTGGCGGCGCAGGGCGGCATCTCGGCCTCGCTGGGCAATATGGGCCCGGACGATTGGCGCTGGCACATGTACGACACCGTGAAGGGGTCGGACTGGCTCGGCGACCAGGACGCGATCGAGTACCTCGTCCGCAACGCGCCCGCCGCCGTGTACGAACTGGAACACTGGGGCGTGCCCTTTTCCAGGACGGAAGAGGGAAAAATCTACCAGCGTCCGTTCGGCGGCATGACCACCGATTACGGCAAGGGCACCGCCCAGCGGACCTGCGCGGCGGCCGACCGCACCGGCCACGCCATGCTGCACACCCTCTACGGACAGGCGGTGAAGAACCAGACCGACTTCTTCATCGAGTACTTCGCCCTCGACCTGATCATGGACGAGGACGGCCGCTGCCGCGGCGTCATCGCCCTCGACCAGGCCACCGGCGAGATCCACCGGTTCCGCGCCCAGCAGACCATCCTGGCCACCGGCGGCTACGGCCGCGCCTATTTCTCGGCGACCTCGGCCCATACCTGCACGGGTGACGGCAACGCCATGGTGCTGCGTGCCGGGCTGCCGCTCCAGGACATGGAGTTCGTGCAGTTCCACCCGACCGGCATCTACGGCGCGGGCTGCCTGATCACCGAAGGCTCGCGGGGCGAGGGCGGCTACCTGACCAACTCCGAGGGCGAGCGCTTCATGGAGCGCTACGCCCCCTCGGCCAAGGATCTCGCCTCGCGTGACGTGGTCTCGCGCTCCATGACCATGGAGATCCGCGACGGCCGCGGCGTCGGTAAGAACAAGGACCACATCTACCTGCACCTCGACCACCTCGACCCGAAGATCCTGCACGAGCGCCTGCCCGGTATCTCGGAATCCGCAAAGATCTTCGCGGGCGTCGACGTGACCAAGGAGCCGATCCCGGTCATCCCGACCGTGCACTACAACATGGGCGGCATCCCCACGAACTATCACGGCGAGGTGCTGACCCTGCGCGACGGCAATCCCGACACGGTGGTGCCGGGCCTGATGGCGATCGGCGAGGCAGCCTGCGTCTCGGTCCACGGCGCCAACCGCCTCGGCTCAAACTCGCTGATCGACCTCGTGGTGTTCGGCCGCGCCGCCGGCAAGCGTTGCGCCGAGATCGTCGAGCCGAACGGCCGGGCCCAGGAACTGCCCAAGGGCGCCACCGACAAGGCGCTCGAGCGCCTCGACCGCTTCCGCAACGCCAACGGCTCGACGCCGACCGCAGAGCTGCGCGCCGAGATGCAGAAGACGATGCAGAACAACTGCGCCGTGTTCCGCACCGGCGAGGTGCTGGAAGAGGGCAAGGGCCTGATCCACAAGGTCTGGAACGCCGCCGCCGACGTGAAGATCACCGACCGGTCGCTGGTCTGGAATACCGACCTCCTGGAGACCCTGGAGTTCGATAACCTGATCGGCCAGGCGGTGGTGACGATGGAATCGGCCGCCAACCGTAAGGAATCCCGCGGCGCTCACGCCCGCGAAGATTTTCCGGACCGCAACGACAAGGAGTGGATGAAGCACACCCTCTCCTGGCTCGACGAGGGCCGGCACCAAGTCAACATCGATTACCGGCCGGTGCACACCTACACGATGTCGAATGAGATCCAGTACATCGAGCCGAAGGCGCGGGTGTACTGATTTCAGCAGCCGAAATGCACGTGTCGGCCTTCGGCACGTGCGTTCTTCCCGGACCGATCGCCGGTCGTACCGAGATGAGAGGAGGTCTGTCGTGACGCGTACCTTCCAGGGGTTTCCCCGGATCTCGGTGAATCCCGCCGTCATGCAGGGCAAGCCGTGCATCCGCGGCATGCGGGTGACCGTTGGGATGATCCTCGGCGAGCTCGGGGGCGGGACGACGATCGACGAGTTGCTGGCAGGCTATCCTTACCTTGAACGTGAAGACATTCTCGAAGCCCTCCGCTTCGGTGCTTCGCTCGCCGGCTTCAGGGATGTCGCCCTGGTTGCCGCGGAATGAAACTCGTCGTCGACATGAACCTGTCGATGGCTTGGATCGACGGATTGGCGGGCCAGGGGCACGACGCCGCGCATTGGAGCACGATCGGCCTCCAGAATGCGGCCGACGACGTGATCATGGAATGGGCGCGGGTGAATCAGGCGATCGTGCTCACGCGTGATCTCGATTTCGGTGCCGCGCTGACGCGCCAAGCGCTGATCGCTCCGAGCGTGATCCAGCTCCGGTGCGGGCGTGTCGAGCTTGTGCGTCACCTGCCCCTCGTGGGGCGCGTGCTGACGGAGCACCGAAGCCCGTTGGAAACGGGCGCCATCGTCACGATCGAGGAGGAGCGCGTTCGCGTCCGCATCCTCGACGCCAATCCCCTTATCTGACCGATATTGCCGGACATAAACGCAATGGCTCAGTTCAACTTACCCAAAAACTCCCAGATCACCCCGGGTCGCACCTGGGCGCCGCCGCCCGGCGCCAAGAACCTGCAGACCTTCAAGATCTACCGCTGGAATCCGGATGACGGGGCCAATCCGCGGATCGACACCTATCAGGTCGATCGCGACGATTGCGGGCCGATGGTGCTCGACGCGCTCTTGTGGATCAAGAACAAGGTCGACTCGACCCTGGTCTTCCGCCGCTCCTGCCGCGAGGGCATCTGCGGTTCCTGCGCCATGAACATCGAGGGGCAGAACGCGCTCGCCTGCACGATGGGCATCGACGAGTGCAAGAGCCCGGACAACGCCCTGCCGATCCTCACCCGCAAGGACAAGGACGGCGCGGTCCGGATCTACCCGCTGCCGCACATGCCGGTGCTGAAGGATCTGGTCCCGGACCTGACCAACTTCTACGCCCAGCACGCCGCGATCGAGCCCTGGCTCCAGACCGAGACGCCGGCCCCCGAGAAGGAGTGGCGCCAGACCCCCGAGGACCGGTCGAAGCTCGACGGCCTGTACGAGTGCATCCTGTGCGCGTGCTGCAGCACGTCGTGCCCGAGCTACTGGTGGAACGGCGACAAGTTCCTCGGCCCGGCGGCCCTGCTCCAGGCCTATCGCTGGCTGATCGATTCGCGGGACGAGAATACCGGCGACCGGCTCGACTCTCTGCACGATCCGTTCCGGCTCTACCGCTGCCACACGATCATGAACTGCGCCAACACCTGCCCGAAGAACTTGAACCCGGCCAAGGCGATCGCCGAGATCAAGAAGATGATGGTCGAGCGGGTGGTCTGACCGCGGGGCGGTGAGGCGCCCCGGCCACACCGGGGCGAAAAGGCCGCTCCTCCGCAGCGGAGTCTGCGGCGGCCGGGTCAGCCGCCTTGCGGTCAGCGCATTTGGCACCGAGTCAGGGGCGAAGCGTCATTGCGCGCTATCCCAAGCCTGATCCGAAGTGGTCCGATGCTGCGCCCGAGCCTGCCGACCTTCGCTGCCCTCTGCCTGAGCGCCACCCTGGGCGCCTGTGCCACGACTCGTCTGGAAAGCCCGCGGGGCCGGGCGCCCTCGCAGGCCTCCCTCGATGCGGTCCAAGCGGTCCCGTCGGGGACCGTGACCGCGGCGCCGCTCGCGCCGCCGCCCGGCGCGACCGCGAGCCCCGACGCGCCGCCGCCGCCCGGCGCCCAGGCCAACGCGGCGCCCAATACCCCGACGGTCATCGCCGAGCCGGTGGCGCCGCCCGCGCCGCCGCCGCCGGTGGTCACGAGCGGCCGCGCCTCGGTGGTCGGCAGCTGGGACGCCAAGGACGCCACCGGCGCGAGCTGCAAGGTTACCCTGTCGAGCGCGCCGGCCCTCGACCTGTACAAGGCCTCGGCCTCCGGCTGCCCCAACAAGGACCTCGCCCGGGTCTCCGCCTGGGATTTCCGCGATGGCGAGGTCTATCTCTACCAGCCCGGCGGCACGGTGGCGGCGCGTCTGCGCCAGGGCGGCGGCTCGCTGGACGGCGCGCTGACCAAGTCGGGCGCCACGCTCGCCCTGGTACGCTGACCGCGTCGAATCCGGCCGGGTCGCCGGCTTCGCGACGAGAGGCGCATCCTGAATAAGGTATCTTTTCGGCGACGCCGGCGCCGCGACGACCGCGCGCGCTTGGCGGGCGGCGGCCCATGCTTACATGTGGGCTTTCCGTAACGGTGCGCCCCCAAAGACATGGTTTTGAATTGGCTTGAGCGCCGGGTCGATCCGTTCGCGCCCTTCGACGAGACGCGCACCCCGCCGCGGACGGTCCTGGGTTTCGCCTGGTTCTACCTGCACCCGATCCGCGCCGCCCTGGTGGCTCTGTTCGTCATCGCGGTGATCGCCGGGACCGTCGAGGCCTCGCTCTACCTGGTGATGCGCTGGTTCATCGACCTGCTCGCCACGGCCGACCGGGCCACCGTCCTGTCCGACCACGCGGTCGGGTTGGGCTTGGTGCTGCTGCTGGTCGGGGTGGTGCGGCCGATCACGATCTGGCTGCACGAACTGCTGTCCAACCAGCTGATCGTGCCGCAATCGACCAGCCAGATTCGCTGGCGGGCGCATCTCTACACCCTCGGGCACGCACTCTCGTACTTCCAGGGCGACTTCTCCGGTCGCCTCGCCAACCGGGTCGTGCAGGTCGGCCCCGCGGTGCGGGAACTGGCGGTCGTGTTCATCGACACCCTGCTCTACGTGGCGATCTACGCGGTGACCGCAGTCGGCCTGTTCGGCTCGATCTCCCCCTGGCTCGCCCTGCCGGTGCTGATCTGGATCGGCGCCTATGCCGCCCTGACGACCTGGTTCGTGCCCCGAGCCCGTGCCCGCTCGCACAAGACCGCCGACACCCGCTCGGTGCTGATCGGCCGCATCGTCGACAGCTACACCAATATCCTGACCGTCAAGCTGTTCGCACGGGACCGCGAGGAGCGGGCGACGGTGCGCGACGCGGTCGAGGTCCACACGGATGCCTACCTGTACCAGTTCCGGCTGGTGACGCTGACGACCAGCCTTCTTGGGATCCTCAACAGCACGCTGCTGATCGCGACCGGCGCCGCCTGCCTGATCCTCTGGCGGAGCGGCGGGATGACCACCGGTGAAGCCTCGGCCGGCCTCGCCCTGATCCTGCGGCTTCTCGCCATGTCAGGCTGGGTGATGCAGACCGTCCGCGGCGTGTTCGAGAATGTCGGCGTGATCCAGGAGAGCATGCAGACCATGGCGCGCCCACATGCGCTGGTCGATACGCCGGACGCCCGCGAGTTGGTCGTGGCCGGCGGCGAGATCCGGTTCGAGAATGTCGGCTTCCATTACGGCCGTGGCGACGCCACCGTGATCGAGGACTTCACCCTGACGATCCGCCCCGGCGAGAAGGTCGGGCTGGTCGGGATCAGCGGCGCGGGCAAGTCCACCCTCGCGAGCCTGTTGCTGCGTCTCTACGAGGTCGAGAGCGGCCGCATTCTGGTGGACGGCCAGGACATCGCCACGGTGACCCAGCAATCGCTGCGCGAGGCGATCGCCATGGTCAGCCAGGACACCTCCCTGCTGCATCGCTCGATCCGCGAGAATATCGGCTACGGCCGCCCCAATGCCACGCAGGTGCAGATCGAGCGCGCCGCCCGGCTGGCGCATGCGGACGGGTTCATCGCCGACCTCGTCGACCACAAGGGCCGCCGGGGCTACGACGCGCAGGTCGGCGAGCGCGGGGTCAAGCTGTCCGGCGGCCAGCGCCAGCGCATCGCCATCGCCCGGGTGATGCTCAAGGACGCGCCGATCCTGATTCTCGACGAGGCGACCTCGGCCCTCGACAGTCAGGTCGAGGCGGCGATCCAGGAATCGCTCGACACGCTGATGGCCGGCAAGACCGTGGTGGCGATCGCCCACCGGTTGTCGACCATCGCGGCCCTGGACCGCCTGGTGGTGATCGACCGCGGCCGAATCGTCGAGGAGGGCACCCACGCCGAACTCGTCGCCCGGGGCGGCGTCTATGCCGGCCTGTGGGCGCGTCAGTCGGGCGGTTTCCTGGATGACGGCACCACCCGCCTCGACACCACCGCGGCATAGCGGAGCAGCCGAGGCGACATCCGGCAACATATGACAACGATCGTGACCTAACCGCGTCACCGTGGCTGATCCGGCAGCTTGACTTGGGGGTGGCAGACGGTCTCTTTGCTCAGATTAGAACGATAATGCTTTGATCGCGGCCTGGCCGGAACATCAGGGCAGGGCGCCTGCGGCCCTCACGTCAACGCACGGAGTTCCGAATCTTGGCGACCACCACCGCTCCCGCCAGCCGGGATAGCAGCTCTCACGAGGGCAGCCGTCGCGACTTCCTGTTCCTCGCCACGGGCGCCGGCCTCGCGGTCGGCGCGGCCTCCGTGGTCTGGCCGCTGATCTCGTCGATGGCGCCCGACGCCGAGACGATCGCGGCCGGCGCGCCGATCGACGTCGACCTGACGCCGATCCAGGACGGCCAGATCGTCAACGTGTTCTGGCGCGGCAAGCTGATCTTCGTGCGCAAGCTGACGGCCAAGGAGGTGACCGACATGCAGGCGGTCCCGCTCTCGGCGATGATCGATCCGGCGGCCTTCCCGACCCGGGTCAAGAACGGCCACGATCAGTGGCTGATCGTGTACGGCAACTGCACGCATCTCGGCTGCGTGCCGATCGGCCACCAGGGCAACTTCGAGGGCTGGGCCTGCCCCTGCCACGGCTCGCAGTTCGACGCGGTCGGGCGCGTCCGCCACGGGCCGGCGCCGATCAACCTGCCGATCCCGCCCTACGCCTTCGAGACGGACACCAAGATCCGGATCGGCGAGGGCGGCAAGGAAGCGGCGTGAGAGGGACGCGGACATGAGCGGAACTGCCAGCACCTACGTCCCGAAGAGCCGCGTCGCCAAGTGGTTCGAGGCCCGGCTGCCGATCGCCGGCCTCGTGCACTCGTCCTTCATCGCCTACCCGGTCCCCCGGAACCTCAATTATTTCTGGACCTTCGGGGCGATCCTGGCGGCCTTCCTGGGGATCCAGATCATCACCGGCGTCTGGCTGGCGATGCATTACGAGCCGTCGGCGACGGGCGCGTTCAATTCCGTCGAAAAGATCATGCGCGACGTGAATTACGGTTGGCTGCTGCGCTACGCGCACGCCAACGGCGCGTCGATGTTCTTCGTGGCCGTCTACGTCCACATGTTCCGGGCGCTGTATTACGGGTCCTACAAGGCCCCGCGCGAGGTGCTCTACATCCTCGGCGTCATCATCTACCTGCTGATGATGGCGACCGCCTTCTTGGGCTACACGCTGCCCTGGGGCCAGATGAGCTTCTGGGGCGCCACCGTCATCACCAACATCCTGGCGGCGATCCCGGTGGTGGGCGACACCATCCAGACCCTGCTCTGGGGCGGCTACTCGGTCGGCAACCCGACCGTGAATCGGTTCTTCTCGCTGCACTACCTGCTGCCCTGGATGATCGCCGGCGTTGTCGTGCTCCACGTCTGGGCGCTGCACGTCACCGGCCAGAACAACCCGGCCGGCATCCCGATCAAGTCGGGCAAGGACGCGGTCCCGTTCACCCCCTACGCCACCGTAAAGGACGTGTTCGCCACCTGCGTGTTCATGATCCTGTTCTCGTGGTTCCTGTTCTACCAGCCGAACTATCTCGGCCACGCCGACAACTACATCGCCGCCAATCCCGCGGTGACGCCGGCGCATATCGTGCCGGAATGGTACTTCCTGCCGTTCTACGCGATCCTGCGCGCGGTCCCGAGCAAGCTCGGCGGCGTGATCCTGATGTTCTCGGCGGTGATCATCCTGGCCTTCGCGCCGTGGCTGGATTGGTCGCGGGTGCGCTCGTGCAACTACCGGCCGATCTACCGGCAGTTCTTCTGGGTGTTCATCGGCGCGACCTTCCTGCTGGGCTGGCTGGGATCCCAGCCGCCCGAGGGGGGCTACGTCCTCGCGTCGCAGATCTGCACCGCCTATTACTTCGCCCACTTCCTGCTCGTCATGCCGCTCTGCGGCCTGTTCGAGACGCCGAAGGCGCTTCCGGCCTCGATCCTGGAAAGCGTGACCGGGCCAGGCAAGCAGGTGAGCGGCTCCGGCATGCCGGCGGGCGCCGCCGCCGCTCCGACGACGAAGGGCTGACGGCAGGACCATGATGATGCGTCGCGTCCTCTCGACCACCGCCGCCTTCGCGGTCGCGGCCCTGCTGACCGGGGCTGCACCGGCCTCCGCCCAGGAGGGGCATGGCGGCCCGATCCCGGGCCGGGTCAACTGGAGCTTCGCCGGCACGTTCGGCCGGTTCGACACTGCGCAGCTCCAGCGCGGCTTCCAGGTCTACAAGGAAGTCTGCTCCGCCTGCCACTCGATGAAGCTGGTCGCCTTCCGCAATCTCGCCCAGGATGGCGGCCCGGATTTCTCGGCCGCGCAGGTCAAGGCCCTGGCTGCGACCTACCAGGTCAAGGACGGCCCGAACGATTCCGGCGAGATGTTCGACCGGCCCGGCCGCCCGGCCGACACGTTCCCGCCGCCCTTCCCGAACGACCAAGCCGCGGCGGCCGCCAATGGCGGTAAGGCGCCCCCGGATTTCTCGGTGATCGCCAAGGCGCGGACCTTCTCCCGCGGCTCGCTGTACTTCCTGACCGACTGGCTGCCACTCATCGGCTATTCGGAGCAGGGGCCCGACTACATCCACGCGCTGCTCAACGGCTACGAGGAGGCGCCGAAGGACTTTTCGGTGCCCGATGGCGGCCATTACAACAAGTACTATCCCGGCCACATCATCGCGATGCCGCCGCCGATCACCGACGGGCAGGTCACCTACGCCAAGACTGACGCCGGCCAGCCCGTGGTCCCCGAGACCGTGGACCAGTACGGCAAGGACGTCGCGGCCTTCCTGATGTGGGCGGCCGAGCCGCACATGATGGACCGCAAGGCCCTGGGTTTCCGGGTGATCCTGTTCCTGATCATCCTGTCGGGGCTGCTCTACTACGTGAAGAAGAAAGTCTGGGCCGATGTCGGCGGCGAGGTCCACGGCCTTCAGCCGGAGCTGCACAAGACGTTCTGAGCCGGCATTGCATCGACATTGCCAGATGGGCCTCCTGCGGGGGGCCCATCTTTTTTGGGCTGGGGCCGCGTGCTACCGCTCGGCGAACGCGGCTGTCGGCCTCTCGGCGACACCGATCCCATCCGCCCCCCTCATCCTGAGGTGCTGCGCAGCAGCCTCGAAGGAGGGTTCCAGGGATCGCTCCGCGTGATGGAGACCTCCTTCGAGGCCTCCGCTTCGCTCCGGCACCTCAGGATGAGGTGGCGGCTAGGATGAAGCTTACAAAAGGGAAACCGGCATGACGGCAGCGGTGCTCGGGGTGATGGGCGGGTCCGGCGTCTACGATCTGCCGGGGCTCGAGGACGTGCGCGAGGAGCGCGTCGCCTCGCCCTGGGGGGAGCCCTCGGATGCCCTGCGCATCGGGCGGATCGGCGACACCAAGGTCGTGTTCCTGGCTCGCCACGGACGCGGCCATCGCCTGTCGCCGTCGGGCATCAACTACCGCGCGAATATCGACGCGCTGAAGCGGGCCGGCGTCACCGATCTCGTCGCGCTCTCCGCCTGCGGGTCGTTCCGCGAGGAGCTGCCGCCGGGCCTGTTCGTGCTGGTCGACCAGTTCGTCGACCGCACGCACGGCCGCGCCTCCTCGTTCTTCGGCGATGGCTGCGTCGCCCACGTCTCGCTCGCCCACCCGGTCGGCCCGGGGCTGCAGGCGCGGATCGCCAACGCCGCCCAGGCGGAGGGCGTCGCGGTCCATCGCGGCGGCACCTATGTCTGCATGGACGGGCCGCAATTCTCCTCGCTCGCCGAGTCCCGGGCCTACAAGGCGCAAGGGTTCGACGTGATCGGCATGACCAACATGCCCGAGGCCAAGCTCGCCCGCGAGGCCGAGATCACCTACGCCACCATCGCGATGGTGACCGACTACGATTGCTGGCACCCCGGCCACGACGCCGTGGACGTCGCCGCGGTGATCGCGGTGGCCCGGACCAATGCCGACACGGCAGCCCGGCTGGTGGCGCGGCTCGCCCGCGACTTCCCGGCCGAGCGCGAGCCCTGCCCAGCGGGCTCGCACCGGGCGCTCGACGGCGCGATCATGACCGCGCCGACCGCCCGCGATCCGGCGCTGCTCGCCAAGCTCGACGCGGTGGCCGGGCGGGTGCTTCACGCGTAAAGCGCCGCCCTGCGCAGCGCGGGGCACTGCCCTGCACCCCGCCAAAGGGCTGCAGCCCTTCGGGAACCCATGTTTTGCGCCCGTCCCAACGACGATCCTTGCGATCGCCGAAGAACAGGCACTAGAAGGCCCTCGGGGCTCCAGCCGCCCCGCCACAAAGTCCGAAAAAATGCGCAGCGCCTCCATCAGCCGGAAGACCGCCGAGACCGATATCGCGGTCAGCGTCGGCCTCGACGGGACCGGGCAGTCGAAGATCGCCACCGGGATCGGCTTCCTCGACCACATGCTCGACCTGTTCGCCCGGCACGGCCTGTTCGACCTAGAGGTCAAGGTCGACGGCGATCTGCATATCGATCAGCACCATTCCGCCGAGGATTGCGGCATCGCGCTGGGCCAGGCCTTCGCCAAGGCGCTCGGCGACAAGCGCGGGGTGACCCGCTACGCCGATATCCACCTGCCGATGGACGAGGCGCTGACCCGGGTCTGCGTCGACATCTCGGGCCGGCCGTTCCTGGTGTTCCACACCACCTTCCGGGTGGAGAAGATCGGGCAGTTCGACACCGAGCTGGTGCGCGAGTGGTTCCAGGCCTTCGCGATGAATGCCGGGCTGACGCTGCACGTCGAGACCCTGTACGGCGACAACGCCCACCACATCGCCGAGAGCTGCTTCAAGGGGCTGGCCCGCGCCTTGCGGAAGGCGGTGGCGATCGACCCGCGCGAGGAGGGCCGCGTTCCCTCCACGAAGGGCTCCCTGTAAGACCGTCGTTTCGTCGCGCTTTTTAAGACGGTCGGTCCCACCGTCGCCGAGCGCTCTCACCGGGAGTCCCGCGATGCGGATGCGCAGCTACACGCTCCACCTGCCGGCCGATGCGCGGCCGGGCGAGTCCATCGGCCTGGACCGGGCCGTACTCGTGCGGGACGGCTTCTCTTGGTCGGCCTTCGCGTTCAGCGTGCTGTGGTTCCTGTTCCATCGCCTCTGGATCGCAGCGCTGATCGTGTTCGTGGGTCTCATGGCGCTGGCAGGCGTCGGTCATCTGCTCGGGCTGCCGCCCGGGATCGCCACGATCGTCACCCTGCTGGCCTCCTGGCTGATCGGCCTCGAAGCGTCGAGCCTGCGCCGCTGGACGCTCGCCCGCCGGGGCTGGCCGACCCGGGATGCGGTGATCGCCGCCACACCCGAAGAAGCCGAAGCACGCGCCATCGGCCGCTGGCTCGACGCCACCGCGGCGGCGCCCCGCGCGCCGTTCCCGGCCGGCCCGGCCCGGCGCACCGAACCGGTGATCGGCCTGTTCCCAGCCCAGGAAGTCGCCCGGTGACGCTTTTTCTATCGAGACGCGCATGAGCACCGAGACGGTCGCGATCATCGATTACGGATCGGGCAACCTCCATTCCGCCGCCAAGGCGTTCGAGCGCGCCGCCCGGGAGAGCGGACGTGACACACGCATCTGCCTGACCTCCGACCCGGACGTGGTGGCCGCCGCCGACCGGCTCGTGCTGCCGGGCGTCGGCGCCTACGCGGATTGCCGGCGCGGGCTCGATGCCGTCCCCGGCATGGTCGAGGCGATGATCCAGGTCGCGCAGGTTGCCGGCCGGCCGTTCTTGGGCATCTGCGTCGGCATGCAGCTGCTCGCGAGCCGCGGGCTGGAATACGAGACGACGCCGGGTCTCGGCTGGATCCCGGGTGATGTCGCGCCGATCCAGCCGTCCGATCCGGCGCTCAAGATCCCCCATATGGGTTGGAACACTCTGCGGGTGGCCCGCGACCATGCGCTGCTCGCCGGCATTCCCACCGGTGCGGACGGCCTGCACGCCTATTTCGTGCACAGCTTCGCGCTCGCTGCGGAACGCCCGGAGGACTTGGTGGCGCAGGCCGAGTACGGTGGTTCGGTCACCGCGATGGTCGCCCGCGGCAACATCGCCGGCACGCAGTTCCACCCGGAAAAGAGCCAGCGCCTCGGCCTGGCGCTCATCGCGAACTTTTTGAACTGGCGCCCTTGAGCGCGGTTCGGCTTCGACGAGAAGGAAGACAGCACCCGTGATCCTGTACCCGGCGATCGACCTGAAGGAGGGACGCTGCGTCCGCCTCATCCAGGGGGACATGGCGCAGGCCAAGATCTTCGGCGACGATCCGGCCGCCCAGGCCGCGACCTTCGAGGATCAGGGTTTTCCGTGGCTGCATGTGGTCGATCTCGACGGCGCCTTCGCGGGCGCGCCGCGCAACGCCGCCGCGGTGGACGCGATCCTGGCCCGCGTGAAGATCCCGGTTCAGCTCGGCGGCGGCATCCGCGAGATGAAGACGCTGGAAGGCTGGCTCGCGAAGGGCGTCGCCCGGGTGATCATCGGCACCGCCGCCGTGCGCGATCCCGAATTCGTCCGGGAGGCGGCGCGCCTGCATCCGGGCAAGATCGCGGTGGGCATCGACGCCAAGGACGGCCGCGTCGCCGTCGAGGGCTGGGCGCAGACCTCCAGCATGACCGCCGAGGAACTCGGCCGCCGGTTCGAGGACGCGGGCGTCGCGGCGATCATCTACACCGACATCGCCCGCGACGGGATCCTGAAGGGCCTCAACGTCGAGATGACCCTGGCCCTGGCCCAGGCCGTACGGATCCCGGTAATCGCCTCGGGCGGCCTCGCCTCGATCGACGACGTGCACCGCCTGCTCCAGCCCGATTGCGCCCTCATCGCCGGCGCCATCACCGGGCGGGCACTCTACGACGGACGCATCGACCCGCAGGCGGCGCTCGCCGCGATCGCGCGGGCGCGCGGCCGGGCGGCGTGATAGGCTTACCCCGTCGGTGTAGGTCGACTTGGGAGGCTTCGATGACGACGTTGAAGACTCGGCTCGCCCCAGCCGGCACGGCCTACGAGGACGATTTTTACACCTGGACGCAAGAGCAGGGCGCTCGTTTGCGCGCTGGCGACCTTTCCGGCCTCGACCGCGAGAATCTGGCCGAGGAGATCGAGAGCTTGGGCAAGAGCCAGTTCGCGAGCCTGGTGAGCGCTCTGCGCGTGGTGCTGCTGCACATGCTCAAGATCGACCACCAGCCCGCGAAACGCACCCGCAGCTGGGCGATCTCGATCGCGTCCCATCGCGTCCATGCGGTCGATGAGTTGGACGAAAGCCCAGGACTGAAGGTTCGCTTGAGCGAAGCCATCGAGAAAGCCTACCGCCGCGCTCGGCTCGAGGCTGCAAAAGAGACCGGTCTGCCGCTGAAACGCTTCCCAGAGACCTGCCCCTACACGTATCAGGACATCATGGATCGGCCGTTCGCGATCGATCCCGAATCCTGATCGGACCGCCGAGGGCTCGTGCTCAAAACCCGCATCATCCCCTGCCTCGATGTGAAAGACGGCCGCGTCGTGAAGGGCGTCCGCTTCGAGGGGCTGCGCGATGCCGGTGACCCGGTGGAGGCGGCCAAGGTCTACGATGCGGCCGGGGCCGACGAGCTGTGCTTCCTCGACATCACCGCGAGCCGCGAGGCCCGGGGCACGCTGCTCGACATCGTCAGCCGCACCGCGGAGGCTTGCTTCATGCCGCTCACCGTCGGCGGTGGCGTCCGCACCGTCGAGGATGTCCGCGCCCTGCTGCTGGCCGGCGCCGACAAGGTCGCGGTTAACACCGCCGCTGTGAAGGACCCGGACCTCGTCGCCCGGGCGGCAGAAAAGTTCGGCGCGCAATGCATCGTGGTGGCGATCGACGCCAAGCGGGTCTCCGGCGCCGGTGAGCCGGCCCGCTGGGAAATCTTCACCCATGGCGGCCGCGACTCGACCGGGATCGATGCGGTCGCCTTCGCCCGCCTGGTCGCCGAGAAGGGCGCGGGCGAGTTGCTGGTGACCTCCATGGACAAGGACGGCACGCGTTCCGGCTACGACCTCGCGCTGACGCGGGCTATCAGTGACGCCGTGAGCGTGCCGGTGATCGCCTCGGGCGGGGTCGGCGGCCTCGACGACCTCGTGGCCGGCGTGGCCGAGGGCGGCGCCAGCGCCGTGCTGGCCGCCTCGATCTTCCATTTCGGGCAGGCGACCATCGCCGAGGCCAAGGCCCATATGGCAGCCGCCGGCCTGGCCATGCGTCTCGACGGCCCGGCCTCATCCGCGAGGACGCCCCTGTGAGCAGCACCCTTCTGACCAATGCGACCCTCCTCGACCCGGCGACGGGTCGCGAGACGCGCGGTGCCGTGCTGGTGCGAGACGGCCGCATCGCCGACATCGCCGAGGGGACCGCGCCCGGAGCCCCGGCGGAGGCGGCGCGGATTGATTGCCGCGGCCGAGTCCTGACCCCGGGGCTGATCGACATGCGCGCCTTCGTGGGCGAGCCCGGCGCCGAGCATCGCGAGACCCTGGCCTCGGCCAGCGCCGCGGCGGCGGCGGGCGGTGTGACGACGCTGGTCTGCATGCCCGACACCAACCCGGTGATCGACGGACCGGCGATCGTCGATTTCGTGCTCCGCCGTGCCCGGGATACCGCGAGCGTCCATGTCCTGCCCGCCGCCGCGATCACCAAGGGTCTGGCCGGCAAGGAGATGACCGAGTTCGGGCTGCTCAAGGAAGCCGGCGCGGTCGCGTTCACCGACGGGCTGCACGCGGTGGGCAACGCCCAGGTGATGCGCCGCGCCCTGACCTACGCCCGGGATTTCGACGCCCTGTTGATGCAACATGTCGAGGATGCCGACCTCGTCGCCGAGGGCGTGATGAACGAGGGCGAGCTCGCCTCGCGCCTCGGGCTGATGGGCATCCCCCGCGAGGCCGAGACCGTGATGCTGGAGCGCGACATCCGCCTCGTGCGGCTGACCGGCGCCCGCTACCACGCCGCGATGATCTCCTGCGCCGACTCAGTGGAGATCGTGCGCCGAGCCAAGCAGGACGGGTTGCCGGTGACCTGCGGCGTCTCAGTCAACAACCTCGTCCTGAACGAGAACGACATCGGCCATTACCGCACCTTCTGCCGGCTCTCGCCGCCGCTCCGCGACGAGGCCGACCGGCACGCGGTGGTGCAGGCTCTCAACGAGGGCGTGATCGACGTGGTCGTCTCCGACCACAACCCGCAGGATGTCGAGACCAAGCGCCTGCCCTTCGCGGAGGCGGCCGACGGGGCGCTGGGGATCGAGACCCTGCTCGGCGCGTCCCTGCGGCTGGTCCATACCGGCGACCTGGCGCTGAACAAGCTGATCGCGGCGCTCACCGTGAACCCGGCCCGGATCCTCGGGCGCGAGGCCGGCCGGCTGGCGGTCGGCGCACCGGCCGACCTCGTGCTGATCGACCCCGACCTGCCCTACGTGCTCGACAAGCGCCAGCTGAAATCCCGCTCCAAGAATTCGCCCTTCGACGAGGCGCGTCTCCAGGGCGCCGCAGTGCTGACGCTGGTCGACGGCCGGATCGTCCACGCCATCGACGATCTCGCGGCGGCGGCCTGATGCTCCCGGATCTCGCGACGCCGGCCGCCCTCGGCGGCCTCGCCCTCGGCTACGCCCTGGGTTCGATCCCGTTCGGGTTGATCCTAACGCGGTTTGCCGGACTCGGCGACGTGCGGGCGATCGGCTCGGGCAATATCGGCGCGACCAATGTGCTGCGCACCGGCCGGAAGGGCCTCGCCGCCGCGACCCTGCTGGGCGACGCCCTGAAGGGGACGGCGGCCGTGCTGATCGCCCGGCAGTTCCTCGGCGAGGGCCCGGCGCTGGCCGCCGGACTCGGCGCCTTCCTCGGGCACCTCTTCCCGGTCTGGCTCGGCTTCAAGGGCGGCAAGGGGGTAGCGACCTTCATCGGCGTGCTGCTCGCCTTCAGCCCGCCGGCTCTGGCGGCCTTCGCGGCGATCTGGCTCGGTCTCGCCTTCGCGCTGAAATATTCCTCGCTCGCTGCCCTGGCGGCCTCGGCAGCGACACCGCTGGTGCTGTGGGCGCTCGGCGCGCCGGCGCAAGCTGTGCTGTTCCTGCTGCTCGGCCTGCTGCTATGGTGGAAGCACGCTCCCAACATCCGGCGACTCGCGGCCGGCACCGAGGGGCGCATCGGCCAGAAGGGCTAGTAGCGCGCCCGATGGCGCGACGCTGGGGGGCGTCATGCAGCTCACCGATGCCCAGCGCCTCGACTGGTTGCGGTTGATCCGCACCGAAGGGATCGGCCCGCGCAGCTTCCGGACCCTGATCAACCGCTTCGGCGGCGCCGCTGCCGCCCTCGAAGCCCTGCCGGACCTGACCCGCCGCCAGGGCCGGCGCATCGAGCCGCCGAGCCGGGCTCAGGCCGAGGTTGAGGTCGCCGCCCTGGCGCGCCTCGGGGGATGCCTGCTCGCCACCGGCGAGGCGGATTATCCGCACCTGCTCCAGCGCACCGACGCGGCGCCACCGCTCATCGCCCTGCGGGGCGATCCAAAGATCCTGAACCGCCCGGCGGTCGCCCTGGTCGGGTCGCGCAACGCCTCGACCGCGGGGCTCGCCTTCACCGAGCGGCTGGCCCGGGGCCTCGGCGAGGCCGGGCTGGCCGTGGTCTCGGGCCTCGCCCGGGGGATCGACGCGCGGGCCCACAAGGCCAGCCTCAACACTGGTACCGTGGCGGTGATGGCCGGGGGCCAGGACCGGATCTATCCGGCCGCCCACGCTGCCCTGGTCGACGCGATCCTGGGGGAGGGCGGGGCGGTGCTGGCCGAGATGCCGATTGGCTGGGAGGCGCGGGGTCGCGATTTCCCCCGGCGCAACCGCATCATTTCCGGCTTGGCCTACGGCACGATCGTGGTCGAGGCGGCACGCCGCTCCGGTTCGCTGATCACGTCGCGCTACGCCCTGGAGCAGAACCGCGAGGTTTTCGCCGTCCCGGGCTCACCCCTGGATCCGCGGGCGGAGGGAACCAACGACCTGATCCGCCAGGGGGCCACGCTGGTCGCCGAGGTGCACCACGTCCTCGACGTGATCGGCCCGATCATCGAGCGCGGTCCCGATCCTGACGCCGCCCCCGCCCGGCAAAGGCCGGACCTCGCCGAGCAGGCGGATTTCTGGGACGAGATCGACCTGGAAGGGCGCGCAATCCTGCTCGATGGCTCGACCGGCCCGGATCTCCATGCCGATTCGCCAGCCTCTGAACCAAACGAACCGACCGACGAGCGCGAGAGGATCATCGCGCTGCTCGGGCCGAGCCCGGTCGGCACCGACGAACTCGCGCGCAGTGCCGGGGTCGGCGCCCGGGTGGTGCAGACCGTGCTGCTGGAGCTCGAGCTCGACGGCCGGATCGAACGGCACGGCAGCGGGGCGGTCTCGCTCCTCAGTCGCTGATCCTACGGGCGACACGGGTTCTTATCGTGGAGCCGGTCACTCCGGTATCGGCTGAAGACGCAGGTCGCCACTTCCGCTCGGGAGAGGGCCCGCGTCGAGTCTGAGAGAGCGACCGCGCCTCAACCCTGTATGGGCCATCGGTCGCCGATTGGATCCGCTTCGGTATCGGCGAGATTGCGCATCACGTCGAGGCAGCCCTGAAGGATGTAGGCGGCGGCAAGCTTGTCCACGAGCTGGCCCCGCCGCGCCCGGGACGCATCGGCCTCGATCAGCGCCCGGGTCACCACGGCGGTGGACAGACGCTCGTCGAAGAAGACGTGCGGGATGTCGATGATCGGCTTGAGATTACGCACGAAGGCGCGGGTCGACTGAACCCGGGGCCCCTCGCTGCCATCCATGTTCAGCGGCAGGCCGATCACCAGCCCGCCGACCGCGTGCTGCCGGCAGAGCGCGGCGAGGCGCTGCGCATCCGGGGTGAACTTCACCCGCCGGATCGTCTCGAGCGGCGACGCGATCTGGCGGCCGAGATCCGACAGGGCGAGCCCGATCGTCTTGGTGCCGAGATCGACCCCGATCAGGCGCGCGCCACCGCGCGATGTGGCCGCGAAGGTGCGGATCTCGTCGAAATTCATGGCTTGGCCCTACGCCAGCCCGGCGCCCCGCGCCAGCGTGGCCTCCACGATCCCCTCGAACCGGGCCGGGAGCGGCGTCGCGCCGGGTCCCAGGACCAGGGCGGCGGAGGGTCCCGTCACCCGGGTGAAGAAGTCGGTGAGGTTCTCGCCGCCGAAGCGCACGGTCTCCAGGTCGGGTGCGAGCAGCCAGATATCGTATTCCTCCCCTGTCCCGGTGACATCCCAGAACAGGAAGCTGCCGTCCTCGCCTGCGCCGAAGAAGCAGGCACGCTCGATCACCGCCGGGTCACCGTCCTCTACGTCGAAGCGGTGCGGCTCGCCGCCATCCTCCAGCATCGCCACGGCGTTGCCGACGCTGATGGCGATCACCCCGGCCTGCGTAGCGAGATCGCTGGCCTCGAACGGCGCCGGCACGGCGATCCGGAACTGCTCGGCCGCCAAGCCGATGCCGCAGGCCTCGCAGAAGCTGCGGTAGGAGGCGGGCAGGGGGAAGCCCAGCTCCGCGGCGGCGCGGTCGAGATCCGCCAGTTGCGCCAAAAAACCCGCCGACAGGCTCGTGAACACCTGCTCCCACATCGAACCCACTCCACCGTCCACAGCCTTAACCCTATCCGCAGATCGACACGGATGCGCCCGCAGCCGTTCGCGATTAGGGAGGTTAAGACTTCGTTAATCCACGGTTCGGGTATCGCCATGTCGACGATCGGCCAGCCCAGCGCTCCGACCCCGCCTCGCCGCAAGCAGACGATGAGCCGCAAGCAGTGCTGGATGCTGCTTCTGGCCTTCGAGGTCCTGGTCTTCGGCGTCTCGCAATCGGTCTTCAGCCCCGTTCGTCAGGCCGGGATCACCATCGAGATGTCGGTCACGCCGAACCACGTGGTGACCTGATCCCGCCTGATCTGACTGGAACTCGTCTCACAGCGCCCCCACGCGAACCACGGCCCGCGTTGCGGCGCGTCGAAGCGCAGTGCTATAGCCCGGCCCGGCGCCGGGGATGCCTCCCGGGCAGGGACGAACGGGACGGCATGTCGGTCGACGAGAAGACGGTTCGGCGCATCGCGCATCTGGCGCGGATCGCGGTCACCGACGACGAGGTCGGTCCGCTGCAGGGTGAGCTGAACGCCATCCTGGCCTTCGTCGAACAGCTCGGCGCGGTGGACGTGTCCGGCGTCGAGCCGATGACCTCGGTCACCCCGATGGCGATGAAGAAGCGCGAGGACGTGGTCACCGAGGGCGGCCGCGCCGCCGACGTGGTCGCCAACGCCCCCGAGACCGAAGACAATTACTTCCTGGTTCCGAAGGTCGTCGAGTAGGCTGCTTCCGGCCTTCGACGAAGCATAAATTCTGGCGGGCATGCGCGCGGCGGCGCGCGCGAGGACGTGAACAGCGTGGATCCGAACGAACTCACCCTGGCCGAGGCGCGCGACGCCCTCAAGGCGAAGCGGATCTCGGCCCGCGAGCTGACCCAGGCGCATCTCGACGCGATGGCCAAGGCCCGCGTGCTGAACGCCTTCATCCGCGAGACGCCCGACCACGCCCTCAAGATGGCGGACGAAGCGGACCAGAAAATCGCCGCCGGCGCGGCGCGTCCGCTGGAAGGCATCCCGCTCGGGATCAAGGACCTGTTCTGCACCGAGGGCGTCACCACCACCGCCGGCTCCAAGATCCTCGAGACCTTTGTGCCGCATTACGAATCCGCAGTCTCGGCCAATCTGTGGCGGGACGGCGCGGTGATGCTGGGCAAGCTGAACCTCGACGAGTTCGCCATGGGCTCGTCCAACGAGACCAGCGCTTACGGCAACGTGGTCTCGCCCTGGCGCCGGAAGGGCTCCGACGCGCAGCTGGTGCCGGGCGGCTCCTCCGGCGGCTCGGCCGCGGCGGTCGCGGCGCGGCTGTGCCTGGGCGCCACCGCCACCGATACCGGCGGCTCGATCCGCCAGCCGGCCGCCTTCACCGGCACGGTGGGGATCAAGCCGACCTACGGCCGCTGCTCGCGCTGGGGCACGGTGGCCTTCGCCTCCTCCCTGGACCAGGCCGGCCCGATCGCCCGCACGGTGCGCGACTGCGCGATTCTTTTGGGATCGATGGCCGGACCGGATGCCCGGGACACCACCTGCGTCGACCTCCCGGTGCCGGATTTCGAGGCCGCGGTTAGCCGCGGCGTGAAGGGCCTGACCATCGGCATCCCGAAGGAGTACCGGGTCGACGGCATGCCGGCCGAGATCCAGAAGCTCTGGGATGACGGCGCGGCCTGGCTGAAGGATGCCGGCGCGACGATCAAGGAAATCTCGCTGCCGCACACCTCCTCGGCGCTGCCGGCCTATTACATCGTGGCTCCGGCCGAGGCGTCCTCGAACCTCGCCCGCTACGACGGCGTCCGCTACGGCCTGCGCGTGCCCGGCAAGGACATCGCCGGGATGTACGAGAACACCCGCGCCGCCGGCTTCGGCCGCGAGGTCAAGCGCCGGATCATGATCGGCACCTACGTGCTCTCGGCGGGCTACTACGACGCCTATTACGTGCGCGCCCAAAAGATCCGCACGCTGATCAAGCGCGACTTCGAGGAGGCCTACGCGGCCGGCGTCGACGCGATCCTGACCCCGGCGACGCCGTCCTCGGCCTTCGGCATCGGCGAGAAGGCCTCGGCCGACCCGGTGGAGATGTATCTCAACGACGTGTTCACCGTAACGGTGAACATGGCCGGCCTGCCGGGCATCGCGGTCCCGGCCGGGATCGACGGCCAGGGCCTGCCGCTCGGCCTCCAACTGATCGGCCGTCCGTTCGACGAGGAGACGCTGTTCGCGGTCGCCCAGGTGATCGAGGAGGCCGCCGGCCGGACCGTTCTGCCCGAGCCCTGGTGGGCATGACCGTCCCCTTCTATCCCTGGACGGTCTGGATCTGGGCCGCGTTCGATCCGGCGCTGATCGTGGTGGCGGTCTATCTCGGCTGGACCGCCAGCCAGTTCGGCAAGGTGTTCATCGCGGCGATCGCGGCGCTCGGCTTCTCGGTGCTGTTCTCCTGGGCGGTGAGCGCGGCCGGGATCCCCTGGCCGGCCCCGATCACCCATGACGGGCCGACCTTCTTCCCGGTGCGGGCCGTCGCCGCCCTGCTCTGGGCGGTGGTCGGCTACGGCGCCCGCCGAGCGATCGCCCGCCGCGCTTGATTCTTGGCGCGCGCGACCCGTAAGTGTTTTTCAAGAGTAGGAAAGCGGCACCCGTCGCGATCCCACCCGCGACCTCATCCTGAGGTGACCGCGCAAGCGGGCCTCGAAGGAGCCCTCCAGGCTCCGCGCGATCCCTGGAGCCCTCCTTCGAGGCTGCTGCGCAGCACCTCAGGATGAGGTTGTGGATCGGATCGTGCGGAGACCGCATCACATCCCGGCCCGGACGACCATGAACGCACCTGTCGACCCCAAAAAACTGATCAAGGGCGGCCTGCACGACTGGGAGGTCGTCGTCGGCATGGAGGTCCATGCCCAGGTCTCCAGCCGCGCCAAGCTGTTCTCCGGCGCCTCGACCGAATTCGGGGCTGAGCCGAACGACCACGTCTCGCTGGTCGATGCTGCGATGCCCGGCATGCTGCCGGTGATCAACGCCGAATGCATCGCCCAGGCGGTGCGCACCGGGCTCGGCCTGAAGGCCCAGATCAACCGGCGCTCGGTGTTCGACCGGAAGAATTACTTCTACCCGGACCTGCCGCAGGGCTACCAGATCTCGCAATACAAGGACCCGATCGTCGGCGAGGGCGAGGTGCTGGTCGACATGCTCGACGGCACGTCGATCACGGTCGGCATCGAGCGCCTGCACCTGGAGCAGGATGCCGGCAAGTCGCTGCACGACCAGGATCCGACCAAAAGCTTCGTCGACCTCAACCGCTCGGGCGTGGCGCTGATGGAGATCGTCTCCCGGCCGGACCTGCGCTCGTCGGAGGAGGCCAAGGCCTACGTGACCAAGCTGCGCACGATCCTGCGCTATCTCGGCACCTGCGACGGCGACATGGAGAAGGGGTCGCTGCGCGCCGACGTGAACGTCTCGGTGCGCCGCCCCGGCGAGCCGCTCGGCACGCGCTGCGAGATCAAGAACGTCAACTCGATCCGCTTCATCGGTCAGGCGATCGAGACCGAGGCCCGCCGCCAGATCGCGATCCTGGAGGATGGCGGCAAGATCGACCAGGAGACGCGCCTGTTCGACCCGGGCAAGGGCGAGACCCGCTCGATGCGCTCCAAGGAAGAAGCGCACGATTACCGCTACTTCCCCGATCCCGACCTGCTGCCGCTCGAATTCGACCAGGCCTATGTCGACGCCCTGGCCGCCGGCCTGCCGGAACTGCCGGACGCCAAGAAGGCGCGGTTCGTGAAGGATTACGGCCTCTCGCCCTACGATGCCGGCGTGCTGGTGGCCGAGCGCGCTTCGGCTGACTACTACGAGGCGGTGGCCAAGGGCCGCGACGGCAAGGCCGCGGCCAACTGGGTCATCAACGAGCTGTTCGGCCGGCTCAACAAGGAGGGCCTCTCGATCGAATCGACGCCGGTCTCCGCCGACCAGCTCGGGGCGATCGTCGACCTGATCGGCGAGGGCGTGATCTCCGGCAAGATCGCCAAGGACCTGTTCGAGATCGTCTGGACCGAGGGAGGCGATCCGCGCGCCGTCGTCGAGAGCCGCGGCATGAAGCAGGTGACCGATACCGGCGCCATCGAGGCCGCCATCGATCAGATCATCGCGGCCAATCCCGACAAGGTCGCCCAGGCTAAGGAGAAGCCGACCCTGCTCGGCTGGTTCGTCGGCCAGACCATGAAGGCGACGGGCGGCAAGGCCAACCCGGCGGCGGTCAACGCGCTGCTCAAGGAGAAGCTCGGGATCGCCTGAGCTCCGCCCGGATCACGAGACTGGTTTATCCCGCCGCGGCTATGCCGGGCGGGTGATGGTCGATCAGATCGTGAAAGAAGAAACCGCGGCGGAAGCGGCGCAAAGCGGGGCTTTTCGCGCATTCGAAGACGGGCCGTGTCTTGGCCGCTTCTGCGCCCCTGGGGTCGCTTCCGTCTGGCTGTTCGTTTGGTGCCGCTGGGTTTCGGGCCGAACCTGTCCCAAAAACGTCTAAGCGGCGTCACGCTGCGGTGGAGTCATGCCTGTCTCCTCCAGCTTCGGATGACCGATCAAGACCAGCACATCCCTCGATGCGCCGAGTGTTGATCCAGTCCGTGTCCGCTGTTGCTGAACACATCCGAAGACTGCGCCGGCTTCGGAGTCGCGTCAACACGGAATTTCCGGCTACGCTGCCTTTTCTCTGACCTCGCCCCACAACACTGCAGCGCGGCGTCGCTGGATCAAACACTTATGGTGGCACGCACGGCATCGCAAAAAAGTGTGTCGTGCCCGTCCGGATCGGCCGCGCTCTACTTGCCGGCACCCATGTTGTTCTCGACCAGAAACCGGATGCCGCGCGCGAAGGACTCGTCCGTGTCGCCGCGCAGGTCGACGCTGTAGGCCTTTTCCGGGACGTTGCCGGAGAGCTGTTTGACGTAGACGTTGAGGTTCAGGATGAGGTTGGACACCTTCTGGACTTCGCCGGTGATCGCCACGTCGGCGCCGAGCTTGCGGGCGAAGCCGTCGGCGCAGCCGTTGCAGCGGCGCAGGTCCGCGCTCTTGGCGACCTCGTCCTTCACCGGATCGGTCGGCACGATCACGAACAGGCCCTTCGTCTGGAGAAGGTCGCGCAACTGAGCGCTGGTGCGATCGAGCCGCGCCCGGTCGGCTTCATCGCTCGGCACCGGCGAGAGGTTGGAGAACTGGAAATCGAACACCGCGGCCTTCTCGGGAGCAGCCAGGGCCGGGCCGGCCGCCAACAACAGGGCGGCCGCGCAGAGTGCGATCCGGAACATGGGCGTCTCCTCAGACGGCAAGATGCGGTATCGTTCCCCTCGCACCGAGTCGCAGGATCTGGGGAAGCCAGGACAGATGCCCGACCTACACAACCTGCTCGCCTTCGCGGCCGTTGCGGTCGGCATGGTCCTGACCCCGGGGCCGAACATGGCCTACACACTCTCGCGTTCGATCTGCCAGGGACGGACGGCCGGATTCATTTCGCTCGGCGGCGTCGCGCTTGGATTCGTCGTCTACATGCTGTGCGCGGCATTCGGTATTACGGCCCTCCTCCTGGCGGTGCCTTATGCCTACGACGCCGTTCGCATCGCGGGTGCGCTCTATCTGCTGTGGCTCGCCGTACAAGCCGTTCGGCCCGGCGGCCGCTCGCCATTCCGCGTCAAGGATCTGCCGCCGAGCAGCCCGGCCAAGCTGTTCATCATGGGATTGTTGACCAACCTGCTCAATCCCAAGATCGCGATCATGTATCTTTCGCTGCTGCCGCAATTCATCGATCCGGCCAACGGCGGCGTTCTGAGCCAGGCGCTCATCCTTGGCACGACGCAGATCATCATCAGCCTGATGATCAACACGCTGTTCATCATTTCAGCGAGTTCGATCGCTCGGTTCTTCACGTACCGCCCCTCGTTCGCGGTCGTGCAGCGCTGGGTGATGGGAACGGTGTTCGCGGCGCTCGCCGTCAGGATGGCAACCGAGTCGCAGCGCTGAGTCACGAACGATGGTGGATGGGAGGTGCTCTTGGTCTTGATCGACGCCCGCCCAACCCAACCCCCCTCATCCTGAGGCGACGGAGCGCAGCGAAGGCCTCGAAGGAGCCCTCCAGGGATCGCGCGGCTGGCTGGAGGGCTCCTTCGAGGCTCGCTTCGCTCACACCTTGTATTAGCGAATCATGTCAGATTGCCCCTGTCCCGCGAGGGATGCCGGCTCTGGGGTGGCCACCCCAGAGCCGGCGGCGACTGTCGGATCGTTGGCACCTGAGCCTGTGGCCTGCGCCGCGGGCTGGTCCTGAGCA
>NZ_JAKSYO010000095.1 GCF_022829635.1 Methylobacterium sp. E-066
GCCCGTAACGCGCCGGGATGTCGGCCCACGGCGCACCCGTGCGCAGCCGCCAGAAGATCCCGTTCAGCACCCGTCGGTCGTCCACCCGATCCTTGCCGCGTACGTCCGTCGGCAGAACCGGCTCGATCACCGCCCACTCTGCATCCGTCAGGTCAAACCGCGCCATCCTCGGTCCTCCATTCGAAGAACCAACGACGCCCCGACCAAACCGTGCCACCCGTTATGGGTTCACGACCTAGTCGACCGGACCAGCGCGGCCTTCACCATGGCCCTGCGGCTGACCAGCCCCTTCATCGTCTATTCGATGGTGGTGAATTTCGCCCTCGGGCTCGCGAACAAGCTCACGCCCCAGATCCCGATCTTCTTCGTCGCGACGCCGTTCCTCCTGTTCGGTGGGCTGATGCTGCTCCTGTTCCTCTCGACGGATCTGTTCGGACAATTCGCCCTCGCTTACGGGCAATGGCTCAGGAGAGGCTGAGATGCAGGCACGGCTCGGCCGGGCGGCGCGGCTCCTGCGCGTCCAGGAACAGATGCACCGGCGCGCCGAGCGGGAGCTCGCCCAGGCGGAGCGCCGGGTGCAGGATGTCGACGCGGCTCAGGTCGACGTGATTCGCGCCCTCAACGAGGCCTCCGCGTTTCTCGAGCCGCTGCGCGATGCGGCGGTCCGGCGCCTGAAGAATCTGGCGATCGAGGCGCAGGGCTTGCGGGTGGAGCGGGACAGGGCGGCCCAGCAGCTGATCACCCAGGCCACGCAACACAAGCGGGCCGAGCGATGGGTCGACGGTCTCGAAGCCGAACGCAGGCAGCAGGTGGAGAAGCAGGCCTGGGCCGAGCGCCTGGACAGCCTCGTGGGTCCAGCGCAGGCAAGCCTCCGGTCAGCCAGGGCTGATAAGCCCCTGGACCAGTCAACAGCCCCTATGGGTTCGGTCGAGCCCGGTGACCAGACTTATCGTGGTCACGAACATCCGGACACGAGAGCGCCGTGAGCGTCCAACCTCCCTCCGATATCGTCCTCGACGTCGCGCGCGCCGCGGATCCCACCCGCTATCAGGCCGCCGTCACCAAGCTCACGCAGGGCTCGCCCGGCACCTTCGCGGATGCGTTGGGCGCGGCCGGTGGCGCGGGCATCGCCGCGGCGCCGCAGGGAAATGTCGACACGATCCTGACGCGGTTTCGCACCGCCGCGACGCTTCCGCCCCCGCGGGCCAAGGGCACGCCGCCCCAGGAATTCGAGGCTTTCGTCCTGCAGACCTTCATCGAATCGATGCTGCCCCAGAACGCCACCGCGGTGTTCGGCAAGGGCAATGCCGGCTCGATCTGGAAGTCGATGATGGCCGAGCAGATCGGCGCCCAGATCGCCAAGGCGGGCGGCATCGGCATCGCCCGCATGCTGGAGGCCGCACATCCGCCGACCGCCGCCGCCGACGCTGCGGCGAAGCCCGACCCGGCACGGATCGGCTGACGGCCCCCGGAATCCCACGTTTCACATCTCCTCCGGACGCTGTGCATGCTGCTGTCATCCCTGGCCCGCCTCGAAGCCACCATCGACGCCGAGACGGAGGCCCTTACGGTCCACGACATTCGCGAGCAGGACGATTTCAACCGCCGCAAGAGCGAGAGCTTGGTGGAACTGTCGCGGCTGGGACGGACGATCGGCTCGACGCCGCTGGGCCCGGAGGAGATCGAAGGCCTGGAGCGCCTGCGCGCCAAGCTGCGGCGCAACCACGAACTTCTGGCCATCCACCTGCGCGCCATGCAGGAAGTGTCGGATATCGTCACCACCATGATCCAGAGCGCGGAATCCGACGGCACCTATTCGGCCGCCCTGCGCTACCAGGAGTAGCGACGTGTTCCGGATCGTCATCACCGGTTTGTGGATCTGCGCCATCACGGTGCTGTCCAGCTACGCGGTCGTCTCCTGGATGCCGGACTTGCCCAAGGCGAAGTCCGAGGAATACCTGGAAGGCCTGACCTATCAGAAGCTGAAGCCCCTCAACATCCCGGTCATCGCCGACGGGACCGTTCAGGGCTACATCATGGCGACCGTCGTGTTCACGGCCGATTCGCACCTGCTCAAGGGGCTCGGCGTCACCCCGGCGCCGTTCGTCATGGATGAGTCGTTTCGCCAGATCTACAGCGACGGCGACCTCGATTTCCGAAGGTTGAAAAAATACGACATCAACAAGCGCCTTGCCGAAATCAAGCTGAAGGTCAACGAGCGGCTCGGATCGGACGTCGTCAAGGACGTGATGATCGAGAATTTCAACTTCGTCACCAAGAAAGATATCAGAAGTTAGAACGTGTCGTGGATCGAGGGCGATGTCTTTTCCCTCGGAACGGACGACATCGGGTTTCCAAAGGGCTTGCAGCCCTTTGGCCGGGTTCGGGGGCGAAGCCCCCGAGTGCCGGGGCTTCGCCCCGCAGCAGGGTTCCACCCTGCACCCGCAAAAGGTCCCGAACCTTTTGAAACCAGAATTTTTCAATCCCTGATCGTCCGGTACACGGTCTCTATTCGCGAGACAGCCAATAAATAGGCGCCGGTCTCAATCCGTGAGCGCGCGCCGGAAGGTCCCATCCTCGACGACCTGCGCGAGCCGCATCAGGCTCTCGGACGATGCGGCGATCAGGAGGCCGCCGGCGACGCTCCGCCCCCCCGATAGACCGTAGCTCAGGACGGGCTCCGGCTGGGGCGTACGCTTCGGCGACGGGACGGCGCCCGGAACCGTCGCCTCCGGCCCGGACCAGGCACGCCCCACCGCGAGCCGGCCGAGCTGACCGGCGATCACCTGGGGCACGATCTGCAGCCGCCGATCGTTCCAGAGCGCGAACACGCGCCCCGCGGCGTCGAGAGCGACCGCAACCGCGGGATCGAGGTGCAGGAATCCTTCCAGGGACAGGGGCGCGCCGCCGGTCGCGAACCGATCGAAGACGGCCAGGCCCGACAGGTCGTCCAGGATCGCGAACGCCCGGACGTGGCGGTAATCCGGCCCGTGCACGCTCGTGTCGATCAGGTGCACGGAGGCGGCGCCCAGGGTGAAGGGCGCGCGGGCCACGCCCGTGCCCGCAGTCGGCTCGCGCCCGTCCGGGACGACGACGTTGTGCGCCCGGGCCGCCGCCAGGTGCTGGCCGGGCGATTCGGTGTGCGATTCGCCCACCTCCGTGATCCACCGCAGGCCGCCGGTGGCGAAGGTGAACGACGTGCAGTCCCGATGGTCCTGCGGGTGGACCTGCTCGGAAAAATCCGCCGTGAAGGATGCCCAGTCCGGCCCATCCGCCCACCGGCGATAGACGATGGCCCCGGACCGCGCGGGCTCGACGGACACGGGCTCATCGCCGCGCTCCACTCGGTCGGCGGCCGATCGGGCCATCCAGGGGCGGGGGTGAGACGCGGCCACGCGCTCGATCCATCCGGCCCGGTCGTCGTGGCCGGGCGTGTCGCCGAACGGGGGCAGGGTATCGTCCGGCTCGAACAGCGCGACCAGGCCAGTCCAGGCCTTCGCGAGGCGGAGATCGAGGGAGCCCGCGAAGGAAGCCAGATCCGCCCGCGCGCCCAGGACGGGCAGGAGGATCAAGGCCAGGGTCAGAATCTCGAGGCTGCGATGGTAGGACGGCTCGGCGATCACGCCGCCCGCATCGATCAGCGCCTCGAAGCCGCTCCGCAGCGCGATCGCCGCGAGGCAAGTCCAGTGTCGCGCCATCGGCAGGGATGGAAGTGCGAGACCGGCCGCCAGGAGGGCGGTCGCCACCTTCACCTCCAGCAGCGAGCCCGCCACCGTGTGCTGGGCGAGGATTTCGGCGAGCGCGAAGGCGTGCCGCACGATCTCGCCGCCGAGGATTTCGACGGCGTGCGCCTCCGTGCCGGCGGCGTCCCGCGCGGCGGCGCCCAACAGGCTCAACAGCGCCTCCAGGCGCATCGCCATGCAGGCCGGATGCAGGCTCAGCGTATCCGCCGGCCGGCCCCAGGGATTCGCCCGGGACCAGGAGACGGCGACCGCGACCGCGCGATCCCGGACCCGGCGATCCGGGCTGCGGGCCGTGGCGCCGGTCCAGGACAGGGACTGAAACGCCAGGCGCCAAGCCGGCGACCGGAACGGGTCGGCCGCCCAATCCACCGCCTCCGGGAGGGTCCAGGCCGGGTAGCGGCCCAGGCGGAGGGCGCCCTCCGCCCAGCGCGACGCGTCCGGGCCGTCCCTCAGTTCCAAGAAGCTGCGCAGGGGTGCGGGCGCTTGCGCGAGCCGGGCGGGGTCGAGGTAGGACCGGATCGACCCCGCGGCGGTGGCCCCGTCGCGGGCGACAGCGCCGCCGATGCGGCCGAGCAGAAGCGCCAGGACGGTTTCGGCCGCCGGATCCGCATCGTCCACCAGATTCGCCAGGCGGAGGTCGTCGTCCAGGAGCACGTCGGGCGCGCCGGTCAGAGCGAGCGACGCGTTGGCCTCCCAGGCCGCGAAGCCGATCTCGAGCGTGGCAGCCTGCGGGGGTGGCAACACCTTCAGGGTGAAGCGATAGGCCTCGCGATGCACCGGGATGTCGAGGAAGGCGGGAATCGCCAGGGTCGCCAGGGTCTCGGGGTAGGGGGTCGGAAGCGGTTTCCCGAGGGCGTCGCGGAACACGACCTGGGCCAGGGCGCCCTCCGTATGCCCCTGCGCAATGACCTGCCCCTTGAAGGTCAGCCCGCGCCCCGGCACCAGCCCGTGCCGGTACCAGAGCGGCTCCGGGCCGAGGGCGATCCGGCCGTCGCGGGTGAGCCGGCCCCCCACCCGGCCGATGCCCTCGCCGCCGACCCATGTCTCACCCGGCGTCTCACCTGGCGCGGCGGGGCGGATCACGGGATCGCCGATTCGAAAGGTATGGGTGTTGCGCCAGCTCCGGATGACGACGACCACCTGAGACGCCGGCGCCGGAAGATAGAAGCAGCGGTGGATGGTGACGGCCCGCCTGTCCGCGCCGCCGTCCCAGGTCGGCCCGGCGAGCCAGGTCCCATGCGCATCGATCGCGGTCCGCGCGAGTCCGGGAATCTGGGCGACATCGATTCCGGACTGGTCCTGAGCGAACAATTCCAGGCCGAGGGCCGCGAAGTCCTTGGCGCCCGCCGCCGCCTCGGCCGCCGCGCACACCATGCATGCGCGAAACTCATACCACTGCCCCGCGAGCAGGGGGCCGAATGTGAGGCCGAGGCGCGACCAGCGGTTCCGGTTGCCGACGATATGATCTGCATCGGTTGTCGATGCTGAATTCACACTCGGCCGAACCGATACTGGCAAGAAGACGGGTCGTTCGCTCATAAGATGTGAGGCATTCGCGTTATTTCAAGCACTGCGCGCGAAGATGTATTGATCAAGAGCAAGAGCTGATGTGCGTCGAGCACACTTGCAGAACTATGCACATTGACCGAAATAAATATGTTCAAATTGATTCATAAAACACAAACGGATCTGAATTTATACGATGGCATCAGAACCACACCAGACAAAAAACCAGCAGAAACCATTGACGCCTTGTTTCGTTCCGGCCATTTAGATTCACGAGGCAAATTAATGCTTGGCTCAAACCATATCTCCGTCATTCTCTAGAATGATTAGCTGTGGAGCTTCGAGATAATGTACGTCATTGTCGATGAAAGGCCGATGGTGACCGATGGATACGTCGCGAGCTTCGCCAGAGAGGGGATTTCGTCCGTCGGATTATTGGATTCCGATTTCAAGGGCTGGTTGCAGACGGCTCGGGAGCCGGACGTGGACGCCGTGCAGGGCTTCCTCCTCGGCGATTGCGAGCAGCGCCCCGATCTCCCGGAACTCATCCAGAAGCGATCCCGCGCGCCGATCATCGCCATGATCGAGACCCGCTGCCTGACCGAGACCCTGAACCTGTTCACGGCCGGCATCGACGACGTCGTCCGCAAGCCGGTCCATGTGCGGGAGATCATGGCTCGGACCGAGGCGGTCTGGCGCCGCTCTCACCGCGGGGCGATCAAAGAGGCGGCGGTGGACCGGACGGCGCGGCTGAAGGTGTATTTCGACGGTCGCGACCCCGATATCGACGGGGAGAAGATCGTCCTGCCGCGACGCGAACGGCAGATCCTCGAATTCCTGGTCCGCAACCGGGGACGGCGGATGACCAAGGAGCAGGTCTTCAACGCGGTCTACGGTGCGTTCACCAGCGACGTGGATGAGAGCGTCGTCGAAGGCCACATCAGCAAGCTTCGCAAGAAGCTCCGGCAGAAGCTGAGCTTCGATCCGATCGAGGTGCGGCGCTATCTCGGATACGCCTTCATAAGCTGATCGCGGAGCCGGCTCGACGAACTGCCATAGCGGTTCACGGTCCGTCTTCCGTCACGGGAGGAAATCTTCCGTTGCGGGAAAACGCCGGAACCGTATCGCAATGGATCCGATCCGGCCGCAAAGCCTGGGATCCGGCCATGTGCGCGTTTGTCGTTCAGAGTGTCTTCCCGTTCGCGGGACAGTCATATCGAGGGTCCTGCGGGTTCGGCAAGATGGTGTCGCCCCCGCCGGACAGCTCGCCGCAAGCTTCGGACAAGACTGGTCGGGCAAACCGCATTCCAGAACATCGCGGCATTCAATAGCCGATCCAGGTCCGAACGCGCTCGGAAAGATGTGGTTCCCGGTAATTCCGGAATGACATCGATCCACTCCCGACAGACCAGAAAGCCGACAGGTTATGAACCCGATCTTTCTGCTCAATCTTGCCTCGCGGCAATTACAACATCTGGCAACGCGCCAAGCCGTCATTTCCGGCAACATCGCGAACGCGAATACGCCGGGCTATCGCGCCCGGGACCTGACCCCGTTCCGCGATATGCTCGACAAGACCACGCTCACGATGGCGGCGACGCAGGCCGGCCATTTCGAGATCGACGGCCCCACGGCGCGTCCGGCCCGTCCGACCCAGGCCGACGGCTGGGACGTCGTCCATTCCGGCAACTCGGTGAATCTCGAGGAGCAGCTGATGAAGTCCGGTGAGATCAGCCGCGATCAGGCGCTGAACACCGGCATCGTCAAAGCCTTCGACCGCATGCTGGCCCTGAGCGTGAAGGCCTGACCATGATCGATCCGCTTGTCGCCTCGTCCCGCATCGCCGCCTCCGGCATGGGGGCGCAATCCGAGCGCATGCGCGTCGTGTCGGAGAACATCGCCAACGCGCAATCCACGGGCACGACGGCGGGCTCCGACCCTTACGCCCGCAAGACCATCACGTTCCGCACCGCCCTGGACCGGGCCTCCGGCACCGCGGCGGTCGCGGTGCGCCAGATCGGCCAGGACAAGGCGCCGTTCCGGGTCGAGTATGACCCCGGGAACCCGGCGGCGGACGCGAACGGGACGGTCAAGCTCCCGAACGTGAACATGCTGATCGAGATGGCCGACATGCGGGAGGCTAATCGCTCCTACGAGGCCAATCTCCAGATGATCAAGCAGTCCCGCTCGATGGTCTCGAGCCTCATCGATCTCCTGAGGAAGTGATGATCCAGTCTCTCTCCGCCCTCTCGAGCCTGTCGGACAAGAACTCGGTCTTCGGCGTCTCGCAGTTCGGCCTGGCGACGCCCGGCGCCGCCTCGACCGCGCCCGCGGGGGCGGCAGGCAGCTTCGGCGACCTGCTGACGCAGATGGCCGGCCATGCCCGGGACACCGTGAAGGCCGGTGAGGCGGCGGCGATCTCGGGCATCCAGGGCACGGCGTCGACGCAGTCCGTGGTCGAGGCGGTGATGTCGGCCGAGCAGAGCCTGCAGACCGCGGTCGCCATCCGGGACAAGGTCGTGGCCGCCTACCAGGAAATCGTCCGCATGGCGATCTGACACGCGACCGGCGCGGGAGCGGCATCCCTCTCCCGTAAGCGACGCGCGAGGACGCGCGGATATCGCCTCAACACAGTCATCGTCATCCCGGGCTGAAGGACATCACCATGAGAGCGCTCGCCATCGCGGCCACGGGCATGAACGCCCAGCAGCTGAACGTCGAAGTCATCGCCAACAACATCTCGAACCTGAACACGACGGCGTTCAAGGGCGCACGGGCCGAGTTCAAGGATCTGATCTACCAGGCCGAACGGCCGGCGGGCGTCCCGATCCAGGCCGGCGAGTCGGCGATTCCCGAAGGCGCGATGCTCGGCCTCGGCGTCCGCAATTCCGCGATCCGGAACCTGCATCGCCAGGGCCCGCTCGCCAACACGACCAACCCCCTCGATCTCGCGATCAACGGCCGCGGCTGGTTCCAGGTCACGATGCCGAACGGCGAGATCAACTACACCCGCGCCGGCTCGTTCAACAAGAACGCCGACGGCCGCCTCGTCACCGCGGAAGGCTACAGCGTCGATCCGGCGATCATCATCCCGCAGAACGCCGTCGACGTGGTGATCAACGAGACCGGCCAGGTGATGGTGAAGCTCGACGCCCAGCCGCTGCCGCAGACGATCGGCCAGCTGGCGCTCGCCAACTTCGCCAACGATGCCGGTCTCGAGCCCCTGGGCAACGGCCTGTACCGGGAGACCCCCGCCTCCGGCCTGCCCGTGACCGGCGTCGCCGGCGACCCGGGCTTCGGCAAGATCCAGCAGGGCTATCTCGAGAATTCCAACGTCGATCCGGTCCGGGAGATCACCAACCTGATCTCGGCCCAGCGGGCGTTCGAGATGAACTCGAAGGTGATCCAGGCCGCCGACGAGATGGCCGGCACGGTTTCGAAGGGCCTGCGCTGACATCATGAACCGGGGACATCTCTTCGTGGGACGGTGCGTCGCGCGCGCGGCGGCTCGGGGGCTGCGCGCGGCCTGCGCGCTCGGCCTCGCCGCCGTCCCGGCCGCCGCCGCGGAACAGACGTTCCCGGTGCCGGTGGCGACGATCTACACGGGCGACGTCATCAAGCCGACGATGCTCCGGGACCAGACCTATCCGGAGAACTTCAAGCCGCGGGTGCCGGCCGTCGACAGCGCGGCGCGCGCGGTCGGCAAGGTCGCGCGGCGGACCCTCCTGCCCGGGGAGGTGATCCCGTCGGGCGCCCTCGAGGAGGTCAAGCTCGTGACCCGCGGGGCGCCGACCGTGATCGTGTTCGAGGAGCGCGGCATGGTCATCTCGACCCTGGGCACGGCGCTCGCGAACGCCACCGTGAACGAGCCGGTGACGGTGCGCAACACCGCGACCGGCCGCCTGATCCAGGGCATCGTCCAGCCCGACGGCCGGGTGAAGACCGGCGGGCAGCCGTGATGCGCCGTCTGCTTCCCCTGTTGCTGATCGGCCTCTCCGTCTGGTCGGCGCCCGCGGCCGCGGCGACGCGGATCAAGGACATCGCGTCGCTCCAGGGCGTCCGCGACAACCAGGTCGTCGGCTACGGCCTCGTCACCGGCCTGCAGAGCACCGGCGACACCCTGCGCAATTCGCAGTTCACGGAACAATCCCTGCAATCGATGCTGGACCGGCTCGGCATCAACGTGCGCGACCAGCGGATGCGGACCCGCAACGTCGCGGCCGTGATGGTGACGGCCAACCTGCCGGCCTATGTCGAGCCGGGCTCGCGCATCGACGTCAGCGTGAACTCGCTCGGCGACGCGACCTCCCTGCGCGGCGGCACCCTGCTGATGACGCCGCTGGCGGGCGGGGATGGGCAGGTCTACGCGGTGGCGCAGGGTGCGCTCGCCGTCTCCGGCTTCAGCGCGACCGGCCAGGCCGAATCGCTGGTCTCCGGCGTGGCGACGGCCGCCCGGATCCCCAACGGCGCCCTGGTCGAGCGGGCGGTGGCCGGCACGTTCCGGGATCTGCCCGGCATGTCGCTCGAACTGAAGAACCCGGACTACCGCACCGCGATCCTGATCTGCGACGCGATCAACGCCTATACGGTCCAGCGGTACGGGCGGCGGGCCGCGAGCCCGCGCGACTACCGCACCGTCGTGCTGACCCGCCCCGGGAATGTCGGGCGGACGCGGTTCATGGCCGAGATCGGCGAATTGGCGGTCCAGCCGGATACGCCGGCGCGGGTGGTGATCGACCAGCGGACCGGAACCGTGGTCATCGGCCGGAACGTGCAGATCTCCACGGTGGCGGTCACCCATGGCGATCTGACGGTCCGCATCACCGAGACCCCGCAGGTGTCCCAGCCGGCGCCGTTCTCCGACGGGCAGACGACCGTCGTGCCCCGGACCGATATCAGCGCCGCCGAGCAGACCGCCCGCCTGGCCGTGGTTTCGGGTCCCGATCTGCAGAGCCTGGTCCGCGGCCTGAACAATGTCGGCATGAAGCCGACCGACGTGATCTCGATCCTGCAGGCGGTGAAGACAGCAGGCGCCTTGCAGGCGGAGCTGGTAATCCAATGATGACCCCGATCCGCGAGCGCCGCGGCGGCCGGCGCGGCCTGCACCGCTGGGGGGCCGTCCTCCTCTCGGCGGCCGCGATCCTGCCCGCCGCCCAGGCCGCCGCTCAGCAGAAGCCGGGCGAGCCGGCCAAGACCGAGGACAGCCGCGCCCCGCAATATTGCAACAGCATCGCCAATGCCGCCGCCGATGCCCGGTTCACCTGGCAGAAGGAGACGCTCACGGCGCTCGCCAAGGATATCGAGGGGCGCATCGGCCAGCTCGAGGCGAAGCGCGCCGAGTACGAGGAATGGCTGAAGCGCCGGCAGATGTTCCTCGCCAAGGCCGACGAGAGCGTCACGGCGATCTACGCCAAGATGAAGCCCGAGGCGGCTTCGCAGCAGCTGACCGCCATGGACAGCGAGGCGGCCGCCGCCATCCTGACGCGGCTCGATCCGCGCGCCGCCAGCGCGATCATGAACGAGATGGAGCCCGGCCGCGCGGCGCGGCTGGCCAACGTCATCACCAACACCCCCAAGAAAGCGGCGCCGCCCAGGCCCGAGGCGGCCCCGACCACGCCGCCCGAATCCGGTTCGGACCAGGGCGGCCGCCCGCCGCAGAACAGCGAGAAATCAGGATGAAGCGGCTGGCTGCCATCGCGGCTCTGGTGACCCTCGGAGCCTGCTCGACCCCCGTCCAGGAGATCGGCCGCGCCCCGGCCATGAGCCCGGTCGGGCTCGGGATCAATGCGAGCTACGACGCCGTGCCGCCGCTGTTCACCGCCACGCAGCGGCCGGGCTACCATTCGACCTGGGCGCAGCAGAGCGCCGACCTGTTCCAGGATCCGCGCGCCAAGAATGTCGGCGACGTGCTGACCGTGCTGATCGAGATGAACGACAAGGCCCAGTTCGACAACGCCACCGACCGGTCCCGCGATTCGCGGTCCAAGATGAGTCTCGACGTCGAGCTCGACCTGTTCGGGCTCAACCCCGAATCGAAGAACAAGTACGAGGTCAACGGCAATTCCTCGACCAAGGGGCAGGGCTCGATCGACCGCAAGGAGCAGCTCCGCCTCTCCGTCGCCGCCATCGTGACCAACGTGTTCCCCAACGGCAACATGATGATCAGCGGCTCCCAGGAGGTGCGGGTCAATTACGAGATCCGCGTGCTGAACATCGCCGGCATCGTCCGGCCGCGGGACATCTCGCGCAAGAACACGATCGACTACGACAAGATCGCCGAGGCGCGGGTCTCCTATGGCGGCCGGGGGCGCCTGATGGAGGTTCAGCAGCCCGGCGCGGTCCAGCAGGTCTACGACCTGGTCGCGCCGTTCTGACACGACAGCGGAAACCCGAACCATGGCGTCCGATGCCGAGCCCCCGCGCTCCAAGGTCCGCTGGCTGCTCCTGCTCGCCGGGCTCACGGTCCTGGCGATCGGGGCCGGGGGCGGGGGCGGCCTGTTCATGATCTCCAAGATCGAGAAGGCCGTGGCCGAGAAGCAGAAGATCGAGGAGGAGCAGGTCCAGAAGGTCGTCGCCTACGATGCGAGCTACAGCCTAGCGAATATCGGCACGGTGGTGACCAACCTCGCCAATCCCAGCGATGTCTGGATCCGGCTCGAAGCCTCGATCGTCCTCAAGACCGGGACGTTTCCCAATCCCGACCCGATCGCCGCGGAGATCCGGCAGGATCTCCTTGGCTACCTGCACACCCTCTCGGTCGCGCAGATCGAGGGGCCGAGCGGCCTCGTCCACCTGCGCGAGGATCTGACCGAGCGGGTCCGGCTGCGGTCCAACGGCCAGGTCCGCGAATTCTTCATCGAGACGCTGGTCATCCAATAAGAGCCCCTCACGGCCGGATCGCGGATGCGTGTCCGAAGAACATCAGGATCGGTTACGCCATGCTGCGCCGCGTGTTTCTGGCGAGCTCGTTGATTCTCGTCGCCACGGCCGCGAGCGCCCAATCGTTCAGCCTCGATCAGGTCCTGCCGCCCGGGAACGGGTCGATGAGCGGGCGGATGATCCAGTTGATCGCCCTGCTGACCGTCCTGTCGGTCGCGCCGGGCCTCCTCGTCATGATGACGAGCTTCACGCGATTCGTCGTGGCGCTCTCGTTCCTGCGCTCGGGCCTCGGCCTGCAGGGCGCGCCGGCCAACATGGTGCTGATCAGCCTGTCGCTGTTCATGACCTTCTACGTGATGGGCCCGACCTTCGACCGTGCCTGGCAGGACGGCATCCGCCCGCTCACCGAGAACCGAATCTCGGAGGAGGAGGCCTTCGCCAAGGTGACCGATCCGTTCCGGGACTTCATGCTGACCCATGTCCGCCCGAAGGATCTCGACACCTTCGCGGAGATCGCGGTGGCCGCCTATCCGAAGGCGCAAGCCGGCAGCCGGACCGACCTCCGGGTTCTGATTCCGGCCTTCATGATCTCCGAGCTGCGCCGCGGATTCGAGATCGGCTTCCTGATCGCGCTCCCGTTCCTCGTCATCGACATGGTGGTGGCGGTACTGGTCATGGCGATGGGCATGATGATGATGCCCCCGACAGTGATCTCACTCCCGTTCAAAGTGTTGTTTTTTGTACTGATCGATGGCTGGAACATGCTCATCAGCGGACTTGTTCGGTCGTATTTTTGATTTTTTTAACAACATTTTCCATGAAACCAGCAGCAAGGAGCGACTTTCTCGCAAACCGCAGAGTCCACTGTTGACTTGCCGCTGAAATTTCTTCATCTGAGTTCTGCCAATCGTTGGTTGATCGGTTCGACAAGAGGGACCGGATCAGGCCATCGGTTGAGAGATCAATAGCGGGTTGACCGCGTGCGTTGCACGCCGGATCAAAGGCATGATGCCGCCCTGCTATGCCGGTGAAAATCCGACATGTCCCCTGAATGTCTTCTCTTTGAAGGGACATCCTCATGTCGAGCCTGTTGACCAACACCGCCGCCCTTGCGGCGCTTCAGACCCTCAAGATCACCAACCAATCTCTGGAAGATTCGAGCAACCACGTCGCGTCGGGCCAGAAGGTCGCCACCGCCAAGGACAGCGCCGCCTACTGGTCGATCGCCACCACGCTCCGTGCGGACAACGGCGCCACCGGTGCCGTCAAGGACGCCCTCAGCCTCGGCGGCAATTCCGTGGATATCGCGTACAAGGGCCTGACCAAGGTCGGGGAGATCCTGACCAAAATTCAAAAGCTGGTGGCCGGATCTGCTTCGGTCAGCGCGGACAGGTTCTCGAACCAGGCCGAAATCGACGCTCAGTTGGTGAACCTGAAGCAGGCCGCCACCGGTGCGGCGCTGAACGGTGAATCGTGGCTCTCGGTCGATTCGACCACCGGCAGCGGCTATCAGGCCAACCGCAAGATCGTGTCGTCCTTCACCCGCGTCCAGGGCAACATCTCGATCGACGCCATCGAGATCAATGTCGACGACATCAAGCTCTATGACAAGAACATCACGGCTGGCACCACAGGCACGTCTGCGGGTGCAACGGGTGGCACGACGTATCGGACCGCTGAGAAAACCTGGAAGGCGGCAGATAAAGCGTACGCCGACAGCACTCACACCGACAGCGACTTGAAGACGCACGACACGGCGCTGACGGCTTGGCAAGATGCCCAGAAGGCCTACGCCAAAGATCTCGAAACCGAGAACGGTAAAGCTACAAGGGGCACTGACGGTACGGGCGGCCTGCTGAACAAATCTATCGGCGTCATCGGCGTCGACGAGAACGGCTACAAGAAGGCCTACCAGCTGTCCATCGACACCATCCAGATCACCAACGTCAACGACTCCGATCTTTCCAAGGTCCGCGCTTATGTCGATCTCGTCGACAAGGTCTTGAAGCAGGTCACAACGGCGGCCGCCAATCTCGGCGCCAAGCAAAGCCAGGTGGACTCGCAGAAGAACTTCCTCGATACATTGCAAAAGGCCAACCAAACCAGCATCGGCGTTCCTGTGGATGCTGATATGGAAGAGGAGTCCAGCCGGCTGAAGGCCCTTCAGGTCCAGCAGCAGCTCGGCGTCCAGTCGCTCACGATCGCCAACACCTCCACCCAGCAGATCCTGAGCCTGTTCCGCGGCTAAGCTCCCGGTCCCTGACCTTCACGAGCATTCACCCTTCGGGGTGATGCGGGCCGCGCATCTTCGGGTGCGCGGCCCTTCTGTTTGAGCCGGGCCGCGGCCGGGCACCACCTCCACGCAAGATTGATCCGGCACGCTGGCGCCGAGCCACTGCGGTGGAAGCTGAGCCTTGCCGATGCCCGGTCGTGAGCACCTCGAAAAGCTATGGACGAACATCCTGGAGCTCGGCCCGCGGCGGCTGATCGCCCTGGGTCTCGTCGGGCTCACCGTGTTCGTGACCGTGGGCCTCGGCGCCTATTATCTCAGTCGGCCGCTCCGTGAGCCGCTCTATACCGGCCTGAGCCGCGACGACGTCAGCCGCATGGCCGCCGTGCTCAAGGATGCCGGCGTTCCCTTTGATGTCAGCTCCGACGGCACGGCCGTCCTGGTCAGCTACGGGCAGACCGCCCAGGCCCGGATGCTGCTCGCCGAGAAGGGCCTGCCCCAGAGCGGCAAGGCCGGCTACGAGCTGTTCAACGATCTGGGCTCGCTAGGCCTGACCTCGTTCATGCAGGACATCACCCGGGTCCGGGCCCTGGAAGGCGAGATCGCCCGCACGGTCCAGACGCTCAAGGGCGTCAAGGCCGCCCGGGTCCATATCGTGATGCCCGATCCCGGCTCGTTCCGGCGGGAGCAGCAGCCGGCCTCGGCCTCCGTGGTGGTGCGCACGGAGCCCGCCAACGATCCCTCGACCGCGCCCGCCATCCGCCAGCTCGTCGCCGCAGCCATCCCCGGCATGAAGCCCGACAAGGTGACGGTGCTCAACACGGACGGGACGATCCTGCTGTCGGGCGACGACGCGACCACCGCGCCGGCCGGCCGCATGGCGACCCTGGAGCAGCTCACGAATCGGGAGATCCAGGACAACATCCGCCGGACGCTCACCCCCTATCTGGGGACCAACAACTTCGAGGTCAGCGTCGTCGCGCGGCTGAACACCGACAAGACCCAGACCAACGAGACGATCTTCAACCCGGACCAGAAGGTCGAGCGCGGGACACGGGTCATCAAGGAGACCGAATCCTCGCAGAACCGCGCCGCCCAGAAGCCGACCACGGCCCAGCAGAACCTGCCCAACCAGAACGTCCAATCCGGCGGGGGCGACAATTCCAGCTCCGAGAGCCAGCGCCGCGAGGAGCAGACGAACTTCGAGATCTCGTCGAAGACGGTCCAGACCGTCAGCGACGGCTACACCGTGAAGAACCTGTCCGTCGCCGTGCTGGTGAACCGGTCCCGGCTGGAAGCGCTGACCAATCCCGGCGGCCAGGAGCCCGGCAAGGACGCGGCCAAGATCGAGCTTGAACCGAAGATCGCCGAGATCGAGCAGCTGGTCGCCTCGGCATCGGGCTTCGACAAGGCGCGGGGCGACCAGATCAAGGTGGCGGCGGTCAGCTTCGTCAACGAGGGCCAGCCGCTCACACCGGTTCCCGCACTCGGGATCGGCGATGTCCTGATGCGCCAGTCCGGAACCCTGATCAACGCGGCCACGATCCTGATCGTCGGATGTCTGCTGATCTGGTTCGGCCTGCGTCCGGCCGTCAACGCGATCCTCGCCCGCTCGCCGGAGACGGAGACGGAACTGGCCCTCGCAGGACCGGATTCCGACTCGGCTGAGTTCGACATGCTGCAGGCGGAACAGTCCCTCTTGCCCGATGAACCCAACCTCATCGAGGACCTGACGGAACGGATGGCGCATTCGCCCATCCGGAAGCTCGAGCAGCTGGTCGAACTCGACGAGGAGCAGGTCGCCAACATTCTGAAGCAATGGCTCAGCCGTGACGAGGCCGCGTGATGGCTGAGGCCCCTCCGATCTGGACCGTCTTCTCGGGAACGAGCCAGCGCTCCTCCTCCGCCCTGGCCGCGCTGATACCCAAGCGCGTCGATTCGAGCGCGCCACCACCGGCGGCGCCCGCGAGCCTGCCGGATCTGGACGCCATCGCGGCTGCGGCGCGGGCGGAGGGACGCTGCGAAGGCGAGGCTCTGGTCGCACAGGCGGTGCAGGCCGCCATCGCGGCCGAGCGTAACGCCGGCGCCGCCGCCCTCGCCGAGGCGCGGCAGCGCTGGGTGGACGAGGAATCGGCCGTCCTGGCGGCCGGCTTCGTCGAGCAGGTCCGCGCGCTGGAGACGCAGCTGGCGCGGAGCCTGACCCGGGTCCTGCAGCCCTTCCTGGCGGAAGCCCTGCGGCAGGCGGCGCTCACCGACCTGCACGCGACCGTGTCGTCCGTCGTGGCCGACGACCGGTCGGGGACGCTCGCGGTGACCGGTCCGGCGGACCTCGTCGAGGCACTCGCGAAGCGCCTGGACCTGCCGCCCGGCCGGCTGGTCGCTGCCTTCGACGGGGGCCCCGACCTGCGCATCCGGATGAACGGGACGGTGATCGAGACGCAGCTCCAGGCGTGGGGCGAGCGCGTCGCCACCCTGGTCGAGGATCGCTGAGCATGGCCGACGAGCCGCACGAAATCATCATCGTCCGCCGCGCGGAGGAGGAGGGCGACCATCACGGCGGTGCCTGGAAGATCGCCCTGGCCGACTTCATGACCGCCATGATGGCGCTGTTCCTCGTGCTGTGGCTCACCAAGGCCACGAACGAGGAGACGAAGACCAGCATCGCCAACTACTTCAATCCGATCAGCCTGTCCGATGCCCTGCCGTCCAAGAAAGGATTGAGCGATCCCCAGCCCAACGCGGCCGATCCGCGGGCGGGCGACAAGGCGAATCTGCCGGAATCGGGCGCCAATCAGCCCGACAAGGCCGGCGCCCTGCCTCCGGGCTCGGTGGCCCGGGAGCGGGAGCTGTTCCAGGATCCCTACGCGGTGCTGGCGAACCTGGCCACCGAGCCCGACCCGGACAAGCCCCAGAGCGCTACGATCGGCGATGTCGGCGAGGCGGGGCGGCGGGGCGGCGACATCGCGCGCGATCCGTTCGATCCGCTGTACTGGCAGGTGGTCACCGTCTCGCCCGCCAAGACGGACCGGTCCGCGCCCACCGGGATCACGCCGCCGCCAGCCCGGACCCAGCCCGACGCCCGCGGCGCGGGGCGCACCGCCGCGACCGCTCCCGAGAGCGCCGGGGCCAGGGACGCCGCCAAGGACGCCAAGGATACGAAGGACGCGACGAAGGACGCGAAGGCGCCCGTGAGCGGGCCGGAGGCGGGCCAGGCCCAGAGCCAAACCCAGGCCGCGGCGCAGACACCGGCCCGTGCCGGGCCCCAAACCGCGGCGCAGGCCGACCAGGCGGCGCTGAAGGCGGAGATCGCCAGCATCTTTCCGCCCTCGGCCCCGGGCGCATCCTCCGGGCCGCATGTCGAGGTCCAGGGGACGCCGGAGGGGCTCCTGATCAACGTGACGGACGACCTGAACTTCAGCATGTTCGCGGTGGGCTCGGCCGAGCCCCGCCCCGAGATGGTGCGGGCCATGGAGCGTCTCGCGAAGGTGCTGTCCGGGCGGCCGGGCAAGATCGTCGTCCGCGGCCATACCGATAGCCGCCCGTTCCGCTCCGAAGTCTACGACAATTGGCGGCTCTCGACGGCGCGCGCCCATATCGCGTCCTACATGCTGACGCGGGCCGGCATCGACGAGGCCCGGATCGCGCGGATCGAGGGCGCCGCCGACCGGATGCCGCGGAACACCGCGGATCCGAAGGCCCCCGAGAACCGCCGGATCGAGATCCTCCTGCAAGGCGCTTCGGGATGAGGCGAATTACACGGGGTACCCTCGGTGCTGTTCTCGCCCTATGCCCGTACCCGGTCGCGGCGGACCCGGTGCCGCCCCCGGCGACCGAGACGGCACGGCAGGCGACGCAACCTCCAGCATCCGAAGTGCCTCCAACGGCACCTGCAGCTGACCCGCAGGGCCGTAAGAGCGGTCCTGTCGAGTGGGTGCGCACGCTGCAATTGCTGCAGGATCGGATCGCGGCAGGATCCCTGGCGGCGCACAAGAGCCAGCCCGTGCTGATGGCCCGGATCGAGGGCGACCTGCTGGATGCGGCGCCGGAGGTCTGGACCGATCGGCACAACGTGCAGGCGGCCATCGTCTTCGCCCTGAGCGGCGGCGGACCGGCGATCCTGCGGCGCCTGACCAGGAAGGGCAGCCCCGACCTGCCCGACACGAATCTCGCGCGCGGTGCGCTGGCCTATATTGACGGCCAGGAGGCCGAGGCGAGCCGCCTGCTCAAGGATGTCGACACGGCGCCCCTGCCGACGACGCTCGCCGGGTCGATCGGCCTGACGCAGGCCGCTCTGACGGTGACCGAAAACCCGGTCCGCGCGATCGCCCTCCTCGACCGGGTCCGGCTGTTGATGCCGGGAACGCTCGTCGAGGAAGGCGCGCTGCGCCGCGAGATCTTCACCCTCGGGCAGGGCGGCGACCTGAAGAAGTTCGAGACGCTGGCCATCCAGTACCTGCGCCGCTTCCAGCATTCGATCTATGCGGGCAATTTCCGGCAACGCTTCGCATACCAGTTGACGCAGCTCGATTTTGGCCGGGATGAGAGGCGCTTCGCCTCCTTCACCCGGATCATGAACGAACTCGCCCCTGAGAGCCGGCGGGACCTCTACCTGCTGATCGCCCGGACGGCGGTCCAGGAGGGCAAGACCAACGCGGCCCTCATGGTGTCCGACAAGGCGCTGGTGCTCTGCGCCCCGGAGAGCCGGGAAGCGACCCAGGCCCAGCTCTACCGCGCGGCCGCCGAGATCGTGACCTTGGCGACATTCCAGACAGCGCTGCGGAAGCTGCAGGCCGTCGACAGGGCCAAGCTGCCCGCGCACGACGTCCAACTCCTCGACGCGGCCTTGTCGACGGCCGAGCAGATCGGACGCGGGCTGGCCCGCGATCCTGCACCGCCCGATCCCGAGGCGTCGAAGCGCGCACAGGCCCAGGCCGCTGCCGACGAGCCCGGCAGCCTGATCCCCAAGGCCGAGGCCATGATTGGCCAGATCGACCAACTCCTTCGGAGGTCCAACCCGTGAATCCGATCTCCGCGGCGGTTCAGAATCCCACGCCAAAACCCGATCGCGACGTCGGGCCGCCGAGCGCGAACGGCGACACCCCGCAGCAGCAGGAAACGGGGCGCGAGAGCGCCTTCGGGGCCGTCCTGCGCAAGCTTTCGGGCGCGGGTTCGTCATCCTCGGACGACACCGAGGCCGCGACGGGCAAGCCCGACGACGCGGCGGGCGAGGCCCCGCCGGCGGTTGCGGTTGCGGCAGAGCCCGTGCCCGTCACGCCGGCAAGCTCTGCCGCGGCAATGCTGGCGAACCTCCTGAGCGTTGCCTTGCCGGCCGTCGCGGCCGCCGATTCCAAGGCCCCGGCGCCCGTCCAGGCTCGGTCGATCGAGACGGCCCTTGCTCCCGCGGCCGGAAGCCTGTCGGCTTCGGTGCTCGGGGCCACGGGAGCATCGGCCGGCACGTCTTCGGGATCCACGTCGACGCCGATCCGGATCCCCGCCGGGGATGCGAAGGCTCAGCCAGCATCCGCGGACGATGTTGCACCCACCGACAGTGCAACGGATGCGAAGGATCTGGTGCGCGCGGACAGCGCAGCCCGCATGGACGATCTTGCGCGGGCGAACGGCGCACAGCGCACGGACATCACCAAGACGCTCCAGGCGGCCGCGGCGAAGATCGAGGTGCTCGGCCGCGCTGTTCATTTCAAGCCCGTCGTATCCGGTGGGGCGCCGGCGCCCGAGGCCGCGCAGGCTGGCCCGACGGAGCCGGCCGCCACCGAAGTCGGCGCCGTCGCTCTGCAGGTCGCCAAGCCCGAAGGATCGGCCCTGAACGCGGCGGCAGCGGCTCTGAAGCTCCAGCCCCAGATCCGGTCCGAGCCGGATCCGCGGCGCGCCGTCGCCGCGGCGTCCGATGGGGAGGGCGAGCAGCCGGCGGTGATCGCACCCGCCCAGGGCCACGCCGTGTCGGGCGTCGAACGGGCCGTTCTGGCCGCCGTCGGCGAGCGCGCGGAGGACTCTTCCGCGGCGGCGGCGGGGCCGCATGACGGGAGCGGGACCGCCACGAGCCTGCCCGCCGGTTCCCTGCCGTTGATCGCCACGGCCATCCGGGAGGAACTCCAACGCGCGACCGCGGCGGCAGCGCAGGACCGGCTTCCAGCCGATCCGGCGGCCAACGCCGGCCCGGTGGGGCCGCTGCGCACGCTCAAGATCCAGCTCCGGCCGGAGGACCTGGGTGTCGTCACCGTGGAGATGCGGCTCTCGAACGGCCAACTCGAGACGCATCTGCGCGCCTCGCAGCCGGAGACCGCCGCGCTCCTGCACAAGGACACGGCGCTCCTCACCGACCTCCTGAGCAACAGCGGGTATCGGGCCGAGGTCAGCGTCGGGCAGGCCGCTCGGTCGGCCGATGCCGGCGGATCGGGCGGCTCCCAGCAACAGGCTTCCCAGCAGCAGGCCGCATCGTCCTTCGCCGACGGGGGCGCGCGCCCGGGCAACGAGGGCGCCCGACAACGGCAGGACGCGCAGCGCCAAGCCGCCACCACCCGACGCGAAGGAGAACGGACGGATGAAGCGGTACGTCCTCGTGACGGCGGCGTTTATCTCTAGCGCGGCCCCGGCCGCCGCGAATGTCTGCGAGGACGAGATGGGGCGCGCCTCCGCGCGCTACGGCGTGCCGCTGGGCGTGCTCTACGCCGTCGGCCTGACGGAGACCGGCAAGCGCGGCTCGCTGCAGCCCTATGCCATGAACATCGCCGGGACCGCCTATTTCGGGACGGGACCGCGGGACGTGCTCGCCCGCTTCGCGGAGGCGCGCAGCAAGGGCGTGCGCCTGATCGATCTCGGCTGCATGCAGATCAACCACCATTACCACGGCGGCAAGTTCAACTCGGTCGAGGCCATGATCGACCCGCACGCGAACGTCCAGTACGCGACGCAATTCCTTCAGGAACTCAAGAAGCGGGAGGGCAGCTGGACCATGGCGGTGGCCCGCTACCATGCCGGGCCGAACAACAACGCCGCGCAGAAGCAGTATATCTGCCGGGTCGTCGCCAACATGGTCGCGACGGGATTCGGCCAGTGGACCCCGGCGGCGACGCAGTTCTGCCGGTGATCTTCCATCCTTCGAAGGGGGCCTCGGCCGCGCCGAATCACGTTAGAAGCGGCCGAGCCTTCGCTAAAGCTTGTTGCACGGCCCGATCCAGGACATGAGCGAGAAACGGATTCTTCAGCGCCAACAGCGCAGATTACTGAACACGCTAGGCAGACGCCGCTGATTGGCCGCTCATACGGTGAGCCGGACGGCAGACGCCACCATCCTTCCGGGGCTGGGGGAGCATCATGAACGACGCGCCAGACCCGCCGGACAACCCCTTCGCGAAGACGCTGCTGCTGTTCGCCGTCACCGTCGCCATCATCGCCGTGTCGGCCTACATCCTCATCCGGATGGACTGAAATCCGTCACAAAGTCCGGCAGATCCCGTAGCTCACCTTGATCTCGCTGCGGTCTTCCGGATTGAGCTGCGCCTCGACGAAGTTCAGCTTGTTCAGGTCGATCAGAAGAAAATACACGCCGTTCTGGCATTTGATCGCATTGCGCGGCGTCCGCTCGTTCAAGCGCGGCGAGGCCACTTGGCATTCGTAATAATCGGAGCGTCCGGCGGAGATGACGGTCAGCAGGCCGCCGCTGGAAACCAGCGAGAAGGTCCGCGCGCGTTGCGGCTGCGATGGCGGCTGCGGTTGCGGCTTCGCGCCGTCTGGGACGGGGACCGGATCGAGCCGCACCGACACGTCCTCCGTACAGGTCATCGGGCGGCGCAACTGAGAGGCCGCCGGCACGATGCTCAGCATGAGAACCGTGCCGGCGAGCGCTACCCTGTGGGCGATCATCGGCAGGAATTCCGTGATTCGTGGGTAGTTTCTACCGACAAGCTAAGGCGTTGTCCGTCGATGTAAATGTCGCACCCGCGGGCGGGGGAACCGATCAACAGTTTTTCTCCCGGTGGCGATGTCACTTCATCTGCCAGTACCGGTCAAGCCGGATCGTTCGACAGCATCGGTGAGGCCTGGACGGATGAATCGGCCTTCGCCGGATCCGCACGAGAGCCGTCCTCGATGTGACCCGCTCGCTGACGCCGAACCGGTATCCACGTCGGCGGCAGGCGCCCTAAGAGCCTCTCACAAAACGCCCTCTGCGCTGTCGTGTGCAGAGGGAGGCGCCCGGTGATCGGGCGTTTTGTGAGGTGCTCTAACCGTCCGGATCGTCGGGGTTGTCGTTCGCGGCGGTCTCCGCATCGCGGCGCAGGGCGATCTCCGCACCGACCTCGATCAGCAGCAAGCGCGACAGGAGTTGCATGGTCGACGTGCCATGCGCGAGCAGGAGCTCATGCGCCGCGATGGCAGCGTCCACCATGCGGCCGAAACCGTCATCCTCAGACATCGTCGCGCAAGAGCCGAGTTGAATGCGAGCATACAACTTTAAGATCTGGCTTCGGTTCGATACCCTCCGAGGAAATCGGGATCCCCCCGGCCTCGGACGCGTGATCCGAGGCCGACCTGCCCGGCGACCGTGTCGGGACCCAGCCCTTTCAGGATGTCGGGCTGAGACCCAGGACATGGCGTCGAGCGGGTCTGCACGGCCGTTTTCCCGGGCGCATGCAGTGCCAGCGGAATGCGACCCGACCCAGCACACGACGGCGCGCAGCGTCCGTCCGATCGACCTGTGCCGCTGGCGCGGCGCTTCGTGTGCTGGGTCCCGGATCAGGTTCCGCTTCGGTTCACCTGTCCGGGAAAGGGGCGCGCGTGATCTGCTCGGGAGCCCTGATCCCACGACGCGCCCGGGGCCAAACACCTTGAAAGGGCTGGTGTCGGGCACCTTACGCGACGAGGGCAAGCTCCCCCGGACCGCGACCGGACCAGGCAGGGCTACGCGGATCCTGTGCCGGGAACGGCCTTATTGCGCCGCCGGCAGAGCCGGGATCGCCGCGTAGGTCGAGACCGTCGTCGGCAGCGCGGGGGAATTCGGCATTTCCTTCCGGGCCGCGCGGGAATCGCGCTTCTCGTAGAAGGCGTTGCCGCCGGCCACGGCCACGTAATGCATGTTCTTGTACGGGAAGTGATGGCCCGCGGTGTGGAAATACATCGCCTTCCCGACCTTCGGGTGCCGCTCACCGGCCAGCACCGCGTCGGCCGCGTCGGCGACCTTCTGCAGGTCGCGCTCCTGCATCGGCTTGGTGAGCACGCCGGGAGCGAACTGGCCGGGCTGGCCGACCACCGCGCAGATGCCGCCCGGGAAGATCGCGGCTTCCAGCCGGTTCATGACCACGGTGCCGACGGCGAGCAGGCCGCCCTCGTCGCTGCGGTTCGATTCGAAATACATGGCCCGGCCGAGACAATCGCGCTCTTCATCGCTGACGACCAAGGGCGCCTTGCGGTCGGGGATCGATCCTGTGACCAAGGGTGAGGCCGTGGTGTTGCACGCCCCGAGGCCGCCGGCGAGCGCCAGGACGACCAGCCCGGACACAATCTTAGTCTTCTCGCTACCCTGCATGCATCAGCGCTCCGTCCTCCTGCAGCCGCGTTTCGGTGCGAGACGACCGCGCCATCGCGGTATCGCCTCCCGCCGTCGTTGTAGGCGCCAAGCTTGCGTGCACGTTCGCGGCGAGGATGTGGCGAGCCTTTGCGCGTGCATCGCCGAGGGCGCCGGATCGCAGGCGCGGGCAGACGGCCCAGTGCGCCCGGAGCTTGGTCTCTCGGGACCGGAGCGGTGTCCGCCGCCGGCTAACCGGACCGGCTGAAAAAATCCCATGCTATCAGTTCATTAGCGCTGGCTTCGGAAGCCGCATGGCGCCGGCCCCGGCGCCGCGCCCGGACAATCGCGCTGCGGGGAAGGCGCTCGGCCGAGGCCCCGGTGTCATCCGAGAGACACACCGGCCGCCAACCGGTGCCGGGGCGTTGACGGGACCGACGCCTTGGCTCGATGGTGGCCGCGACGGTTCCCTTCGGGGATCAAAAGGGAACGCGGTGAGGGGTCTTTTGCCCGAAGCCGCGGCTGCCCCCGCAACTGTAAGCGGTGAGCCTTCTCGTCACCACGTCACTGGGCCGCCTCGCCCGGGAAGACGACGGGAGGGCGGCGACCCGTGAGCCAGGAGACCTGCCGTCAGTCGTGGTCACACGCGAAACGCGCTGGGCGGGGTGTCCTGGCGGGTGTCGGGACGCCCGTGCGCGAGCGCGGTCGGCACGGCCTCGTTCGCGGTGACGTGCCACTGCCGTCGCCCGAGGTCCCGTGCCCCATCCTGCCCCACGCTCCGCGCTCTTAAAACTTTCCACGCTGACGACCATAAGCCTCGCGGTCCTGATTCCGGCGGCGTCCGCCCAGGACCGGCAAGCCGCCGAGACCACCCTGGACGAGATCTCGGTCACCGCCGAGCCTTCCGCGCCGCCGCGGGGCGGTGCCGCTGCGAGTGCGGGCTATGTCGGCGGCGTGACCGGCATCGGCGGCCCGCTCCTGACCGTGGATTCCGCCAGCGCGGGGGTGATCACCGGCGCCCAGCTCAACAGCCGGCCGGTGACGCGCCCCGGCGAGGTGCTGGAGGCGGTGCCGGGCCTGATCGTCACCCAGCACAGCGGAGAGGGGAAGGCCAACCAGTTCTTCCTGCGCGGCTTCAACCTCGATCACGGCACCGACATCGCCCTGTTCCTGGACGGCATGCCGCTCAACATGCGCACCCATGCCCACGGCCAGGGCTATGCCGACATCAACTTCCTGATCCCGGAACTCGTCGGCGCGGTGGAGTTCCACAAGGGGCCGTACTTCGTGCGCGACGGCGATTTCGCCTCCGCCGGCTCGGTGCGGATCGACTATCTCGACACCGTCCAGAAGAACCTCGCGCTCACCTCCATCGGCAGCTTCGGCTACAAGCGCGCCCTCAGCATCGCCTCGACCCCGCTCGGCGACGGCAACCTTCTGGTTGCGGGTGACGCGCAGGTCTATGACGGGCCCTGGGTGGTCCCGGACGCCCTGCGCAAGATCAGCACCGTCGCCCGCTACAGCCAGGGCACGGCGCTCGACGGATTCTCGGTCACCGGCATGGCCTATGCCAGCCGCTGGACCGCCACCAACCAGATCCCCGAGCGGGCGGTCGTCCAGGGGCTGATCGGCCGCTACGGCACGATCAACCCCACGGATGGCGGCGATACGAGCCGCTTCTCGCTGTCCGGCCGCTTCAGCAGCACCGACGACACGGGCGTGACCCGGGCCTCGGCCTACGTGATCCGCTCGCAGCTCAACCTGTTCAACGACTTCACCTATTTCCTCAACGATCCGGTCAGCGGCGACCAGTTCCACCAGCTCGACCAGCGCATCATCGGCGGCGGCGAGGCGCTGCACATCTTCCAGGGCGAGTTGTTCGGGCGGCCGATGGAGAACGAGATCGGCGTGCAGACCCGAACCGACAGCATCCGGGTCGGCCTGTTCAACACGACGAACCGGCAATACCGCTCGGGGGTGCTCGACGACCGGGTGCTGGAGACGAGCGGCGCGTTCTACTTCGACAACCGGGTGCGCTGGACCGACTGGCTGCGCACCAGCCTCGGCTTCCGCGCCGATGGCTATTATGCCCGCGTCGCCTCGGACACGCCGGCCAATTCCGGGCGGGCGCGCGATGCCATCGTCAACCCGAAGCTCGGCCTGACCCTCGGTCCGTGGTTCGACACCGAGCTCTACGTGAATTACGGCGGCGGCTTCCACTCGAACGACGTGCGCGGCGTGACCGCCACCGTCGATCCGGCGAGCTCGCTGTTCAACACCACCCGCGCGCCGTTCCTCGTGCCTTCGACCGGCTACGAGGTCGGCCTGCGCAACCGCTCGATCGCCGGGCTGGAGACGAGCCTCGCGCTGTTCCGGCTCGACTTCGCATCCGAAAACCTGTTCCAGGGCGATACCGGCACCACGGAGCCGAGCCGCCCGACCCGGCGCTTCGGGGTCGAGTGGACCAACCGCTACGCGGTGACCCCGTTTCTCTCGCTGGAGGGCGACCTGACGATCACCAATGCCCGGTTCTCCGACGTCGATCCGGTCGGCAACCGGGTGCCGGAGGCGCCCACCACCATCGCGTCGGCCGGCATCACCTTCGGCGAGCCGCTCGGCTGGTTCGGCTCCCTGCGGTTCCGGTATTTCGGGCCGCGCCCGCTGATCGAGGACAATTCGATCCGCTCGCGCCCGACCGCCCTGTTCAACGGCCGGGTCGGCTACGCCTTCGAGAACGGGGTCAGCGTCTCCCTGGACGTGCTCAACCTGACCAACAGCCGGTCCGACCAGATCACCTACGCCTACGTCTCGCGCCTGCCCGGGGAGCCGGCCGAGGGCCTGATCGATCGCGTGTTCCACCCGGTCGAGCCCACGGCCGTGCGCCTCACCATCGCGGGCCGATTCTGAGCATGCCGAAGCCGGGGCCGGCTCAGTGCTGGCCCTGCCCGGACGCCAGGACGGCCACGCCCACCGCGATGATCGCGATCCCCACCAGCATGGTCGGGCTGATCGCCTCGCCGTACAGCCACGCGCCGCCGAGCGCCGCGCCGATCATGCCGACCCCGGACCAGATCGCGTAGACGACCCCGATCGGCAGCATGTCCATGCTGTTCGACATCAGCCACAGGGCGGTGCCGTAGCCCACCGCCACGATCAGGGTCGGCACGGGCCGCGTCAGGCCGTCGGCGGCCTTCAGGGCCAGGGTGGCGGTGACCTCCGCGCCGATCGCGAGCCCGAGGATCAGGAAAGGGTTCATCGCGCGGAAGACCTTTTGTGCAGGAACGGAGCCAGCCTCAAATGAAACCCGGCTTTTCGGGTCACCATAGACGATCAGACAAGGACGGCAGGCTGGCGTTTGTGCGCAGCCGTCTCACCCCATAAGATGCCGCCAGACTTCGACAGCCCTTTTCCGTGGAATCCATGAACATTTTCGGATCGCCCGCGCCGGACACGTGCGGCTGAGATCCGAATTCAACGTCCGGCCCGGTTGGCCCTTCGTTAACGCCTCCTCATCATGGTCGCCGCGCGCGCCGGACCCCGGTCGACGGCGCCCTGACCGTGACGATCCAGAGCGACACCGATCCATCATGACCTCGTCGTCCGCGATCCCGGAGCCTTCGGCCCGTCCCCGCCCGGGGCGCCGGCGGGGCCCGCGCTGGGGCGTGATCGCCGCGGCCGGCGGCATCGTGGCGACGGGCTGCGCCTGGACCGCCACCACCCTGATCGACGTCCCCGATCCGGTCACCCTGGCCGCCCTGGCGGTCCTCGAGCCGTCCGCGATCGGACCGTGGTTCCCGAGCCGGGTGGTGCAGGCGCCCGAACAGGCCCGCGACCTGGCGTTCCGGCCGAGCCCGATCCTCGATCGCGTCCCCTGGAAGGGGAAGCCGGTCCCCCTCGCCACGATGCTGGCGGAGACGCACACCAACGCTTTCCTGGTGGTGCAGGACGGGGTTCTGATCCACGAATGGCAGCGCCCCGGGACCGGCCCGGCGACCCTGTTCCCGTCCTGGTCGGTGGCGAAGTCGATCGTGTCGCTGCTGGTCGGCGCCGCTGTGGCGAGCGGCAAGCTCGCGGAGACCGACCGGGTCTCGGCCCTGCTGCCCGAGCTGCGCCACGGCGCGGTGTTCGGCCAGATCACCGTGCGCGACCTCCTCGACATGACGAGCGGGATCGCCGTGCCGGAGAATTACGACCCGCAGCATCCGCTCACCGGCACCGCCGGGATGTACCTGACCCGGGACATCACCGCCTTCGTGCGCGACAACGCGCATCTGGCGTTCAAGCCCGGCAGTCAGGGCCGCTACCGCAGCATCGACACCGAGTTGCTCGGCCTGATCCTGGCGCGGGTCGAGGGCAAGCCGCTGGCGGACCTGCTGTCGGAGCGGATCTGGAAGCCGATGGGCGCCCAGGCCGACGCCACCTGGAACCTCGACCGGGCCGGCGGCATCGAGAAGGCGTTCTGCTGCATCAACGCCGTGCCCCGCGACTTCGCCCGCCTGGGGCTCCTGGTGGCCGACCAGGGCCGCGCCGGGCAGAACCGCATCATCCCGGCCCGCTGGATCGACCGGATCGAGACGCCGGCCCGCCGGGCGGTCGATGGCTGGCAATACTCGGCGCAATGGTGGCACGCCCCCGGGGGCGACGAGAGCGACATCTCGGCGATCGGGGTCTACGGCCAGTACGTCTACGTCAACCGCGAGACCGGCACCGTGATCGTGAAGCTCAGCGACCACGGCGCCGAGCAGGACGAGGTCGACACCCTGTCGGTGATGCAGGCCATCGCCGGCGACCTCGCCGCCAACCGCACGGCCCGCTGACCCGGCGCGCCGCCCGCCCCTGACAGACTCAAACATCTCTGGATGCGGCGCGGGTCGCCCCTCCCGTGCGGGCTACGATGTTCACACATCGGCTTGCCAAAGCCGCGCCGCGCCCCCTCTCCCGTGCGGGAGAGGGTTGGGGTGAGGGACTAGGTCTTTCCGGAAAGGTCGCATCCCTCACCCTGTCCCTCTCCCGCACGGGAGAGGGGACCTGCGCCACATCCGGGGATGGGTGAAGCCGATAGCCCGTGCGGGAGAGGGAGCAGGTCGCGCTTCGCCGGAAACGACCTGCGAACATCCTAGGCAACAGCCGGGAGGGCAGGGAGGCCGCTAGGCCTCGGTCGGGCCCGCATCCGAGGTGGGCCGGCGCCGGGCGAGCTGGTACAGCCGGGTCAGCGACCCGGCCCGTCCGTTGCGGATGAACCGCCGGCCGACATTGGCCCAGGCGATCGACGTGACCGGCGAGGCCGGGTCGACCAGGGCGCTGAGCGCCCGCGTGTAGTCGAGCACCAGCCCGGGGGTCCAGGTCATGGACCGGGCGCCGTTGCGCAGCAGGGCCGCGGCCCAGAATTCCGGGCTGGTCAGCGCGTTGGCGAGGTTGCGCCAGGGATGCCCGTCGCGGCTGAACGCGCCCTCCACCGCCACGTCCAGGGCGCGGGCGACGGTGGTCGAGCAGTTGCGGCTGATGAAGTTGTAGGTGGTGTCGCGCCGATAGGCCTCCCAGAACGCCCGCAGCCGGGCGCCATCGACGCCGTTCAGCGTGACCGCGACGGTGGCCTCGCACCAATCCGCGACCTCCTCCCGATGGGACGGCAGGAACCGGCCGGCGACGTCGTTCTCGGGCCCGGCGCGCAGGCTCGACCGGAGGTTGGCCGGGGAGCGATCGATCTCCACCGCGGGATAGTGGCTGATATAGAGGTCGCCCGCCTGCTCCAGGGCGGCGTGGCCGGTGGAATACCGCCCCGCCACGTCGATGGAGGCGACGTAGCGCCGGACCAGCCGCTGCGCGGCGGGCGTGGTGGCCTGGCCGGTCGGGGTCCAGACATAGACCGTCAGGCTGTCCGACGCCGCGGCGGGTGCGGCGACCGGCACCGGAGCCATGCGGTGTGTGCGCAGCCCCGCCAGGACCAGGCGCGCGCCGTTGAGGATGAGGAACATCCCGATGCAGTAGCCGACGGTGCCGACATACCAGGTCGGCCAGGGCTGCAGGTGGAACAGGCCGAAGGCCACGCCCAGCGCGCCCAACGCCACCGAGGTCCGCCATTCGGGAAATTTCAGCAGGCAGGCGAGGACGATCCGGATCGCGCCATCGACCAGGAAGGCGGTGCCGCACAGCATCGCCAGCAGGAAGAAGCTCGTGGGCGAGGCCATCATGATCAGGATCGCGGCCACGGACAGGAACAGGCCCTTGAAGACCCGCAGCCGCCGGGCCGCCCCCGCGGCGATCAGGCCGGTGCCGAGCGAGCCGAGGCCGTCGGCGAGCAGGAGCAGGCCGAACCAGCGTTCCGGGATGTGGACCGCCCCCGCGAAGGCGTCGATCATCACGGCCACGCCCAGCAGGGCCAGAGCCACGCCCGCGGCCAGGATCAGGTGCACATGGCGGCGGACCGCCTCACCGCCGACCAGCACCTGCCAGAGCGGTGCCATCCGGGCATTGCCCCCACGGATCGGACGCTGGGGATCGGGACCGTCATGCCGGTGCGGCGGGGAGGGGCGATGGGACATGACCGGTCGTCTTCGGAAGCGCAGGTGCGGCCCGCACCTTTCACGAGTCGCCTGAGGACTCTGTTAATGGACGTGCCGCCGCCGCGCCTCCCGGCCTGGTATCCACCAAGCACAAGCGGCTTCGCCCAACCACCCGATGAAACACAATCCTGGGAGCGGCACCGGGTTCACCCGAACCGGTCACCGCTCCCGAGCCTCGCATCAGCGCAGATCAGTCCTTGCGCACCAGAACCGACGGAACGTCCGATCCGCCGAGGCCCAGATCCGAGAGCTTGTAGGAGATCTGGGCGAAGGCGCCGTAGCGATCGGTCTCGAACTTGGTCGGGCTGCCGGGATAGAACGGGAACTTGATCCGGCCCGAACCGGTCTGCATCCGCCAGTAGCGGCCCCCGACACCGACGCTGACGGCCGGCGTCAGGTCGTACGAGAGGATGCCCTCGGCGAAGTAGCCATCCCCGTTGCCCCGTTGCGGGAGCGGGTTGATGTCGGGCCGGAGCCAGTGGCGATCGACGCCGGTCGCGGCGGCGATGGGCAGATAGGCGCCTTCCAGGCTGACCTTGAACCGGTCGAACCGCGCTGCGCCGATGAGGCCGATGCGCAGCGCATTCCAGCGCAGGTTCTCGGTCAGGACCTTGATAGTGTCCGGCACGGCACCGCGGCCCGCACAGAAGTCCCCTCCAGCCACCTGGGTGCAGCCATAGCCGTTGGCCAGTTCGGCGTCGTACTGGTAGCCGACGAACCCGCCCAGGCTGAAGCCATCGCGGCGGAGCAGCGTGTAGCCGAGATCGATGGCACCGTAGCTGATGTCGCCGTCTTTGATCGGCGAGAGGGTCTTCGAATAGGGGCGTGTGACGGGCGGGAAGTCCTCATCGTAGAGGCGGCCGGAGGTGGTGCCGCCCGATCCGAGAAAGCCCTTCGCGAACAAGCCCGTCGGGTTGTGGTCGACCCGGGCGAAGCTCTCACCGGCATGGGCCTCAGTGTTCTGATAGGTCAACCGGGAATTGACCTGGCCGCGCGTGAAAGGGTCGCCCAACGTGTAGCGTGGGCCACCGGAACTGTAGAAGTAGCGCAGGCCGCCCTCGAACCCCCAGATTCCGGCCCCCGCAGAGGCAAAGGCGAACCGCGGAACCTGCACCCCATCGCCGAACCGGTAATTGAGGCCGACCCGGGTCAGGAACCCGTCCGTCGTGGCGCGCGTGCCGATGCGATAATCGGTCGAATCGTCGAAGACCGCACGGTTGCCGAGATTATAGTACAGGCCCTCGATCTTGGCCGAGAGATGCTGGCTGAAGGCATATTCGAGTCCGCCACCGACCACGTAGCCGAGGCGGACGTCACCGCGGCGGGCGTCGAACCGGGGACCGAAGTCACCAAGGAGGGTTTGCGTCGTATCGACACGAACGTTGCCGACCGCGAGGCCTCCGGTGGCGTAGGCCAGCGTTCGGCCGGCGGCGAGACCCACCTTCCCGCGCAGGGTCGTGAGATTATCCAGCCGCTGCCCGGCATGCGCGGTGCTGAACCGGTAGCCCTCCCCGCCGACGACCGGGAAAGTCCCTTCGCGGGACCCGTAATCCCAGAGGCGGGTGAATTGATAATCCGCCGCGCCGCCGACGAGCAGGTGCGCCCCGAACAGCCTGTTGTAGCCGATCTCGCCACCCGCGATGAACGCGCCATCGCTTCCCTTTCGGGTCTCGATGATCGGGCAGCCATCCGCGCCGCGTTTCCCGTTCGGCCCGACGCAATCGAACCGCGTCGCGCTTTCCAGGTCTCCATACCCCGCGAACAGGCCGCTGTAGAAGCCGGACCAACCCGGCACAGATACGCCTCCCGATTCGATGATCGATCTCTTGATAAAATCAGCCGCATACGAATTATTTAACAGAGCGGCTTCAATAAACGCAGCAAAAATCAATCTTTTCATCGTACAATCCGATTTGTATGTCTTTATCAGATCCATGCTCGATCGAATCGGTACGTATCACCAAGACAAAGCTTGAGCAAATTAGAATTTTTCTATCCTAATTGACATAATTATCTATCAGTATTGTATTTGATTTGATAATTGCAATAGATATAACGCAAAAAACTTATAAGAATAGCCGGACACTTCATGCCGTGACATTTCCCGGCTCACAATGGTCCATTCCATTGTCCCACAGACTTCATCG
>NZ_JAKSYO010000178.1 GCF_022829635.1 Methylobacterium sp. E-066
CGCTCTCGTGATCGATGTCCGTTTTCTTGCCACTGGGTCCAGAGGATCCAGAGCAAAAATCTGACACGGTCACAAAAAGACCAGCGATCCGATCGTTTCCGATCAAATCGCCGTATGCTTGCCGAACATGACCGCCAGGGTTGACGCTTTCGCGCCCCCAACGGCCACATTCCCTCTTCACGATGTCACTGATGTCTTCGCTCACGGCACGATCAACCGAACCCTACGGTCCTTGCTAATCGTCTGCCGCGGCAAACTGTGTTCCAGATAGCCGGCTCAACACCTCGATTTGGGCTGAAGTCGCAGATGCAACTCCAAAAAATATCCCAAAACAATGGTGGAGCCAGACGGGATCGAACCGACGACCTCATGCTTGCAAAGCACGCGCTCTCCCAACTGAGCTATGGCCCCAAGGGGTCAGCCTCAGCCGATCGAACGTCCCGTGTCGTGGTGGGCCTGGGACGACTCGAACGT
>NZ_JAKSYO010000179.1 GCF_022829635.1 Methylobacterium sp. E-066
GAGTGAATCGCGATAAAGTGACAGGCAGCGGTTCCACAACAACACGCTCGTCCCATCAAACCCACCCATGATCGCGGGCACTCGTAAGCCACCCAGGGCCACGAGCTACCCCGTATTGTGGCGTATCACTGGGTTCCTATGATACGCTCGAAATGACGGTGAAGGCGGTTGCAATCCAGGCATAAAAAAAGGCGCCCGTATGCGAGAACGGACGCCGGGATGAAGGGGCTCAGGAATCGGCTGAATTAAGAAATCAGGTCCAGCTTGGCCGCTTCGAGCCCGCTGGCGCGGATCGTGTCCGGCAGGGCTGAGAAGTCGCGATACCC
>NZ_JAKSYO010000008.1 GCF_022829635.1 Methylobacterium sp. E-066
TGCCACGCGATGAGCCTGTTGGTCGATCGCAAGTCGATCCAGGACTACATCTACGGCCGCACCGGCCGGGCCACGGCCAATTCGGTGAACGGCCCGGAGCGCTTCGTCTCGAAGAACACAAGCTTCGCGTTCGATCCGGCCCTTGCCGCCGGTCTCCAGGCGCTTGAGCACCTCGTCCTCGACGAGCAGGTTCCAGGCGTAGTCGTACTCGCCGGTCTGGAGCACGGCGCGGGCCGCCGAGACCGCATCGCCGCCGCCCTTCATCTCGACGCTGTCGAAATAGGGGCGGTTGGGCAGGTGGTAATTCGGGTTGCGTTCGCCGCGGACGATGTCGCCGGGCCGGAATTCGAGGAACCGGTACGGGCCGGTGCCCACCGGCGCCAGGTTCTGCGGCGCCTCCCGGGACTTGGCGCCGGTATAGGCGGCGAACAGGTGTTTCGGGATCACCATGCCGACGGTGCCCACGAAGGCATCGCTCCAGTACGGCGTCGGCTTGTCGAACAGGATCCGGATGCTGAGGTCGTCGATCTTCTCGAC
>NZ_JAKSYO010000185.1 GCF_022829635.1 Methylobacterium sp. E-066
CACGCCGGAGCCCGGGGTGAACTGATAGTTGTAGCCGACCTGGGCGCCGCCGGAGAAGCCGTCCTGGCTGCGGTTGCGGAAGGTGGCGACGGCGGCCGGGCCGTTGGTCAGGCCGACACCGCCCGGCACGACGAAGGTCGAATTGTCGGAGCGGCTGCTGGCGTCGAAGGCGTAGCCGGCGTTGATACCGAAGTAGGCGCCGGTCCAGGTGAACACCGGGACGGGGGTGAACACCGGCGGCGGCGCGGCGCGGCGCGGCAGGTCGGCGGCAGCAGCCGCGCCGGTGAGGGCGGTAAACGCGGCCAGGGAGGCGAGGAGCTTGGTCATGTACGGGTAATCCAATGGCGTGAAATCTGACGCCATGACTACCAATCCGTCGCCAGAAAAGCTGTAGTTTTACGGACACACCGCCTGGTCATGACGCGGCGCATCATAGTAAACCGTCGGTAAATATCTTTGGTCCGCCGAGCATAATTCGGCAATACTGAGCCGAGCACGACAACGCCGAGGCCGAACATCGGTTGCGCGGACGCCGCGATCGAGGAGCGCCTGTGGCCGAAGGGCAACAGCGCCGCCCCTCGCTTCCGAACGCGGATGTAACCCCGCGACCCACGATGCGTTCACGGGAAGCCATGCCCCGACGGGCAGCTCGATGGAGGCTCCATGCGCGCATTCCTCACCGGCGCCGCCCTGCTGGTCCTCGCGACCGCCGGCGCGGACGCCCAGCCCTACGACGAGCGGCGTCCCCCGCCCCCCGGCACGGATCTCGATCGGCCGCCGCCACCGAACCGGCTCCGCCCGCCGCCGCCCGAGGCTGATGACGACGGCATGCCGCCGCCCCGTCGCCGGGGACCGCCCCCGCCGGATGACGACGATGATGAGGACGATGACGCCCCGCCGCCCCGGTCGGATCGTCTCTGACGCCTGTTGCGGGCGCATGTATCCGCAATCTTCGCCCAGACGGCGTTCGCATTCCGTACCCACTGTGACCCGGGAGCGGCAGCCGCATGCCGGAGCCTCTGCTAGACAGGCCGGCGTCCCTGGATGCCGCTCATGTCCACTCGACCGCTCCTTCGTCGTGTTGCCCTGGTCCTGGCGCTGATGGGCGGCCTGTTGGCTCTGGCGGACGTCGTCGCCCGCAGGGAGTTGAGGCAGGCGGCCGACGAGTCTTTTGGGCGAAACGGCGCCATCGCCCATACGGCCGAGGCGACCGAGTAGGGGCTCGCGGCGGGGCGCGGATCAGCCGATCGATTCGACGGCCGGGACAAAAAAGGCCACCCCCGAGGGGGCAGCCCGAAGTCTTGGGAGGAGACACCCTTGGGAAGGGCGGCAGGGCCGCGACGCCGTCGCGATCCCACGAGGCCGACTTAGGGGCGACGGATACGGCCGACAACCGCCCGGAGGGGCCGGCTCGTGCATAAGTGGGACCTGTTTTCCCCGCAGGTGCGCTTCCACACCATGGCTCCGCGCCGTCGCTGAGCACCGACGGGAGCTTCGCGGCCGATGCGAGGATCCGGGCCGCGTCCGCGCGCTGGAGCGCTCACCGCCGAGGTTGAGACCAATTCGGCGCACGCGAGCGCGCTCAATCAAAGACCGAGCGTCGTTTCCGAATCAGAACCAAGTGCCGCGCTCCGCCGTTGATGCCGGCGAGCCCGGTCGAGAGGCGATCGGTGCCGAGCCCGCCCTCGTTCACCGGTGCGAATCTTCGATGACCCGTCCGCGTCGCGTGGGCCTGCCCTGGTACGCCCCGGAGCATTACGAGGCGCTCCGGGCCAGCCTCGCCGATGGGGCGAAGCTGCCCCCGCATTACGAGACCTGGCGGATCGCCACCGAGCAGATGGAGCGCGAGGTGCAGCGTAGCGGTGTCGCGGTCGTGCGCGTGCCAATCGAGCCCGAGGCCTTCGCCGCTTGGTGTGCCCGCTCCGGTACTGCGGGGGATGGCCCCGGACGCGCCCGGTACGCGGCCGAGGCCGTAGCCGAGACCGACCCGGCTTGAGATCCGGCCGCCGATCAGAACAAAGCCACCATCGCCACGCCCACGGTCATCAGGACGGCGCCGAGGATCCGCCACAGGGCCGAGCATTTTTGACGTGCCCCCGGCCGCAGACCACCTATAGGCCGAGGCGGGCTTTTCGATCCGGCAGATGCTGCGCGCGGATCCTATTTCTCGATCGGCAGACGCCCGACCGAAGATCCGGACGCGTCTCGCACGACGATCGTCCAGGCTTCATCGGGATCGGCGGCGGCCAATTCATCGGCCATCTCGCGGATCACGCTCCGGGCCTCGGTCAAGGCTTCCTCCAAGCCGTCGGCCTCGACGCCTTCCTCGTCACGGATCGACGCCTTGCCGTTCTCGATGTCGAAGTAGAAGCGTTCAGGCACCTAGCACGTCCCCCTGATCGAAGCCCTCCGGGGAGAGCCTATGCATTCGGCTACGTAGTGCGAAACGGCACAGCAGCATTCAAAAACAACGATAAACCTTAAAATATCTCAAACCTGAATTCGCCGGCCGCGTTGCAATTATATCGAGATTTTGGCGAGACGATCCATTAAAGCTCTTGGCGATCGCCTTCCGAACCAAGGCCCTAAGGCCCGCTGAGGTGGCGCTCCTTGCTTGGGGCACTTGCCATGTCGACGTGTGATAAACCGGACTCTGCCAAGAGCACCGAAGCGGCATCAGACAGTAAAGACAAGTTGCGTAACCATATCCGTCGCGTGTTGCTGTGTATCAAGACACAAGCTGGACAGAACAAATCGGCCCCCTGAAGGGGGCACCGCGACGCGTCATCCGGCGGACGACTTGCGCCGGATGACACCGAGACCGGGTGGGCCAGCTCCGCGGCGGTGCGTGAACACGGGGATACTGCGACGCTTTGCGGCACAACATCCAGTCGGTCGACGGCTTGCTGTGGCGCGCCTGCGCTGGCGCGGATCGCCACCGGACGGCATCGTCGTCCGATGGAGAAGCCCGGAACCCCGACCTGCGAAGTCTCCGTCGAGGGGGCCTGGGTGGCCATGACGGTCGACGAGGCACAGGCCCGCCATCGCGATGCCCTCAAGCGCTGCCCGGCCTGTTTCGGGCGGCTGATGATCCAGGGCGGCTACACCGCGGTGCGCCGCTCATCGCTGTCGCATTTCCGCGTGCACGATGGCTGCCCGCTGATCCCGCGGCACTACAAGGGCGAGCCGAAACCCCACCCGGCGGCGATCGATTAAACCAAGCGGCGTGTTGCGCTCGACGATCAGCAGCGACACACCGTGAAAATCTGCGTTTCCAAAGGGCTCTGCCCGGCACCGGCAAGAGGTCGAAGATCTTTTGGAGCCGTGACTCAGCGCTGGACCGCCTCGATGTCGTCCTCGAAGACCGAATCGGGCTGGCAGGCGTGCCAGTCCTTCTTCTCGTCGGACTGCCCTTTGCGGCCCCAGCAATAGCCGGCCTGGGCCAGGCGGCCGCTCAAGCGGTCGCGAAGGCGGCACTGCTCCCGGCTGACCGCGGGATCGCCCGAGCCCTCGCAGCCGCGTGCGGCCTTCGCCTCGGCGGCCAGCAATTCGGGGATCGTCGGCGGCTGTTGCTGGGCCCCCGCCGCACCGGCGGCGATGACGAGGGCGAGGGCGGCGAGGGCGATGCGCATCCGCGCAGGATAGACGCCGGGGCGGCCCTGTCGAGGCGGTGGCCGCCCGCGTTCGGGACGATGCTCTATCGCCCGCGCAGGAAGAAGAACCAGATCAGGATGAGGACGGGGATCGGCACCCCGATCAGCCACAGCAAACCACCCGTCAGCATCGCGTTCTCCTTGTGCGTGTATTGGCCAACCCCGCACAAGTTGGCGTGTTCCGGCCGGTGCCGGCCGTCGCGCAGCGTCTCCGTCAGAAGGCGGCGACGAGGGCCACGCCAGCGACCATCAGCAGGCCGCCGAGGATGCGCCACAGGCCGGCGGGGTGAGACTCGAAGCCGACCCAGCCGAAATGGTCGAGCACGATCGAGGTGACCACGCCTGAGGTGACCAGGAGGCCGAGGAACGGCGCGGCTCCGATCTGACGCGCCACGATGAACTGGGCCAGGATGATGCAGCCGCCGAGGATCCCCCCGAACCACGCCCACCACGGCATCGCCAGCGCCTGAGCCGCCGTCGGCCAGGCGAGCTTGCCGGAGAGGAGGCCGACCACGAGGATGCAGGTCGCGGTCCCGGCCGCCACCACGAGGCCGGCGGTCAGCGACTCGGCCAAGCCTTTCGAGAGCGCCCCGTTCTGCCCCGCCTGGACGGCGTTGGCGACGCCGGCCAGCAGCACGAAGCCGTAGAGATACCACATGGGTCGATCTCGATCTGTAACACCGTATCGGTGGGGCGGTCGGGATGGGGGCGTTACGCGACCCGCCGGGGGCTTCGCGTCCCGCCGCGACGCGTGTTCCGAGACCGACCCGCAGCGCGGCAGGCGTCAGGCCGCGCCGTCGGGCCTCGATCCAGCGGCGTCCAGGCGCTCGGCCAATTCCTGGACGACCTCCTGCACGAGGGGCGGCCAGGGCACATCGTTGTCCTGAAGCAGCCGGGCGGCGCTCACCAGGGCGGTGAATTGCTCAGGCGAGATCGCGCGTCCCATGATCTGCGAGGCCAGCATCTGCTCGGCGAGCGCCGTCGCCAGACGCAGGACCTCCGGCATCTTGGCCGCCTTGGGATCCGTCTCCGCGTCCATCCCGGGGTCCATCTCGATCATGCCCGATCCCCTTCGCCTCCCAGACGCGCACCGCCGAAGTGGATACCGGTTCGGCGGCGGGGGTGTTCCGTGATTGACCGCGCGATCCGCTCAATGACAGTCCATTCGCGCGCGAACTTGAAGCGTATTTCTCCGAATACGCGGCAGGCTTCGACCAACAACCCGTGTTCGACTGCGATTCGAGGCCGCCAACGCGATTCTGCATGGGGGCGTCGCAACGGGCTTTCGGAAGCACGTCCGAGCCTCATCACGGGCCGGGCCGCCGATCCGTCGCCAGATCCCGGGGGCGCTATTTGGTGATCCGCACCGAGACGGGATCGCTCCCGGGAAAGCTCTCCTCCAGGCCTTCGTCGAGCCGCGCCTGCATCCGGTCCGGCTGGTTCTCGGCGAGATCCCGATCCGCTGCGGCATAAGAGGGGGCCGGACGCCGGCGTACCGACCGGGCCACGTCGTAGGCCAGCAAGCCGAGCCCGGCGGCGATCAGGAGGGCCGGCACCGGGTTCACCCGCACCTCCGCGACGAAGCGCTCGACCACCTCGCCGGCGGCCTGCCCCGATCGTTTCAGGTCGGCGAGATCCCGGGGGATGCCGGGCCCCTGGAAACGGGATTGCAGGTCGCCCAGCGTGCGATCCAGCCGCCCGCGGCTCGCCTCCACGTCCTGTTCGAGTTCGTCGGCTGCGTTGCTCATGGTGTCCTGCGTTCCGTCACAGCATCATCGCGAGAGGCGGTTTCCGACCTTCGGGATGATGCACGATCCTGGTTCTTACGCATCGTCCCGGATCTCGGGTCCGGGACGATGCGTAAGAACCCGTGCGTCCTGCCTGATCTGCCGTCCCGTCCGGGTCGGCTCAAGGCCCGCCAGCGACGCCCTGCTCCGCCCGTAGAGCCCCAGGCCCAGCGCGAGCACCAGGAAGGTGCCGCCCACGATCAGCGCGGCCAGGGCGTCCGACTGGACCAGCACGGCGATGCCCTTCACCAGGGCCAGGAGCAGCGTGAACAGGCCGGCGATGGCCAGGACCGCCGCCGCGAGCAGCAGACCGAGGCCGAGCGAGATCCGGTGGACGCCCTGCGCCATCTCGGCGCGAAACAGCGCCAGCTCGTCGGCGACGAGGTCGCGCAGCTCGCGGACAGCATCGCCGACCAGGGTCGGGATGCTGCGTATGCCGGGTTCGGCCATCCTGTCCTCCTGGTTTGCGCGTCGCCGACGCGGGGCGGTTCAGGCAGAGACGGCGTCGACGCCGCGCTCAGATATCCGGCGTCGGCAGGACGTCGAGCGGGACCAGGGCCCGGGAGCGCGGGACCGGCCGGATCCCGGGGGCCTGGATCAGCCGGTAGAGCGCGAAGCCGGCCAGCATGGCGGCGGCCGCGGTCAGGGCCGGCCGGCGCCGGGCCGCGGCCCGGACCTCGTCGTACATCTCACTGAGGGAGCGGCGGCCGATATCCTCGGCCAGCCCGTCGACGCCGAGGGCGGCCTGATCGAAGAAGGCTTTCAGCTGCGGCAACCCGTCGAAGCCGGCGCCGGTATCCCGGATCGCGTCCCCGACATCCGAGACGACCCGCGCCGCGTCGGCCCGCCGCTTGCCGGCATAGCCCTGCACCTGATCGCGCACGGTGTCGGTGAACCCGCGCGCCGGATCCTGATCCGGACCGGCAGCGGTCGGGCCGCGATCCTGGGCACCGTTCCGCATCAGGCTGCTCCTCCCGGGTCATTCCGTCTGAGGGAAGCCGGCGGCGCCGCATCCAGTTCCGCGGCCGGCCGGGCGTGTCGGGCCTTCCGGTGTCGCGGAAGCCTCCGCCGGGCCCCGATCAGGCGGCCTGAATTCCAGCATCGTGCGCAGCCTGTGTTAACAAACCCCCACCCGGTGGACTTGTTTTTAACGGTTTGTTAATCATTACGAACAGTTTAATCGTCGCCAAGGTCTACCGACAGGGAGAAGGCGCCCCGTGAGCGAGCTGCAGCGGCTGTTGAACGATCCGCGCTTCCGCACCGCCGACAAGTCGAAGCGCGAGCCGAATGCCGCCCCCGAGGCCAATCTCGGCAACGTCCTGCGGGTCGTCTCCTCGCTGAACGAGCAGACCCATCCGCCGACGCCGCAATCGTCCCCGCAGGATTGGGATGCGCTGATCCACCGGGTGCAGGCGGCGGCCCGCCAGGCGCGCGAGATCGAGGCACAGGCCCGGGAGCGCGAGGAGCGGATCGAGCACGTGCTGGAGCGGGTCCGGGACGACATCAACGCATCGAACGAGCGCGCGCGGATCGCCGAAGTTCAGGCGCGGGATGCGCAGGTTCGCGCCGAGGCACAGGTCATGGCCGCCGAAGAGCGCGCGAAGACCGCCGAGGCCCGCGCCCGGGCCGCGGAGGAGCGCGCGCGGCACGCCGAGGAATGGCTGGCCCGGGTCCAGGACGCGATCATGTCCGAGTTCTCGGACCTGACCGATCAGGCCGCCGCATGAGCAGCAGCCCGGCCCGCGCGCAGGCGATCCCCCCGGAGGGCGAGCCGGTCGACCGGGTGGTCGCGCTGTTCTCCGGAGCCGACAATGCCGCAGCCGCGGAGGACGAGGATTGGTCGGCCTCCCTGCTGGCCGTCCGGGGCGTCGCAGCCCGGGTCCGCGAGATGCAGAAGCGCGCGCGGGACTCGGTCCGGGAGGCGCAGCGCGCAGTGCGGGACGCGGACGCGGCGGCGCGGGCGGCCGAGGACCGGGCCCGCCATGCCGAGGCGACCATGCGCGAGGCGGTCGCCCGCGCGGAACGCGCCGAGGAGCAGACCCGCTTGGCGGCCGAGCGGGCCGACCGGGCGGAAGCCCGCGCCACGGAGGCGCATATGTGGCTGCGGCGCATGCACGAATGCATGGTCAGCGAGTTCGGGGCGCTCGCCGCCGAGCCGACCCGGCCCTGACGCGGCCGCGCCGGGATCACGAGGCGGCCGGAGCGGCGACCACGTCGACCGCGTGCTGCGCCCAGGCATAGGGCTCGATATGGCCGTGATACACGGCGATCTCGAGCTGCAGGTTCCGGACGCACTCCTCGGACAGGTCCGCCAGGATGTCGTAACCGTCCTCGTCGATCGCCGACCGGACCACGACGAACGGCCGATGATCGTCGTAAGTGACCAGAACTTCCTGTTCGGCGTACGGGTCGAGCGGGTTAATACAATAATGGGCCGGCATCTGCCTTTGCTCCCGAGATGATGTCACCAGCATGCCTCTAGGTCCCGGTTGTAACAGCCCGATGAAGAGTGCCGATTGCCGTGGCGACACCGCGCATCACAGCGCAGGCCGAGCCTCGCCTTCGCAGGTGAGGCGCTCGGACCCGGCGGGCGCCGGGACGCCGGGGAGCGAAAACTCCGCCCGGAGGGCCGACAGCGCCGCGCGGATCGCCATCCGCACCGATCGCGGCGCGCTTCCAGCCTCGGCGCGCAGCTGAAGCTGCTGCAGCTCGTGCCGGAGGACCCGCCGCCCGGGATCGCCGGGCAGGCCGTAATCCGCGGTGAGCAGGCTCAACAGCTGGCGGCCGAACGGATCCGCAAGAAGGGTCGCCATGGAGCCATCTCAACGCAGTACAGGAATCGGCCAATAGCGAACTGTGCTATATCGCTCGGTATAAACCGCTGATTGGCGAGTCCATAGCGCAGATGCTAGACGAAGATTACTGACTTGCGTAACCCCCGCGCCGGTCAGTACCGGTGAGGCGGGAGGGGGAGCTTTGCTCGCCCGCCTCGCCGGTACCCCCGGCTCGACCGATTCCGGGAACGCGACGGCCGCCCCGACAGGCGAGGCCCGAAATCCCGGGCGACACGGTCCGCCGTATCGGGGACCGGGGATGCCTTGCGCCGGGCCGCGGCCCCCCGATTATGCGCCGGGTTGCTTCTCTGCGCCTGCGATGCCGGGGCAGACCGTCAAAACGACCGATTATCTGAGAGCCTGCTTGACCGGTCTTTCCCATCCTCGCCCTCATCCTGAGGCGACGGAGCGAAGCGGAGGCCTCGAAGGAGCCCTCCAGCCTGCCGCGCGATCCCTGGAGGGCTCCTTCGAGGCTGCTCCGCAGCACCTCAGGATGAGGGGAGAGATTGGGATCTCCATCGGCAGAACCATCATTCGACCGCGAGCCTGCGGTCGAACAGGCTCTTAATGCCAAACCAACACTTACCAGCGATGATTACGACATCCGAGCAATCGGAAACTGTCGATCGCGCAGGCCGCCGTGACCCTCAGCCTCGTTCTCAGCATCACCGTGCCGCTCCTGACCGGCGTCGCCGCCCTGCTCTGGGCCGGATTCGTCGCCCCGGCCCTGGACGCGTTGCCGGAGGCCGCGCCGCCGCGCGACCTGCGCACCTGGTGATCGCCCCACCACCGGGACTCGAAGGCCCGCTCAGGGCATGCGGCGGATCCCGGTGATGTTCTCCGGCGAGAGGTCGGCCGCGAGGCTCCGATGCGGCGGGATATCGGCCGCCCGCACCCGGGTGGGCGGCGACCTGCGGTCGGCCGGGGCCGTGGCGGCGGCCTCCCGGTTCGGCCAGTCCTCCAGCCGCAGGGCCCGGGCGGGCTTCTGATCGCCGCAGCCGTCGCAGACCGAGACCAGCCACGATTGCCAGAGGCCGTCGGTCTTCTCCTGCGCCGAGCGCGCCTGCTCGCGATGCGCGGAGGCCAGCGGCAGGGTGTCGAGGTCGGATTGCTGCCTGGGCGTGGCCAGAGTCCGGAGCTCGTCGAGCGTGACGTCGCTCTTGACCGTTGCGGGAGCGGCCGAGGATGTGGCGCCCGGCAGGGAGCCGGTGGTGCCGGGGTCGGGCCGGCAGCCGATGCAGATCCGGGTGCTGATTGCGGCATCCGCGGCCTGACGGGGCGTCCGGCGCTCGATCGGCTTGGTCGCGGTCGGGCTGGCGTCCCGGCTCGGCGGCTTGGTCTGTCCGACCGCCGTGGTGTTCGGCGCCGTCTCGGTGGAGAGCGGGCCGCCGCCGGTGCCGGTGACGTCCGGCTGCGCGCAGGCCAGCCCGGCCGAGAGGGTATAGAGCACGAATCCTGCAACAGGAGCACGAAGTGTCGTCATGGTCACCTCCATGATTGGTCAATCGCGCGCATTGCATCGGGTTCAGTAATACTTCTGGATGAATCCGGCAGAGCATCGCCCCGACCCCGCGGGTCTCGCGCGCCGATGCCCGGGTGCCGTCCGCGCGCCCGGCGCGTTATCATGCCCGCAAACGCCCTCGCGGCGAGGGCCGGTTCTCGGAGGCATCCATGGATCTGGGTTTGAGCGGGCGCCGGGCGCTCGTATGCGCGGCCAGCAAGGGTCTCGGCCGGGGCTGCGCCCTGGCGCTCGCCCGCGAGGGCGTCGCGGTGACGATCACGGCCCGCACCCTGGAGACCCTGGAGGCGACCGCCGAGGCCATCCGCCGGGAGACCGGTGCCACCGTGACCGCGGTGGCCGGCGACATCGCCACCGAGGCCGGCCGGGCCGCCGCGCTCGCCGCCTGCCCGGAGCCCGACATCCTGGTCACCAATGCCGGCGGCCCGCCCCCGGGGGATTTTCGCGACTGGGACCGCGACGCCTGGATCCGGGCGCTCGACGCCAACATGCTGGCGCCAATCGCGCTCATCAAGGCGACCGTCGACGGCATGATCGGGCGAAACTTCGGCCGGATCGTCAACATCACCTCCGGGGCCGTGAAGGCGCCGATCCCGCATCTGGGCCTGTCCAACGGCGCCCGCTCGGGGCTGACCGGCTTCGTGGCCGGCCTCGCCCGCCAGACGGTGCGGCACAACGTGACGCTCAACAACCTCCTGCCCGGCCCGTTCGACACCGACCGGATCCGCAGCAACGCCGCCGCCGGCGCCGCCAAGGCCGGCACCAGCGTGGAGGCGTTCCTCGAAGCCCGGGCGCGCGACAACCCCGCGGGACGCTTCGGCCGCCCGGACGAGTTCGGCGCCGCCTGCGCGTTCCTGTGCAGCCAGCAGGCCGGGTTCATCACCGGCCAGAACCTGCTGATGGATGGCGGGGCCTATCCCGGGACTTTTTGAAGGCCTATCCGGCCGGATCATCCCATCCGTCCCCCTCATCCTGAGGTGGCGGCGCGAAGCGTCGCCCTCGAAGGAGCCCTCCAGCCGGCCGCGCGATCCCTGGAACCCTCCTTCGAGGCCTCCGCTCCGCTTCGGCACCTCAGGATGAGGGGTGTGGTTTGGAGCGGCGTGGGTCTCACCGGCGTTCGACACAGCTCATCGGCCCCGCGCGGAAAAAACCGCCGGGAGCATGGCCCCAAGAACCCAGTCGCAACCGGGGTGACGCGGGACGCCGCGAAGCCCGAACGCAACGTTGCACAAAGAGCCGGCTTCCCGGCGTCCCGCGGATCGGAGGCGCCGCCGCCGACAGGCCGGCCGTGCCACCGCATCCGTCTTTTCGTCCGGTGTCCGTCACGCGGGAGCCCGCCTGCGCTAAGTTCCAGTCCCGAGGTGCTCATCGCCCCTCAGCGCTTCCGAGCGAGCCTTCGTCGCACGCCCCCTCGTAGTAGAGGGCGCCGCAGAACCGCCGCACCGCCCAGGACAGGGTCGCCCTCTGGCCTCTGAGCAGCCATTGGCATTTCCTCCGCCGGCCGCCGCCCAGCCCGAGCCGGGGGGTGTCGTGCTCCCGCGCCCGGGCCTGCCGCAGCCGACGGCAGACGCAGGCACCGGCCCACCGCCGCCCGCCCGGCGGCTGACCGGACCGGCGCCCCGAGACGTCTCACGACGCGTCGCGGCGGGCCAGAGACTGTGAGCACAAAATAGGAACATTGTCAAGTTCTGGCCGGGCCGGGGAGGGGGTTCCCAAAGGGCGAGCCCTTTGGCGGGGTTTGGGGCGGAGCCCCGAGATACCAGGGCTCCGCCCTGGACCCGCACAAGGTCCCGGACCTTGTGGATCCAGGACTCTATCGATCGGCCCAGATGCATTGCCGGCACGCGGCCCCTGGTGCACCCTGTCGGCGATCTCGCTCATCGAGCCAGGAGCCGTCGCATGATCGCAGCCGCCCATTCCACTGCCCCGGACCGCGAAGCAATCCAGGCGATGCGCGTCGACCTGGCGGCGGCCTACCGGCTGATCCACCGGCTCGGCCTCGACGACAGCATCTACACCCACATCTCGGCGCGGCTGCCGGGGGAGGGGCATCGGTTCCTGATCAACCCCTACGGGATGCGGTTCGAGGAGGTGACGCCGCACAACCTCGTCACCGTCGATATCGACGGGCGCGTGCTCGAGGATCCGATGGGGCTCGGCATCAACCCGGCCGGCTTCACGATCCACAGCGCCATCCATGCCGCGCGCCACGACGCGATCTGCGTGCTGCACACCCACACGGTCGCGGGCGTCGCGGTCTCGTGCCAGGAGGAGGGGCTTCTGGCCCTGAACCAGTGGTCGATGCAGTTCGCCGGCCGGCTTGCCTATCACGCCTATGAGGGGATCGCCCTCGACCTCGACGAGCGGGCGCGGCTGGTGGCCGATCTCGGCGACAAGCCGGTCATGGTCCTGCGCAACCACGGGCTGCTGACTTGCGGGCGCTCGGTCGGCGAGGCGTTCAAGCTGATGCACAACCTGGAGCGCTCGTGCCGGGCGCAGCTGGCGATCCAGGCCGCCGGGGCGCCGATCACCCGCCCCTCTTCCGCCATCGCGGCCAAGACCGCCGGGCAATACGCCGCCGGCTACGACCGCATCGCCGTCCAGGGCGCCCCCGACAACGAATGGGCGGCGTTCAAGCGGATGCTGGCCCGCACGGATCCCGACTTCGCGCAGTGAGCCGGCTACGGATGGTGGGGGTTTCCGGCATGGGGCGCGGGGGACGCCGTCGCCCGTGACGGGCGGAACGCGCTCTCCTCCCCCTTGCGGGGAGGAGTTGGAGGTGGGGGTGGCTCAGGAGGCACCGCTGCGCCCCATCCGGCACCACCCCCACCCCTGACCCCTCCCCGCAGGGGGGAGGGAGACGCGCTTGGGGTCAGCCTTGGCCCTCATCCGGCAGCGATGTGTGAACAGCGTCGCCTGCTGGTGAGCGGGGCAGGGCGCCTCACGGCTCCGGCCAGGCGGCGCTCGACCGGTAGGAGCGCTTCAGGAATTCGATGAAGGCCCGGGTCTTGGCCGGGACGAAGGCGCGGCTGGGATAGACCGCGTAGATCCCCGCCTGGGCCGCCGCTGTGTAGGCGGGCAGCACCACCTCCAGCAGGCCGCTGCGCAGCTCCGCGTGCACGTCCCAGGTCGAGCGCAGCGCGATGCCGAGGCCGCCGATCACCGCCTCGCGCACGACCTCGTTGGAATGGGTCCGCAGGGGCCCGGCGGCGCTCACCGTGCAGGGCCCGGCCGGCCCGACCAGGCGCCACGGATTCTGGTTTTCGGTGGCCAGGCAGACATGGCCGCGCAGGTCGTCCGGGCCTGCCGGGCGCCCGGCCGTGTCGAGGTAGCTCGGGCGTGCGCAGAGGACCCGCCGCACCGGGGCGAGGCGCACGGCGGTCAGCCCGGAACTCTCCAGGGTGCCGACCCGGATCGCGAGATCGTATCCGCGCTCGACGATCGGCTCGAAATCGTCGCTGAGCTCCAGGTTCAGGACGATGTCGGGATGGAGCGCGAAGAAGGCCCGCAGGTGCGGGACGATGTGCAGCCGCCCGAACGAGCTCGGCGCCGTCACCCGCAGGGTCCCCCGCGCCCGGGAGGCCCGCTGCGACACCAGGGTCTCGGCCTCCGCGATGGCGTCGACGATCGGGGCGATCCGCTGGAAGAATTCCTGGCCGACATCGGTGGGGGCCACCCGCCGCGTGGTCCGGTGCAGCAGCCGCACCGCCAGCCGCTCCTCCAGCCGCTTCAATCGCTTCGAGACCACCGCCACCGACAGGCCGAGTTCGGACCCGGCCTGGGTGAGGCTGCCGGCCCGGACCACCCGGGCGAAGATCTCCAGGTCGCTGTGGTCTTGCATAGCGATGGGACCCGCATTCTCAACGCCGCGGAAAGAATCAAATCCCTTTTGGCGCCTTTTTCGCGGGAGCCAAGAGTTCTATCGCTGGGTCATCAAAGATTCTTCACGCGCCGCTCAAGTTTTTCTGAAATTGCGCGCGCCAGCCCAGGGGATCGCCATGTCGGGCCTCGTCGTCGCCGAAGACCTCCGCCGCTTCCTGTCCGAGGAGGCTTTGCCCGGGACGGGCGTGAGCGCGGACGCGTTCTGGTCGGGCTTCGCCGCGATCCTCCGGGATCTCGCGCCGCGCAACCGGGCCCTGCTCGACCGGCGCGACGGGCTCCAGGCCGACATCGATGCCTGGCACCGCGACCGCCGGGGCCAGCCGCACGATCCGGCCGCCTACGCGGCGTTCCTGGCGGAGATCGGCTACCTGCAACCCGAGCCGGAGGCCGTGCGGGTCACCACCGCGAACGTGGACGCGGAGATCGCCGAGATCGCCGGCCCGCAGCTCGTGGTGCCGATCTCGAACGCCCGCTACGCCCTCAACGCCGCCAATGCCCGCTGGGGCAGCCTCTACGACGCGCTCTACGGCACCGACGCGATCCCGCAGGATGGTGAGCTGGCCCCCGGCCAGGGCTTCAACCCGGCCCGCGGCGCCGCGGTGGTCGCCCGGACCAAGGCGTTCCTGGACGCGGCCGTGCCCCTGACCGGGGGGAGTTGGGCCGAGGCCGCGGGCTTTGCCGTGAGCGCGGGCGCGCTCGCCGTCAGTCTCGGCGGCGGCCGCAGCGCCGCCCTGCGGGACGGCGCCGCGCTGGCGGGTTTTTGCGGCGCCGCTCAGGCGCCCGAGACCCTCCTGCTGCGCCATCACGGCCTGCATATCGAGATCCGGATCGACCGGACCAGCCCGATCGGCCGCACCGACCCGGCCGGCATCGCCGACGTGGTGCTGGAATCCGCCCTCTCGACCATCATGGACATGGAGGATTCGGTCGCCGCCGTGGACACCGCCGACAAAGTCGCGGTCTATCGGAGCTGGCTCGGCCTGATGCGCGGCGACCTCGTCGCCCACCTGCCCAAGGGCGGTCGCACCCTCGAGCGGCGGCTCGCCGAGGACCGGACCTACACGGCCCCCGACGGCGGCCTCCTGACCCTGCCGGGCCGGTCGCTGATGCTGGTGCGCCATGTCGGGCACCACATGCTCACCGACGCCGTGACGCTGGACGGGGCCGAGATCCCCGAGACGATGCTCGACGCGGCCGTCACCGCGCTGATCGCCCTGCACGACCTGAACGGCGCCCGGCGCAACAGCCGGGCCGGCTCGGTCTACATGGTCAAGCCGAAGCTGCACGGCCCCGAGGAGGTCGCGTTCGCGGTGGCGCTGTTCGGCCGGGTCGAGGCGCTGCTCGGGCTGGCGCCCCGGACCCTGAAGATCGGCGTGATGGACGAGGAGCGGCGCACCAGCGCGAACCTCCGGGCCGCGATCGCCGCCGCCGCCGACCGGCTGTTCTTCATCAACACCGGCTTCCTCGACCGGACCGGCGACGAGATCCACACCGCCCTGGAGGCCGGCCCGGTGGTCCGCAAGGATGCCATGAAGGCCACCGCCTGGATCCGGGCCTACGAGGACGGAAACGTCGATGCCGGGCTGGCCTGCGGGCTGCCGGGCCACGCCCAGATCGGCAAGGGCATGTGGGCCGCCCCCGACCGGATGGCGGCGATGCTCGCCGCCAAGGGCGACCATCCGGCGGCCGGCGCCAACACCGCCTGGGTCCCGTCCCCGACAGCGGCGACGCTCCACGCGCTCCACTACCACCAGACCGACGTGCGCGCCCGCCAGGCGGAGCTCCGCGACCGGGCACCCGCGACCCGGGCCGCCATGCTGACGCTGCCGCTCGCCACGGAGCCGTTCTCGCCGGAGGCCGTCCGCGAGGAGCTCGACAACAATTGCCAGGGCATCCTCGGCTACGTGGTCCGCTGGATCGACCAGGGCGTCGGCTGCTCGAAGGTGCCCGACATCCACGATATCGGCCTGATGGAGGACCGTGCCACCCTGCGCATCTCCAGCCAGCACATCGCCAACTGGCTCCGCCACGGCATCGTCGACCGCGCCCAGGTCGCCGAGGCCCTGCGCCGGATGGCCGGCATCGTCGATCGCCAGAACGCGGCCGATCCGGCCTACCGGCCGATGGGCCCGGCTTTCGACGGGCCGGCCTTCCGGGCCGCGGAGGCGCTGGTCTTCGAGGGCGCGGCCCAGCCGAACGGCTACACCGAGTTCGTCCTGCACCGCTTCCGCCGGGAGGCGAAGCGCCGGGGCGCGTGAACAGCGCCGCCCCCGGCGCCGGGTGAGCCGAGCATCCCCCGGCGTCAGCGCTTCTTGCGCGTCATCACGTAGACGAGGAGGTTGGCGACCGCGCGGTAGAATTCCGCCGGGATCGCCTGGTTGATCTCGACATTGTCGTACATCGCCCGGGCCAGGGTCTTGTCGACCACGATCTCGATCCGGTGCTGCTCGGCGATCTCGCGGATGCGCAGAGCGAGCAGGTCCTTGCCCTTGGCCAGCACCATCGGGGCGTCGTTCTCGGACTGATCGTAGCGCAGCGCGATCGCGTAATGCGTCGGATTGGCCAGGATCATCGTGGCCCGGGGCACGGCCGCCATCATCTGCTTGCGAACGCGATCCAGCGCGATCGAGCGCATCTTCGCCTTCACCGCGGGATTGCCCTCGGTCTGTTTGTACTCGTCCTTCAGATCCTGCTTCGACATCCGCAGGTCGCGCTGCCACTTCACGCGCGTCCAGACCAGATCGCCCGCTACCAGGGCGATCGTCGCCACGCTGACCGCAGACACCAACCGGACCGACAGGCTCAGAATGAGTTCGGGCAGGCCGATCGGATCCTCGAACATGATATTCACGATCTCGTGTCGGTCGGCGCGCAGGATCAGGAAGAGGACGCCACCAATAGCCAGGAATTTGAGGATGTTTTTCCCAAATTCGATATATCCCGGAAGGCCGAAAAGTCGACTCCACCCGCTGACGGGCGAGATGCGCGACCATTGCGGCCTGATACGCTCACCCGCGATGCGCGGCACGTTCTGAAACACCGAGGAGGCCAGCCCGGCCGCCATCAGGATCACCAGCATGGGCAGCAGAAGCTGCCACATCACCAGGGCCAGCGCCACGACGAGCTGCTCGGCATCCTGACCGGTGGCCAGGGGGAAGTTCCGCGGTTGCTCGATGAGCAGCGTGAGTTGCCGCACGAATGGGGCACCGTGATCCCGCACCACGAAGACGAGGATGATGAGCGTCGCCGCAATCGAAGCGAAGATCGGCGCCTCCCGCGAGAACGGGACGTTGCCCTTCTCGAGCGCCTCGCTGATCTTCTTCTCGCTCGCGGCCTCGGTTTTGCTCTCCTTGTCGTCGTCCGACATCGTACCCGATCCGTTCAGCTGAAGAAGGTGTCTTCCGACTCAGCCTGGTTGAGTTCGATCTCGCCGCGGGCAGCCATCTCCAGGGCCTGGTCGGTGATCGCACGGCGCGCTTCGAGGACATCGCGCTGGGAGGCCGGCTCGCCGCCTTCGAGTTCGTGCTCCACGAGGCGTCGCGTGCGGGCCGTGATGGCACCCAGCACGACGTTGCGGAGGGTGCCGCTGGTCCCCTTCAGCGCCAGGATGATGCGGTCGGGCGGGATCTGATCGAACAGGCTCGTGCGCGCCCGGGGCGTCATGTTGATGATGTCGTCGAAGGTGAACAGCAGGCTCTTCAGGATCTCCGCCGATTTGGGGCGCGATTGCGCGAGGCTGTCCAGGACCTCCTCCATGCCCTGGCGCTCCATCTTGTTGATGATGTCGGCCATGCGCGCATGGGTGTCCGCACCGGCGTTGCGCGCCTGGTTGATCATGAAGTCCTCGTGCATCGTCTGCTCGATCATCTTCATCGTGCCATCGACGATGGGCTTGAACGTCAGCATCCGGCGCATGACCCCGTTCCGCAGGGGTGCGGGAAGCTGGGCCATGACCTTGGCGGCGCAGGCCGGCTTCACCTTCGACAGGATCAGGGCCGCGGTCTGCGGATGCTCCTTCAGCAGATAGGAGGCCAGGGCGGCCTCCGCCCCGTTCGAGATGCGGTCCCAGACCGAGCGCTCGCCCTGGCCGAGGACGTCGGCCATGATGCTGGCGATCTGTTCGGGGGGCAGGTTGCCCTCCAGCAGCTTCTCCATCTCGCGGGCCGTCCCGATCAGGTTCGCCCCGTCGGTGAAGAAGGCGGTCACCGCTTCGATAATGCTTTCGAGCTGCGATCGCGAGACCGGCCCGAGCTGGGCCACGGCGCGGGTGATCTGCCTCAGTTCCGCATTGTCGAAATACTTGACCAAGCGACTCGCCGTCCCCTTGTTCATCGCGATCAGGACGGCCGCGACCTCCTCGGCGGGGTTCAGGACTCGCGTGGTCTTGGTGACGGGGCCTGCGGCCATGACGATGCGTCCTGTCAGCCGTTGGAATCGGCCGACGCGGGCCCGACGATCTCGGTCAGCGACACGCCGAAGCGTGAGTTGTCGTCCTCGACGACGACGACCTCGCCCCGGGCGATGACGCGGCCGTTCACGACGACGTCGACGGGCTCGCCGACGCGGTGGTCAAGGGGGACGATCGCCCCGCGTCCCAGCTTCATCAGGTTCGCTACCGGCATCGTCGCCGATCCGAGGACCACCTGCATCAGGACCGGGATGCGGAGGATCGAATCCAGGTTGCGGCTGCTGCCGGCCTTCTCGTCCTGCTCGCGCCGCTCCTGGGCCTGGGCCTCGATCTTCGCGAACAGGCTCTCCTTGTGGCCGTTGTCGGCGTCCGCATCCGAAAAGTCTGAGGAGGATGACATCATGGGTTCCTTGAGGAAATCAGGACCGGCGCCGTCTCGGCCCCCGCCCGGGCGGGGTCGGCTTCAGGCGGCGACACCACGGCTCGGGTCCGGCGCAGGCGCGCCGGCCATCGACATCAGACGCTCGACAGGCTGCCGACCGCGGACTCGTGGGCGACGCTCGCGGGCTGCACCGCGGAGGTCAGCTTGAGCCGCTCGGCCTTCAGCTCGGCCAGGGCCGCCTTGGCGAACTCGATCTCGCTGCTGAGATCCTCCAGGACGGTCCGCCCCTCCTGGGCGAAGGCCTGGACGGCATTGCTCGCGCCGACCATGGCGCAGGCGCTCCAGTCGATCATGTCCCGGTACTGCGCATGATACCGGTCCAGGCGCTTCAACCGCATGTACATCGGGACCAGACAGCCGGTCGTCGCGACCAGGGCGGCGAAGAGCAGGGCTTCAGCGAGCGAGAACATCATCGATAAACTCCTGATCCTGATCGATGAACCGGTCGACGCGCAGCACGATGGTGCCATCCTGCTGCCCGACGTCGCACCAGAACAACTCACGATTGTTGCCCTCGAGCTTGACGCGCGTATTCGGCGTCGCCCGCAGTTCGATCACCTGACCGACCTCCAGGCTGGCGATCTCGCCGAGAGTCAGGGGCTTCTCCTCCAGAATCGCCTTGAGCGTCACGGGAGTCTTCTGAACCTCGCCGGCGATCTGCCGCGTCCAGCGGGAATCGCGGGCCGTGCTCTCGCCGACCAGGATCCGGCCCAAGCTCTGGCGCATGGGATTGAGCACGGATTGCGGGAGAACGATGAACATCTCGCCGCCGCGATTGAGCGCCTGCAGGACGAACTTCGCGGCCACCGCCTGGTTGTTCCGACGGCCGATCACCGCGAAGTCCATGCGCAATTCCGTCCGTTCGAGCTTGAACGGCGTGTCCGCCACCAGGGCGAAGGCAGCCTGCAGCGCCTTGCCGATCTGGTCGAAGATGCGCTGGGCGATCCGCATCTCGATGGCCGAGAAGGAGCGCTCCTCGTCGAGGGGCGGCTCGGAGCCATCGGCGCCGAGCAGAACTTCCACCATCGTGAAGACGAAGTCGCGATCGAAGCCGACCAGGATGTGGCTGTCCCATTCCGGCGCCTGGAAGATGCCCGCGATGGCGTTCGCCTCGTAGGGTTCGAGGATGTCCCCGAAGCGCTGGCTCTCCACGTTGCTCAGGGAGAAATAGACGGGCGACGCCGCGAAGTGGCGCAGGTGCTCGGCGCTGAACGTCGCCACCCGGTCCAGGATGACGTGCAGCATCGGAAGCCGATCGAGCGAGAGGCCCGCGGCGTCCAGCAGCCGATCCCGGATGTCGCTGGTGACCTGTTGCTTGTCCTGATCCGGCATCACGCCGCCTCGCGCATGGCGGCGTCGCCGCGCGAGCCGTTGGTGATCGTCGCGTTCTCGACCTCGTCGATCGTCGGCCGATTGCCGGCGGAAATCGCCTTCCGGCCATGCTCGATGGCGATCTGCGGCAGGGCGCCGTTCATGTAGGCCAGCAGGGTCTGCTTCACGATGATGTAGACGCGTCCCTGCGACTCGCGGGTGATCTTCACCTTGGTCCCGAGGGGGGCGAGGACGCTGTAGGACATGAAGATGCCGCTGAAGGTGCCCACCAGGGCCGCGCCGATCAGGTGCCCCAGGAGCGCCGGCGACTGATCGAGCGCGCCCATCGCCTTCACGATGCCCAGCACCGCCGCCACGATGCCCAGCGCCGGCAGCCCGTCGGCGACGCCGGTCAAGGCAGCGTACGGCTTCAGCTTGTCGCGTCGATGGGTGACCATCTCCTCCTCCATCAGCGCCTCGATCTCGTGGGGTCGGGCGTTGCCGATGAGGATGAGGCGCACGTAGTCGCAGATGAACAGCGTCAGCTCCTTATCGCGGGTCACCTTCGGGAAGGCCTTGAAGATCTCGGATTCGTCCGGATTCTCGAGATGCGGCTCGACCTCGTTGCGGGGCTTCGACCGCAATTCCCGCGTCAGCGCGAACAGCAAGCCGAGCAGCGCGAGGTAATCGTCCTTCTTCGGCGCCCGGCTCAGAACCGCGTCCACGATGGCGGTGCCGGTATCCTTGACCACCTTCAGCGGGTTCGCGACCACGAAGGCGCCCAAAGCCGCGCCCCCGATGATGATGAATTCGAAGGGCTGCCAAATCACGGCGAGGTGGCCGCCCATGGCCGCGAACCCGCCGCCGACGCAGCCGATCGCGATCAGCAAGCCTAAGATAACACCCACGCGCAGCGCCCTGACGTCGTTCCAATCAACACCGTCGGACCTAGACCGGCATGCTTGCGCAAGGCTGGAGCAGTATCCGCGCGCACCGCCAGTCCGTGACAGGGAAAAAGGCAAGGCTCGGACAAGCCTGAGCGACTAGCCTCGCGCCTAACGGACTGACGAAGGATCTGTCGGATGACCTCGACCTTCACCGAATACCAACATATTGCTCGGAATTTATCGAACGTCCTTGCGCGTAAAGCTTCCGAATCGACGATCAAGCGGGATATTCAATACTTTCGTGATAATATCGGCAGCGTCAAGACAATCGACGATTTCATGAAGAACAATCGTCTCTATACGTTCGCCATGAAGGCCTACGGCCTTGATGAAATGACCTACGCGAAAGCCTTCATGAAGAAGGTGCTCACCCGCGAAGCCGACAGCAAGGGGAATGTTCTGGTCGAGCGGCTCCAGGATTCGCGATACCAGGATCTCGCCATCGCATTCAACTTCTCGAACTCCGGCGCGAATTTCAATTCCAATGTCAGCGCATATAGCACCACCATAGATAACTACGTTCGCCAGAATCTTGAAACCGATGCCGGCGCAGACGACGAAGGTGTTCGCTTAGCTTTATATTTTCAACGCAAGGCAGGGACGATCAAGTCCGCCTACTCGATCCTCGCAGACAAGGCGCTGGCCGAGGTCGTTCGGACTGCACTCGGCATACCTGCTGAAGCCGCGAGAGGAAGCATCGACGCACAGGCCAACCTGATCAAGCGCAAGCTCGACATCGCGGGCCTCCAGGATCCGGACAAACTCAATACGTTCCTCAAGCGCTTTACGATCATGTGGGACACGCAAAACAATGCGCCGTCCACACCGGCATTGGCGCTCTTCAGCGGATCCGATGCCGGCCTCAGTTCGGATATCCTGCTGAAGCTCCAATCCATCCGGCTGGGAGGCCGGTGACATGCAATCGTCGCTCTACGTCACCCTGTCCGCCCAGGTCGCCCTCGAACAACGCCTGAACACGGTGGCGAACAACGTCGCCAACCTCGGGACGGCCGGCTTCCGCGCCGAGGAGGTGAAGTTCGAGACGATCCTGTCCCAGGCGGGCGGGCGCGACACCGCCTTCGTGACGCCGGGCGAGACCTTCCTGTCGCGCAAGGCCGGCCCGCTCAACAAGACGGACAGCCCCCTCGACGTGGGCATCCAGGGCGATGGCTGGCTGGCCGTGCGGGGCCGGTCGGGCCCGGTCTATACACGCGACGGCCGGATGCAGATCACGGCCGCGGGCGACCTTCAGGACCTGAACGGGCGCGCGGTGCTGGATCCCGGCGGATCCCCGATCTCGGTCGATCCCGAGGGGCCGCCGATCACCATCGGCCAGGACGGGATCATCACCCAGGGGATCAATCAGATCGGAGCGCTCGGCGTCTTCCGCCTCGACAGCGCGGCCAAGCTCACCCGGGTCGACGGCGACGCGGTCGCCTCGGACCGGCCGGGCGCGCCGATCCTCGACTTCAACCAGCGCGGCGAGACGGCGGTGCGCGTGCAGCAGGGTTTTCAGGAAGGCGCGAACGTCAATCCGGTCATGGAGATGTCGCGGCTGATCCTCATCACCCGCACCTTCGAGGGCGCGGCCAGCGCGGTGGCGGAAACGGAAGCGTCGCTGCAGAGTGCGATCCGCGGCCTCGGGCCGGCGAGCTAGCGCGACGAATCAAGGATTGAGAGCCGTTCCCGATTGCAACGTGATCGGGAACGGCTCTAGCGCGTGGAATACCGCGATGGCCCGAGGCTCGCAGGGCTCCGCCCTGCACCCGCAAAAGGTCGAAGACCTTTTGAAACCGCGATTTTTTAAGGGCGAGCGGCACGCGGCGAGACCGCAAAGCCGCGCTCGCCGCCGTCGCAGGGCCCGGGGTCGAGGGCTCCGGAGATCACCATGAACGCCCTCGACCAGCTCGCCCTCGCCCTGGAGGACCGGGACGACCATCCCGTGATCCGGGTCGGCGGCTCGGTGAGCGAGATCGGCTTCGGCCATTGCCGCATCAAGATCACCCTGCCCCTGCTGAAGCTCGGCGACCGCATGCGGATCGAGGCGGAGGACCAGCGGATCGACGGCGAAGTGGTCCGGATCGACGGCGACGGCGTGATCCTCAAGCCGTTCGACACCCGGATCGAGGCCGGTCTTGGATCCCTGGCCTATCGCGTGACGGCGACCGATCCCCGGCCGTGCGAGGCCTGGAAGGGCCGGGTCATCGACGCCCTCGGCCGGCCGATCGACGGGGCGGGCGATCTGCCGAAGGGCACACAGGCGATGCCGCTCGACGCCAGCCCGCCGCCGGCGATGCGCCGGTCCCGGGTCGACCAGCCGCTGAAGACCGGCGTGAAGGCGCTCGATCTGTTCACGCCCCTCTGCGCGGCGCAGCGCATCGGCATCTTCGCCGGGTCGGGCGTCGGCAAGTCGACGCTGCTGTCGATGCTGGCCCGGTGCTCGGGGTTCGACACCGTGGTCGTCGCCCTGGTCGGCGAGCGCGGGCGCGAGGTCCGGGAGTTCCTGGAGGGGCCGATCCAGGAGAGCCGGGCCCGCGCGGTCGTGGTCGTCGCCACGGGGGACGAGAGCCCGATGATGCGCCGGCAGGCACCGAAGCTGGCCTTCGCGGTCGCCGAATATTTTCGCGACCAGGGCCAGTCGGTTCTGCTCGTGCTCGATTCGGTGACGCGCTTCGCCCACGCCGCCCGGGACGTGGCCCTGGCGGCCGGCGAGCCGCCGGTGGCGCGGGGCTATCCCCCGAGCGTGTTCGGCGATCTCCCGCGCCTGCTGGAGCGGGCCGGGCCGGGCCTCGAGGGCGCCGGCACGATCACCGGCATCTTCTCGGTGCTGATCGACGGCGACGACCACAACGATCCCGTGGCCGACAGCATCCGCGGCACCCTCGACGGCCACGTCGTCCTGGACCGGGCCATCGCCGACCAGGGCCGCTACCCGGCGATCAACCTGCTCGGCTCGATCTCCCGCCTCGCCGACCTGGTCTGGACGCCGCAGCAGCGCGAGCTCGTGCGCACGCTCAAGAGCCTGATCGCCCGGTTCGAGGATTCCCGGGACCTGCGCCTGATGGGCGGCTACCAGGCCGGGACCGATCCGGAGCTCGACCAGGCCGTGGCCCTGGTCCCGAAGATCTACGCCGCCCTGCGGCAGGACCCGAGCGACCCGCAGAGCCTCGACGCCTTCCTGGATCTCGCGAACGCACTGCGGGCGGGGGGATGAGGCGCGCCGGCATCACGAATGGCGCGCCGAAAGCTTCACGCAAGCGACTCCTGATCTGAAGTCCTGCAACGTCGTCCAACAACGGAGATTCGCGTCATGGGTCTGTATGGTGTGCTCAACAGCGGTGTCTCTGGGATGAACGCCCAGTCCAACCGGCTCGGCGTCGTTGCGGACAACATCCAGAACCAGAACACGGTCGGCTATAAGCGCGGCTCGACGCAATTCTCATCGCTCCTGACCGAGTCCGGCAGCGGATCCTACGATTCCGGTAGCGTGACTACGGTCGTGCGGCACGACATCAGCAGCAAATCTAACATGACTGCGACGACGAGCGCTTCGGATGTCGCGATCAGCGGCAACGGCTTCTTCGTCGTCAAGGATGCGGGCGGCAAGTCAGCGCTCACGCGCGCTGGGAATTTCGTCATCGATGCGAAGACGGGCGACCTGGTGAACGCCGCGGGCATGCATCTACAAGGCTACAGCCTGGCTTCGGGCACCCCGATCCTCTCGATGAACAGCTTCAACGGGCTGGCGCCGGTCAACCTCGCCTCGATGGGCATGCAAGCCCATCCAAGCACGGCAGGGCGCATCACCACGGGCAACCTCAACAGCAACGCAGAAAATAAAGGCGGCGCTCCAAGCCCCACCAACTATACGTCGGCGACGAGTTTCGTCACCTATGACAACCTTGGGAACCCGTTTCAGGCCGACCTGTATCTCGTGAAGAATTCAGACGGAAACTGGCAGGCTGCAGCCTACAATCACGCCACCAAAACTCTTATCCCGGGGACGACGACACCCCTGACATTCGACACGTTCGGCAAATTATCAAATACGGCGACAATGAGCTTCACCGTCCCCAATGGTCAGCCGTTCAAGCTGGACTTCGCGAACCTGACACAGATGGCTGGCGATTTTACATTTCAAGGTCGGGTGGATGGGAACAAGCCGCAAATCGTCGATCATGCGGCGATCGACACGGATGGCACGGTCTACGCGGTCTATCAGGACGGCCAGACGGCCGCCGCATTCCGCATCCCGCTCGCGACCGTGGCGAGCCCGGACAACCTGACCCCGCGCTCGGGCAACGTCTTTGAAGTCACCACCGGATCGGGCGACCCGGAAATCAATTTCGCCAATGTCGGCGGGCGCGGATCGATTGAGTCGCATTCGCTCGAGGATTCGAACGTCGACTTGGGCAATGAGTTGGCCACAATGATCGAGTCGCAGACCGGATACGGCGCCAACTCGAAGGTGTTCCAGACCGGTACCGAGATGCTCGAGACCCTCGTGAACCTGAAGCGCTGACGATCGGCTGAAGGAGACCGGGGATGAGTCTTTCCGTTGCCATGAAGGCGGCGCGCGGCGCCTTGCAGGCGAACGCGACCGCTACGGGCGTGGTGTCGCGCAACATCGCGGGCGTCAACGATCCAGCCTATTCGCGCAAGATCGCGTCGCTGATCACCACGGACGGGCCGGTCCGGGTCGTGGTCAGCCGCGCCAGCGACACGCTGCTGTTCGATAAAACGCTCCACAGCACGTCGGAACTCGCCGGCCGGACGGAAATTCTCAAGGGTCTCACCAGCCTGGAGGACACGGTCGGCGACACGGCGGAGGGCCGCTCCGTCTCCGCAAAGATCAGTGCCGTGAAGGTGGCGCTCGCGAACGCCGCGAACCAACCCAACGACCTCAATCTGGCTAAGGCTGCCGTCGCGGCCGCGAAGGATCTGGCACGGACCCTGAACCAGGCGAGCGCGACGATCCAGAAGACGCGCCTCACCGCAGACCAGGACATCGCCAAATCCGTCGGAACGATCAACGATCTGCTTGGGCAGTTCGACAAGGCCAACAAGGCCGTGGTGTTCGGGACGGCATCCGGGGCCGACATCAGCGACGCCCTCGACAACCGCGACAAGATCCTGGCGCAACTGTCCCAGGAGATCGGCATCCATACGACCGTCCGAGACGGCAACGACATGGCGATCTACGCCGACAACGGCGCGCCGCTCTTCGACCGCCTCGCCCGGCCAGTGACCTTCGCATCGAATTCGACCTTCACCGCCAGCACCGTGGGCAGCGCGGTCTTGATCGACGGTATCCCGGTGACCGGCAACAGCTCCATGATGCCGCTCCAGTCCGGACGCATCGTCGGGTTGATGACGGTGCGCGACGAGGCCGCCGTTACCTATCAGAAGCAGCTCGACGCGATTTCCGTCGGCTTGATCAACGCCTTCGCCGAGGTTGACAAGACGTCCTCGACTGGAGCGGGCCTGGCAGGCTTGTTCACCTATCCCGGCGGCTCGACCGTCGGGGTGGCGGGCTCCATTCAGGTCAATGCCAAGGCGGATCCGGAGCAGGGCGGCAATCCGTTCACCCTGCGCGACGGCGGCATGAACCCGGGTACGCAGTACACATACAACACCACCAACGCCGCCTCATTTTCCGACCACCTGCGGGCGCTGCAATCCGCGCTCGACGCGGCGCGGCCCTTCACATCGGACACGGAACTCCCGGCTTCGGCTTCGCTGCTGACCGCCGCCGGTGCGTCGGCAAGTTGGTTGGAGGCGACCCGCAAGGGAGCCTCGAAGCGGGTCGATGACGAATCGGCCTTCCTGGACACGGCCTCGACCGCGCTCTCCAACGCGACGGGGGTGAACCGCGACGAAGAGGTCGCGAAGATGCTCGAGCTCGAAAAGTCCTATGCGGCGTCTGCCAAGCTCCTCGCGACGGTCAACGCGATGCTGCAGACCCTTCTCGATGCCGTGAGGTAGCGTCATGAAAGCCAGCTTCATCTCCACGGCGACGCTGTTGAACACCACGCGCTCGGATATGGCCCGTTTGCAGGCGGGCATCGCCAAGGCGAACATCGAGCTCGACAAGGGTCGCTATGCCGATGTCGGCCTTGAACTCGGATACAAGATCGGGACCACCCTCGATCTTCGGCAACAATTGGACGACTCGATCGCCCAGAAGCAAAGCAACGATCTGACAAGTGTTCGCCTGGCCACCAGTCAGAGCGCGCTCACTCAGATTCGCTCGGATGGCGAGGCCTTTCTCGCCCTCGTCGCGCCCGGGAGGCTAAGCGACGGGAGCGCGAGCGTGGTCACCCAAGCGGCATCGGCGAAGCTCGCGGCGTTCGTCGCGCAGATGAACACATCGACGTCAGGCCAGTTCGTGTTCGGCGGGATCAATACGGAGCAGCGTCCGCTCAACGCTTATGAAACGTCACCGCAATCGGCCGCCAAGGCGGCCTTCGCGAAGGCCTTCCAGGATAAGTTCGGTTTCGCACCGGGCACTCAGCCGGGCGCGGCCCAAATCACCGCGACGCAAATGCAGAGCTTCCTCGACAACGAGGCCACCGCTTTGTTTGCCGACCCACTATGGGGCAAGAACTGGTCTACCGCCTCTGACACCAACATCCGCACCGAGATCGGGCCCAACGAGATCGCGACGACGTCGACCAGCGCCAACGCCCAAGCCTTTCGGCAATTGGCGATGCTGTACACGCTGGGGTCCGATATCGGTCTGGGCAGCCTGTCTTCGGCAACCCAGGACGTCGTGTACAACAAGATGCGCAGCATCGCCGGTCAGGCCACGCTCGGGGTCACGACGATCCAGGCCGATCTCGGTACCGTGGAGGCCAGGCTCACGACCTTGGGCAATGCCCATGAAGCACGGAAGACGATCCTGACGGGGGGCTTCAATTCCCTCGAAGGCGTGGACGCGGCGGAAGCCAAGACGCGCCTCGATGGTCTGACGACCCAGCTCCAGATCTCGTATTCTTTGACCAGCCAGATGAAGAAACTCAGTCTGATGGATTACGTCTGATCCGGCGTCGAGACTTTATCTGCGGTCAACGACCGCGACGGCCATGAACACGATTACCGGGGTCGGTCTTCCTTCCCACGCAAGAGGCAAATCTGCGATGTACGGCGCGTCTTACGCGGAAATCATGGAAGACTCGCCCTCCCTGGCTCGGGAGCGCGAGCGCGAGGCCTTCGACCGGGCCATCGATCTGATGAAGCGCGCGGAGGCACCGGAGGCGCCGTTTGAGGCGCGGGCCGAAGCCGTCAGCTTCGTGCAGCGCCTCTGGAGCCTGCTCATCGACGATCTCGTGAAACCCGAGAACGAACTGGCTACCCAGTTGCGCGCGGACCTGATCTCGATCGGTCTCTGGAACATGAGCCAGACCGACCAGATCATCCGCGGCGATGCGTCCAGTTTCGAGAGCCTGATCTACGTCAACACGATGATCCGCGACGGTCTGAAATGAGCCGCTCCATCAATCTCAGCTTGCGTGGGCGCGAGCGGATCTTCATCAACGGCGCCGTCCTGCGGGTCGACCGCAAGGTGACGATCGAGCTGCTCAACGACGCCACCTTCCTGCTGGAAGCCCATGTCCTGCAAGCCGAGGAGGCGACCACGCCGATCCGGCAACTCTACTTCATCGCGCAGGCGATGCTGATCGATCCCAAGAACGCGGAGCGGGTCCGGGCGGCCTACGACGCGGTGGAATGGACCTATCTCGACCGCGGCCCCGCCCCGAGCATCGTGGCCGCGCTCGCGACGGCGCGAAGCTTTCTCGATGCCGGGCGCGCCTTCGACGGCCTGCGCATCCTGCGCGGGCTGTTCGAGCCGGACGACGCCCACCGCGCCCGTTTGGTCACCGATCTTTCCAATCCGGGTGCCTTCGGGCGCCCAGGGGCCGCCAATCCCGTATGACGGAGGCAGAATCATGAGCGTGCCAGTCACCAACACCGCCAATACGTCGGCCACCGACGCGGCCTTGAAGGCCCAGGCCGCGAAGAAGAAGGCGGAGAGTTCGACGACGGTGAACTACGACAACTTCCTCCGCCTTCTCCTCGCGCAGATGAAGAACCAGGATCCGACCGCTCCGATGAAGTCGACGGAGTATATGGGTCAGCTGGCTACGTTCTCGCAGGTCGAGCAGAGCGTCAACGCGAACAGCAAACTCGATTCGCTCCTCAAGTCCACGACCCTGACGCAGGCTCAAGGGCTTGTCGGCCGCACCATCACCTCTGCGGATGATAAGATCAGCGGAAAGGTGACCTCGGTCCAGGTCACCGACACCGGTGTTGTCGCGCATCTCAACACCGGCGACGACATCCCGTACGGGTCCGGTCTGAAAATCTCCTGACGCCGTCGTTGCGGCGTTCGGGTCTGCGGAGACGCCCGGTTCTCACGGCGTGGAGCAGATCCGCGCGGTGCGGACGCGGCGCGGGCCGCCCCCGACGGTGCGAGCGTCCGTCCGGGCTGACGCGGCGCAGCCCCGGTCTCCCATCATCGCGCATCCCGCCCCTCGGCAGGCGTCGCCAATTCCAGGACCCTTGACCGTGATTTCAAGTCGAGCCCCATGAACGAAGTCGACGCGCTCGAACTCACCCGCACCGCGATCTGGACGATCATCGTCGCCTCCGGGCCTTCGGTCGCGGCCGCGATGGTCGTCGGCACCCTGATCGCGCTCTTCCAGGCGCTCACCCAGATCCAGGAAGTCACCCTCACGTTCGTCCCGAAGATCGTCGTCACGTTGCTCGTGATGATCGCGACCGGCTCCTTCGTCGGCGGCCAGATCTACAGCTTCACCGAGCTGGTCTACGGCAAGATCATCTCCGGATTCTGAGAAGCTCCCGGTCCGTGGCGGCCGGCACACGACCTTGAGATTTCGGCCCCCGGCAGGGGCACGCCGGGCGACACCGCCACCCGCGCAATCCAGGCGCAAGCTTGGTGCTCCAGAACGGAGGCGGGCACGGAGGGGTTGAACGCGTGGCAGCGGCCGTAGAAGCTTTCACGCCGGAGCGCAAAGTTCGGCGCGATATCTGGTTCGCGGTCGGGATCATCGCCATCCTGGCGGTGCTGTTCCTGCCCGTGCCAGCGATCCTGATCGATATCGGGCTGGCCTTCTCGATCGCGCTGTCCGTGCTGATCCTGATGGTGGCGCTCTGGATCCAGAAGCCCCTGGAATTCTCGTCCTTCCCGACGATCCTGCTGATCGCGACGCTCCTGCGCCTGGCGCTCGGCATCGCGACGACCCGCCTGATCCTCGCCAACGGCGATGCCGGGGTCGACGCGGCCGGCCACGTGATCCAGGGCTTCTCGCAATTCGTCATGAGCGGCGATTTCGTGATCGGCCTCGTGGTCTTCGCGATCCTGATCACGGTGAATTTTTTGGTGATCACCAAGGGGACGACCCGCATCGCCGAGGTCGGCGCGCGCTTCACCCTGGACGCGATCCCGGGCAAGCAGATGGCGATCGACGCGGATCTCTCCGCCGGGCTGATCGACGACAAGCAGGCCCAGCAGCGTCGGCGCGAGCTCGAGGAGGAGAGCGCGTTCTTCGGCTCCATGGACGGCGCCTCGAAATTCGTGCGCGGCGAGGCGGTGGCCAGCCTGATCACCATCGCGGTCAACATCTTCGGCGGGATCATCATCGGCGTCACCCGCCACGGCCTGCCGCTCGCCACCGCGGCCGACGTCTTCACCAAACTCTCGGTCGGGGACGGCCTCGTCTCGCAGATCCCGGCGCTGATCGTGTCGCTGGCTGCGGGCCTGCTGGTCTCGAAGGGCGGCACGCGGGGGACGGCGGAGCAGGCGGTGCTCGGCCAGCTCAGCGCCTATCCGCGGGCGCTGTTCGTCGCCTCCGGGCTGATGATGCTGTTCGCGATCATGCCCGGGATGCCGTTCGTGCCGTTCGCCGGCCTCGGCATCCTGATGAGCACCGTCGCGTACCTGATCCCCCGCCGCCTCGCGGAAGCGCAGTCGAAGGTCGCGGCCCAAGCGAAGGCCGAGGAAAATCAGAAGCTGCTGGCGCAGCGCGAGAGCGAATCCGTGAAGGACTCGCTCAAGACGGCGGAGATCGAGCTGCGGCTCGGCAAGCACCTCGCGGTGCAGATGCTGGGCGCGCAGGGCGAGCTGGCTCAGCGGGTCGGGCGGATGCGCCGGAAATTCGCGCAGCAATACGGGTTCGTGGTTCCGGACATCAAGCTGGTCGAATCCGTCACCGTCCCCAGCAAGACCTACGAGATCGCGATCCACGGCACCGTCATCGCCGCGCAGCAGGTGCGCCCGGGCGAGGTCCTGATCGTCGTGGGCGACGGCCCGATGCCGAGCCTGATCGGCGAGGAGGTGCACGAGCCGGCCTTCGGCATGAAGGCGGTCTGGGTGCCGGAGGCCTACGCCCAGGAGGCGCGCCGCGAGGGCTTCAGCCCGATCGACTGGCATTCGGTGATGCTGACCCATGTCAGCGAGGTCATCCGCAACAACCTGCCGCAGCTCCTGTCCTACAAGGACCTGCGGATGCTGATCGATCGGCTCGATCCGGAATACAAGCGCCTGGTCGAGGACATCTGCCCGTCGCAGATCTCGTATTCGGGCCTGCAGGCCGTGCTCAAGCTGCTGCTGGCGGAGCGAGTCTCGATCCGGAACCTGCACCTGATCATCGAGGCCATCGCCGAGATCGTGCCCCATGCCCGCCGCGCCGAGCAGATCGCCGAGCATGTCCGGCTGCGGATCGCGCAGCAGATCTGCGGCGACCTCGCCGAGAACGGCACCCTCAACGTGCTGCGGCTGGGCAGCCGCTGGGACCTCACCTTCCACCAGGGGCTCAAGCGCGATTCCAAGGGTGACGTGTACGAGGTCGATATCGATCCGCGCCTGATCGAGCAGTTCGGCGTCGAGGCCTCGGAGGCGATCCGGGCCCATATGAAGTCGACTCACAAATTCGCCCTGGTCACCGCCCCGGAGGTCCGCAGCTACGTGCGGATGATCATCGAACGCATCTTCCCGACCGTCGCGGTGCTGTCCCATGTCGAGATCGCCCGCGGCGTCGAGATCCGGTCGCTCGGCACCATCTCGTGATCATCAACGTCTCGGAATCGATCCTCGGCATCTTCATGATCTTCTGCCGCATCGGCGGCTGCCTGCTGATCGCGCCGGGCCTTTCCAGCGCGCGGGTGGCACCGCGGATCCGCCTGTTCATCGCCCTGACGGTGTCCCTGGCCCTGGCGCCCATGCTCCTGCCGAAGCTCGGCGACGGTCTGCGGAATGCGTCGCCGGCCGACACGATGTGGTGGATCCTGTGCGAGACGCTCACCGGGCTGGCCATCGGCCTGTTCGGGCGGTCGTTCTTCTTCGCCCTAGAGACGATGGGGAGCGCCATTGCGACGATGATCGGCCTCGGCGGCATCCCTGGGACGCCGGTCGCCGACAACGAGGCCGAATCCATCGCCGGCTCGCTCATCATGCTGGTGGCGACGATGCTGGTCTTCGCCACGGACCTGCACTGGGAGTTGTTTCGCGGGCTGGTCGCCTCCTACGACCGCATCCCGGCCGGCGATCCGTTCGGGTCGCGCCCGATGTTGGCCGGTCTAGGTCGCGGACTCATAAAGTTCGCAGCCAGACCCGGAGGGCGGCGAGTTTGACGCTGGCAAGAAAGTTGTCGGGATCCTTGTCGTAGCGGGTGGCGACGGCGCGGAAGTGCTTGATCTTGCTGAAGAAGCGTTCGAC
>NZ_JAKSYO010000187.1 GCF_022829635.1 Methylobacterium sp. E-066
GAGCACCGGACCATCCGGGCCGGGATCGGTCCGGCGCCGGGGCCGGTGCGGGGACGGGATCGCCGACGGGATCGTCATGAAGGGTCTGCTGCTGAACGCGCTGCTCGGGGTGGGTCTGGGGCGGTTCGGCTCGGTCTGGGGCCTGCCGGTGTTCCTGCCGGTCGTCGCGGCCGAGCTCGCCTACGGGTTCCAGATCCATCATCTGAGCGTCGGTGGCGGGCTGCGGCGCGGGGTGGCGCTGCTGATCTGTGGCCAGCTCGGCTTCCTGCTCGGCGCGCTGCTGCGCCCGCTGCCGGGCGAGGGGTGAGGCAGCGCGCGCTCCCTGACGGATCCGGCTGGTGAACGAATTGCTAACCGATACGGCCGCGCCCGGGTTTGCGGCGCGAGGGGGTTCAGTCTTGGACGAGAACGATCCGCACTGGGACGCCGACCCGCTCTGGTACGACCGGGCGGAGCCGGAGGCGGCGCCTAGCTTCGTGCTTGAGGGCTTGGCGTATCTGGTCCTGCTGCTGCTCGCCGGGATGGCGTGCGGGATACGGGTGTACCGGCTCCCGGAGGTGCTGTGGTGCCGGGCCGCGGACTGGCTGGCGCGACGGACCACAGGCCCGCGCCGGTCGTGAGATAAACGGCCCCTCGCTCAAGGGATCGCGGGGCTCGATGGTGTCCGTCCGCGTTTGGGATTCTCCAACCGGGCTGGGCGAAGGGCCATCGCTCGGGTCCCAAAGCCATCCCGTTCTTCGACCGTCACGGCCACATCGTGCCGGTCGCGATCGCCGACAAGAGCCCCGGCATCCGCGCGGGATCCTCTGGCACGCGAGCCGGTGAGAGGACCGACGGAACGGGCCGGCTGATGCGCCTTCATCGCCTTGCCGAGGCGAACGCCTGCGTCACCGCTTTGCGCAGATGGCCCGGGCCTTCATGGCGGTCGGGGCCGCCCCCATGGCGAAGCAGTAGATGCTGCTCTCGTCCATGGCTGGACGCTCACCGCCGCTGCAGGTGCCGTTCACGGCAAACTCCTCGGACGCGCAGGAGGCGACGCACCGTCCGCCTGCGGTACACTCCTCGACCTGGACCCGCAGGGCGACGGTAGCGGTTCCCGGCCTGCCCTCGGGCCCGGCCGGTCCCGCCGGGCCGCGCTCGCCGCGTTCGCCAGCCGGGCCTTTCGCGCCTCCCTGTCCCGCGGGGCCGGGCGGCCCAGGGGGACCGACCGGGCCGAGATCGCCCTTCGCGCCACGCTCGCCTTGCGGCCCTTCCGGACCTTGCTGACCGGCGGCCCCCTGCGGACCGCGCGGGCCGACCTCGCCCTTGGGCGTGTTTGCCGCCAGCATTACGGGGGCCGGGTGCGACGGCGCAGCCGCGGCCTGCTTCACGGGCGCTGGCCGGGCGCAATAGCCGACGACGGCCTGCCGGCTGATCGCCTCGGATTTCAGCGTCACCACGCAGGTTTCCGGGTGATAGGGGATCCGGAACGCGAAGCGCCCGTCCTGGTCCGCCCGCGTGTCGAACTTGTCGTCCAGCACGACGCTGGCCGCGCGCGGCGGCGCCAGAGTGCCGAAGACCCTAAGATCGCCGTTGGAGATCATCGCCATGTCCACGGCGATGTCGCCGGCGGCCCACGCGGCCGATGACGCGAGGCAGAGCGCCAAGACCAGAATCGATCGCCGAGCCATCCTGCAAACCCCCAAATTCCCGGATTGGGTAGGACTCGGCATAGCTCGGCTCTATCGGGCCGCGACGTACATATTTCGGCGCAGCCGCGGGCGGACGAGACCTGTTCTTAAGGCGAAGGATGCACGGGCGCCGCGCCGGACGACGGCGCCGGCGCTCGCCGATGACCGAACGATCCGACGCCGTCGCGGCACCGCGAGGCCTTTGCCGTGCGGGTGGGCGACGGCTCCGGCTCTCCTGCGCCGAGGCCAGCGGGACTCTCGGGCAGAGCCATCATCGCCGATGCGTCGGCTCGCGAGAGATCACGCCAGGAGGTTGAGATATCGGGCTGCGATATAGGCGGCCAGCACCAGGACGACGATGCCCGCACCGCTGAACAGGATGGCGAGCCAACGATCGAAGACGGCGGCGTCGCTATCGGCCTGACGGGTCGCGCACGCGACGCAATAGGTCGTGCCCGCGCGGATCGTCTCGCCGCAGGATCGACAGATGGTGCGTGCCGTCGGTATCGATCTTTCGTTCGGCATCGCGCGGGTGAATACCAGTTCGGTGTCGCGGATCGCAATTCCTGGGACGCTCGCGGTCTGAATCAGCGACACAATCACGCGCGAATTGATCGTGGGGGCGTTCCGCGCAGAACGCCCCCACGGTTTCATGCCTTCCGAACGGCGTGTCGCGGGCTCCCGGTGATCGCTTGGTGATCGTTCTGCCGCCGCGAGCGAAGCGAGGCCGTTGCGTCGGGGGGCCCTGCGCGTCTCGTGCCGCCCTGGATCATGTCGCTTCGCGCGTGATGACGGTGGAACTCAGGAGAGCCACGGCGTCGCTCCGGAGCCCGTCTATCAGGCCGACTTCTTTCGGCGTTGAACCTTGGGCTCCGCGCGACTCGGCTCGTCGCCGGCTGAAGCCCCTCCGCCTGGCCGCCCGAGGCCGATCGCCTTCGCCAGGGCGGATCGCCGTTCGGCATAATCCGGCGCGACCATCGGGTAATCCCGCGGCAGCCCCCACTTCTCGCGATAACCCTCCGGCGTGAGGCCGCGGCCGGTGAGATGCCGTTTCAAGGTCTTGTAGGGTTTGCCGTCCTCGAAGCTGATCAGGGCATCGCGGCCGACCGAGCGCCGGATCTCGGCAGCGGACGGTTTCTCGACCGGGCCCTCTGCAACCGCAGGCGCCGGACCATGTCCCTGCGCGGCCGCCTCCACAGCGGCGTAAACACTCGCGAGAAGCTTGGGCAAATCCGAGACTTGGACATGATTATTGGAAACATAGGCGGTCACGATATTTGCCGTCAGATGCCTGACATCGAGAGGCCGCGCTTCGAGATCGTCGTCCATTGCTGACTCCTGGCGGCACAACCTTCGTCATACCTTGGGGCATCTACGAGGGACGCGTTGATCCGTTCCGGTTTTCTGCGATGGAATTCATTGAGCGTTAACGACGCGTGTCAGGCGCGGCAATCGGCGCGGCGTTCGTTAACGGATAAGATCTTTTGTTCGATCACGAGCGCTTCGATGGCACCGATATTTTTACCAATGCAAGCCGGTGGGTATTTCTACAGGGATCGCAGCGCTCCAACGCATCCCGAGATCAAATCAGATCTTCGAGCGTCGCCGGTGTTCAGGCGGCGGTCACCCTCATAACGTGGGCGCGCAACCTGTGTTGCTTATGCAAAGACTGGATCCAAGGGCATGTTGTCCTGCTTGACGGCATGCGGCTGCGGGCCGGATGGCGTCCCGTCCAGGCATGACCCGCCGACGGATGTGAAAGCTGGCAACGACGTTGCGTTCCGACCGCCGCGGCCGAGAGGCCCTCAACGCGGCAGCGGATCAGTCACTCATCGCCAGGGCGTCGGTCACCAGTCGATTGACCAGAGCGTCGCGTCTTGCTTGGCGCAGCACGATGCGGGCGGCCGCACGCGCATTGGCGGCGCGCAATGCGCCCTTCGGGGCGCCATCGCGCAGGGCGCGCCACGCCATCGCGCGAAACCACCGGGCATTCGCCAAGGCGATGGTACGACGGTCGAGGACCGACCCGCAGGGGGGCGGCTCGATGGAAAAGGCGGTGTGCATGAATTCAATCCTGGGCAGCAAAGATACGCCTGCCCGCGAACTGAAAGCCTCATGACATGCTCTTTTTCTCGGATCAATACTTATTTAACGGCGAATTAAAAATTTTCGATCGGGACGATGGCGGAGATTGGCGCATCGCGCCTGGATCGAGGTCGTCTGCCTGTCGTCCGAATACCGAATATCTGACCTCTGGTCGAATACATCTGCCTTGCACCGGATTTCACAGGTGCCTTCGGGCCTTTCGTTTCTGACGAAAAACAGAAAACCACGCATCGTCGCAATCGTCTGCCCTGTCGTGATCCGATGGCGGCGACCTTGAACCCAAGCAACGTGACCAGTCGGATGACATCGCGTTTCGCTCACGCGCGCGAGAGGCCGTGCGCGTCTCCCGTCGCGCCATCTCTGCTTGCAGCTTGTGGCCCTGTGCTGGGATCAGCGGCCGCGATGACTGCCATGCCGGTCCGGCCCTCCGTATCAATCCTGTCGCGGCCGTCGCACAAGCCCCGCCTGATCGGCGCGCCGCCCATACGCCGCCGGTGTCGGCGTCTCATGGCTGCAATGCCGGACACGAAGCCGGGCCGTGCTACGCAGGCTTCGATCCGAGCCGAGCCGTCCGCCGATGTTGACCCGCCGCACGCTTCTGTCCCGACCGACCTTGGCGGCCGCCTGCGCGGCGGCCGGAAGTCTCGCGAGCGCAGGTTACGCGACAGCGTTCGAGCCCCATCGGGTGCAGGTGACGCATTACCGGCTGTGCCCGCCACGATGGCCGGCCGGCCTGAGGATGCGAATCGCGGTGCTCACGGATGTCCACGCCCATCCCCGCTGCATGGGCGAGGGCGCGATCGCCGATGTCGTCGCGCGCACCAACGCGCTCGCCCCCGACGTCACGGTGCTGCTGGGCGATTACGGCTCCCAGAGTCGCGGCGCCGTCCCGTTCGAGACGGTGGCGAATCTCCTGCGCGGATTGCGGGCACCGAAGGGGGTGTACGCCATCCAGGGCAACCACGATTGGGGGGACGATCGCGCGGCGCTCCGGTGCGGCCACGGCCCGACCCGCGCCGAGCGCGCCCTGCGGGCGGCCGGCATCGCGTTTGTCGAAAACGCGGCCGTGCGCCTCGATGTCCGCGCCCCGCTCTGGCTGGTCGGCCTCGAGAGCGAGGCGACGCCGGGCCGTGATTTAAATCCGGAGCGCCTCGACCGGCAGAGGTCGGAGATCCTCGCGCGGGCGCTTCGGGATGTGCCCGCAGAGGGAGCCGTGATCCTGCTCGCGCACGAGCCGGATCTGTTCGCCACTGGACTCGACCCGCGGGTCGCGCTGACCCTGTCCGGCCATACGCATGGCGGCCAGGTGCGGATCCTGGGCTGGTCGCCGTGGATCCCGTCCCGGTACGGGCTGCGCTACGCCTACGGCCACATCGCCGAGGCGGGGCGGGACCTGATCGTCTCGGCGGGGCTCGGCTCTCATTTCGTGGCGGGCCGGCCGTTGCGACTGGGCGTGCCACCGGAGATCGTGGTGGTCGATCTCGAATCTGTCTCGGAGGGCGATCCTACGCAGCCGGTCTTCGTCCGCGGCTTGGGCGGGGCGGCGTAACCGTTGCCGGGGCTCCGGGCGGGTGGACGAGGCGCCAGCGATTCGCCGATCAACGTCGGAAGACGCCGATCGACGCCATGATTGTCCTGTTCAGTTCAGCCATAATGGCCAATTGCGCAAAATAAATGCACATTGCCTGCTGTAGTGCCGGTAATATGCCACTATATTGCCTAAACCCGGTCGCTCCATGAGGCCGGTGAGGAAACGTCAAGCTTTCGCGTGCACGAAGGTGCATCGATGGCGCTTGAGAGGACACGATCATGCACTGGGCTGCCGTGATCCTCACCGCCTATGCGGCCGGTCTGGTCGAGTTCTGGCGGCTGTGCCGCGATGCTCCGCTGATGCCCGATGAGGCCGCCCGGCCGTATCGAGTCGAGCTGGAGTCAGCCGAACAGCCGCGTCACCACCCAGCCTAGGATTCCGATCCAGCCGACCACAACGAGCAACACCACGCTCAGGATCGCGGTCGAGCCGTAGCGCGCGAAGAGGCGCTGGCCGAGGCTCCGGTCCCGTCCGGCCGGTCCGGTCTCGCTCGGTAATGTCTTCATCGGCCCAGCCATCCCTCTGTACCATGAAGCCATGGCCTCCCGCACGGGTTCCGCGACGATCGCCGAGCCGAGCCACGGGTTAGACGGCCAGGGCTCAGTGGCTCGCACCTCACAAGCACGCGCTATAGGTCTATCGCCTTAAGCTGGCTCACGATCGGCGTGGTCCTGTGGTCCGTCGTGCGAGCCAGTCCGCGGCCCGGCACCACAGCGCGTCCGGGAGCCGATATACCCGTACCCCGCACGCCATCCCGGCGAGCAGCAGCAGGACCAGATACGCCAAGCCCTCCAGTACGAGGCTAGGCGCCGCCTCCGGCTCCGCCCGGTCGTACCAGAGCGGGTCGGCGTCCCAGTGCGGATCGTTCTCGTCCAAGACTGAACCTCCTCGCCCCACAAACCTCGACGCGGCCGTATCGGTTAGCAATTCGTTCACCAGCCGGATCCGTCAGGTAGCGCGCGCCCCGCCTCACCCCTCGCCCGGCAGCGGCCGCAGCAGCGCGCCGAGCAGGAAGCCGAGCTGGCCGCAGATCAGCAGCGCCACCCCGCGCCGCAGCCCGCCACTGAGGCTGAGATGATGGATCTGGAACCCGTAGGCGAGCTCGGCTGCCACGACCGGCAGGAACACCGGCAGACCCCAGACCGAGCCGAACCGCCCCAGACCCACCCCGAGCAGCGCGTTCAGCAGCAGACCCTTCATGACGATCCCGTCGGCGATCCCGTCCCCGCACCGGCCCCGGCGCCGGACCGATCCCGGCCCGGATGGTCCGGTGCTC
>NZ_JAKSYO010000188.1 GCF_022829635.1 Methylobacterium sp. E-066
CACGAGATCAAGACGGGCGACGGGACACGCACCCTCGTCGGCATGGTCTACACGGGTCCTGGAACACCCGGCACGTTCCTTGATACCGCGGCGAACCGTTGGGTCGCGAGCTGGTTTAACCGACGAGAGCGCGACCTGTACGTAGCGCCGACGGCGGCCGGTACACCATCGGGCTCGCCGACCGAGGTCAGCAGCGCGAACCGCGCCTACTTCCTCGCCTGGAACGATGCGACCGCCAAGGCGAACCTCGTCGGCCTGCACAACAGCAACGCGGCCGGCTCGACCAA
>NZ_JAKSYO010000203.1 GCF_022829635.1 Methylobacterium sp. E-066
CGCTAGAGCGTTTTCGGTTTAATCTGGCTCCTATCCTGCGGCTCCTGCGGCGGCGAAGAAGTTGGCGCACTCGTCGGGTGTGACGGTGTCGACGAGGCGCCCGATGGCCGACCACAAACCCTCGACGGTCCGCTCGGCAGCCTTGCGCAGCAGCGCTTTCAGCTTCGAGAAGGCCACCTCATCCTGAGCCTGTCGAAGGATCGATGGGGTTGAAGTCGGGGCTGTAGGGCGGGAGGAACAACAGCCTCGCGCCCGCGGCCTCGATGGCGGCTTGCACGGCCAGACCCTTGTGGTTGCCGAGGTTGTCCATGACGACGATGTCACCGGGAACGAACTCGGGCACCAAGACGCGATCGACGTAAGTCTGGAAGGCGTCCCGGTTGATCGGCCCGTCCAGCACGAACGGGGCGGTGATCCCGGACAGGCGTAGGCCCGCCACGAAGGTCGTGGTCTTCCAATGGCCGTGCGGCACGGACGAGCGCAGCCGCTCGCCGCGCGGTGAACGCCCGCGGGTGCGGGCCATGTTGGTCGCGGTCCAGGTCTCGTCGAGGAATACGAGGCTGGCCGGATCGAGATCGGGCTGACCCTCGAACCACGCCTCGCGCGCAGCCCTCACGTCCGGTCGATTCTGCTCGGCGGCGTGTGCTGTCTTTTTTTGTACGTGAGATCGCGCGCGTCGAGGAACGTCCAAAGGGTGCCGAGCCCGACCGTCAGATCGTGCTCGTCCCGAAGCCGGGCGCGCATCTCCTCCAGGGTGATGTCGTCCTTCGCGTCGATCAGGCCGCGCAGGAACGCCTCGTGCGGATCGAGCTTCGAGCGGCGCGCGCGTCCTTGCGGACGGGCCGCCACTGTCCCGGTCGTTGTGAGCGCGGCCATCCAGCGGATCGAAGTGGCGACACCGACCCCAAACCGCGCTGCCGCCTGCCGGCGCGAGGTCGTGGCGGCGGCTTCCACCACCCGCTCGCGCAGATCCTGACTGTAGGGCCGTCCCATCTGTCGCTCCTCCTCCAGAGCGATCAGTGAATCAGTCCGACAGTCTCGCGTGAACCCCAACGCATCGACTCAGCGCAAACCGAAAACGCTCTACCTGCGTAAAACTATGGATTTTATCTCGTAATATTAATGACATAGGTGTTCGCAGTTTCATGCTGTCCGGCGCGCCAATCTTCTCAATGACTTACTGGGCTTCGCGATGTGGTCCGAAGATCGCCGCGGAAGCACTGTGGAAGCAGTGCGGCTCGAAACGCCCTTCCCTGACTCTCGGATTCATCAAAGCTCGGGCGGTCGTGCCATGGGCTGACCGTGGCATTCTGGCCGCGCAACCAATCGTGAAGGGCTGTCTGAAGTGACCGGCTCCCACGCTGAGCCCGACAAGATTGCCGAGGTTGCTCGGCTCGCGACGGCGATCGCTGACCGCATCCTCGAGCAGCATTCCGCTGGCGCGACGATTCCGCCGGAGCAGTTCACGATGCTCGTCAGGGCTGCCCGGATGCTTCTGGACAACGGCGCGCCCTGGCCAACCTCCGTCGAGCATTTGCTGATGGAGGTCGCCCGGCGCATCGAGCAGGCCGAGGCGGATCCTGGCGTTGCCCCGGCCGCGTCTGTGGGCGACGATGCAGTAGTCCACCTGACACAGTTCCTCGGTGCCGTTAAGCGACGTGAAAACCCTCTCGACTGAGCGTGAAGCGGCCCTGGAAGCCGCCGGCGTCCTCTTCGTCGGAGTGTACAGATGTGTCTTTCCACAACCGTGGTGGGCGCTGGGGCACAATCTGCAGCCGTAGCGAAACCTTCGGATCGTAATCACGAGCGTGGAGGCAGGATGCTCCGGCACAGCACCACGCCGCCATAGGCGAAGGCTCAATCCGCCTATGGCGTCTACGCGCCGCTACGTCGCACGACGTCTTGGAGCGGCATGCGAGAGGTGGTGGCTCAGTTATCCTGCGGGGATGGGCACATGCGGCAGATGGACCGCAAGCGGTCGCGACGCGTCAGGCCACGCTGCCGGCGCCCTATACCTCTGGCATGAACCGCTTCGCACTCATCGGCATCTTCGCAGCCCTGTTCGCCGGCATCTTGGTGATCGGCGGCACGTGGTCGTACATGACCAGCATCAGTCCGGCCGTCGGGCCGGATACAAGCGCGACGCCCAACCCCACCGCCCAGCGCAAACAACCGTAGCTCGTCCCGTAGGCCCCACGGAAACCCGCTCCGGCGACTTGGGCGGATGATGGGGCCGGGCAGGTCTCGAAATGCCCATCCCGAAGCGCCCGCGACCAATGATGCACTCGCGCGTTGTGGCATCGTCCAGCCTCGACCGGAGCGTCCGATGCTCATCCGATCCGTCCTGCTTCTCGTCGTCTTAACGTCGAGTGCTCAAGCCGCGGCGTTCGACGACGTGAAGGGATATCTGGCTTCCTGCCTCCAGTTCGAGATGAACGGGGCCGGTCCGCAGCGCGGGGCGACGCCGGCATCCAAAGTCCGCCGCGCGCTAGAGCGGTGCGGCCCGGAGGTCGATCGCGTCGAGCGGGCAGATGGGCGGCGGCTACGCAGCGATGGCGGAATCAGCCCCTCGACCAAAGAGGTCATCCAGAGCGTCGTCAGCCGGAGCCGAAGCGGCGTCTCCAACGTCCGATACTGAGGACCCGATCGTTTCCAGGGTAACCAGAGACCGGGACTTCGCCATCGAACACTTGGCGTCCCGGCCGCTCATTTCCGCGGCCGCGTTTCCGCCCGCGCCTTGTCGAAGGCCTCGTGCCCATTGTCGCCCTCAGCAGGCGTGTCCTTGCCGCCATGCTCGGCCGTCGGCTTCACCTCATCGTTTCGCGGTGCGCCGATGTCGCCGGGCTCGGACGCTCCGAGCGAGCGTGGCCCCTGTGAGGTCCCGCGGACCGGCAGGTCCTCATAACCACGCTCGCCCGGCGGTGTCTCGGCTGGGTCGGTCTCGGGGCGTTTCGAGTCGATCATGATCGCGGCGCTCTCTGTGTCGGCCGTCGGACAGCGGATGGGCGACCTGGATCAGGTCGGCTGCACCGCGGTGTCCTCCACCTCGGGATCATCCTCTTCCGGCACGGTCGGCTTTGGCGGCTCGATCTCGTCGAGGCGGGACGGATCCTCGATCAACGCGCCTGGATCCTCGCCCGGCATCGGGGTGTCAGCCTGAGTCATGGTGCGCGCCTCCGTTCTTGAAGCGCTACGCTCCGTGAGCCCAGGCGTTCCCTTCTGGTGCCGCCGCGTGGGTGAACACCACCGAATGGCACTTATCGGGTCGCCTCCTCCGGCGCCGGCCGTTTCCGCGGCGGTGGAAGCCCCTCAGCCCCTCGCTGCTGTCACCGGGCCTGCCGCCACTTCAAATAGGCCTGGTAGATCTCTTCCTTTCCAGCCTGCCGGTTGGTCTGCGCCTGGAAGAAGCGATCGAGATCCGGTTGAGAGGCAATGTCCTGCTCGTGGTGGCGATCCAACCACTCCTGGGCGGGGCGGAAGCGCGTCCAGCCGGCGACCGACGCCGCGAGGTTGACCTCGCGCCATTTCGGATGCCGCTGCGGGGCCAGGAACTTGTCGAACTGGCCGAAGAACGCGTCGACGAAGCGGACGAGCTTCTCGTAGCGCGGCGATCCCCGCGGACTGTTGTAGACCCCGAGGACCGTGCCGACGGCCACGGTCTCGACCGCATCGCCGCTGACGAATTTCGGATAATCCGCCTGCGTCAGGGTGGCCGGGACGTAGGCCTCGTTCATCGTGTCCGGATAGGGTGCCTTGACGAAGTGGAAGCGGTCCCCCGGATCGAAGCCCGCGATGAACGCCACGGGCTTGGCCGCCACGGAGACGACGGCCTGGATCTCGCCCTTGCGCAGCATCTCGAGCGCGGTCGGCTGGTCGACATTGACCGCCTCCACACCGATACCGAGCTCGCGGAACATGGCGCGGCCGCTGTAATCCGTGCCGCTGCCCTTGACGTCGAAGCTGACCCGCTTGCCGGCGAGATCGCCGATGGTCTGGATCGCGTTCGGCGCGATGATGTGCAACTCGTCATCGAACAGCTTGGCGATGAACTGGATGTGCCGCTCGATGGTCTTGAGGCGCTTGTCCTGCCGCAGCTGCTCCAGCGTGTCGGTGCGGACGAAGCCGAGATCGATGCCCTTCAGGAAGCGGATGTCGTAGGCGTTCTCGCCGGCACCCTTGCCGAGGATCGGCAGGATCCGCAGCTTGTCGCCATCATCCAGCACGAAGGCGAGGTCGGCGCCGATCCGGAAATAGGTCCCGCCGGGGGTTCCCGTCACCACCGTGACGGTGTTGGCGTTCATGCGCTCGCCGAGGGCAGCCTCCGTCATGGAATCGGGATGCGCCGAGGCCGACTCCGTGGCTCGCGCGGCGGGCCCTGCCACCAGGGCTGCGAGCCCGAAGAGAGCGGCAAATCTGGCAAGCCTCGGCATGAATACGTCCCTTGCTGATCTGTCAGCCGTCCGTGATTGGGGGCCTCAGCGACCCGTGGCGGCGAGCCGCCGCTCCTCCGTCCGGTCCTGGCGCGCGGCCTTCGCGTACAGGCTCTGGGCCAGGTCCTGATCCGACCGCAGGCCGCGGACTTTCCAGGTCCGCAGCATCGCCGGGTCCCAGGTCTGCGCCAGCAGGAAGGTTGCGTTCGGCGCGTCGCGCGCCTGGGCGCGCTCCAGCAGAAGTCGCGCACCACTGATATCGCCGAGCCGGATCAGGCCCTTGGCGCGCTCGACCAGCGGGTCGGCCGCCGCCGGTGGACGCGTGGGCGTCGCGGGCCGTGGAAGGCTCGTAGCCTGAGCCCCGGCATTGGGTTTTTTGTCGGCGGTGGTGGGAGGCGCTGGGCGGTCGCTCGCCGCGATGCTTTCGCGAGGGGCGACAGGCGCCGCCGTCGGCACGGGGACATCGGAGGCCAGCACGTCAGGGCTGGCACTGGCGGCCAAGGTCCGGGACGGCGGACTCGTCTCGCGGATCTGCGCGGCAGGCTGCCCGACGGTGCCGGGCTCGTCGCCGCCAGCCGCCACGTCGCGGTCTAAGCGATCCGGCGTGAAATTGACGTTGAGGCGGCTCGACGTGACATCGATGTGCCCCCCGGATTCCGGAGTCCAGATCGCCGCAACGGAGAGCGCGAAGCTGCTCTCGCGCGCATCGTTCTGCAGGATCTGGATCCCCGACAGATCCCAGGTGCTGACGTCGACATCGTTGTTGTCGCTGGTCGACGAAAACGTGTTGGTGGCGTCGCTGATCGTGACGCCCCGGGGGAGCCCGAGCAGCCTGATCGCCTCGATATAGACGTTCCGCACACGGACAAGCTTGATGTCCAGAGGCAGGGCGACGCCGATCTTTCCGGAGGCGTCATGGGTTGTGATCAGCAAATCCGATGATCTGCCTGGCGCCGAATCCGCAACGGTTCGGCCGATGGGCGTATCGGACTCGGAGCGATGACGATGATCCACGCTCTGTGCCGGCACCGGTCGGGACAGCGAGACCGTCAGACCGAGCGCTAGCGCAATCGACGTGCGTCCGCCCCATTTCCGGCAAGGCATTTCCATCGGATGCACTCCATGCCAGGCACTGTACTGCTAAACTTTTCACCGAATATAATATCTCCAATTCCGCGTCAATGAAGATGGATTATCGTCGGCTGCACTCCGCTAGACGATGGCGACGAACATAGTCGTCTTGGAAGCAGCACTCGGCGGAGAGTTTTGCGTGACCGCCGGGATCCCGTGCGGTGGGACCGGCGACGGGGCCCGTGCCATCGTTGCCGATCTGTGGCCGCGCTCCGCTCGCCGGAAGCATTGAGGGCCGCGATCCTGCCCGCGTCGCCGCGAAGCTGCCTTCGAGGAGGGCACTCTGCAAAGGCGTTTACGTCCGTGGCACGTTCCGTCCGCCGTTGCCGTGTCCGTTCCCGGTGCCGAAATTTCCGTTGCCGTTCGTCTGATTGCCGTTGCCGTTGTTCGAGCCGACGTTGCCGTTGCCGTTGCCGTTGCCCGCTCCGATCGGCGAAATCAGCGTCTGCGGCCCATCTGATGCCGGCTGGGCAAGGGCGGGGATGCCGCCGGGCGCGGCCTGAGCCGCGATGGGCCCGAGCAGGCTCCACGCGAGAAGAGCAAGGATTCGATGCACGGCGCTCGGCTCCATCTGGGTCGTCGCCCTACGGGAACAGGTCTCCGTCTCGGGCCTCGATGCAGGTTCCGCCGCCGAAGCGGTGTCCCCTTCGGCGGCGCGTGCTCTCAACGGCGGAAGAACGACGGTAGCGACATGTTTCCGTTGAGGTTTCCGTTCCCGCCACCGACGTTGCCGTTGCCGTTGCTGCTGCCGCCGTTGAGGTTTCCGTTGCCGGCGCCGACATTGCCGTTGCCGTTGTGGGACCCGGAATTGTAGTTGCCGTTATAGGCGCCGACATTGCCGCTGCCGTTGCTCGCACCGGTGTTCCCGATGCCGTTGAATGCGCCGGCGTTGCCCGTCCCACCGTTGAAGGCACCCACGTTGTTCGAGCCGGAATTGAAGGCGCCCATATTGCCGTTCACGATGGGCGTACCGCTGCCGTTGCCGTTGCCGGTGCCATTTCCGGATCCGATGTTCCAACTGCCGTTGTTGTTGCCGTTCAGGGATCCGAGGTTGCCGTTGCCGTTGCCCACACCGTTCCCGATAGAGAAGATCTGAGCCTGCACCGGAACCGTGGTCGCGCCGACGAGCCCGAGGAGGGCCACGATGCGGAGTCGAGACTTCATCGCGTTGCTCCTTGTTCCGCGCCGGGGCATCTCCGGCCTGCCTCCGCCGACGGCCGTCCCGGACTGGACGGCGGTCACCTCATGCGTCTCAGGGCGTGCGACTCGGCGGTCGCACGCCTGTTCGCGGCCCGCTCAGCGGATCGTCAGGAAGCGAGGGCCGTTGTTGCTGCCGTTGCCGTTGCCGTTGGCGAGACCGGCATTGGCGTTGCCGTTCAGGTTGCCGTTGCCGACGGTGAAGCGGCCGTAATTGAAATTGCCGTTGGCATTGCCGTTCAGGCTGCCGGAGTTGAGGTTGCCGTTGGCATTGCCGTTGCCGCTGGCGCCGAACAGGTTGACGTTGCCGTTCAGGTTGCCGTTGCCGGAGCCGGAATTGCCGTTGCCGTTCAGGTTGCCGTTCAGGCTCCCGAAGTTGAAGTTGCCGTTGCCGTTGCCGTTCAAGGCGCCGGAATTGGCGTTGCCGTTGGCATTGCCGTTGCCCGAGCCGATGTTGCCGTTACCATTGCCGTTTCCGTTGCCCAGCGCCTGAGCCGACGCCATCGAAGGCATGCCGGCGAGGGCGAGAGCGGCGACGGCCGAGATCAGGATTGTCCTCATCGCGCATTCCTCCTGTCCGATGCATGCCCAATTCCATCTGCGGCTCGGGACATGCGGTCCGTTGCTCGGGGTGAGCAACGCGGTCAGGTTGCTGTGTTGGACAGGCCATGCATAGCCGTAAATCCGAGCTAACCTGTGTTGGCTACGCCTTTTGGATAAAAATGTGCTTGATTTCCGGGAATATGCTCGGATAATTATCGTCGAATGCAATAATCGTGCAAGCCGTTGATGAGAACGGATTATAATGGCATTTCATTATCGGAATTCGCTCGAGAAAATGCAGATATCGGAGGCGAACATTGGGGTTTTGGTTGTAATGCCAGTGCGGTATATTGATTAGAAAGCGGATTCATCCTCCGATGCCGATAGAGTCCGCGGTAAGGGAAGGGACGCGGCGGTGCAGCGCTTGGAACGCACGCGATCGGGTCGGAGGATGGAAGCCCAGTACGGGCTCTCGGCGCGCGAGCTTCGCGAGACCCTCGACGAGGTCGGCATCTGCACGTGGTCGCTCGACCCCGCGAATGGCCGGGTCGCCATCTCCGAGAATTGCCACCCCATCCTCGGCGTGTCGGCGCGGCGCCTGACCGATCACGACGCCTTCCAGGCCGTCGTGCATCCCGAAGATCGCGCCGCACGGGCGGCGGCGGTCCGTGGCGCACTGGAGCACGGCGGTCGCTACACCATCGAGTATCGCGTCCGCCAAGCCGACGGCGGGATAGGCTGGGTGCGCTCCCACGGGCGGGCCGAACTCGGTCGCGGCACGCGTCCGACCCGCTTCCGCGGCATCATCTACCGTATCGACGAGCATCGCCGGGCCGAGGCGCGCCTGCAGCGCCTCCAGGCCGATCTCATCCACGTCTCGCGCCTCTCCGCCATGGGCGAAATGGCTTCGGCGCTGGCCCACGAGCTCAACCAGCCGCTCGGAGCGATCAGCAACTACACGACCGCCTGCGACCACTTCCTCTCGGAGCCTGGAAACGAGCAGATCGATGCGGCCCGCAGCGCGCTCGCCGCCACTGCGCGGCAATCGCAGCGGGCGGGGGCCATCATCCGACGCGTGAGGGATTTCGTCACCCGGGGCGAGACGGACAGGCGGTCGGAGAGCGTCGCGGGGCTCCTCGAAGATGCCTGCGATCTTGCCCTCGTCGGAACCCGGGAACAGGGCGTCGAGACGCGGATCGACCCGGGTCCACCCGGGATCCGCGTCCTCGCCGACCGCGTGCAGATCCAGCAGGTTCTGGTCAACCTGATCCGGAACGCCTGCGAGGCGATGCGGGACAGCGCATGCCGGAACCTGGCGATCGTCGCGACCGCGCAAGACGATGGCGCGGTCCGCATCAGCGTCTCGGATACCGGGCCGGGCATCGCGGAGGCGGTTGCCGAGAGCCTCTTCCTGCCCTTCGTCACGACCAAGTCGACCGGCATGGGCGTCGGCTTATCGGTGAGCCGGTCGATCGTGCAGGCGCATGGCGGCACGTTCAGGGTGGACCGTCCCGCCACGGGGGGCGCCACCTTCCACTTCACCCTGCCGGCGGCTGAGGACTGACATGAAGACGGCCTCCATTTCGACGATCCACGTCGTGGATGATGACGAAGCGATGCGCCATTCGCTGGCACTCCTCCTCGGGGTGTTCGGGCATCGCGTCGCCGAGCATGCCGGCGCGGCGACGCTGCTGGAGGAGGCCAGCCGCCTGAACGGCTGCATCGTCGCCGATCTGCGCATGCCGCATATCGATGGCCTGGAGATGCTGGGCCGCCTCCGGGCTGCAGGCTCGATGGTGCCCGTCGTGATCATGACCGGACACGCGGACGTGCCGACCGCTGTGCGAGCCATGAAGCTCGGAGCCTGCGATGTTCTGGAAAAGCCGTTCGAGGCCCCCCTCCTGCTCGACGCGGTCCGGGCGGCCCTCGTCGGGGACGACGGCCCCCAACCGACCAGCGACGACGCGGACTTCGCAGAGCAGGTCAATCGCTTGACCGGGCGCGAGCGCGACGTGCTTCACCACGTCCTGCTCGGTCGCACCAACAAGGAGATCGGGCAGGTGCTCGATATCAGTTATCGCACTGTAGAAATCCATCGTGCTAAGGTCATGACCAAAACCGGTTGCGGATGTGTTCAGACTTTGGTACGAAGAGCCGCGAGAATATCCATGGTATAAAGATTTTTGCATTTTTTGGTCGATATTCGGATCATTGCGGATTATATCTGTACTTCGGTATTGATATTTAAAAAACATGATCTGACTGTTGATTCAATTGATTTGGGCAATAAACGAACAATCAAAAATATAAGTACAAATACTTACGGGTTCGGTGTGAGTTCCCAAGCGTAACAATTTCTGCAACCAAGTGGTCAAGGCCCGGGTGAAAACCCACGGTCGCAGCCGCCAGATCCGGGCCTCACCGGGCATGCGAAGCGGACAGGCGGGAGGTCTCGCACATGGCGCGCCGGTTGCCCAACAATCTGATGACGCTCGGCATCGCGGCGGTCTCCGCCTTCGCCCTGCTCACCTACGCGAATCCCTATGTCGGCCTGTTCGGGTCCACACAGCGCGGATCGCCAGCGGCCGCTGCCGCGAACGAGCCTGTCGCCCCCGTACCCGAAGCGGGCCGCTTCATCACGGCGCCGATCCAGCGCGGCGCCCTGGAGCAGCTCATCACCGCCACGGGGACCGTGCAGCCGGTCGACACCGTCGAGGTGGGCTCGCAGCTGGCGGGGCAGATCGCCCGGCTCTACGTGGACTTCAACGACCGGGTCCGCCTCGGCGATCCGCTCGCGGAGCTCGACCAGCGCAGCTTCATTGCCAAAGTCGAGGAGAACCGCGCGGCCCTCGACATGTCGGTGGCGAACGTGAAGGTTCAGCAGGCGCGTCTCGATCGGGCGCGGATCGACCTCGACAATGCCCGCGGCAACAAGGCCGTCCTTCAAGCCAAGGTCGAGAGTGCCCAGGCTGTGCAACTCGCGGCCGAGCGCAATCTCGACCGGAAGATAGCCCTGCGCTCCCGCGAAGTCGCCTCGCCGGCCGCGTTGGAAGAGGCGCAGACCGATCTCGCCTCCCGGAAGGCGCAGGCGCGGGAAGCGAGTTCGGTGCTCGACCTCAACGGCTTCGCGGTAGAGGGCGCCTTGGCCGAGGTGCGGCGCCTCGAAGCGGAATTCACGCAGGCCCGCGCGGCGGTGCCCCAACGCCAGGCGAGCCTCCGAGGAGCCGAGATCGACCTCGACCGGACGGTGATCCGATCCCCCACGGACGGCGTGGTGGTCGGCCGCTTCGTCAACCAGGGGCAGACGCTGGCCGCGGGCCTGGATGTCCGAACCGCCTTCAACATCGCCAAGAACCTCGCCGAGATGGAGGTTCATGCCCGGGTGGACGAGACCGATATCGGCCGGGTCGCGGCCGGGCAGCGCGCGACCTTCGGGGTGGACGCCTATCCGGGCCGGCGGTTCGAGGCCGTGGTCCGGCAGGTCCGCAAGGCGCCGCTCGTGACGCAGAACGTCGTCACCTACACGGTCGTCCTCAAGACCGACAATCGCGACGGCTTGCTCCTGCCCGGGATGACCGCCCTGGTGAAGCTGACGATCCACAAGGACGAGGACGTCCTGAAGGTGCCGCTGGCGGCCCTGCGATTCCGCCCCGAAGGCAGCGTGCTCCGGGATCCGGCCGCTCCCTCGGTCTGGGTGCGGGGCGCTGATGGGGGCCTCGAAGCCGTCCGGGTCGAGACCGGAGCGACTAGTGCCGATCTGGTCGCGTTGCGGTCGGCCGGCCGCCTCGCCGAGGGCAGCGAGGTCGTGGTCGGGCAGGCCGAGATGCCGGCGGGGCGCCGTCTGTTCGGCGTGCGGCTGGGGTTCTGAGATGTCGCTCCTCGCCCTCGAAGCCGTGCACCGGACGTTTCAGGTCGGGACCGTCCCGGTGCCGGTGATCCGCGACATCACCCTCGGAATCGAGGCGGGCGAGTGCGTCGCCATCATGGGTCCGTCCGGATCGGGCAAGAGCACCCTGATGAACATGGTCGGGCTCCTCGACCGCCCGACCTCGGGGTCGATCCGCCTCGACGGCAAGGACACGGCGCGCCTGTCCGACGATGCCCGGGCCCGGATGCGCCGGGACTGGATCGGCTTCGTGTTCCAATCCTACAACCTGCTCGCGCGCAGCACCGCGGTGGAGAACGTGGAACTGCCGCTGATCTATGCCGGCATGGAGCCGCGCTTGCGCCGCCTGCGCGCCCGGGCCGCCCTGGAATCGGTGGGCATGTCCGCCCGGGAGACGCATTTCCCCTCGCAGCTCTCGGGGGGCGAGCAGCAGCGGGTGGCGATCGCCCGAGCCCTCGTCGGCGAGCCGGCGGTCCTGCTCGCCGATGAGCCGACCGGGGCGCTGGACAGCCGGACCGGCGCGGAGATCCTCGACTTGGTCCGCCAGCTCAACCGCGCTGGGCAGACCGTCGTGATGATCACCCACGACGCCCATGTGGCGGCCCATTGCGCGCGCACGGTCCACCTGCGGGACGGCCGGGTGGTCGGCGACGTGCGCCAGCCCGGGCGGGTGGTTGCCGCATGAGCCTGTCCCAGACCCTCCTCGTCGCGCTGCGGTCCCTGCGCCTGAACCCGATGCGCAGCTTCCTCACCATGCTCGGCATCGTGATCGGCGTCGCCTCGGTGGTGACGGTGCTGGCCATCGGCAGCGGAGCGCAGGGGCGGGTCGCCGAGCAGATCCGCGCCGTCGGCGCGAATGTCCTGATGATCAATCCCGGCGCCGCCCGGAAGGACGGGGTCCGGTTGAAGGCCGGCACCCGCCTGACGCTCACGGAGGGCGATGTGGCCGCGATCCTGGCGCAGGTGCCGCAGATCCGGGTCGCAGCCGGGTCCTTGTCCGGGAGCGCGCAGATCGTGCGCGAGAGCCGGAACTGGAACACCACCGTCAACGGCACCACGAACGGGCACTTCCTCGTGCGCGACTGGACGCTGAAGGGCGGCCGCACCTTCAACGGGACCGAGCAGAACACCGCCGCCAAGGTCGTCGTCCTGGGCAGTGCGGTGGCGAAGGAGCTGTTCGGACGCGACAACCCGGTCGGGGCCGAGGTGCGCATCATGAGCGTGCCCTTCGAGGTGATCGGCGTGCTCGATGCCAAGGGACCGGACCAGGACGACGTGGTGTTCGTTCCTCTGGAGACGGCCAAGCTGCGCTTCCTCGGCAGCGCCAGCGGCGTGAACCGCGACGCCGTCGCCTACATCGTGGCCAAGGCCGTGTCGGACGAGGCGATGACCCGGGCGCGCACGGAGATCGAGGAGCTTTTGCGCCAGCGCCACCGCATCCTCGAAGGGCAGGAGGACGACTTCAAGGTCTCCGACCCGGCCGCCGCGATGGATGCCCAGCGCGGCGCCACGCGCACCATCGCGCTGCTGCTCACCTCCGTGGCGGGCGTGTCTCTGCTGGTCGGCGGGATCAGCATCATGAACATCATGACGGTCACGGTGACCGAGCGCACCCGGGAGATCGGGATTCGGCGCGCGGTCGGCGCGCGCGGCACGGACATCCGGCTCCAGTTCCTCGCGGAGGCCCTGGTGCTCTGTCTGCTGGGCGGTCTGGCCGGCGTCGTCGTCGGGAGCGCGATCTCGCTGACGGTGGCCCGGTCGGCGGGCTGGGCGACGATCATCGACGCGCAGGCGATCGTCCTGTCAGTAGGATTCTCGGCGCTGGTCGGCCTGTTCTTCGGATACTACCCGGCCCACCGAGCCTCTCGGCTCGATCCGGTCGATGCTCTCAAGATGGAATGATGGACCCGTCGGACGTGTTCCGGCGCAGAAGGAGGTAATGATGATCCAACCGTCCGCGCGAACCGCTCTCGCCGACACCCGCCTCGCCTTGACCGCACGCGAGCGGGAGATCATCCGGCATATAGCGCTCGGCGCGCAGAATGACGGCATCGCTTACGAGATGGGGATATCGACCAATACTGTTAAAACCCATATCGGCAACATCATGCGCAAATTCGGGCTGCACAACAGGACCCAGATCGCGATGCTGCTCACGCCCCATGTGACGCCCGCCGCACCCGTCCGGAACGGCCGTGTCCCGCCTGCTCGCCTCACGCCGTAGCAGGTGGCGCCGGTCAGCGCGGGGGCTCTGCCTGGGCGCGCCGGCGCCGCTTCGCCGGGGCGCGGCGGGAAACGGCGGGCTCGAGCTCGGATCGGGTCTCCGCGCCGAGGTCGGTGACGGCGGGATAGTCCTCGGAGGGCGCAAAGCCGACCGCCCGCTGCGCCTCCGCGCCAGGGCCGGCGAGGCAGCGCACGCCCTCGACGGCCAGCGCCAGGGCGACGTCGGGATCGTTGCACAGGATCTGCGTGGCCGCGACCCTGTGGCCAAGGCTGTACAGGGTCCGGGCATAGAGGCGCAGGTTGCACCCCTTGTCGGTCAATGTGCCGCCGAGCGTGACGCCGATCCCGGGACCGGCCCCGCCGACGCTCGCGCTGCCGAGGCAACTCTCGATCCCGGCGGCCGCCAGACCCGGCGCCCAAACGCTCGGCGTGTTCCGCCCGCTGCCGCCGCCGATGCTCACCGAACTCGACGAGCCCGCCGCCGCGGCGGCGGCCAGCGCGTTGTTGCTGCCGTTGCCGTTGCCATTCCCGTTGCCGGCTCCGGAATTGCCGTTCCCGTTCCCGGCGCCCACTTGAGCCTGCGCGGCCGTCGCCATCACGAGAGCGAGCCAGAGGAAGATCAGACGACTCACGAGCAACCCTCACCTCGGCGAAGAGCAGCAGAGGCCACACGGCATCAGCCCATGGTTCAAAGTCTGCCGCAGCTCGTCAATGGCTCCTGCCGCCTGGAAGAGTACTCATGGCCTGAATACTTGCTCGTGCCTGGCGAATTTTGAGGCGTGCGGCAAAAATAGCGACGCCCGTTCGGACGGCCTGACACCCGGTCCCTAAGCTTTAAGAACCATCCCATAGCGATATCATTCTGCGCCTCTCCGGACTGGTATTGTGGATCGGGCTAAATCCGGACGGGACGGTTGTTGAGCGTGAGCGGTCTGCAGCGGGCCGATCGCGGAAACGTCGAGAGGGCCTTTGTCGGATATGTGCTGAGTTCGGCGTTTCCAGAATACCGAAATATGCCGACCTCTGCGTTCGAAAGTCTTCGACTGGCTGTTGGGCGGCCGCGTTGCGGCGACGCCGGGCGGTCGGAGCCCGCAACGTTCGAGCAGGGGGGTGCAGCATTTACCGGTTGGCCCGGTCGACCTCCGCTCGGGCATCGGCAAGCGCCTGTTGAAATCCGCCGTCGCGCAGTAGCGCCTCGGCGATGATCGCGGCGGCGATCGTTCCGGCTTCGAGGTCGGACGGAAAATGCGTGCCGGCCTCGAAGCGGTTCCGGCCGTACTGGTCCGCACGGGCGAACAGGGCCTCCCGCTTCTCCGGCGCCAGGATCCCGAGCACGGTCGCCGCGAGATACCCGAAGGTCGCGTGGCCGCTCGGATACGATGTGCTGCCGGAACGGTGGCCGAAGGTGCGCAGATCCGGATCGAGGATGTAGGGCCGCTTGCGGCCGATCGCCGACTTGGCCGCCAGCACCGCCAATTCGCCGTCCTGGAACACGCGCTCGATCAGGGCGGCGAGCTTCGGCATGTGGGCGGCCGTGAAGGCTGGCCCGAGCACGTCGGCGAAGCGGTCGAGGGTGCAGGGCAGGTCGGCGGTGATGCGCCGCTCGTCCTCCGTGGTTCGCGCAGCGACCGCCGCGCGCACGGCGGCGAGATCGGCAGCTTCCGCCGCGGAGCCCGGCTCCGGCGGCGGCGGCAGGACCCGCTGGAGCGCCAGCGCCTCCGGGTCGATCCAGGTGGCGTGCAGCTCGGCCGCCGCGAGGGGCGCCAAGGGAAGGGCGGCCCAGACGAGGGACAGGAGCGCGCGGGACAGAGGGTGCAAGGCGTGGGCTCCTCAGGCGTTTCCGGCCGGTGCGGGCTCGGGGCCGTCCCGCTTCGTGGCGGTCTCGGGCAGGGCGAGCCAGAGCAGCGCCAGGGCGAGGAGCGCGACGCCCCCGCAGACGAGATAGGCGGCCTGGAACCCCGCGTGCTGGACGAGGCTGCCCGCCACCACGAAGGAGAGCGCGGCGCCCGCGCCCTGGAGGGTGCCGACGAGCCCCTGCGCGAGGTTGTAGCGGCCGGTGCCGCGCATCACGTCGGCCAGGACCAGCGACTTTGACGCGCTCAGGAGCCCCGCGCCCACGCCGTCGAGGAGCTGTACCGCGATCAACCAGATCGGATCGCGCCAGAGCGTGTAGAGCAGCGCCCGGAACGGCAGGGCCACGAAGGCGGCGAACAGCAGCGGCTTGTGTCCCCAGCGGTCGGCCCGGCGGCCGACCAGGATGGCCATCGGCACCATCACGATCTGCGCGCCGACGATGCAGACCGAGACGATGACCGACGACCATTCCGGCCGGTCCCGTCCGACCTCCTGGGCAACGAGGGTCAGCAGAGGCGCGTTGGCGAAGTGGAACAGGCCGACGCAGACGGCGAAGACGATGAGCGGCCGGTTGCCGAGAAGGGTCCGGAGACTTGCGGGTGCGGTGCCGGTGTCGCCCTCCGCCTCGCCGCGGGCCCTTCGCGCGTCGATCGCCCGGCGCGGGATCGAGAACAGGGCGGCGGCGGCCACGATGCACAGGGCCGGCACCAGCAGGAACACGACCCGATCCGGAAGCAGCCAGCCGATCCCGCCGATCAGCAGCGCGATGACGACGTTGCCGGTGCGCTCCAGGGCGGCGTTGCGCCCGAGCCGCCGGGTGAGCTGACGGCGCGGGACCAGGCCGAGGGTGAGCGCGGCCACGGCGGGGCTCAGGATCGCCCCCGCCACCGCGAGGACGGTGGAGGCGATCAGGACCGGCCAGAAATGGGGCGCCACGGCGATCACGGCGGTCGCCACCGCCAGGGCGATGAGCGCGGCGAGCAGCACGAGGCGCTTGTCGCGCACCGCGTCGATCGCGGCCCCGAGCGGCGCCTGGAACAGGATGCCGACGAGGCCCGCCACGGTCCCGACCAGCCCGACCGCGCCGTCGCTCCAGTCGCGCTTCACGTAGAGATAGACGTTGAGATACGGCTTGATCGCGCCGTTCACGTCGACAAGCGCGAGGTTCAGCGCGTCGAGCGCGGCCGGTCTAAAACCCGTCCGTTGGGACCGCTGGGCCGGGCGGGCGTCGTCCTGATCCATGGTCCTGCTTCTTGGCCGGTGCATCGCGACCGTGATCGCCTCGCGCTCACGCGGTCACCCGGCGCGGCGTTACCTAGCTGCCGGGCCGGCGAAGGCAACGCGTGGGTGCCCGCCGGGCGGCGGTCTCAGCGCAAGGCTTTGAAGAGGATCGCGAAGATGGCGTTCGCGGTCGGGTCTGAGGCCCGGGCCATCGTCTCCGGACGTCAGCAAAAAGCCTTTCGGTTGCAGACGGCTCCGGGTAGCACGGTGGCAGCGGTCAGCCCTGGCATGCGTACATCCGGGCTCGCGGCGACGCCGCCCGCCGGAACGATCCCTCGCCGCCCATGTGCGGCCATCGCCGACGGAGACGCGCCCATGAGCGACACCCAGGACCGGACCGCGCTGGTGACGGGGGCGGCTCGCGGCATCGGGCTTGCCGCCGCAGCCCGGTTCCTCGCGGACGGGTGGCGCGTCGCACTCCTCGACATCGACGGACCGGGCGTGGAGGCGGCGGCCGCCCGGCTCGACCGGCCGGAGGCGGTGCTGGCCGTGACCGCGGACGTCTCCGATCCGGCAGCGGTCGAGGAAGCGATGCGGCGGGTCGACGACCGGTTCGGACGCCTCGACGCGCTGGTCAACAACGCCGGCATCGCGATCTTCAAGCCGCTGATGGAGACCACTTTCGCGGATTGGTCGCGGGTGCTGGCGGTGAACCTGTCCGGGCCGTTCCTGTGCACGCAGGCGGCCGTGCCGCTGCTCGCCGCGCGCGGCGGCGCGATCGTGAACGTCACCTCGATCTCGGGCCTGCGCGCCTCGACGCTGCGCACGGCCTACGGCACCAGCAAGGCGGCTTTGGCGCAGCTGACCAAGCAGCAGGCGGTCGAGCTGGCGCAGTTCGGGATCCGGGTGAACGCGGTCGCCCCCGGCCCGGTGGACACCGCGATGGCCAAGGCGGTCCACAGCCCCGAGATCCGCGCGGATTACCACGACGCCGTCCCCCTCGGGCGCTACGGCCTGGAGACGGAACTCGCGGAGGCGATCGTGTTCCTCTGCTCCGAGCGGGCCTCCTTCGTCACCGGCCAGCAGCTCGCCGTGGACGGCGGCTTCGAGGCGACGGGCATCGGCCTGAAAACCCTGCGCGGGGAGCGGCGGGACTGAGCGCCGCTCCGGCCGGATCAAACGGTTTCCGGACGATCGCCTCGCAGCCGTCCCGCCTGCGCGGGCGAGGCAATCCGAGGGCGCCGACTCTTGCCGGTGTCGCGCCGCCTTCGCGCAATCGCTTCTCTCGTCGGGAGGCCTCCGTGGCCGCCCCGAGCCCCCCGTTTGTCGCGGCGCGTCATTTCTGGATACAATCTACCCTCGTTTCGAGGTGTCCATGTCCGCTCCGGCCTCCCCGCCGCCCGCCACCGATCGCCTGCGCCACAAGACGGTCTCCGCGGCCGTCACCGAATCGCTCCGGCAGCGCATCCTGAACGGCGAGTTCGCGCCCGGTATCCAGCTGCGCCAGGACGCGCTGGCGGAGGAATTCGGCATCAGCCGCATCCCGGTCCGGGAGGCGCTGCTTCAGCTTGAGGCCCAGGGGCTGGTCAGGATCATGCCGCATCGCGGGGCCGTGGTCACCGGCCTGTCCGTCGAGGAGGTCGAGGACATCTTTCGCCTGCGCGAGCAGCTCGAACCACCCCTTCTGGCGCTCTCGGCGCGCCGCTTCGCCGAGGCGGATTACCGGAGGCTGCGCAGCCTGACCGACGGGTACGGCGCGGCGCTCGCGGCCGGTCAGGTCGACCGATGGGGCGAGCTGAACCGGAGCTTCCACCTCGATCTGCTGCGCTACGCCGATCGCCCCCGCTCCCTCAGCATCGTCTCCGGCCTGCTCCAGGATTGCGATCGCCCGACGCGGCTCCAGCTGTCCGCCTCCGGGGACACCGCCCGCGCCGACCACGAGCACACGCAGATCGTGGCTTTGTGCGAGGCCGGCCGGATCTCCGAGGCGGCCGACCTCCTGCAAGCCCATATCGCGCACGCCGCCGTCTCGCTCGTGGCGATCTATCGGCAGGCCCATGCCGAGTGAGGGGCTCCCCGCAGACGCCGCGAAGCAGGCGCCTTGACGTGTCCGCAGATTTTATACAATCTACAAAAACCGAATCGGCGAGGGCGTCGTGGCTGAGCACGCATTGGTGACGGAGGGGCTGACCAAGGCGTTCGGAGGCTTCACGGCCGTGCGCGGGGTCGACTTCGCGGTCCGCCGCCATGCAATTCACGCGCTCATCGGCCCGAACGGGGCCGGCAAGACCACGTTCTTCAACCTGCTGACGAAGGTCCACACGCCGACCGGCGGGCGCATCCTCTACGAGGGAACCGACATCACCCACGAGAGCTCGGCGGCGATCGCCCGACGGGGGATCGTGCGCTCGTTCCAGATCTCGGCGACCTTCCCGCACATGAGCGTGCGCGACAATGTCCGCGTCGCGCTGCAGCGGCGCCTCGGGACGCAATACGCGTTCTGGCGCTCGATCCGGTCGCTATCCGTGTTGGACGACGAGGCCATGGCGCTCCTGTCCGATGTCGGCCTGGCGGATTACGCCGAGGCGAACGCCGCCGACCTGTCCTACGGGCGCAAGCGGACCCTGGAGATCGCCACGACGCTGGCGCTGGATCCGCCCCTGCTCCTGCTCGACGAGCCGACCCAGGGCATGGCCATCGACGATGTCGACCGGATCAAGCGCCTGATCCGGCGGATCGCCGTCGGCCGCACCATCCTGATGGTCGAGCACAACATGTCGGTGGTGGCCGATCTCTGCGATACCATCACCGTGCTCCAGCGCGGCGAGATCCTGGCTGAGGGCAGCTACGAAGCGGTCTCCGCCGATCCCGGGGTGAAGGCGGCCTATCTCGGAGGCGGGCATGCTTGAAGCCGCCACCGCCCTGGAGATCCGCGGGCTCGAAGCCTGGTACGGCGAGAGCCACGTCCTGCACGGGGTCGACCTCACGGTGCGCGAGGGCGAGTGCGTGACCCTGCTCGGCCGCAACGGCACCGGGCGCAGCACCACCCTCAAGGCGATCCTCGGCCTGACCGACCGCCGCGCCGGCTCGGTGCGGGTGCGCGGGCAGGAGACGATCCGGCTCAGCACGCACAGGATCGCCCGGCTCGGCCTCGGCTACTGCCCGGAGGAGCGCGGCATCTACCGCTCGCTGACCACGCAGGAGAACCTCACCCTCCTGCCCCGCCTCGGGCCCGACGGGATGTCGGTGGCCGAGGTGCTGGCGCTGTTCCCGAACCTCGCCGAGCGGGCCGATAGCGGCGGCGGCCGCCTCTCGGGCGGCGAGCAGCAGATGCTGGCGCTCGGCCGCATCCTGACCACGGGCGCCCGCATCCTGCTGCTCGACGAGATCACCGAGGGCTTGGCCCCGGTCATCGTCGAGGCCCTCGGCCGGGCGGTCGCCCTGCTCAAGAGCCGGGGCTTCACCATCGTGCTGGTCGAGCAGAACTTTCACTTCGCCCGCCACCTCGCCGACCGCCATTACGTGATCGAGAATGGCCGCGTCGCGGCCGAGATCCCGGCGGACGAGGTGGCGGCCAGGGAGGCCGAGGTCGGGCGCCTGCTCGGCGTGTGAGGCCTGCAAGATTGAACGGTCGGGACGAACAGGAGGCGGGAACATGCGGTCACGGTTCATCGGTTACGTGCTCGGCGCGTCGCTCGCGTCGGCCCCCCTGCCAGCGCTCGCCGCCGAGCCGGTCAGCGACGGCGTCGTCAAGATCGGCATCCTCAACGACCTGTCGGGGATCTATTCCGACTTCACCGGGCGCGGCTCGGCGGTGGCGGCGCAGATCGCCATCGACGAGATCGGCGGCAAGGTGCTGGGTGCCCCGGTCGAGCTCATCGCCGCCGACCACCAGAACAAGCCCGACATCGCCGCCAACCTCGCCCGGGAATGGTTCGACCAGGGCAAGGTCGACATGATCGCCGACTTCCCGACCTCCTCGACGGCGCTCGCCGTGATGGAGATCGCCAAGCAGAAGAACCGGGTGACGATGCTCTCGGCCGGGGTCGCCATGGCGGCGATCAACGAGAAGTGCTCGCCGCTCAACGCGCAGTGGATGGTCAACACCTACGCGCTCGCGGCCGGCACCGCCAAGGCGCTGCTGAAGACCGGCCGCAAGACCTGGTACTTCGTCACCGCCGATTACACCTTCGGCCATTCCCTCGAGAAGGACGCCTCCGCGGTTGTGGAGGCCGAGGGCGGCAAGGTGCTGGGCGTCTCGCGCCACCCGTTCCCGGGGGGCGACTTCTCCTCCTTCATGCTGAAGGCGCAGGGGAGCGGCGCGCAGGTGATCGCGCTGGCCAATGCCGGCAGCGACACGATCAACGCGGTCAAGCAGGCCGCCGAGTACGGCATCGGGCGCAGCGACAAGCAGGTGATCGCCCCGCTGCTGACCTACATCACCGACGTGAAGAGCCTCGGGCTGGTCAAGGCCCAGGACATGTACCTCACGGAAGCGTTCTACTGGGATTACGACGACCGCTCGCGCGCCTTCGCGGAGAAATACTTCGCCAAGATGAAGCGCATGCCGAGCGCCTCGCAGGCGGCGGTCTACTCCGCCGCGCTCAGCTACCTCAAGGCGATCGAGGCGGCGGGCACCGACGAGGCCGGCGCGGTGATGGGCAAGCTGCGCACCATGACGATCGACGACGCGGTGATCCGCAACGGCAAGCTGCGCGCCGACGGCGCCCTCGTCCACGACATGCTGCTCCTGCAGGTGAAGAAGCCGGCGGAGTCCAAGCGCGACTGGGACTTCTACAACGTCCGGGCGGTCCTGAAGGGCGACGACGTGTTCCCGAAGCCCTCGGATTCCTGCCCGCTCAACGCCAAGGGCTGAAACGCTGTCGCGCAAGGGCGCGCACCGGCCTCCGGGATGGCGCGCGTCCCCTCCCCGGTGTGGCAGCGGACTACAGAGGGTTGCATGGCGGGCGCGGTCACATCGTCGCCCGTAGAAAGCGAAGGTCCCCTCTCCCGAGCGGGAGAGGGACAGGGTGAGGGATGCGACATCTCCGGAAAGACCTGGCCCCTCACCCCAACCCTCTCCCGCTCGGGAGAGGGGGCACGTCGAGCCCTGCAAGAGCGACCGTGTCTCGACCCTGCGTAGCCGTAGCCCTTGTGGCGCATCCCCGAAAAGACCGTCCGACCCCTCCAACCCGCCGGTGACCCCACGATGGACATCACCTTCCAGGCCTTCATGGCCCAGCTCACCATCGGCCTGATCGGCGGCTGCTTCTACGCCCTGCTGAGCATGGGGCTCGCGATCATCTTCGGGCTGCTCAACATCATCAACTTCACCCACGGGGCGCAGTTCATGATGGCGGCGTTCCTGGCCTGGATCGGGCTCACCCAGATCGGGCCCTGGCTCGGCTATCCGGATTTCCAGATCAGCTTCTGGGTCGCGCTGGTGCTGGCGCCGCTCTGCGTCGCCCTGTTCGGCATGGTCATCGAGCGCACGCTGCTGCGCCGGCTCTACCATCTCGACCACCTCTACGGCCTGCTCCTGACCTTCGGGGTGGCTCTGGTGATGGAGGGGGCGTTCCGGTACGCGTTCGGCGTCTCCGGCCAGGGCTACGAGCCGCCGGAGATCCTGCAGGGGCCGGTCGATGTCGGCTTCATGCTGCTGCCGAAGTACCGCATCTTCGTGGTCGTGGCCTCGCTGCTGATCTGCTTCGGCACGTGGTACCTGTTCGAGCGGACCAAGCTCGGCGCCTATCTGCGCGCCGGCACCGAGAACCCGCGCCTGCTCCAGGCCTTCGGCATCAACGTGCCGGTGATGATCACCCTCACCTACGGGTTCGGCGTGGCGCTCGCCGGCATCGCCGGGGTGCTGGCCGCGCCGATCATGCAGGTGACGCCGCTGATGGGCGGCAACCTGCTCAACATCGTCTTCGCCGTGGTGGTGATCGGCGGCCTCGGCTCGATCCTCGGCGCGATGATGACCGGCCTCGCCCTCGGGCTGATCGAGGGGCTGACCAAGGTGGTCTACCCCGAGGCCTCCACCGTGGTGGTGTTCGTCATCATGGCGCTGGCCCTGCTGGTGCGCCCGGCCGGCCTGTTCGGCCGCGAAGCCTGAGGGGAGCCGATGTCGAACACCTTCAAGATCTTTCTCGTCCTGGTCGGGCTCGCCCTGGTCGTGCCGTTCGTGCCCGGGCTGATCTACCCGGTCTTCGTGATGAAGGTGATGTGCTACGGGCTGTTCGCCTGCGCCTTCAACCTGCTCCTGGGCTTCACCGGGCTCGTCTCCTTCGCGCACGCTGCCTTCCTGGGCAGCGCCGGCTACGTCACCGGCGCCCTGATGATCCGCTTCGGCAACCACCCCCTCGGGATGCCGGCGGCGTTCGTGGCGGGCGTCGCCGCGGCGGCATTCGTCGGCTTCGCCATCGGCGGCCTCGCGATCCGGCGGCGGGGCATCTACTTCGCGATGATCACCCTGGCGCTGTCGCAGATCGTCTACTTCCTGGCGGTGCAGTTCCGCTGGACCGGCGGCGAGGACGGCCTCCAGGGCATCCCGCGCGGTAGCCTGTTCGGCCTCGACCTCACCTCCGACACGGTGATGTACTACGTGACCCTGGCGCTGTTCGCCGCCGGCTTCCTGTTCGTCGACCGCGTCGTCCACTCGCCCTTCGGCCAGATCCTGCAGGCGGTGCGGGACAACGAGGCCCGGGCGACCTCCCTCGGCTACGACACCGACCGGTTCAAGCTCCTGGCCTTCGTGATCTCGGCGGCGGTGGCCGGCTATGCCGGGGCGATGAAGGCCCTGGTCTTCCAGCTCGTCTCCCTCAACGACGTCTCGCTGCACACCTCGACCGAGGTGGTGCTGATGACCCTGCTCGGCGGCGTCGGCACGATCTTCGGGCCGCTGCTCGGGGCCGGGCTGGTGGTCGGGCTGCAGAACTACCTCGCCACCATCGGCGACCTCGTGACCGTGGTGATCGGGCTGATCTTCATCGTCTGCGTCTCGTTCTTCCGGCGCGGCGTCGTCGGCGAGTTCTTGCACCTGCGCCGCCGCCGGGCCGAGCGGGCCAAGAGGCGCCCGGTCCTGAACGCCACCCGCGATCCCGCGCCGGCCGCAGAGGCGGCCTGAGCCACGCCCCCTGCCCGGATGGGCCGACAGAGTTCGCCGCTGCGCCGCTGGAGGCGTCGGCGAAGCCATGGCCGCGCGATCCGCGCGCGGTGTTGTTCAACCCGTTGACGCAAAAGGAAAATCGATCATGTGGACAGGTGTCATCCCCGCCGTCACGACCAAGTTCAAGCCCGACGGCAGCCTCGACCATGCCGAGATGGAGCGCTGCTTCAGCTTCCAGATGGAGGCCGGCTGCGACGGCATCATCGTCTGCGGATCCCTCGGCGAGGGGCCGATGCTGTCCCACGACGAGCGCATCGACGTGCTCCGGTTGGCCCAGTCGGTCACCAAGGGCAAGCCGACCCTGCTGACCGTGGCCGAGGCGGGCACGCGCGAGGCCTGCGACCTCGCCGCCAAGGCGGCCAAGGCCGGGGCCAGCGGCCTCATGGTGGTGCCGAGCCCGATCTACCACACCGACCCGGCCGAGACGGTCGAGACCCTGCGGGCCGTCGCGGCCGCGGGCGACCTGCCGGTGATGATCTACTCCAACCGCGTCGCCTACCGGGTCGACGTGACCCCCGAAATCATGGAGGAGCTGGCCGCGGATCCGCGCTTCGTGGCGATCAAGGAATCCTCGGACGACATCCGCCGCACCACCGAGATCATCAACCGGCTGGGCGACCGCTATGCTGTGCTCACCGGCGTCGACAACCTCGCCCTGGAGGCCCTCGCGGTCGGCGCCTGCGGCTGGGTCGCCGGCCTCGTCTGTGCCTTCCCGGCCGAGACGGTCGCGATCTACCGGCTGATGCAGGCGGGCCGCCTCAAGGAGGCGCTGGCGATCTACCGGTGGTTCCGGCCGCTCCTCGACCTCGATGTCTCGACTTACCTGGTCCAGAACATCAAGCTCGCGGAAGCCCTTGCAATAAACTCGACCGAACACGTGCGCGGCCCGCGCAAGCCCTTGTCCGGCGCCCGGCGCGCCGAGGTCGAGGCGATCGTGCGCCAGGCGATCGAGAGCCGCCCTGCCCTGCCCGCGGCGGCCTGAAAGCGATCGACGGCCGGCAATTCGCAAACGCGATGGTCCGGCAGGCTCACGGCCCCGGCTCAACCCGGGCGGTGAGCCTCTACCGCTCTCTCAGCGGCCGACACCGACTCCGGTGCCGCCGCCGATCGGGCCGATGGCATTCGGGCCGGTATTCGGGGCGGGCGTCGCGGCCTGGTTCCGCTCGATGTTCATCCGGAGCGTGTTGCCCTGCGTCGTCTGCTCCTGACGCAGGGAACGCATCTCGCTGTTGTATTCCATGGATTGGTTCGCGGCGTTGGGATTGTTCTGCCGCACTTGCGCCAGGACGGGGGTGGCGACGATCGGCGAGAGGCAGAGGGCGGCAAGGAGAAGGGGGCGCATGGTCAGGCTCTGAAAGAGTCAATGGGGTTATAGAGTCGAAGCGTTCGGCGCCCGACCAGTTCCGCCCAGGGGCAGCGACTTGATGCATCAGGGCGGCGCATCGCGGTCTTGGCCTGACCGCGCTCGCTTGCGGCGAACCGGTGTCCACGTCGTCGGAGCGCGGCCTAACAGCCGGTGCAGACGCGCGGATCCCATTTCGGCAGGGGCTTCAGCGGCGGCAATGATCTTGGCGCCGGGTCAGTGGTGGTCACACTCTGCTCGGGAAGCGTGACCGCGGCGATTGTCTTGCCATCAACGCCGGCGGCTTCACCCTGGACTGGCTCGGTCGCGGCCGGCCGGTCGATGCTGCCGGTCGGATCGGGCTCGAGCGCGTGCGCGGTGCCGAGGCTGAGCGCGACGGCGAAAAAACCGGCGGCGAGAGGGCGGATGACGATCATGGGGGGCTCCGCCGGCACAACGTGATGCGGATGGCAGGGTTCAATCCCCCCTCCCCGTCTGCCGTGCGGCGTTTTAGGGCGTCGGCCCTGGTGCCCGATGAGGCGCAGCCCTGCGGCGTGTCAGGAGCGCCGCGAGCGCAGCGACGATGCCGGCAGGATCGTCGCGTGCCAACGGTCGTCGTCCTGCGGTACCCATGGGCGCTCGACGGGCGGTTCGGGCAGCCGGTACGCGACGCGGCTCGACCCGATCGGCCATGCGACCGGCGCCCTGTGGAACTGCGCGAGCTTCCGCGGGGGCAGGCGCTTCGCCAGCCGGACGGGATGCGCCTGCAAGGCGAGCCTGCGGCGGTGGTGCCGCTGGAGCCGGGCATAGCGCTTGCTCAGCTGGGCGAGCCGCACCTTGGCCCGGGGGCGGCGCGTGGCGATCTTCACGCGCGGGGCCGGTTGCGCCGGCGCGATCAGGCTCGGCTTGTCGTAGTTGACCGGCGCGACGCGGTTGGCCGCGGTGATGCAGCCGGTGCAGATCGACCCGGAAAGCTGCTGCCAGGTCCGCTGCTGTCGCTCGGCAATGAGCGCGCTCCGGTCGGGACCCGGATTGGGCTGTTCCGGGGCCCGGCTCGCCGGAATGGCCACGCTGATGGACGGCAAAGCGATGGCGAATGCAGCAAGCGTGGCCGCCAAGGAGTGTAGAACGCGCTTCATGACCCATCTCGGCGGTCATCCGAAGCCGCCAAGCTTCCTGTTGCCCGGTGGGCGCGGTCGCGCAAACCGTTTTCTTGGGTCTTCGGTACTCAATACGTATGCCGCGGGCGCGGTTTCGGACGGGCCGCGCCGGCGATGCTTCGCGCACCTAGATTTGATTAGCGCAAGATTATCGGGAATTTTCTCGTCATCAATTTGTGTCTAAGTCTTGTCTATCGGCCACTCTCGCGGCTGTTGATTGGACAAATCCCTAATTTGTTGTTAATGCAGCGGGGCTCGCGGCCTGCGGCAAGGCCGAGTCTCTTCAGGGCGATCATGATCTCTGTGAAGCGGATTGCGGCTCTAGGCTTGGTGCTCCTGGCAGGGGCGTGCTCGCGTCTGCCGAACGTTCCGACCGCCTACAGCGCATTGCCGCGCACGCCGGCGACCGGCGCTGCCGTTTCGGCGGTTCCGGAGGCCCCGGCCGAAACGGTCGCCGCCCTGCCACGCATCGTCATTCCCGGGACCCTGAGGGTCCCGGTGGCGGTGGAGCCGCACGGCCTGAACCCGAACGCGGCCCTGGACACGTCCCGGCGCAGCCGCATGAGCTGGGAGACGCTGCGCCCCGGCGAGCTCCTGAAGCCGCCGGTTCTCGCCGCGGCGGGCCGGCCGGTATCGGCCAATACCGCGCCTCAGACCTACGACCGCGAGGCGGCGATGGACCGCCTGCTGAAGGGCGGCCGGAACGCCGCGAGCGGCATCTGCTCCGGGTGCTGATCTGGCGTTGCCGGGATGCGGCATGGTTAGCCGATGACTTCCCGGCGCGCGCTCGGTTTACGCGGCGTTAACGTGTCCTCTCCACCTTGTATCGAGCGACCCGAGGGAGGCGTGGCATGGGTGCCTTGAAGGCGGAAGACGAGCAGGCGGTCGAGCGCCTGACGCTGCGGCTCCTCCAGGACGCCTATTGCGACCTCGCGGCGGTGCTCCGGGGTGCGCAGCCCGCGGCCGCCGCTGCCATCCTCACCGTCATGGAACAGCGCGTGACCGACGTCCTCACCCGGATCTGCCGGCAGGGCTCGGAAGGCGCGGCCTCGGCGGAGATCGCCATCGCGGTCGGCGAGCGGATCGGCGAGATCATGGATCAGGCCCACGGCCGGGACGGCAGCACGGCCCTGGCGGCTTGAGGCAAGCCGGTCTGCGGGATTTGCCGCGCGGCCATTGCCAGCACGGTTAGCGTGGGCCCATCCTGCCGCGAATGCGTCCGCCCGTTCCCCTGTCCGCCGTCCGGATCTTCGAAGCCGCCGCGCGGCGACGCTCGTTCAAGGCGGCGGCCGGCGAATTGAACCTGTCGCCGAGCGCGGTCAGCCACGCCGTGCGCAAGATGGAGGAGGCCCTCGGCGTCGCGCTGTTCGAGCGGATCGGGCAGGGCATCACCCCGACTCCGGCCGGCGAGGCGTTGTGCGACCATGTCGGCCGCGCCTTCGCCGAATTGAACCGCGGCCTCGACCTCGTGGCCAATCGCGGGCCGCAATTGCTGCGGCTGCACTGCGCGCCGAGCTTTGCCGCGCAGTGGCTCGCGCCGCGGCTGGCGCGCTTCCTCCGCGAGCATCCGGGCTTCGAGGTGCGGCTGGCTGCCGGCATGGATTACGCCCGCTTCATCACCGACGAGTTCGACGCCGACATCGTCTACGGCCCGCCCCGGGGCGAGGGGCTCGTGCGCATGCCGCTCGGGCTCGAGACGGTGACGCCGCTCTGCGATCCCGAACGCGCCGCCCGGATTGCCGGTCCCGCCGACCTGTTCGGGCAGACCCTGATCCAGAGCGACAACAAGCAGGTGCGCTGGACCCATTGGTTCGAGCGCAACCGCCTCGCCCCACCGCCCACCGCCGCCATCCGCTTCGACCGGAGCTTTTTGGCCCTGGCGGCGGCGGCGGACGGGCTCGGCGTCGCCCTCGAATCGACCCGGCTCGCCGAGCGGGAGATCGCCGCCGGCCGCCTGGTCGCGCCGCTCGCCGGGCGGGCGGAGGATATCCGCTATACCGGCCACCATTTCGTCTGCCCGGCCGATGCCCGCCGCCGGGCGCCGCTGCGGGTCTTCGCCCGCTGGCTCGCCGGGGAACTCGCGATCGAGCTGGACGCCGAGCTCGCCTGAAACGCGAGAGCAGGTGAATCTCATTCACCTGCGGGTGCAGGATTCGCGTTTGTCGCAAGGGCCGCCCCGGGCCAATGTCGCCGCAACGAACAAGACGCGAGGAAACGTCACCGCGAGGCCGCCGATCCCCGGATCGCGGTCGCCGGCCGGCTTCAGCCTCCGTCGCGACGACAGGCTTCGAGTCCGCCCAAGCGCGGAACGCCGGGAGGGTTTTTCCATGCTTCTGAACGATCGGGTCTGCGTGATCACCGGGGCGGCCTCCGCCCGCGGCATCGGAAAGGCCACGGCGCGCCTGTTCGCGCAATACGGCGGCCGCATCGCCGTGCTCGACCTCGATGCCGGCCAGGCCGAGGAGGCCGCCCGCGACATCGGCGCCGGCCATATCGGCCTCGCCTGCAACGTGACCGACCGGGCCGCCTGTTCCCGGGCCGCCGAGGAGGTCGTGGCCCGGCTCGGGCGCATCGACGTGCTGGTCAACAATGCCGGCATCACCCAGCCGCTCAAGATCATGGACATCGCGCCGGAGAACTACGACGCCGTCACCGACGTGAACCTGCGCGGCACCCTCTACATGAGCCAGGCCGTGATCCCGGGCATGCGCGGCCAGAACTCGGGGGCGATCGTGTGCATGTCCTCGGTCTCCGCCCAGCGCGGCGGCGGCATCTTTGGCGGCCCGCATTACAGCGCCGCCAAGGGCGGCGTGCTCGGCCTCGCCAAGGCCATGGCCCGGGAACTCGGCCCCGACGGGATCCGGGTGAATTCCGTGACGCCTGGCCTGATCCAGACCGACATCACCGGCGGCAAGCTCACCCCCGAGCTCAAGGTCGAGATCGCCAAGGGCATCCCGCTGGGGCGCCTCGGGGTCGCCGACGACGTCGCCAATGCCTGCCTGTTCCTGGCCTCCGACCTGTCCGCGTACATCACCGGTGCTGTGATCGACGTGAACGGCGGCATGCTGATCCACTGAGGGGGAAAGCCCATGTCGACCGAGAGGCTGCCAACCGAACGGCCCCGCGCGGGGTCCAACGTCCCGCTCAGCGAGCGCGCCTACCACATCCGCCGCCATGCCTTGCGCATGGGCGAGGTCCAGGGCCAGGGCTACATCGCCCAGGCTCTCGGCATCAGCGACGTGCTGGCGGTGAGCTACTTCCACGCCATGACCTACCGGCCCGAGGATCCCGAATGGGAGGGCCGCGACCGGTTCCTGCTGTCGATCGGCCATTACGCCATCGCCCTGTACGCCGCGCTGATCGAGGCGGAGATCATCCCGGAGGACGAGCTGACCAGCTATGGCGGCGACGACAGCCGCCTGCCGATGTCCGGCATGGCGGCCTACACGCCCGGCATGGAGATCACCGGCGGCTCGCTCGGCCACGGGCTCGGGATCGCGGTCGGCATGGCGCTGGGCCTCAAGCGGAAGGGTTCGAAAAACTTCGTCTACAACCTGTTCTCCGACGGCGAGCTCGACGAAGGCTCGACCTGGGAAGCCGCCATGTCGGCGGGCTCGTTCAAGCTCGACAACCTGATCGGCCTCGTCGACGTGAACGGCATGCAGGCCGACGGCGCCTCCACGGGGGTGCTCAACTTCGAGCCGCTCGCCCCGAAATTCGAGGCGTTCAACTGGTTCGTGCAGCGGGTCGACGGCAACGACATCGACGCGCTGGTGGCGGCCTTCGACGCCGCCCGGAACCATCCGGGGCCGCAGCCCCGGATCATCATCTGCGACACGCGCATGGCCAAGGGCGTGCCGTTCCTGGAGGCGCGCGAGCGCAACCACTTCCTGCGCGTCGAGCCGGACGAATGGCAGCGGGCGCTGGCGATCCTGGACGAAGGGAGGGTGCGGTGAGACGCTCGAAATACGAGAAGCCTGCTCCGCGGGAAGGCGGAAGCCTCAAGACCTCGGCGATGATCGCCTCGCTCGCCGCCCCCGGGCAGCGCACCAAGGCCGCGCCGTTCGGCCATGCCCTGGTCGAGCTCGCCAAGACGCGGCCCGACATCGTCGGCCTGTCGGCGGACCTGTCGAAATACACCGACCTGCACATCTTCGCGCAGGCCCATCCCGAGCGGTTCTACCAGATGGGGATGGCCGAGCAGCTCTTGATGAGCGCGGCCGCTGGGCTGGCCCGCGAAGGCTTCACGCCGTTCGCCACCACCTACGCGGTGTTCGCGGCGCGCCGGGCCTACGACTTCATCTGCCTGGCGATCGCGGAGGAGAATCTCGACGTCAAGATCGCCTGCGCCCTGCCCGGCCTGACCACCGGCTACGGCCCGAGCCACCAGGCGACGGAAGACCTCGCGATCTTCCGCGGCATGCCCAACCTCACGATCATCGACCCGTGCGATGCGCACGAGATCGAACAGGTCGTGCCGGCGATGGCCGCCCATAAGGGGCCGGTCTACCTGCGGCTCCTGCGCGGCAACGTCCCGCTGGTGCTCGACGAGTACGGCTACACGTTCGAGCTCGGCAAGGCCAAGACGATCCGCGACGGACGCGACGTGCTCGTGATCTCCTCCGGGCTGATGACCATGCGGGCGCTCGAAGTGGCCGATGCGCTGCGCGACGACCGGATCGACGTGGCGGTCCTGCACGTGCCGACGATCAAGCCGCTGGACGAGGCGACGATCCTGCGCGAGGCCGGGCGCGGCGGCCGCCTCGTGGTGGTGGCCGAGAACCACACGGTGATCGGCGGCCTCGGCGAGGCGGTGGCGGGCGTGCTGATGCGCAACGGCACGATGCCCGAGCGCGGCTTCCGCCAGATCGGCCTGCCAGACCAGTTCCTCGACGCCGGCGCCCTGCCGACCCTCCACGACCGCTACGGGATCTCGACCGCCGCCATGGCGCGGAGCATCCGCGGATGGCTGTGAGCCGCCTCGCCTTCGTCGGCCTCGGCGCCATGGGCCTGCCGATGGCGGGCCACCTCGTCGCCGCGGGTTTTTCGGTGCGCGGCTACGACATCCGGGCGGAGAGCCGCGCGGCCCTGGTGGCCGCAGGCGCAGCGCCGGCCGAGACCCTGGCGCAGGCAGCCGACGGCGCCGACGCGCTCCTGCTGATGGTGGTCAACGCCGCCCAGGCCGAGGAGGTGCTGTTCGTGCAAGGCGCCCTCGACGCCCTCGCCCCGGACGGGATCGTCGTCCTGATGGCGACCTGTCCGCCGGGGGCTGTGGAGGCCATCGCGGCACGCGTCTCGGCCAAAGGCCGCCGGTTCGTGGATGCCCCGGTCTCGGGGGGCGTCGTCGGGGCGAGGGCCGCCAAGCTCACGATCATGGCCGCGGCCCCGGCCGCGACGCTGGCGGCGATCCGCCCGATCCTCGACGCGCTGGGCGACCGGATCTTCCCTGTCGGCGAGCGGCCGGGCCAGGGCGCCACCGTCAAGGCGGTGAACCAGCTCCTGTGCGGCGTCCATATCGCGGCCGCCGCCGAGGCGATGGCGCTGGCCGGACGGGTCGGGGTCGATCTCGCGGTGGTGCTGGAGATCCTCTCGGGCTCCTCGGCCTCGAGCTGGATGCTGCGCGACCGTGGCCCCCGCATGCTGGAGCCGGAGCCGGAGGTGACCAGCGCGGTCGACATCTTCGTCAAGGATCTCGGCATCGTGCTGGAGGCCGGCCGCAGCGCCGGCGCGGCCCTGCCGCTCGCGGCGCTGGCCCATCAGCTCTTCGTCTCGACCTCGGGCCGGGGCGACGGCGCCGACGACGACAGCCAAGTTGTGCGCGCCTATCGCGCGCTCAACGGCACGTAAATGTAGGGGCTTGCGGGCCGGCGCGGCTTGTCCGCGCGCCGCGGAGCCCGGATGATCCGCGCCGGAGAAGAAGCGGCGCGTGAGACGCACGAAGAACGGCACCGGGACCCGTATCCGGGGCCGAAGATCAAAAGACGCACGATCCACATGACCGGATAACGGCGGGGATCGGGCGGCTCGGAACGACCCAGGGAGTGAAATCATGCGCGACACGCGTTTCAGCCGCCGCAGCCTGCTCGTGGGCGCGACCGCCGTGCCGGTCTTCGGCATCCTCACCCGGCGCGGGCAGGCCGCCGAGTTCTCCTACAAGCTTGCCACCGGCCAGGACCCGACCCACCCGGTCAACGTCCGGGCGCAGGAGGCCCTCGACCGGATCCGCGAGGCGACCGGCGGGCGTTTGGAGATCAAGCTGTTCCCGGCCAACCAGCTCGGCTCCGACACCGACCTGCTGGCGCAGGTGCGCAACGGCAGCGTCGAGTTCTTCAACCTCGCCACCTCGATCCTCGCCACCTTCGTGCCGGCCGCGAGCCTGCCGAACACCGGCTTCGCGTTCAAGGATTACGACGCGGTCTGGTCGGCAATGGATGGGGGGCTCGGCACCTACGTCCGGGCCGAGATCGCCAAGACGCCGATCCTCACCGTCTCGAAGGTCTGGGACAACGGCTTCCGGCAGATCACCTCCTCGACCCGCGAGATCAAGACGCCCGAGGACCTGAAGGGCTTCAAGATCCGCGTGCCGCCGGCGCCGATGCTGACCTCGCTGTTCAAGGCACTCGATGCCGGGGCGGCGCCGATCAATTTCAACGAGCTGTATTCCTCGCTCCAGACCAAGGTGGTCGAGGGCCAGGAGAACCCGCTCGCCATCACGGCCACGGCCCGGCTCTACGAGGTGCAGAAATCCTGCAGCCTGACCGGGCATGTCTGGGACGGCTACTGGATCCTCGGCAACAAGAAAGCCTGGCAGCGCCTGCCGGAGGATCTGCGCCAGACGGTCTCGCGCGAGCTCGACCGGTCCGGCACCGACCAGCGCGCCGATGTCGCCAATCTCAGCCTGTCCCTGCGCGAGAGCCTCGCCGCCAAGGGCATCACCTTCGTCGATGTCGACCGCTCACGCTTCCGCGAGGCGCTCGGCCGGACCAGCTTCTACCGGGACTGGAAGGCCAAGTACGGCGATGCGGCGTGGGCGCATCTCGAAGACGTCTCCGGCAAGCTGACCTGAAGGACGACTGGCATGCAGATCGATATCGCGGCCGTCGAGAGCGCGGCCGGGCTTGAGCTGGCGGGGCCGCCGCTCCGCGCCCGAACCTGGCTGCGCAAGCTGGACGTGGCCCTGGGCTACCTCGTGGAGATCCCGGCGGCCCTGCTGGTGCTGGCCGAGATCGCCGTGCTGTTCGGCGGCGTAGTCAGCCGCTACGTCTTTCGCGAGCCGCTGGTCTGGTCGGACGAGCTGGCCGCGATCCTGTTCCTGTGGCTCGCCATGCTGGGCGCCGTGGTTGCCTTCCGCCGCGCCGAGCACATGCGCATGACCGCCATCGTGGCGATGTGCGGCCCGCGCATGCGCGCCTTCCTGGAGACGGTCGCCCTGGTGGCCGGCCTGATCTTCGTGGCGCTGGTCCTGGAGCCGGCCTTCGAATTCGCCAGCGAGGAGACCTTCGTCCAGACCCCCGCGCTGGAACTCAACAACGCCTGGCGGGCCGCCGCCCTGCCGATCGGCTTCGGCCTCATGCTGCTGGTCGCGGTGATCCGCCTGCTAGAGACCGCCGACTGGCGCCTCACCGTCGGGGCACTCGCGCTGGGCGGCGGCATCGCCGCCGGGCTCATCGCGCTCCAGCCCGTCTTCGCAGGCCTGGGCAACCTCAACCTGATGCTGTTCTTCGTCCTCGGCGTCGGCGCCCTGGTCTTCTCCGGCGTGCCGATCGCCTTCGCGTTCGGGCTGTCCACCTACGCCTACATCACCCTCACCACCGGCGCGCCGTCGATGGTGGTGGTCGGGCGCATGGACGAGGGCATGAGCCACCTGATCCTGCTCGCGGTGCCGCTGTTCGTGTTCCTCGGCCTGCTGATCGAGATGACCGGCATGGCCCGGGCCATGGTCGGGTTCCTGGCCTCGCTCTTGGGCCACGTGCGCGGCGGCCTGCACTACGTGCTGGTCGGCGCGATGTACCTCGTCTCGGGCATCTCCGGCTCGAAGGCCGCCGACATGGCCGCGGTCGCCCCCGTGCTGTTTCCCGAGATGAAGGCCCGGGGCGCCAAGGAGGGCGACCTCGTGGCGCTCTTGGCCACCACCGGCGCCCAGACCGAGACGATCCCGCCCTCGATCGTGCTCATCACCATCGGCTCGGTCACCGGCGTGTCGATCACCGCCCTGTTCACCGGCGGCCTGCTGCCAGGCCTCGTCCTGGCCGTGACGCTCTGCGCCCTGGTCTGGTGGCGCTACCGCCGGGAGGATCTGAGCCACGTCGCCCGGCCGTCGCGGAGCGTGATCGGCCGCGCCCTCGTGGTGGCGGTGCCGGCCCTGGCCCTGCCCTTCGTGATCCGCTTCGCGGTGGTCGAGGGCATCGCCACCGCCACCGAAGTCTCGACCATCGGCATCGTCTACGCGGTGCTGGCGGGGCTCCTGATCTACCGCCAGTTCGACTGGCGGCGGCTCTACCCGATGCTGGTGATGACCGCGACCCTGTCGGGAGCGATCCTGCTGATCATCGGCGCGGCCACCGGCATGGCCTGGGCGCTGACCCAGTCGGGCTTCTCGCAGACGCTCGCGGTGGCGATGAAGAGCCTGCCCGGTGGCCCCGTGGGCTTCCTGTTCGTGTCGGCGGGCGCCTTCATCATCCTGGGCTCGGTGCTGGAGGGCATCCCGGCGATCGTGCTGTTCGGCCCGCTGCTGTTCCCGATCGCCCGGCAGGTCGGCGTGCACGAGGTGCACTACGCCATGGTGGTGATCCTGGCGATGGGCATCGGGCTGTTCGCCCCGCCCTTCGGGGTCGGCTACTACGCCGCCTGCGCGATCAGCCGGATCCACCCGGACGCGGGCATGCGCCCGATCGTCGGCTACATCCTGGCCCTGCTCGTCGGCCTCGTCGTCATCATCCTGGTCCCCTGGTTCTCGATCGGGTTCCTCTGAAAGTCCTAGATTCGAAAGGTCCGAGACCTTTCGTGGGTCCAGGGCGAAGCCCTGGTTCATCGGGGCTCCGCCCCGATACCCCGCCAAAGGGCTGAGCCCTTTGGAAACCCCGACGCACGCCTGAACTTCGAGCCCCCCGCCATGCCCGAGACCGACTCATCGACGCTCACCGCCCGGATGGCCGACGCGATCCGCTTCCTCTCCCTCGACGCGATCGAGCGGGCGGGTGACGGGCATCCCGGCGCGCCCCTCGGCTGCGCCGAGATCGCGGTGGCCCTGTTCACCCGCCATCTGACGTGCAATCCGGCCGATCCGGAATGGCCGGACCGCGACCGGTTCGTGCTCTCGAACGGGCACGGCTCGATGCTGCTCTATTCCGTGCTCCATCTCGCGGGCTATGCCGGCCTGCCGATGGAGCAGATCCGGCGCTTCCGCCAACTCGGCTCCCACACCCACGGCCACCCGGAGATCGCCCCCGAGCTTGGCATCGAGGCGACCACCGGGCCCCTCGGGCAGGGCATCGCCAACGCGGTCGGCATGGCCGTGGCCGAGGCCAAGCTCGCCGCCACGTTCGGTCCCGGGCTCGTCGATCACCGCACCTACGCGCTGGTCGGCGACGGCTGCTTGCAGGAGGGCATCGCCCACGAGGTAATCTCGCTCGCCGGCCATCTGCGCCTGTCGAAGCTCACCTTCCTGTGGGACGACAACCGGATCACCGACGACGGCGCCACCGACCTGTCAATCTCGGAGGATGTGCGCGCCCGCTTCCGCGCCGCCGACTGGCAGGTGATCGACGCGGACGGCCACGACGTCGACTCCGTCTCCGCGGCAATCCTTCTGGCCCAGGCCGATCCGCGCCCGACCCTGATCGCCTGCCGGACCGTGATCGGCCGCGGCCTGCCCCGGCTGGAGGGCCAGCGCGGCGCCCATGGCGGGCGGGTGTTCGAGACCGACCTCGCCGAGGCCCGGGCCGCGAAGGGCTGGGACCATCCGGCCTTCACGGTGCCGGACGACGTCGCCGCGGCGTGGTGCACGGGCGTTGCCGAGCGCAACCGCGCGGCCTACGCGGCCTGGCATGCCCGGCGCGAGGCCCTGCCCGCCCCGATCCGGGCGGAATTCGACCGGGTGAGCGCCGGCCGCCTGCCGGAGACCTGGCGCGACACGCTCCGGACCCAGCGAGACCGCTTCGCCGCCGCCGGCGAGGCGCGCCCGAGCATCGAGGTCTCCGCCGAGATCGTCGGCGCCCTGTCGGAGGCGATCCCCGAGCTGTTCTCCGGCGCCCCGGACCTCGAAGGGCCGACCCGGCACAAGGGTCCGCTCCACGCCTTCACGGCGCAGGACCGCTCCGGCCGCTACCTGCATTACGGCATCCGCGAGCACGCGATGGGCTCGATGATGAACGGCATCGCGGCCCATCGCGGGCTGGTCCCGGTGGGCGCCACCTACCTGGTCTTCTCGGATTACATGCGCCCGTCGCTGCGGATGGCGGCGCTGATGAACCTGCCGGTCATCACGGTCTACAGCCACGATTCGATCGCCATCGGCCGCAACGGCCCGACCCACCAGCCGGTGGAGTACCTCGCCTCGCTCCGGGCGATCCCGAACATGCTGGTCTTACGCCCCGCGGACGCGGTCGAGACGGCGGAATGCTGGGAGATGGCTCTGGCCAACCGGCACGGGCCGACCTCGCTGATCTGCTCCCGACAGCCGCTCCCGGCCCTGCGCCAGTCGGGCGGCCCCGAGAATCGCAGCGCCCGGGGCGCCTATGTGCTGGCGGAAGCCGAGGGGGCGCGGCGGGTCACGCTGATCGGCACCGGCTCGGAGGTGGCCCTGGCGCTCGCCGCCCGCGACATGCTCCAGGCGGAGGGCGTGCCGACCGCGGTGGTCTCGATGCCGTCCTGGGAGGCGTTCGCGGCGCAGGACGAAGCCTATCGCCGGCAGGTCATCCCGCGGGACACGGTCCGGGTCGCCGTGGAGGCCGCCCTGCGCTTCGGCTGGGATCGCTGGATCGGCGAGGAGGGCGGCTTCGTCGGTATGACCGGCTTCGGCGCGTCGGGCGCGCCGGAAGCGCTGTTCCGCCACTTCGGCATCACCGCCGAGGCGGTGGTGGAGGCCGCGCGTGCGCGCTTGGGTTGAGGCTGACGGCCGGTCAGATCATTCCGGCGCCGCCGGTGCGCGCGATGCGCGCGCGCTGCTCGGCATAGCGACCGTTGGCGACGCGCTTCAGCGCGCTTTCGAGGCGGTCCGCGACCTGACCGAGGAGCGAACGCTCAGCGCGAAAGCCAACGAGATACGCGAGGGTCGCCATCGTGCCTGATCCCGAACAAGGACCGGGCCCATGCGCCCGGTTGCTGCGGTGCAATATGCGCCCGCCCGGGATTGCGCGTCAGGGGGTTCTCAAGCGGCCTGCCATGCAGGGAAAGCATGCAGCGGACACGGAATCTTCACCGGATTGATCGGGGAGCTGTATCCGGCCGGTGCAGTGCAGCGAATGCTGCCATCCGGACTGTCACCGCTTGGCGGACGGGCCTGCGTCGAGGGGCAGGCAGCCGCGATTCTCGAGTTCCTCGCGTATCGCCCGCTTGGTGATCTTGCCGTAGCCGGATTTCGGCAAGGCGTCCCAGAAGAACACCCGCTTCGGCAGCTTGTAGCGGGCGACCTCGCTGGCGAGCCACGCCATCAGCTCGGCCTCGCCGATCTCGGCCCCGGGACGGGCGACGCAGACCGCCACGCCGACCTCGCCCCAGGCGGGGTCGGGTACCCCCAGGATCGCCGCCTCGGCGATGGCCGGGTGCCGCAGCAGCTTCTCCTCGGTCTCGCGCGGATACACGTTCGACCCGCCCGAGATGTACATGTCGGAGGCTCGGCCGGTGATGAACAAAAACCCTTCCGGGTCGAGATGGCCGAGATCGCCGGTGCGGAACCAGCCGTCGCGAAAGGCCGCCGCATTCGCCTCCGGGTTGTCGTAGTAGCCCGCGAACACCGCCGGGCCGCAGACGCAGATCTCGCCGGTCTCGCCCGCCGTCAATTCCCGCCCTGCCCCGTCCTGGATCTGCACCTGCATGCCGGTGCGCTCGAAGCCGCAAGTGCCGACCTTCACCCCCGGCCCGTCCTCGGCGGAATGCAGGCGGGGCGGCAGCACGGTGATGTTGCCGGTCACCTCGCCGAGCCCGAAATACTGGACCAGCACCGGCCCGAGCGCCTGCAGCGCCCGCTTCTGATCCTCCCGGTACATCGGCGCGCCGGCATAGATCACGTGGCGCAGGCTGGTGTGATCGTGCGCCGCGACCGCCGGGTGCTCGGTGAGGAGCTTCACGATGGTCGGCACCGTGAACAGGTTGGTGATGCGCCAGCGCTCGACCAGGGACCAGACCTCCTCAGGGTCCAGGCGCGCGCCGCCGGTGAGCACCGTCTTGGCGCCGGCCGCGACCTGCGCGAGCTGATGGATGCCGGCCCCGTGCGAGAGCGGCGCGACGACAAGGGAGGCGTCGGCCTCATTGGTGCCCGGCATCAGGTCGCAGAGGTGGTTGGTGATCACGAAGGCCATCTGGCCGTGGGTGAGCACCGCCGCCTTCGGCCGTCCGGTAGTGCCCGAGGTGAAGAAGAACCAGCATGGGTCGTCGTGCTCGACATCAGCGGTCGGGGCCGCCGCCCCCGCGTGCGCGGCGACCAAAGCGTCGTAATCCAGCCCGAAGGCGGAGCCGCCGATCTCGACCATGAGCCCCAGCTCGGGCGCGGCCGCGCGGATCGCGGCGGCGTGGTCGGGGAACTCCGTGCCGCAAATCAGCGCCGAGGCGCCGCTGGCGCGGGCGAGATAGGCGACCTCCGCGGGCGTCTGCCGAAAGTTCGTCGGAACCCAGACGGCGCCGAGCCGGAAGCAGACGAACATCGATTCGAACAGCGGGTTGCCGTTGCGGGCCTGGACCAGCACGCGGTCGCCCTTGGCCACCCCCCGGGCTGCCAGCGCTGCCGCCATGGCGTCGACCCGGGCATCGAGGGCGCCCCAACTCCAGCTCCGCTCGTCCCAGGCCAGACCGATCGCGTCGGGCCAGCGGCGGGCCGCCCGGCGCAGGAAATGGGCGAGGTTCATCACCCGCCGGGAACAGGGCGCGACGCCGCCGCGCGGCGCCGGCCCCGTCGGGCCGCTCATGCGAGTTTCCCGCAGGCCTTCTCCAGCAGGGACCAGCCCTCCTCGCCGTACCGGCCCTTCCATTCGGCATAGAAGCCGGCCTTGCGCAGCTTCTCGCGAAACGGCTCCGGATCGGGCTTGTTGAACACGAGGCCGTTCTTGGTCAGGTCTTCCTGCAGGCTGGCGTTGAGCTTGGCGACGTCGGCCCGCTCCTTCATCCCGGCTTCGTTGATGTGGCGGGCGACCATCGTGCGCAGGTCCTCGGGGATGCGCTCCCAGGCGCGGCGGTTCGCCAGGAACCAGTAGCCGTCCCACATGTGGTTGGTGAGCGAGCAGTATTTCTGCACCTCGTAGAACTTCGTCGTGGCGATTACCGCAAGCGGGTTCTCCTGGCCCTCGACGATCTTGGTCTGGAGCGCGGAGTAGGTCTCGTTCAGGTTGATCGAGGCCGGCGCGGCCTCGAAAGCCCGGAACATCGAGGTCCAGAGCGGCGAGACCGGCACGCGGATCCGAAAACCCTTGAAGTCGTCCGGGCTGGCGATCGGCCGGGTCGAGGAGGTGGTCTGGCGGTAGCCGTTGTCCCAGATCTTCTCCATGGCGACGAGGTTGGCCTTGGCGATCTGCTGGCGGACCCAGGCGCCGAGCTCGCCGTCCATCGCCGGCCAGACCGCGTCGTAATCCGGGAAGGCGTAGCCGATGCCGTTGATCGAGGCGTTGGGCACCAGGGTCGAGAGGATCAGCGGCGACATCGTGAAGAACTCGACGCTGCCCGAGCGCAGCTGGCTCAGCGTGTCGGTGTCCGAGCCGAGCTGGCTCGTGGGGAAGATCTTCAGATCGAACCGGCCGCCGCTCTCGACGCGCAGAGCCTCCGCCATCTCGCGGGCGCGGATGTTCATCGGGTGCGTGTCGGGCAGGTTGTTGGCGTATTTGTAGGTGAAGTCGGCCCGCTGCGCCCGGGCCACGTGCGGACTGGCCACGCTCCCGGCGAGGATCGCCGTCGAGCCCGTCGCGAGGAATCGGCGACGGGACAGGGACAAGCGAGATGGCGACGACATGGGCGGCCCTCCTGGTATGGGCACGTGGGCCCGGCGTTTCCTCAGGGTCCACGTTCGTGCGCGGACTCTCTGTATCTCGACGCTTCGATAGCGGCTGGCCGAAACCAGTCAACGGCGCCGCGGCGGCGCGGCTATCGGAGTTGGGGACTTGTCAGGCCGTCCGGATCGGCACCGCTTCGACCCTGCCGGCGGGCATGGCGCGAATCCGGAACGGCACCCGCGGCGGATGGCCTGCTCCGGGCCTACGCGGCCGGCAATTGCTGCTCCAGATGGGCGCGAAGAACCGAATAATGCTCGACGACCTTGTCGAGCTTCTCGGTGTTCGCCTTCCTGATCCGTTCCGACCCCTCGTGCGGTCGGTAGGTGGTCGCATAATGGGCGGCATGCGCCTTCAGCTTCGTCGCCACGAAGGCCATGTCGGCCGACCAGACGACCTCCCGGCGGACCAGCTGGAGGCGCCGCGCGATCTCGAGCCCTTGCAGGTCGAGCGCGATGCCGCCGCCCATCTGCTTGAACAGGTCGAACATCGAATCGAGGATCGCGATGGCGTTCTGCGCGGACACGGAGCCGATCCCTCAAGCGCCGGCGGCCAGGAGATCGGGCCGCGCGTACCAATCGTCGAACAGGGATAGTTGCCGGAACCGGCGGCGGTAGCCCAGCCCGGTCAGCAGCGTGTGGATCTTCTCGCGGCTGTCCGAAAAGTTGTGCTCGACGCTGATGAGCGCGATGTCGTGGCGCGTGAAATCGAAGCTTTGCAGCACGTCGAACTCGCCGCCTTCCACGTCGATGCTCATGTAGTCGATCCGCTTGGGGGCGCGAGCCTCCGCAAGGAAGCGCTCCAGCGAGATCGTCTGCACCGGGTATTGCCGGCCCTCCTGGCGGAACCGGGCGTGGAAATCGCCTTCCACCAGGTCGTTCATGCCCGACAATTCGCCGATATCGACCTCGTTGAACAGCACCTCGACCCCGTCGGTCTTGTAGACGCATTTGTCGGAGATGTAGCAGGTCCGGTTCGCGTACAGCGCGGCGTGCCAGGCCCGGGCCGGCTCCGCGAGGGCGCCCTGCCAGCCGAAGGTCTTCTCGAGCAGCAGCGTATTGCTGAGGCTGATGCCGTCGCAGGCGCCGAACTCGACGAAATAGCCGTTCCGCTTCTCCTTCAACTCGTACAGGACCCAGAGATCCTGCAGCAGCTGGGCGTTGGAGTATGGGGCCATCTTGGTGGCGAAGGCGAGGAGTTCGATCTCGGAGCTCAGGAGATGGGGCTCCCGGTCCAGATTGTTCCTGAGATCGATCAAGGCGTTGAACACCGTCAGGAGCTCGACATCCATGGCCCTGTCTTCCACCTTCTGACTGGGATCGATCGATACGGGGACGGGTTCGGGCTGGGCGCGCTCAGCGCCGGAGGCCGCCGGAAGGCTGGCCCCCCAGAACCCGGTTCGAGCCGTCGAACAGGACGGCGTGCTGGAGCGAATCGGGCTCGCGATCCGGGATGGCCCGCGCCGCCTTGCGAAGGGCGAACACGAACCGCTTGCGGCTGAACCCGTAGGGCCGGAGGCTTGCCAGCACGGCATCGACCAGTTTGGCCATGGCCTCGGAATGCGCCCGCGCCAGATCGCGGTCCCGCACCGCCGCGTCGCGCTCGGCCTTGATCAGCGCCAGCTCGATCTGCTGTTGCTGGATCCGGCGGATGTACTGGGTGTCGATGTCCTGGACGGGGGTCTTCGTCATACGGCAGCCTCCGAGGCCCGGAGCGGGATCAAGCTGGAACGCGGCCGGCGACGCGGTGGGATGTGCGATGCGGCTTGGTGCGGATCTCTAAGCCGCCCGTGCGTCCCGTGCCGCCTGCAGGTCGAGCCACAGGTCCAGCCCCAGCGGGCCCTGTTTGCGGATCGCGACCCGCGCGCGCCGCGTTTCGCCGTCGCGCACGAACGTCAGATGCTCCGGAATCCCGCCGGCCGCGATCACGCGCACGTGGGCGCTGACCTCATCATACGCCAGGATCGCGCAGGGGACGTCGAAGCTGCCGAGCTTGATGGTCGCCTTCAGGTGCGGGACGGCGGGAACGAAGTGCTTGTTGGCCATGCTGGACGCATCCTCGATATGCGAGGCGCGAGACTAGGCCAGATCGGAGGCGCCTTGTGTCGTAGCGCGGCAACGGCCTTCGCAAATGCGCTGACGCCGCCGCCCATGCTGCCGCGCGGGCTGTCGCGGCCGTCATGAGCGTCAGGCCTGTTCCGCCATGGCGGCCGCCGCAGCCGTCAGCCCCCAACGGACGAGGTCTTGGGCGTCCCGCGCCGTCTTGGCCTCCGCATAGCACCGCAATTCCGGAGCGTTGCCTGAGGCCCGGAAATGAATCGACCGGCCGCCGTCCAGGCCGATCCGGATCCCGTCCTGCTCATCGACCGATTGCGGCGAACCGATCGGCCGGAGGAAGTCACCGCGGAACGCCGCCTCGCGGAGCCGTCCGAGAAAGGCGCCGCTGCGCTCCGAGGGCGTGTTGGGAAGCCGGTCGCTCGCCATCTCCCCCGCATCGAGCGAGGCGACGAGATCGGCCAGCGACGTACCGGCCGCGCGCGCCGCGGCGAGTGCGGCCAGGATCGGCAGCATCGCGTCCCGCGTCGGCAGCGCGGGCAGCGTTCGATCGCCGCGGGCGACATCCGATCCGAGCAAGAAGCCGCCATTCGCCTCGAAACCGACGACGGCCCGCGCCCCAGCTCCCTGCGCTCGCTCCATCCCGGCGATGACGAAGGGCGAACCGACCTTGGTGCGCAAAACGCGGCCGAAGCCACCGGACTGCTCCAGCGCCGAACCGGCGGTCACCGGCACCACGACCGTATCGGCGCCGAGGTAGCGGGCGGTGATCAGCCCGAGCACATCCCCGCGCACGATCCGCCCGGCGCCATCAGCCACCAGGGGCCGGTCGGCGTCGCCATCGGTGGTCACCAGGGCATCGAAATCGCCGGACGCCATGACCTCGCGGATGAAGGCGATATCCTCGGGCCGATGCGCCTCGGTATCGATCGGCACGAACGTCTCCGACCGGCCGATCGGCGTAACGCTCGCCCCGAAGCTTGCGAGCAGATCGGTTAGCAGGTCGCGCGCGACCGAGCTCTGCTGGTAGACCGCGATGCGTAGGCTCTTCAGGATCTCCGGCGCGAAGGCGTCGCTGTAGCGCCGATGGTAGCGCGCGATGGCTCCGGGTTCCGATGGTGCCGCAGCCGATGTCCGCATCTCGCCGACGGCTGTGACATCCCCCAGGGCTGCCAGGATGGCAACCTCATCATCCTTGGTGATCTCACCGTCGGGCCGATAGAATTTCAGGCCGTTGCGGTCCTCGGGGATGTGACTGCCGGTGACCATGACGGCATAGGCCCCGCGCCGCATCGCCTCGAGCGCGAGGGCCGGGGTCGGGAGGGCCCCGCAATCGATCGCCTCGAAGCCGGCCGCAGCCGCAGCGTTCGCCACCGTCGCGGCGATGCCCGGGCTGCTGTCGCGCAAGTCCCGCCCAATCACGACGCTGCGCCGGTTACCCTCCGCCGAGACGGAGCGGAAGAACGCGCTTGCGTATGCGTAGCTCGGCCAACCCACGAGGTCTGTCACGAGACCCCGCAGGCCGCTGGTACCGAATTTCAGACTGCTCACGGCGTTTCCATCGAGCCTAGCGCTGGGATGCACTCCGACGACTGATGCCGCGAATCGCGCTTCTTCACAACGCCTGGCGTGAAGGCTGTGAGGTTCGACGTGGCTGCCGCTCTGTTCCTCATGTGCTCACTGGATCGAGTCAACGCACTCAGCGCAAGTAGCCCGCTTGTGCCAGCGCGTATCAGGGCAGTTTGCACGGTGTTGCTTCGCCTCCGGGCGGCGTCATTCCCGGAACCGTAATTGGGTTCGTTTTGCCAAAAACTGCTGGGAAGGTAACGGCGGATGAAAGCCTGCCTCCAGGTTGTACGTGTATAATTCCAGGTTGCTATCGGGCTTCGCAGGGGCAGGCGACGAAAGTCCCGGTCGTGACATGCGTCCGCGAATATTTTTCCTGTTGGCTCAGGTCGGCATTACCAAACTCTCCTGAAGCCGGCCGTTTAGACCCACGAAGTTAAATAATAGGGTTAGGACGCCGAAAATTCTGGTGAATGCCCAAGTATAATAGAAAATTTGCACAAAATGGATATGATGCCGAAGCTATTTATTAGTAATAATTTCAATTTAAAATATATTTTACGATAGTATTACTTGAGTTTCTATCTGCCTAATAATCGACGAATGGCTTTAAATAATGCGAAGCGCGTATGCATATTAATATTCGGATTATATTTGCTTGTGTAGATAAATTCAAATAAATCACGCATTTTCACTAAGGATCTAAAGGAAGAATTCCTGGAGCCGGCGGACTGCGAATTTCCTTCTCGACATGGCCCGACGTTCGTACCGATCCAGACCCTCAAGCTGTCGGAAGAGTTCCAGAAAGAGCTCGGCAGGTGGACGATCATCGTCTTCCGTTCTGCCTCCTGAAGCGAGCGGGGTGTTTCGTAGCAGCGTGGTCTTGAATGTCCGGACCCGCTGGAGCTGAAACTGCGCTTCGGCAACATCTCGAGCCGCTCCTAGAGCGGCTGCACCGGTGTGATGCTCATCTGTGATCAGCTGAGCGAGACGCTCGATCTCCGCCGATGTCTCAGGATTAGGGTCCGTCGCCGAGAGGCCGTGCTTCCGCGCATTTTGTTTTGAGCGGACCTTACCGGCACGTGTGCGGGGGCCGGTGCTGGCCTGAGCGTTGCGGCGATTGGCACGCTTGGCGGGCTCAGAGGTCATCGCTAGGTCAATCCTCGGACCGGGACGTCATGGGATATCCGCGTCTTCGACATCAAGACTGTCCGCGGTGGCGGTACGCACCTGCTGTGCGAAGCTCGCCCGCTTGCGTTCGATCTCACGCAAGAGCGCGTCTCGGCGCTGGTCGGCCATCGACACGAGCCTGTCAATCCGCTCGATCACGGGAAGGCTCAGCATAAAGGCATGTGCCGTTACATCTTCCGCCGTGAGACCTCGCTTCTGAAGCAGTGCATCTACTTCATTTCTCTTGGGCTCGCTATTGGTCACCCAACCTGCGGCAAGTGAATCAGCCGATGGTGCTCCAATGATCTTATCTATGCCCATCGGGTCCGCATTCTGCAGGGCGGGGCTGATCAACTCCTCGGCAGCTTTCAGCCGAGCCTGCGCCAAAATTTGACGGCGCCAGCGGCGAAGCCGTTTCGCCTCCCAAATAAGGTCGACAACGTCCTTGACCCAGATCGCCTCGATCACATCGACGGGCTTGACCTGCTGGACGATGCTGCGCAGGAGCGCGTCGTACTGGTCTGTGACTTCGCCCGGCAGGAGTGGCCGCTCGTCGAATAGGAAGGCGAGATGGGCAGGGATATCCGGCCTCACTTCGCCTGATTCGGCTGCATCGACATCGGGATTAGGAATTATTTCACGTCTGCGCAGCCGCGGTTGATTTGTCATCTGACTCTTTGTTCCTGCCCCGTGAACCTTAGCGGAAGGTGCAGGTCGGACACAAAGCCGATCGACTGATCCAGCCGTCGGATCCACTGAGCGTGGTGTCGGACTGAAGTTCAAGGCCTCCTCGGGCGCCGATTCCAGCTTCGCATTGCTAGAAAGACGAGCCGCAGGATCGCGACGGACCACGGTGCCGTTGACCTTTCGCTTGAGGGGGCCTGCCCGCGAACCTGGGAGCGGCCGAGCGACGACGGCAGCGCCCAGATGGCGGATCTTCTGCCGTTTCGCCTCGGCGGCACGGGCGTGATCATCACGCGTCTTTTCTCGACCGCAAGCCTCATGCGCGGGGCCCATGTTGTCGATGTCATCCATCCCACCGAGCTCGAGGGCCCGGATGTGTTCGACGATCCAGCGCTCGCGCACGCCGTCGATCCGCCGATCACAGAGGACACAGGTGCCGCCAGTCCTCTCCCAGGCCTGAAGCCTGCGGCGCCCCGACAGGGACCGGCGGCGAGTCGTGCCTACGTCCTCAAGAGCCACGTACGGCATCGCGGCGCTCGTCTTGAGGCTTCGGTCGGACGGCGAGCGCTTTCAGCGCGCGGTGAGTTAGATCCTCCCAATCACACAGGAGCTGCTCATAGCGTTCGATCAAGGCCCTAAGCTCTGCATCGTCCTCACGGGCGACGAGCTTCACTTGAAGGGCCAACGACGCCACTGTTGGGCGTGTGTGATGATCCGCGCCACCGCGCGGTCTCTTCTGAGCCATGGTTTGCCTCGCTGTTGACTTCGGTGACGAGACGCTGAGTGCGGGTTAGCTGCCCTCGCCAGGTCGCGTTGTCGTGTCAGCGTGCTGCGTGGATCGAGCCGGCAGCCATGCCCCGCAGCCCCCTACGGACTGGCAGAAATCGGGGATGCGGGCATAAGTCATCGTTCGCGCTCCTGATGGGGCTCGTGGCGGGAGATCGAAGGTGGAAGGGGCGTCGGCCGGAGGCCGGTTAGGCCTGAGGGGCACTCAGGACGCCGGGGAAGCGAGTACGGAGCGTCCGTGCGTGGTCGATGGCCCAAGTGTGGCGCTGGCGTAGGTCAGTGGGGTCGCCGTCGGCTCGGATGAGGCGGACGCGGTACGAGGCAGCCAGGACGAGGCAGGTCGCGTGATCCTGTCGAGCGTGGGCGAGACGCTCGGTTGGCGAGCGTAGGACGAGGGGTAGTGCGTGGTTCATGGGCCCCCTCCCCTCAGTGTGCGGCCATGTGACGGGCGAGCTTGGCGGCGCCCCAGGCCGCCTTGAGCGCCACCGACATGGCGTCGGCCCAGGAGCAGCCGAACCGTGCTTGGTGGAGGTGCGCCGCCTTGGCGGCGGCTCGCATGATCGCGGACCGATCGAACTTACCGGCGACGAACAGCGGACGCCGGTCGTAGCGAACGGTCAGGTTGATGGAGGCTTTAGCGGTTAGAAGGCCGGCCGGGATTTTGGTGCGGTCGTCACGAACGTCGCGGAGTGCGGCGTTCCAGGAGATGCGGCGCGGGAGGGGCATGGTTGACAGACCTACCTATGTCGGCTGGAAACTCCACCGTGTGTGTGATGCACATAGCCATGTCGGTGTGTGCTGTCAACCCATAAGTGTGTGTGGCAAACATCAATGCTTGTGACGGGTAACCAGCTCAAAGCCGCGCGCGCGCTGCTCGGCGTCGAACAAACCGAACTCGCCAAAAAAGCGGATCTGCACGTCAACACGATCCGTAAGATGGAGGGGAAGGGGGCCGCCGAAATCACTAGCGGCGCCGACATAGTACGCCGCGTGCAATCCGTTCTTGAAGCAGCTGGCGTCGAGTTCTTGAACCATGGGCGGCCTGGCGTGCGCTTGCGAGGCAATGCGTGACCGATGAACCCGTGTCCCCGAAGCGCCTGTCCAAGGTTCTGCGCCTCTGCACCATGCTCGCCGACCGCGCGTTCGACGCGCCAATGGTGGGACGGACAGTGCCTGCGGACCAGGTTGTAGCGCTGGCGGAGGCTTCAAGCCTGTTGCAGGATCCCCGCAGAAAAGATTTGGATCGAGTTAAGCGAGGGGGCGACTACCCCCTCCTGAATTATAGTTATCTAGGCATCGCGCAAATGACGACATGATCAGTGAGAGCGAGGATACAAGCGATGCCGCTCCGCATACGGATGAAGACCAGAAGCAATTCACAGGTATTATTTCATGTCATCGCCAAATGATGAAGCCGCACGGCGCGATAAATTCATCCATCATGTCAAATTTTTCGATGCAGCAAGTCGTTATCCCACTCCTTATGTTGGCTTTACGGGAAGACCTGGCCATCGCTTCCAGCTACATTGCCTCCCTTATGATGCGGCTGGCTTTATAAACTTAGAAACAACCGGGCCTCGTACCGACCCGAAGGAAATCCGGATATTCGTTGTTGGCGACAGCACAATGGCGACAGGTACAGAACTAGAAAATACCGTTCCTAAAAGGATTGAGAGCATTCTTAGAAATTCTTGTTCACAGCGAGTTAATGTCTACAATTTTGCCGTCGTGTCCTCAAATACTGAACAGATGTGTTCATTGATTTGGAGTCGCCTGCTGGATCTTGATCCCGATTTGATCGTTGTGGTTAGTGGCGGTACCGACGCTTTCCAGCCATACAGCTTCGATCCCCGACCAGGATTTCCATATAATTTTTTTATTAATGAGTATTTATACGCCCATTATTTCGATGAAAACAACGACAAATCATGGCAGTCGGGCCTCGATTATGATGGCGTCGTAAATAACGCCTTCGACTTCAATACGAGACTTCGAGAAAGCGTTGGTTATGGAACAACTTCATGGGAAGAAAGGGTAGCGCTTAGTTATACAGGATCTCTGATAAGGCTTGCTCGCACGGCTAGGGCTGTTCACATACCAATTTATTATTTCTTAGAGCCAATTGCAGTACGGAAGAAGGGTGCGGACGTCAATGAGTCGCGGTTTGCTTCACCTGAAGCGATCGCGTATCTAGCCAGACAATATGATCGCTTTGAGAAGTCGTTATCGGATCTGCGCGCCCTGCGACTTCCCAAAAATCTACACTTAGTCGATGCTAGCCGGACCCTAAACAAAAATGGGCCGGGCGAATTCTATGACATTCTGCACTACGACAGAGATGGCACTGCGACGGTTGCTGAGTTTTTCGCCAATCATTTGGTCGATGCCGTCAGAAAACGCAGTGCTCCTCGCTCTAGGCGGAGTGTAGGCGGTTGGATGCGCAACGCAATCACTCGTTTCAAGCACCTCGCGTGACGCGTCACAGCGTCAAGCCACCTTCTCCTGAAGAAGCGAGCGGAGGTGTATTGCCGAACGCACGAAAGGCTTTCTGAAGTGAGGGACCCCGTCGCACCACCCGACAAGGTGGCCCAGGTCGCGGGGATGGCAACAGCGCTGGCCGCAAGGGGCCGCGCTCGGCATCCTGGCTCGATGGCGGAGCGCAGGCACAATGGTCTATTGGACGCTGGCAGATCACATCAGAGCTGATGCGCGTCATTCGCAAGCCAGCCCTGCCACATCTGCCGGAAAGCAATGCCAAGGTCGGCCGTGAAGCCGGCGTGATCCATCAGCGGGCTAGCATACATACGCTCACGCAGCCCGTCCCGGATTGTTCGTAGGCGATCCCGGTCGCACGCCAGATCCCGTGCGATCGCCACGTAGGCGTCCTCATCGTCGGCGACTAGGTCTGGAAGACCGATCGTGGTGAGCACCGAGACGCCAGTACGCGCTGCCGCGTGGCCGCCGCGCAGCGTCACGAACGGCACACCCATCGACAGGGTGTCGTAGCTCGTCGTGCCGCCGTTATACGGGTACGGATCCAGGGCGATATCCACCCGATAGTAGAGCTCGTGGTAGCCGCTATTGACCCGCGGCTGAAAGATCACCCGGTCGAGGGGCATCCCGGCTCCGGCCAAACGCGCTTCGACGGCAGTGCGGACCGCTGGCGCGTCGATGTCGCCCACAACCATGAACAGGCGCGCATCCGGCACCGCTGTCAGGATCCGCGCCCATGTCTGCAGCGCTCCGTCGCTGACCTTCGTCAGGCGGTTGAAGCATCCGAAGGTGACGTAGCCCGCATCCTCGAAGGGCGCTCGCGCGCGTACCGGTGGCAGGTCGTCGACGCCCGCATACGTCACGGGGACCTGAGGTAGACGCCAAAGCCGCTCCGTATGCAGCAGCTCCGCATAACCCGGGGGATCCGTTATCGCATCGGTGATACGGTAGTCGATGGCAGTCAAGCCGGTGGTCCCAGGATGCCCGATCCAAGTCGCTTGGATCGGTGCAGGCTTGCGCGCGAACATTAGCAGGCGATTGCCACCGCTATGTCCAGATAGGTCGACGAGAATGTCGATGGCGTCGCGTTCGATCAGGTCTGCGGCTTCATCATCATCGAGCCCGGAGATGTTGTGCCAGCTTTCAAAGAGCGGCCGCAGCCGCTCCGACACGACATCCTCGCTCGCATGCGCCATGTAGGCCAGGATCGTGAACTGGTCCCGGTCGACCGCACGTAGGTACGGTTCGAAAAATCGGACCAGCGCGTGATTGCAGAAATCGCCGGATACGAAGCCGATGCGCAAACGGCGATCGAGGTCTCTATTGTTGGCGAACTGACGGCGGCGCAGGAGCGGATTTGCGTAGCGGGTACCGAATTCGCGTGCGTCCGCTGCATATTCCTCGGGCGGGACACCGGCAAAGTAGAGCTTGGCGAACAAGCGGTTCGAAGCGACGAACAGCTTTGACGGGTCGAGGGCGAGGGCCCGGTCGAAGGCCTCGATCGCCTCACCCAGACGCCCAAGAGCAAGGAGGGCGCTGCCGCGATTGCTGTGGGCGCCGGCATTGATCGGCTCCAGATCGATGGCTTTCTCAGCGTGCTGGAGTGCGTCGCCGTACCGGAATCGACGCTGATAGACCCCGGCTATATTCGCGTGGGCTGCGGCGAGGTTGGGATCAATCTCCAAGGCCTTTTCCAGGGCTGAGATGGCCCCGTCGTGGTCTCCGCAGTTGGTGAGGACCGTGCTGAGCCCGCTGAAGAACTGTGGATTTGTCGGCTCGCGCAAGATTGCTATGCTGATCAGATCGAAGGCGAGTTCAGACCTGTTGGTTCGAGCGGCGACTGCACCAGCGAGGTAGGTCGCTTGGGCGTGAGTGTCGTCCAACAGGATAATTAAATCGAGGAGGGCCTCCGCTTCGCGAAATTTTCCTAGATCGTAACGCCCAGACGCTGCCGCATAGGTGCGATCGATGAAGGCCTTGGATAATGCCTTGGCTTCAGGACCGAAACTCTGAACCTTGTAACGTTCCAGGATGGCGCGGGCGTCGGCCAGCCGTTCACCAGCCAGCAGCGCAGAGACCAACGCTAGCCAGTAGCCCGGTCTCTCAGGTGCACCTCTAAGGGCCGTTACGAAGTGCGTGACAGCTTTCTCCGGCGCGCTGATAGCTAGGAGTTGGCCTAGCTCGTAATGGGCCTCCGGGTGATTCGGCTCGGCGCTGAGCACACGGCTCAGACTATCCCGAGCCCGGTCATGCCGGCCGGAGGCGCGGAGGTCGCGGGCTCGCGCCAAAAAACGGTTCGTTGTGCCGCCCTGCGCGGACCGACCTGCCCGGCCGCCGTGTAGATCGAGCATGCCTGCACCCTCTCGTGTGCTGTAGGCCTACAGCAAAAATGGTTAAGGCCATGTAAAAATAGAGCGCTGTTCTGAAAGCCGAATGGACAGTATGCCGGCTCCTGCAGCAGGGAGTTGCTAACGCTGCACGGCTTAAGTCTGAAAAGTACAATCAAATCCTAAGGTTATTATGGTTCAATGGAATCGCTCTTCGTAAAAGGCGATCTGACAGTTTTTTACATTATTTGTGAATGTCAATGAAATTAGACTTTCATATATTTGGTAATTGACATGGAGCGTTGGCCGGCTCTACCTTTGTAATCACCCAGCCCTGTATTCGCGAGGTTCAGTCGACGAAAGTCTCGAGGATGCTGTGCTCAGATTGTTCGCACAGCTCTTTGCCATCGGCTGCCGCTGGTTCAAGGAAGTCCGCGAGATCCTGTCCGGACGCTGTAGTCGCAGCACCAGTTCAATCCGCTCGTCGCAGCTCACCACTCGCGATCGTTGCGCCCCTTCCCAACGAGGAATTAGTGAGATCCGACCTGCGTAAGGGTGAAGATCAGCGTGAAGCGAACGACGACAGTGGCGTACACCCGTGAGTAATTAATTCATCAAGATCTATGCACCGCTTCAAAAATATGCGTATGTATGGGATGGGATTTGAAACGCAAAATTAACGCCTGAAAGGGTAATTGATATACTAGCGTAATCTGGATTTATTCGATGCCGTCGATTGACCTCACCGGCTACCGGCTGACGTTTGACGATGAGTTCGGAGCCCGTAGCATCTCGCAGACGGGTGCCGGCACAACGTGGGCAGACATTCGCTCAGAATGGCGCTTCGATGCTAATTCCGATATCGGTTTCGGGCATTCCTCGTTTGTCGACCCTAGCTCAGGCTATGACCCCTTCAGCGTGCAGGGAGGGGCACTCGCGATCACGGCGGTGCCCGATCGGACAGCATCGGGCTACCCTGGCAGCTGGGAGTCCGGCCTGATCACCACTCAGGGCAACTTCTCGCAGACCTACGGCTACTTCGAGATCCGCGCCGATCTGTCAGGACAGGCCGGTGCGTGGGATGCGTTTTGGTTGCTGCCCAATCAACAGAAGCCAGATCCAAACAACGCGGGCGGGCATCAGGAGCTCGATATTATTGAGCACTATGGGTCCAACGACCGCGGTGTTTACAGCACGATCCATACAACGGATCCGCAGAACGGTGTGCGGTGGCAGGATAACCGCCAAGTCTACAGCGAAATGTCCGATCCTTCGGGATATCATACCTACGGGATGAACTGGCAGGCGGATCGCATCAGTTACTACGTCGACGGCCACCTCGTCGGCTCCCAGGCGACGCCATCGGATATGCATGATCCGATGTACCTGCTCGTCAACTTGGCGACACAAAATTCGGGCAGCAACAACGCCGACGCCGCTGGCATGCCGATCACCTCACGTATCGACTACGTGCGCGCCTATTCGAATGACCCGCAGGCGATGGCTGTGGTGCAAGGTACCGTATCCGCACCGGATGGCCACGACCCTGGCTTGTACGGAGCGACAGCGGGCACATCGGCCCATGCCGGCGTAGGCCAAGGTATTGCACCTGCCAACGGTGGCTCGTCCCCGGCCACCGTCGCCCCTAGCGCTCCGTCACCATCGCTCGCGATGGGCCACGATGTGCACAGCCCGGATGGCGAGATCTTCGCTTTGTACGAAGGGATCCTTGGCCGTGCTCCGGACGCCGCTGGCGGGCAGAGCTGGGTTGCGGCGCTCAACGCTGGAACGAGCCTGCACGACATCACGCAGGCTTTTCTCGACTCGCCCGAAGGCCAGGCTCGGCTTGGGGCCGCTAGCAGCGCAGACTTCGTTGCGCGCCTCTACGACAGTGTGCTCGGCCGCCACGCGGATGCCGCGGCGCAGAACTGGATCTACGCCCTCGATCACGGCACCTCTCGTGCTGACGTAGCCGATGCCTTTGTGTTCTCCGATGAGAACATCGCACAGCTGCAGGCTGGAGTGACTACCTTAGGATCGACCGCGCAAGCGCAACCGCAGCCGACTGCAGGGGGCGCCAGCTGGATCACCGATGCTACCGACGCGTCGATAGCGCGGCTGTACTATGGTCTTCTCGGACGTGCGCCCGACGCCGACGGTTTCCACAGTTGGGAGCATGCCGCTGATAATGGCATACCGCTCACTTCCATCGCGCAGACCTTTCTAAGCTCTGACGAGTATATCAGCCACCATGGGAGCCAGACGGATCAAGCGTTCGTCGAAAGCCTGTACCAAGAGGTTCTTGGTCGCCATGCGGATGCGTCCGGCGAGCAAAGCTGGCTCTACGCGCTCTCACACAGCGCATCGCGAGGCGATGTTGCGATGGCCATCGTCGACAGCCCTGAGGCTCAGCAGCATTTGGCCGCAGAGATCCAGCAGGGCTGGCATCTCTCCTAAAAGTTTGATAACTGCAATAGTTGCCATTTTGCTGTAAGCATCCTTCTCGCGCAGTGTATGAATAGGAAATAGGCACAATAAATATTTATCACACTATTTTAAATCTATTGCATAAAATATCTAAAGTAATCAGAACCATCCGTCGGCGCTAAAATAATTATTGTGCGCAATGCACGTATCGTGCCTTCTATTGGTTATCATTCATTGGGCCATGGAATAGCGCCACTGTCACTTGGAGTTATTGTTACTGGAGGCTAATCAGTTGAAAAAACTACGAAAACCTGTGGTTGATCATGTGAGCCACAGGTTTGTTTATGAAGTAACGCAAGCTGGACAAGAGCTTCCTCAAGATGAATAAGCATTCCTGAACAGCAAGCGCATTATAAGATGTGAGAGCAGCTTTTTATCTTAGGTGTATCTACTCAGCCTCCTAGAGGAGCGGGTTTAATTTCAAATTAATAAATATTCTTATTCATGCGCAGGCTTTGAAGACGTGATATTTCTGTGATTGCTAAGCTTTTATGCTACATGAAAGCCGCGCTGATCCGTGAAAAATTGTTTGCCTCAGTACCTTCTCATAGTGATCTTATAAAGACCGCTTCGTTCTATTATTTACCGCTCACGCCAAGCTTTGGCGATCTGATCAGTGAGCGGCTTGACTAGGTAGCTCAGCACCGTGCGCTCGCCGATGTGCAGGTGCGCCTCCACCGGCATCCCGGGGACCAAACGCACCGCCCCAAGCCGCGCTAGCTCCGCGCCCGACATCGCGATCCGCGCCGTGTAGTAGCTCTGGCCCGACTTCGGGTCCGTGGTCACGTCCGCCGACACCCGCGTCACCGCGCCGTCGATCTCCGGGGTCGTGCGTGCGTTGAACGCCGCAAACCGCAGCACCGCCGCCTGACCCTGGCGCACGCTGTCGATGTCCTGCGGCTGCACGTGGACCTCGACCGTCAGCCGGTCCGCGTCCGGCACGATCAGCATCGCCGGCTCGCTCGGCGTCACCAAGCCGCCGACCGTGTGCACGCTCATCTGGTGCACCACCCCGTCCTGCGGTGCGCGCAGATCCACCCGCTTGAGCTGGTCCTCCGCCGCCACCCGCTTCTCGACCAGCTCCGACCACTTGCCCCGGATCTCCGCGAGATCCTTGCCGACCTCGGCGCGCATCTCCGCGTCGACCTGCAGGATCTGCAACTTGGTCTCGGCGATCTTGCCCTTCGCCGAGGCGATCGAGGCCACCAGCTGACCGCGCTCGCCCTCCAGCCGCGCCCCGTCCCGCTCCAGCGCGGTCACCCGGGTGATCGGCACCAAGTTCTTCGCGTACAGATCCCGCACCCCGCGCAGCTCGGTCCCGATCAGCCCGATCTCCCGGCCCTTGGCCGCGGCCTGCTCGGTCAGACCGGCGATCTCCTCACGCAGCTGCGCCGCCCGCTCGGTGAGCTGCGCGCGCTGCCCGTCCCGGCTCGCCAGACGCGCCGCGAACAGGTGGCCCTCGCCCTCGATCAGCGCCGCGATCCCGGGATCCCCAGCCCGACGCGCCACGAGTTCGCGCGGGAAGGTCACAGCGGTAGCGCCGTCGCGCTCGGCCTCGTCGCGGGCGCGCCGCGCCGCCAGCTCGTCCAGCGCCTTCAGGGTGATGTCGAGGTTGGCCCGGGTCTGGGTCTCGTCCAGGCGCACCAGCACGTCTCCGGCCCGGACCCGGTCGCCGTCCTTCACCCGCAGCTCACCGACCACGCCGCCGGTGGGGTGCTGCACCTTTTTGATCTCGGACTCGACCACGAGCTGGCCCGGGGCGATCACCGCACCCGCAAACGAGGTCAGCGCCGCCCAGCCGCCCAGGCCCGGCACCAGCGCCAGCGAGATCACGCCGGCCACGAGCATCTGCCGGCGGATCGAGGCGCGCGGGTGCTCGCGCGCGGCCGACGGGGTGGCCGGGCCGCGCGGCGCCGGGCCGGATCCGGGAAGCCCCGGGAGGATGAGAGATCCTGCCGACATCACGCCCGCTCCCGCTGTTGATCCGCCGGCTGCGCCGCCACCGGGCGCAGCACCCGCTTGAGCACGTCCTCCTTCGGGCCGAACGCCTGGACCCGGCCCTCGGCCATCACCAGGATGAGGTCGACCGCCGCCAGCGCGCTCGGGCGGTGGGCGACCACCACGCACACCCCGCCGCGCAGCCGCACCCCGTGGATTGCCCGGGTCAGCGCCGCCTCGCCCTCGGCGTCGAGGTTGGCGTTGGGCTCATCCAGCACCACCAGGAACGGCTCGCCGTACAGCGCCCGCGCCAGCCCGACCCGCTGGCGCTGCCCGGCCGAGAGCCCGGCCCCGCCCTCGCCCAGCGGCGTGTCGTAGCCCTGCGGCAGACGCAGGATCAGCTCGTGCGTGCCCGCGGCCTCCGCCGCCGCCACGATCGCTTTAGGCTCGGCGGCGTCGTCGAACCGGGCGATGTTCTGCGCGATCGTGCCGGCAAACAGCTCGGCCTCCTGCGGCAGGTAGCCGATATGCGGGCCGAGCCCCTCCGCCGACCACTGTTCCAGCGCCGCCCCGTCTAGACGGACCCGGCCGCGCGCCGGCGTCCACACCCGCACCAGCGCCCGCACCAGGCTCGACTTGCCCGACGCCGACGCCCCGATCACCCCGAGCGCCTGACCGGCCGCGAGCTTGAAGCTCGCATCCTGCACCACCGCGCGCTGCGTGCCCGGCGGGATCAGGCTCACCGCCTCGACCGACAGGCTCGCGCGCGGCGCCGGCAGCGCCAGCGGCTCGGAGATCGTCGGCATGCGATCGAGCGCGAGCGACAGCCGCGCCCAGCTCTGGCGCGCCCCGACGAAGCTCCGCCAGTTGGCGATCGCGAGTTCGGCCGGCGCCAGCGCCCGCGCCACCAGGATCGAGGCGGCGATGATGATTCCGCTCGAGGCCTGGTTGTTGATCACCAGCCAGGCGCCGAGCGCGAGTACCCCGGATTGCAGCGCCATGCGGCAGGCCTTCGACGCAGCACTGAGCCCGCCGGCGACGTCGGCGCTGCGCTGCTGGGCGTCGGTGCAGTCGTCGTGCGCCGCCTGCCAGCGCCGGCACAGCGCCCACTCCAGGCCCATCGCGGCGATGACCTCGGCGTTGCGCCGGCTCGCCTCGGCCACCGCCTGGCGCCGCCCGGCATGCGCGGAGGCCGCCCGGGTCGGCCCGCGCGTGGCCAGGTCGGTCAGGAAAGTCAGGCCGGCCAGGAGCACGGCGCCGCCGACCGCGACCGCGCCGATCAGAGGGTGGAACAGGAAGCACAGCGCCACGTAGGCCGGCAGCCACGGCAGGTCGAACAGCGCGCCCGGTCCGGAGCCGCTGAGGAAGGCGCGGATCTGGTCGAGGTCGCGCAGCGGCTGGGCGGCATCCTCGGGCCGGGCCCCGCGCAGCGGCGCGCGCACGCTCAACGAGAACACCCGCGCGCCGACGTCGGCGTTGAGCGCGGCGCCGATCCGGGCGAGGATGCGCGAGCGCAGGGCCTCGAGGCTGGCTTGCGCGGTGAACAGGATCAGCGCGAGCACGCACAGGCCGACCAGGGTCGGGATCGAGCGGCTTGGGATGACCCGGTCGTAGATCTCGAGCATGAAGAATGAGCCGGTGAGGGTGAGCAGGTTGACCAGCCCGCTCATCCCGGCCACCGCCACGAATGCGCGCGTGCTACGCCGCAAGGCGCCGGGCAGTTCACCCGTGTGTTGACCCGGTCTCATGACCTCTCCCTCGAAGCGCAAAGCTTCGACACGCCAATGCACGCCATACTTGATCAAACTTTGTAGGGCAGATGGTTAATGAATTATTGCCGGCGCATCGGGGTCTTTTAGGTTGGATTGCGAAGGCTCAACAGTTTGCAAGGGCGATTCGCCTGAGCGTGATTTAATTTCCGGGTTCCCCGCTCTTTAGGTGATCGAGCGCCGCGGCGAGGCACAGGACGCCGCAGAAGCTGGCTGCGGTTTAATCGGAGTACGTGGCCAGCGCTCGCCACTCATTGAACCGTGCCCAGACGCGCTCGACGATGTTGCGGTTGGTGTAGATCCAGTTCGGGCAGTGCGCGGCAGCCTCGTTGCGCTTGGACGAGATAACGAGTTCTGCTGCAGCCTTTTGAGTTGGCTGCCCGAAGCGATGGCTGGCGTAGCCCCGATCAGCCACAACCCTTGGGGAATGCGCGGTAAGTGGTCAAGCAGGGGCCGCGCGTGAGGCAGTTCATGGTCTGTCCCGGTGCGATCCGAAAGGCGGTCGTGCTGTCTTTGCCGTTGTCGATCACGCGAGCCTTGGTTCCATAGCGGCCACGTGATCGGCCGAAAGCTTCACGATCGTCTTGTTCGGCTACAGATCGCCGCTTCTCGTAGCCTCAGCCGCCTTCTGATGCGCACGCATGTTGGTGCCGTCGAGGAACACCATGCCCAGCTGTACGCCGGGCTCCACACGTGCACCTGAGCAAGCAGACGCTCCCCCGCCCTATCGCGCGACCATCGAATGAAGATCTGCGCCGCCTGCCACTACGGCAAGAGGTCTTGCGGGATCGCGCGCCACTTGGCGCCGTTCTTATGTCGCCACAGACTGGCCGAGAGCGTGCGCCGCAGATCCCGCGGCGGCGTCTTCGCCGCCAACCGCAACCAGCGGCGTGAGAACAGCCCACTTCGTGTCGCTCAGCATCGTCCTTCATGTAATTGAAGGCGAAGACTCATGCTCTGCAAGGAAGTCGAGGCTACGGTGGACCCTGGAGTGACTAGACCTCACTACTTTTGATTGTCTCAACGTAGGCTTCCTCGGCACGCATCGCTGCCTGTCGCCGCATCGCTAGTTTCGGCATTCGGCTCTGGCAGCGACGGCAGCAACTCGTCGTTGCTGTCCAGCTCTTCTACGCGCTCTGTTCCGCCCATCCATACCTTCCGTCAGTCCGACGCGGCCAGTTCGGGCAAACAATGATAAGCCGACCGGCCTCGTTCCCTGGGGCCGCCTCTTCTGCTACTTCGAAGACACGTCAGACCTTGGGGTGCCTCGGGCTACGAGCTATAGTCACATGCACGCTGCTGTTCGTAGCATCACCCGCGCGGTTCGCCAGTGTGCGTCTTTTGGAGAACACTCGCATCAAATCGAAAGCAGTCCATTTCCGCCAGATTACCGCTCACTTCCGCTGGGGGCACTTGATCCTCCGCTGCCGCTGCCCCCACTTAAGCCTGACCCAACGCTACCTGAGAGCTGGCTCGGCGAACCGAGTTGTGTCCCGTTCGGGTTGGTGTCCAGGCTCAGCTCTGGCGAAATGAGACCACCAGGTGCTGGGTTGAATGGCTGAATTGGTTCCAGGGCTGGCTTGCCGCCCGCTAACGGGATGATCACTCTATCAGTCCGAACTTGGGTCTCACATAACCCCTGGCAGATCGGCACCATCAGATCGGTCGGCTGACAGATCGGCTTCATCACACCTTGGACGCACGTACATCGGCATAAAGCGGATGCGGGCATCGGTTGAAGCAGCAGCGAGGCGGCGACGGCGGCCATCAGTGAGCGCATGACGAACAATCCAATTTCCCACCGAGGGCGATCGAGGCTGATACCATGTCGGGTGTGAGGAGCGGAACAGCACCCTGTTATCCGTGGCCTTTTAGCAGCATTGTTGCGGTCGCTATGCTCGGACGGCTTCATAACCGCCTCTACCCATCCTGCATTCCGATCCCTGTTGCGTATCGGCTCCCGCAGGTTAGCTTTGCCACCTCCACTGCCGGCCCGTGAACGGAACGGGCGGCGGAGCCAACTCCATTTCCTTAGCTCGGAAGGGTTAAGGCCCCATAATGTAGTCCTACGCTTTGCACAAAAGGTGCGCTCGCATATCAAGTAGCGATCAGCGCATAGACTCTTGGCGGTCAAGCTGAAAATGCCTAATCCCAATTGATTTACTGTTGGGCAAGATCCGCGCAATACCGACTGAATTTCGTATTGATCGCTGGCTTAAGCTTAAATATCGCCGTTGCAACGGTATTTCCCGGCGGGCTAGTCGAATATGCTCGTCTATGCCACGAGGCACCTGTTGCTCTTGCTCGGAGAGTTATGATAAGACGGTTTGAAGTTCAATCCCCCATCGCGCCTTTTTTTAACACGGAAGATATGTCGGGATGCCTAGAGCGGCCACTGGCACTACTGTATTCAGCAACTGCAGGCAGCGACCCGTCCTATCATTTATCCATTTCACTTATGTAGTAGGCTCAGACCATGGATCATCGGTGCCTGATCCCCATCGATTTAGGCATGGGTAATTGCATATTTGCTTTTAGAGCCGGTACTATAAATTATAATCGAAATAATTTTGGTCAAATGCAAAAGTATAAATTATTTTAGTGCGTTCATGCTTCTATTAGATTTTGGGGTCCACTTATTTTGTGTATGTGTAGGCGGTTGCTAGGGAAGAGACCGGTCCGGTGACGCCGCTGAAAGCGGTCAGCACCTTCTGAACCTCGGTGAACGGTGCGTTCGAGACGTAGACGAGATCGCGGTTGCGCATGCGGAACGTCTGGGTGGTGAACAGGCTGTTGGGGTCGCGCATGTTGATCCGGTACACCACCGGCACCAGCGGCGTGCCGGTCAGCTTGGTGTTCGGGTTCAGGCGCCGGACCACGCTGGCCGGCTCGAACCGGAAGATGAACGTCCCGGCCGGGTCGGCGGCGAAGTCGGACAGGCCGCGCGCCTTGGCCAGCGCCTGGGCCAGGGTGATGCCGTCGGCCTGGAACGGCAGCTCGGTCGCCTGGCCGAGCGCGCCCACCGCCAGGAAGGTCTGCGGGTCGCGCACCAGGGTGAGCACGTCGTTGGGCCGCAGGTAGATGTTCTCCTTCGGGTTCGACACCACCGTGGTCAGCGGCACCGTGGCGGTGAGCGGCCCGCGCGACAGGCGCACGAAGGTCTCGGACACCGGCGAGCGGTTACCGCCGGCGGCGGCGATGACGTCGAGGATGCGGTCGCCGTGGCCCGAGAGCGGCAGGCGGGCGCCGGCCGCGCCCTCGCCGGTGACGGTGACCGCCTGCGAGATCGGCCGGGTGACCGAGACCAGCACCTGCGGCTGGATGGCCTTGCCGGCGAGTTCGTTCTCGATCAGGCCCTGGACGTCCTGGGGCCGGCGTCCGGCGACCTTGATGCGCCCGGCATAGGGCACCGAGATCGCGCCGTCGCGGCCGACAGGCTGCTCGGGGATGAGGGCGGATTTGGAACCTGCGGAGAAGCGGTCGGCGACGAGCGGCCCGGAGAACAGGCCGCCGGAGCCGGCTTCCCAGACCGAGACCGAGACCATGTCGCCGATGCCGATCACCGGCTCGGTGGAGGGGCGGTGGTCGCCGAAGGAGGCGAGCAGGCTGTCGAGCGGGCGTCCGCGCAGGGCCTCGACCACGGCCGGGGTGACGTCGATGATCTCGTAGCGGGCGAGCACGCCCCCGTCGGCCGTCGCGACTTCCGCGCCCGCCTCGATCGCGCTCGCCGTCGGTCCCGCGGCCGGTAAGGCTGTACAGCTTACCAGGAAGCAGGTTGCCACGGCGGCAAGCGGAGAGAGAGAATTCGGACGCATTCCTATTTGACTCGATGCAACGCTAGGTAACCCCTACCTCATGTGCGCTTAACCGTCCGTCGCAGCGGGGCCACATTCGAGGCGCGAGATCTAGGCGCGCGGATACCCCGGCATAAGCCGACAGATCCATCGCTGCGTCGATGGACTTCGGACGAAACCGACCCGGTCAGGCCGCAAGCCCTAGCATAAGACGCCTGCCAAGCCGGAGCGGCCTGCGGCGGGAAGCCCACTGCCGACCGCGCGACAGCTCGCGTGGCTCCTCGTTTAGCCGATCACGGCTTTGGATGTGACGGACGCCGCTGTGGTGACGTACTTCGAGCAAGATGAAACCGGCAAGGCGGTTGCCGCTCTGGTGCGCGGCTTCACCGCCCTCGTGCGCGCCTACGGTGTGATCGAGATGGCGAACGAGGTGCGGGATGGCGCCGCGGATCTCGACCTTTAGATCACGGATGCCAGGGCTTGCCGCGATCCTGCTCTCGCCACCTCTGTTTCAGGACTGAACGGTGACGCTGCCGGGTTTAGGGCGGCCCTGACCGAGCCCTGGAGCAGTGGCCAAGCCGTAGGTCCGCTCAAGCTGATCCAAGCGCCAAAGCTACGGGCGAGCGGGTCTCGATCCCCTCCAACGCCGTATAGTCCTCGCCACCTGATCCACGCAAAGAGAGCAGGAGCCACAAAACCGGAGCTATTACAAACCTCGGCTGCGCGCCACACCGTCGACGCCCCTGCACACTGGCCACCCTGCACGGCAGTAACTCGACCTTCTAATCAATCTGGCAATTCACCAGTTGCTGCCGACGACCTTGTGCGAACCCGTGCCGCGATCGTCAACGGAACCGCCGCCGACCGCATCGATACCCGCGATGGTGTAGTAGTCCGAGGCGCCCGGCATCACGCGCACGGCATAAGCCTGAAACGGCTTGCTGCCGAAGAGCGCCCGGAACTCACCGCCGTTCACGGAGAAGTGCGACAGCCCCGGTCCAAACACGATGCCGGAGTTGCGCCCGGCGACGCCGCCGCCGTCCGGGTTGCTGTTGTCGACGACGGTGGGTGCGACGATGCGGATGCCGTCGCCGCAGGTGAACGTCATACCGTCGAGTGTGTTCGCGATGGCGCGGTGCGCGTTGAGCGTCACTGCCTGGATTGCACCGCCCTTGTTGCATTGGCTGCCGACGCCGGCCTGCTTGTTGGCCGAAGTCCATGAGTTTGCGGCGGAGAAGCCGTAGATGACGCCGCTGCCCGTTGGGTTGAGGAATAGCCCGAAGCCCGTGCCGGTGTCGCCCAGCGCGGTGTTCGAGACGAAGGTCCACTTCACCGACTGGCCGTCGCTGGGCTGCACACAGGTGCCGTGACCGGAGGCGGTAATGTCGCTATCCGAGATCCAGGTCCCGCCGGACTGGGTCAGCCGCACGCCGCACCGCGCCTGTGGACCGCCCCCGGATGTGGTGATGAGGCCCCGCAGGAAGGTGTCCGCCCCCCCCGCCACGGCGAAGTGATAAAGCGAAGCCCCGTCCGAACGTCCCCGCTCCAGCGTGACGTTGAGCGTGTTATGGCCGCCGACCTCGACCCCAACGTAGGCGCCAGAAAACAGAAAATCGGACACCCGGCAGTTCTGGCAGTTTTCGAATAGAACGAAGTGGCCACCCGTCTGGCGCGCGCCGCCAGCGCCGTAGATGGAAAGCCGCTCGATCGTTACGTTGGCGACGATGCTCGGATCGGCCGCCCGAAACACCTCCACGGCCGGTCCTGAGGCATACACCGCCGTCGCGTTGGCGCCCGCGCCCAATACGCCGATGTTGCTCGGGATGGTCACGTCGCCGAGGCGGATCGAGCCGCCGGGGATCACGACCTGACCGCCGGCACCCGAGGCCTGTGCCGCCTTGATCGCCGCCTGCACGGCAGCGGTGTCATCGGTCTTGCCGTCCATCTTGGCACCGAAGCAGGTCACGTCCACCGGCTTGCCGACCGGCGCCGGGCCGAGCGGGCAGGCCGGGCTCTGCTTGCCCGGGTCGAAGGCGAGGGCGGGTGGGGCCAGCAGCAGAGCGAGGACTGCGACGGCGATGCGCATTGATGAAAGCCTTTCCGTGCGGAATCCGGTGCAGCTTCGCCGTACCACCGGTTCGGCCACTCACTTAAGCGACCGTAAAGAGGATCTGTGTCCCTCGCCTAATTAAACGATCTGCGGCGTCGCCGGAGATCGCATCGGTGCCGGTCGGACGTGAACGCTACTTCGGCACGGTGGTCGGGCTGATGCCGTAGCATTTAGCGGCGGCTTATAAGCTCTCTTGACGAACTTGGATTGCCCGACGGACCGTCTTGTATCTTGAAGTTACCTTCTGGCGCGACGCCAGCGAGGCTACACGGTGAGGGTCAGCCCACGTCCGTCTGGCGCTCTTAAGCCCGCGACAGAGCAAGGTGCGGCCCTCACCGCCACAGTCCCGAACCCGGACAGCCGCTCGGGCCCGAGCCCGCATTTGCACGGTAGGGTCATGGACGAACGACCCACCATCTTCGTTGGCATCGACGCGTCCAAGGACCGTCTCGACGTTCATCTCAGGCCGTTGGACGAGGCCTTCCACGTCCCGCGGGACGCAAAGGGGCTTGAAGCCCTCACGCGCCGCTTCGGCAACCTCCCGGTTGCCTTCGTCGTCCTGGAGGCCACTAGCGGCTTCGAGGCGACGGTCGCTGCAGCGCTCGCGGCGGCCGGACTGCCGCTATGCATTGTCGATCCACGCCAGATCCGCGACTTCGCCCGAGCCATGGGCCGGCTGGCGAAGACCGACACGCTCGACGCTGAGGTGATCGCCCTCTTCGCTGAACGCATCAGACCACCGGCCAGGCCTCTGCCGAAACCGGAGAGAAGCCACTTCGCCGAGCTCGTGAGTCGGCGCCGCCAGATCATCGGGATGATCGGCATGGAGACGAACCGCCGCGATCAAGCGGTGGACAAGCAGCTGACCCGACGGCTTAGCCGCCACATCGCCTTCCGGGAGAAGGAGCTCGCAGAGCTCGACGGGGATATCGGCCAAACCATCAAGGCTTCTCCCGTTTGGTGCGAGACTGAGGCGTTGCTCAAGTCCGTTCCCGGGGTCGGCGACGTCACCGCGCGCACGCTTCCGGATCAGCTGCCTGAACTCGGCACCATCGGACACCACCAGCTCGCAGCTCTCGTCGGCATCGCGCCGATCAACCGCGATTCTGGCCTGATGCGGGGCCGGTGATCTATCGCGGGTGGGCGAACATCTGTGCGGGGCGTGCTGTACATGGCTGCGCTGACCGCGATCCGGCGAGGCTATCCGTTCCGGCCCTTCTACGAGCGGCTCACTGAGCGTGGCCGGCCGAGGATGGTCGCACTCGTCGCGGTGATGCGAAAGCTCCTGGTGACGCTCAACTCCATCGTCCGCGACCGTATGCCCTGGCGGCCCCTCACGGCTTGACCTTCAACACAGCCGCTCAGTCGTGGTGGCGCAGCTGTAGAGAACCTGCCCCATAGCGCGTCCCTCCATGCGGTATCAATCGTAACACCACACTGCGGGACAGAACATCTAGCTCCTTTTCGCCTTAACCCGTCTTCGGAAGACATGGCGGCAACGCTGTTTGATGAAAGTCCCTGCTCAGATGATTGCAAATTAAAAAAATCCGAAATAGGCTGAACCGAGTGCTGCAGAGGCGAAAAAAAACCGCGCTGAAGGGAACGTCAAAATCGTTTGCGAAATATCGAGCAACATTTGTGTCATCGTGCAACCTTAAAGTACCCTGTATGACACTGTTGTCGCCCTGATATTGAGTGAATTTAGATGAATTTTCTTGCCATTTTCGGAAGCCGTTTGGAATTTTTGTTCGATCGCATTATCGGGGAGCCGTCTGCTGGGTGGGTGCGCACTGCCTTTGGGAAACCTGGCGCCGTCATTGAGCAAGAGCCGACGGTTATGGAACAGGCTAGGATCCCGCACACGACGATCCCGGCGCCCCCGCACAATGATGATGCCGAGGGGTATCACCATCGGCAGATGGAAGAGGTATCCGCGATCGGTGTCCTGGATATCCTCCTCGTCGGCGACTCCATCGCGCAGCAATGGCCCCTCGCAGCCTGGCGTCCGTGGACCGTGTTCAGCCTCGGGGTTGGCGGCGACCTAACGCAGCATGTGCTGTGGCGCCTCGACCAGATAGTCTGGGGCACTTGCCGGCCAATGCGCATCCTCATCGTGGCCGGGACAAACAATCTGCTGTTCGGTGAAAGACACACCGACGTCGCTGATGGCATTGAGGCGATCGCCGCGCGGCTCGATGCCGCCCATCCAACCGCAGAGGTGTTCGTCCTCCTCCCGCCACCACTTGGGCTCGACCTTCAGCGCGCAGCTACAGAAAGACAGGCGTTGAAGGCCCTTCTGACCTTATGGTTTGGCCCCCGACTGATCGATGCGGACGCAGCGATGGTTGCCGATGGACTGTCGCCGAACCCAAATTACCATCTGGATTTCGTGCATTTAACGGACTGCGGATACAAAGAGCTTACCAGGGCGGTTCTAAGCGCTTGTGATCAGACGCATCGCGCTTCCAATGGTAGCTGATCTGCCAATCCGGCGACACCCGGTTGAGCGTCGTCAGCCGACATGGATCCGGGCGATGGTGGGCGGACTTTGATCGCTGAACTCGGGCCGGAGACTGGTCAGCTTAGGCTTGCTACGTGGCGCCGAATGATGGATCGAGCACGTGTCTCATGCTTGTGGATCCATCATGAAGTTGCGCATGCTGAAGCCGTTCAAGCGACGGTCGTCGCTAGTCAAAGTGCGGCTGCCAGGTTTTGACCCTGCCTACTACCTGAACGCCTACCCTGACGTGCAAGTAGCCGGTCTCAACCCGCTCGACCACTACCTGCGTCACGGTTGGAAAGAGGGGCGAGATCCAAGCGCCGGCTTCAGCACGGACGGGTATCTGGCCGCGAACCCGGATGTGGCCTCGTCGGGACACAACCCGCTAGTGCACTTCGTGAACAGTGGGCTGGCCGAGGGCCGTAGTGGTTTTTCTAAGGACCCGAAGTCGATGCCCCCGCAGCCGCGCTGATGCGTGGGCTGTGTCCGGCCGGGCATAAATAGCCCGCGCCGGAGCCGGGTGGGCGAAGATGCGGACATCAACGCCTGCTCCTAACACCGTTCACAAGGGTCTTGCGTGCGCTGGGAGCACAGAGATGAGATGGGAGTGGGTAACAACCTGCGAGGCTTAAGATCAGCGAGATTGCCTCTGCAGCGATCGCTAGGGCGCGTTAATTGGGCCGAGGCCCCAATGGCGATCACCTTGCAGGATGGTATCTCAGCTTGACAATACAATCGGGGCGCCTCAACTATTGCAGATCAAGAATTTTTCACAGATATTCCTTTGGCTCAAACCAAGCGTCTATATCTACACTTTCACCCATCATCATTTTATTTGGGTCTAGTTTGCTAGCGGATTTAAAGAATCTATCGGCAACAAATATTAAGTCGATTTGATATAAGTTGTTATGGTAGTAATTGATGTCTACAATATCCCATAGACGCAGGCCGCATCTCTCCGCAAAGTCGCACCTCTCGCGGAGATGTGGAAGTGTCGTTTCAACGATCAGGCAGGACGTCCAAGGAAGCACGTTCTTCGCGCCTCTAAGTATTTCCGTCTCATGCCCGTCAACATCGATCTTAATCAGATATGGTGCTAAATTTTGATTAGTTTGATAAGCTTCGCTAAGGTAGTTATCTAAGGTTCTTGCTCTGATGTGACGAAGGCCTTCTTCGAAATGCAAGGCCGGCGTTACGTGTGTGACGACACCAGTTTCGGTGCTTTTACAATCTTTCAGCCATAGAACGCCTTCGCGATCCGATATGGCAATGTTCTCAAGTCTATACTCAACATTTTTATAATTTTCGCGTATATTTTCGTTATATTCCACAACTGGCTCAAACAAAATATGTGGTACGTTCGGGAAGGCTTCCCTCAGTTCCGGAGTATCAACTTGCACGCCAACATCGATTACGGACTTTACGTCTATGCCAGCTTCAATGAGTAATGTGAGTGCATTCGATTTGGTCGGTTTACGTTTCATAATCTGTGCTCCGCTCCCTGAACCGCAGGCTGAGGCCAATTAAAAACCGAAGCTTGCCGACAAGTCGCTGTTCGCCGCCATCGCTCCGAGCTGCTGGCCATCATCGGCAACGGAACGCTGGTTATCGACCACGCGCCCTTCGACGTCAGCTTCCTCAACGCCGAGTATGCGCGCCTACATGAGCCGCGGCCACCGGCAATCAAGCTGGATGACGTGGTCGACACGCCCCTCCTCGCCCGGCGCAAGCACGCGGGTAAAGCTAACAACCTCGACGCTCTCTGCAACCGCTACGGGATCGATCGCAGCCGGCGCACCAAGCATGGGGCGCTCCTCGACGCCCAGATCCTGGCGGAGGTCTACGTCGAGCTTCTCGGCGGCAAGCAGATCAGTTTCGACCTGGCGCCCGTCATCGCTACCCCGGCTCAGTCCGCGGCGGATGCTGCCCGGCCGGTAGCGCCGCGCATGTTCAAAACCCGCCTCACCGATGCCGAGCGGGAACGCCACGCGGCGTTAATCGACACGCTTGAAGACACCAGTCTGGGCGGACTACATCAGCGAGACGGATAGATGATAGCCGACGCTCAGTTCCGCACCGCGATCTTGCCCACTCTCCCAACCGGGCGAGCTGGTACAGGTCGAGCTGCGCCAGGCCGCGCCGACCCGGATCGGCCTGAACGAACTGGCCGACGAGGCCGGGTAGTCCGGGGACTTGGCGAGCAAGGCCGCCTGGCCCTGGTCGTACTCGCCACCCGATTCGAGCCCGAACAGCTAGCCACCATGACAGAGAGCCAGCTCAATGATGTGCGCAGGCAGCTGCCCACCTCCTGCGAACCGACGATCATTCAGCCCTGCATTTTGCTGACTACATGTTTCACTAGGAACAGTCCGATAGCTGCCGACGTTAATCCAAACATGATCACATATAAGTGGTCTACATGAATGCCGGCATATGGATAATACGCTGATCTTACCCATTCTGCGCATTGTAATGCCGGGTTAAACTTCATCCAGTAGTAAATCTGCTCTGGGAGGTAGCTCGGCAGAAACATTACGCCACTAGAAATATACATGAGGATGCTAAAAAGTGCATATCCGATCATCCACCCCGGGAAAAAACCGACGATGGCGACGTTGATCGTGCCGATCCCTATTCCGAGAATAATAGCCGCCACATAGCCGCAGACAGCTGTGATGGGGTCTGCTGGGATTGGGTTAGTCCCGATCGCGACCAAGATCGACGAGACGACTAACAATGCTAGAAATCCAGTTACAATCTCAACTAGAATACGCGAGAATAGGAGGTCGAATATCTTAACTTGTGGATAGTAGGTTAATGGCCGGTTTATCATAACCGATTTCATGACCTCGCGGGAAATATACTGAAATACCAGTACTGGTACCGCACCTGTGGCAAAAAATAGTGGCCTGCTATCTCCGAGCGGCGCCGCCAACTTCTGGAACGTATAGATTCCAATGAGCATAAAGACATGGACGCAGGGCCAGAGAACGATTACTCCATAGCCCCAAAGCGAAGCTCCGAAGCGCGTGCGTACGTCGCGCAGGATCAGCGCGTACAACACGTGCAGGTAGGACTCGGCCGGGCTCTTTTGCGTCTGAGCCGTCGGGAGAACGGACATCGGGTTAGCCTCTGCGTTTCTCCGCCTGCTTCAACGAGAAACTGGGCTAAAGTGCGTTGATCGGATGCGCGGGATCGGGCGGCCTTACGCCATCAGGGCGTAATAGTCGCGTATCAGGTCGTCGTATTCGGCCCCATGGATCGGCACTGAGTGCTGCCCGCTAGGCGAGATGTCGATCGCCAGCAGCTGATCGTTGAAGGCGGCCGGATTGTTCGCCAAGGCGTAGGGCAGCACGTGCCCGTTCGGGTAGGTGCGCAGCCGGTCGCCTTGGGCACCGAGATCGAAGGCCACGACCTGTAGGCCGGTTCGCAACGCTAGGGTCAGGGCGTTGGAATAGGTCTCGGGCCAGATCGCCGGCAGTAGGACCATGTCGGCGGATACCATCGGCAGGCGGTCGAAGATCTCCTCGTCCTCCCAGTGCTGGCCGGTATCGGCGATCTGTAGAGCTGCCCGCGCGACCCGATCGAGTGTCGGATCGTCGGTGGAGTAGCGGCCGGTCTCGGTGACCCCTGCCCGCTCCAGGCCGCCCGTAAGCATCGGATCGGAAAAACCCACGATCGCGAATCGTAGGGCCAGATCGCGGTTGTGAGCGTCTGCGGCCAGTGCCTGAAGCAGAAGGCCGCCTTCAGGCATGCTGATGCCACCCAATACCGCGACCCGGCGGACGCGGTCCGGGCGCGGTAGGACCCTCGCGCGCACGCTCCGGTCGGTCTCGACGTGCGGCCGCACCGTGATCGCCAGCTCCGGATACACCGCGCCGATCCGCCCCGCCGTGTCACGCGACGGCGCGAACACCCGCGCCGCCCCGGCCAGGAACCGCCCGAACACGGCCCGCCGCTCCTCCGGATCCGGTTCCTCGTAGCCGTCCGCGTCCGAGGCCAGGCAGTCCCGGCACACCGGCACCGGCGCCAGACCGCAATAGCGCCCGTCCGGCATCACCAGGTGGTTGCGATGGCACACCGGCGAGAAGTCGTGCAGCGTCCAGGCATACGGCCGCCCCGACCCGGCGACCAGATCCATCAGCGCGCGGGCCGCAGTCCAGCGCAGGCCCGCCAGCGAGTGCACGTGGATCAGACGCGGCGCCAGCTGCTCGACGAAGGCGGCGACCGCCTCGGCGTCGCGCGGCAGGTACAGGCTGTCCAGGCTCGGCAGGTACACGAACTCCCGGCTGCGATACGAGACGTTGACCTGGATGTTCCGGGCCCGGTCGACCGAGAGCAGCACGACGGCCGTGCCCTCGGCTTTCAGCCGGGCGATCATGTCGTCGATGTGCCGCTGGATGCCCCCGCCCCAGCTATGGGTCACGAACAGCATCGCCCGGCTATGGAAGTGCCGGGCGAGCCGGTACAGGTCGAGCCGCGCCCGGCCGCGCCGGCCCGGATCAGCCTGGACGAACTGGCCGACGAGCGCCGGGTAGTCCGGGTGCTTGGCCAAGAGCGCCGCCTGGCCCTGGTCGTACTCGCCGCCCGGGTCGAGCCCGAACGAAATCTGCCCGGCATGGTAGACGTACACGTCCTCGGCGAGCAGGTTCGAAAACCCGGCCTTGCGGGCGCGCATGCACCAGTCGTTCTCCTCGCCGTAGCCCTTGCCGAAGGCGATTTCGTCCAGCGTACCGACCGCGTCGAGGGACTCTGCCGTCATGTACATGCAGAAGCCGACGCCGGTGGGCACCTCGACGGAGCGGCCGCGGTTGAGCGTGCTGGCGGCCTGGTCGAGCTCGGGCCGGGGGATCTCCAGCGCCATGGTGTTGTTGGCGTTGAAGCGCGGATAGCTGCAGATCGTGGCGTTGTTGGACAGCGGGGTGACGCTGCCCACGGGCGGGCGGCCTTCCGCGTCCGCCATCTCGGCATGGGCGACGAGCCGGTCGAGCCAGTCGCCGAACACCTGGGCGTCGGAGTTGAGCAGGACGACGGCGCGGCCCTGGCGCAGGGACAGGCCGCGGTTGACCGAGCGGACGAAGCCGAGGTTTTCCGGGTTTTCGACGAGGTGGAACAGGCCGCGGCCGGCGAGGTCTTTTAGGTCGGCGGTGAGGTCGGGATCGGGGGACCGGTCGTTGACGGCGAGCAGGGTGAAGGGTGTGGTCTGCGGGGCGGACAGGCAGGCGTGGATGGCGCGCAGGGTCTCACCGCGGCCCTTGTAGACCGGCATGATCACGACGACCCGGGCCTGGGCGAGGGTGAGGGCCCGGGGCAGGCCGTCCCAGTCGTGGGGCTCGGGCGCCTCCATGGCCGGCCAGGCGCCGAGATCCTCCGGGCGGCCCATCAGCCCGGCGGCGCGGCCGGTGCGGACGTAGTGCAGGACCGGCGATTCGGCCGGCGCGAACAGATGGCCGTAGGCCCGGCGATAGAAGCGTGTCGAGAAGGTCTTGCTCGGGTCGCGATCCTCCTCTTGGCCGTGGGACAGGAAGTGGATGGCCGGCCCGTTCTCGAAGCCGCGCGTGTCGGGGTAGCGCTTCAGGTACCAGGCCGCGTCGAAATAGGGCTCGATCAGCCGGGCCTGCTCCAGCAGATCCGCGTCCTCCGCCGCGGGCGGTGTGCCGTAGCCCGGATCGAAGGCGTCGCTCGAGAGGTCGGTGCCACGTAGCAGCGCGGCGGCGAGGTGGTGGACGAACGGGGCAATTCCCGTCGCCTCGACGTAGGGATGATGGGCGCGGTAGGCCCACCCGTTGAAATCGGGGCGCGGGTTGCGGCCCCGACGCCAGCCGGTGGCGCAATAGTCCCGGACCGCGTCCACGTCCTCCGCCAGGCCGTAGCGCCGCCGGTAGAAGGCGTGGTCGAAATGCAGCGCCGCCAGTTCGGTCTGCAGATCCAGGGATGCTGCCCGGTCCGGGGACACGTGCCCGATCTCTCCGAGCCAGCCTGTGTCCTCGCCGGGCGGACGCGCCGGGCGCAGGCCGCAGACCCGCAGCAGCGCGTCGAGCGTCGAGCGGCCCTTTCCCGGATCGCGCAGCTCTCGCCAGCCGGCTCTCGAGAAATGCACGTAGGGGGGCAAGCCCCGTGCGTCCGGATAGGTCGCTCTGTACCAGCCCTCGTCCACGGCGGGAAACTGTGGCTGGTCCTTGGCCGAGAACGGCGTGCCGCCGGAGAGTAACGTCTCGGTCACATAGCGGAAGAACGGATCGCCGATCACCGCCCGGCTGCTGGCGCGCGCCTGTACGAAGCCGGCTGGGTCGAAATCCTGGCGCGGGCTGCGCAGCGCACGCCAGCCGCCGGTCACGTAGGTCCGCAGCAGCTCCGCATCGGAGAACGCTTGGGCATCTCGCTCGTCCAGCCCCTGCCGGTAGTAGGCGGCGTCGAAATACGGCGCGAGCGTCTCGGCTTGCAGGGCGAACGCCTCCTCCTTCGGCTCGGGCCGGGCGGGGCCGCCGTGCAGGACGTAGTGCACCAGCGGGTTCTGGGTCGCGTACGCGATGCCCCGGGTCAGGCAATAGGCCAGGGTGTCGAAGTACGGCGACGGCTCGCGGCCCTCGCGCCAGCCGGAGGTCATGTAGTGGCCGGCCGGATCGACGCCGGCCACCTGCAGGTCGGGATTATGGGCGAGGTAGAACGCCCCGTCCACGAGGCGGCGGGCCAGGCGCTCGGCCTGCTTGGTGTCGGGCTTGGGCAGGGCGCCGCTTTTGGTGCGCTGCGCCGTCACCCAGTGCAGGAACGGGTTGATGCCGGCCCGGGCCAGATACGGCCGCGCGGCGAGGTAGTCGGCGGTGCAGAAATCCGGTCGCGGGTCCCGGCCCTCGCGCCAGCCAACTGTGAGATAGTCCCGCACTGGATCGACCGTGATGCCGTACCAGCTCGCGTAGAAGCCCGCGTCGACATACGGCTCCAGCGCCGCGATCTGCTGCGTTGCCGACGCGATATCGTTCGCCGGGGGAAGGCCGCCGCTGGCAGCGAGCCGGATCAGCGGATTGCGGCTCGAACGCGCTCCGCTGGAACCCGCCCAGCTGTGATACAGGCGATAGAGGTTCTTCAATGCACTCCTCTCACATCGTCGCGCGCACGGCTCGCTCCGCCATGCGAGCGTCATCGGCGGCTGTGTCGAGGCCTATAGCTCGGATGGGCATGTCTTTGCGGGGCTGCGTCGGGGGAGGATTATAGCGCCGAGCGAGCGCCTCGCAGGCCGCTCTCGCCCTATCGGAACAGGCGCGCCTGGTAAATATGAGGTTATGCCTTCGGTCCCCTGCCCTTCGTCATCCGGCTGTCAGATTAGGTCCGGCAGCCTGGTGACATCCTCGTGCACGATGCGCGCGGGGTTGCCAGCAGCCACGCATTAGGGGCTACGATTCCGGTGACGACCGCTTGCGCCCCGATGATAGCGTTATCGCAGATTGGTCGATCTCTCGAGGGGCGTCGCGTGGTTGGCGATCCAGACGTGGTTGCCAACGCGGACGAGTTTCGCCGGATTCAGCTGCATGCCGCCGCTCTAGCAGATGATCGAGTGGAAATTGCTCGTCGTCATCCAAACGCCGAACGCGATCGAGCAATCCGTCCCTATCTCGATCGCCTTCGCCTCGACCGGGTTGAAATGGACGAGCCCGGTGAAGCCAGTCCTGTCACCGACGCGAGGCATTGAGCCCAGGCCGATATTGAGATTGGCTACTCCTGAACGAACATCGCCTCCGATATCGAATTTGCGATTCGAATCTATCGCGATATGCATAACTTTTTCAGAAGCATATCTGTAGCCAGTTCGATGTAATTATTGACGTCATAAATGTGGATTTTTCTAACTGGCCGTGCTGATCACGCGGGTCGATGTCGATTAAATTATTCCCGCCTTTGTCGGAAACGTTTGACGGATTGAGCGAGTCTGCGATCTCAACTCCGATATACTGTTGACGCAATGGGCGGCAATAATTGAACGAGCCTTGCCGTGATCGAAATGAGATCGGTACGACTGAGTCCCAAACGCAGTTTTGAAACTGGATGGCAATGCCCACATTGCAGTTGGGCTGCTCTGCTTATGCTCGCTGGGTCCAGAAAAATTATCTTCGATTTCGGCTAGCTAGGCCATGCGTGCCTAACAACTGAGCCGTCCTCAAAATCTTAAAGGGCCTCCGCGGCCCGAGGGCTCCCTGTTGACGCTTTCAAAGTCCTATGACCTATGACCGCGCACGAGCCAATGTTTGGAGTGAGGTTGCCCGATGCCTGAGGACAATACCCTGACGAAGGCGCTGGTCGACGTGCGAGCGCGGAGGGCTGCACTCCAGAGCGACCACGATCGGATCTCAGCGGAACTCACCAAGCTGCGCGCAGCAGAAGCTGCGCTGACGGCGATCGTGGAGGGCGTACCGCTCAAGGACACGGCCATCCTTCGGTCATCTGATAATGTCCGCCCGTCGGCCGAGGATCAGGGCATGTCGGGTCGGAGTGGACGCCGCGGAGCTCGTGGCCCACGATCGAACTCGGCAAAGGGACGTTTGAAGTCACTCCTCAATAGCGCAGGGCCGCAAGGATTGACGCATGCCGAGATCGCTGAGCGGTTGCCTGACGTCGCCCCGAACACCCTGAACACCTACCTAAGCATGATGGTGACGGGTGGCGAGGCGATTCGAAAGGGCGACTTCTTCACCGCCGCCGACGGTAGCCAGGACGAGACGGATGACGCCCCCGACGATGTCGAGCGGGATGAAGAAGCGTCCAGCGCCGACGGCGAGCATAGCGACGCTGCCGCGGCTGAGTGAGCGGCTCTTCCTAGTTCGAGGCGCCATGACTGGGTATACAGAGGTTCGAGGCCTCCGCCTCGAGTCTTCCAGTTTGTCGCAAGTCCCGTCGCCGATCGTGGCTACGTCCCGCGATCGCGGCATCGGCCAGCTATTATCATATCACGGCCCCTCAGGTGCAGCGTCACCACGGGAAGTAAGCCATACGGTCGACTCTCTCGCTCTGCTTCCTTGTGCTCCTACCCAGTCAAGCAGGGGCTTTTTGCCGGTGTACATGTGGCAAGAGGACGATGAAGTCGATCTGTCAGCCGACTGACCTGGTCGAGCTTATGTGCCAAGATCTGTGAGACGACACATCTGTTCCAAGATCGTCGGGAAGCCGATCGCTGGCGGACGGCGGGTGGTCAGCCCGATTGGGCCGTTCGATCCAGCTCGCGCAGGTTTGGTTAAAGAGGAAATTAATTTGAGCACCAACCTGCGCGGTGGTCGATCCGGTACTGTCGGTACCCAGGGGGTAACGGCGCGGTTTCGACCTCGTCTACCGGCTTCAGCGACACTGCAGGTGGCGGGGCATCGAATTAGACGTAAAGATCAAACTTGCCTACAGAAGCCCCGCCGGCGACGCATCCCCTCGGTGCATCATTCGGGCTTGTTAGATCGATGACATCTGCCGAAGAATCGGCATCATCGACGGGCTCGGCGAAGTGGCCGGAATGGGTTAAGATGGTGGCAGTCGGATCCGTCCTCACCCAGGGTAGGCGCCCGATAACATCCTTTAGCTTTTGGCGTATTCGGCTCATCGTCGCAGCGGGTGTTTCACCCGCCGTCCTCGCTATGACATTCGCGAGGTGGCGTCGACAAACGATCCATGATCGGTATGGGGTGCACAGTATCACGTACCCTACCCGCCGATGCGGTGATCTGGCCTAGACCAGACAAGCCGGTAGGCATTTCATATCGCGAATTAACAGATGAGGTCTCTTGAATCGGTTAAAGAAAAATGGACGGATACTGATGCTATAGTTTTCACTGAGTGATCGCGTCAGTCGAATCGAAGTTTTTCCGGGTGTGTTATACAAGGGATAGAGATAATGCTTGAGGAAGCGAAGGGCAGTATCAATCCAAGCGCGTCAAAGGGATCGATTTTCGTTGCTGGCCACAAAGGGATGGTGGGGTCGGCCATCGTGCGCCGGCTACAGGAGCTCGGTCACCAGCGTATCCTAACCGCCGATCGAGATACGCTTGACCTGCTAGACCAAGGCGCTGTCCGTGCCTTCTTCGCCGCGAACCGGATTCATCAAGTATATCTCGCAGCCGCGAAGGTCGGCGGCATTCACGCCAACAACGCCTACCCAGCCGAGTTCATCCACGAGAACCTGCTGATCCAGTCGAACCTCATTCACGCCGCACACACGAGCGACGTCGACCGTCTGCTGTTCCTGGGCTCGTCGTGCATCTACCCGAAGCACGCCGAACAGCCGATGCGCGAGGACGCGCTGCTGACCGGGCTGCTGGAGCCGACCAACGAGCCCTACGCGATCGCCAAGATCGCCGGGATCAAGATGTGCGAGAGCTACAACCGCCAGTACGGGCGGCGCTACCGCAGCGTGATGCCGACCAACCTGTACGGGACGAACGACAATTTCCATCCCGAGAACGCCCACGTCCTGCCGGCGCTGATGCGGCGCCTGCACGAGGCCAAGCAGGCGGGAAGCCCATCCGTCACGGTCTGGGGCACCGGCCGGGCGATGCGCGAGTTCCTACATGTCGACGACATGGCGCGCGCCAGCGTGTTCGTGATGGAGCTGGACGACACGGTTTACGCCGCCAACACCCGGCCGGACCTGTCGCACATCAACGTCGGCACCGGCGCGGATTGCACGATCCGCGAGCTGGCGGAGGTGCTGGCCCGGGTGATCGGCTACGAGGGCCGGCTGGAGTTCGACGCGACCAAGCCCGACGGCACGCCGCGCAAGCTGATGGACGTGTCGCGGCTTCATGCCATGGGCTGGCGGGCGCAAATAAGCCTGGAGGACGGTCTGCAGGACACTTACCGCTGGTTCTTAGAAAATATCCCCACGCTCCGGAGTTGAAGGTCTCCAAGCTATGGTGGGCGACGAAGACAGCCTTGACGTAAGCGCTATCGCGGTCGTAGCAGCCGGGCAGCAACGAGATGGGATAATTTCATGACGGGCAAGCGTGCGCTGATCACGGGGGTGACGGGCCAGGACGGCGCGTACCTGGCACAGCTGCTGCTGCAGAAGGGCTACACGGTCACCGGCATCGTCCGCCGCTCCAGCCATGCCGGCGTCTTCGACCACCGGCTGAAGTGGCTCGGCATCCTCGGCGATGTCGAACTCGTGGACGGCAACTTGTTGGATCAGTCGGCGCTCCTGCGGATCGTCCAGACCGCCAAGCCCGACGAGATCTACAACCTCGCCGCCCAGTCCTTCGTCACATCCTCCTGGCAGCAACCGCTGCTCACCGGCCAGGTGACCGGTCTCGGCGCGGTCCATATGCTCGAATGCCTGCGCTCGGTCGCCCCCCAGGCCCGGTACTACCAGGCCTCGACCTCGGAGATGTTCGGGCTGATCCAGGAGGCGCAGCAGAGCGAGACGACGCCGTTCTACCCGCGCTCGCCCTACGGTGTGGCCAAGCTCTACGCGCACTGGATGACCATCAACTACCGGGAAAGCTTCGGGCTGCACGCCTCGAACGGCATCCTGTTCAACCACGAGAGCCCGCTGCGGGGCGTCGAGTTCGTCACCCGCAAGGTCACGGACGCAGTGGCGCGGATCAAGCTCGGCAAGCAGAAGGAGCTGCGGCTTGGCAACATCGATGCCAAGCGCGACTGGGGCCATGCCCGGGACTACGTCAAGGCGATGTGGCTGATGCTTCAGCAGGACAAGCCTGACGACTACGTCATCGCCACCGGCCGCACGACCACGGTGCGGGACATGTGCGTGATAGCCTTCAAACATGTCGGGCTGAACATCGACGACCACCTGATTATTGATCCGGCGTTTTTCCGGCCGGCGGAGGTAGAGGTGCTTCTGGGCAACCCGGCTAAGGCGAAGGCGGCCTTCGGATGGGAGGCGCAGACCAGCTTGGAGGCGCTGATCACCGAGATGGTCGACGCCGATATCTGCCGCCACACCGCCAACGCTTGAGCCGACAAGTCAACACATGAGGCGCATCCTCGTCACTGGCGCCTCGGGGTTCGTAGGTGGCCACGTTCTCCAAGGTGTTCGCGACGCCTTCGCCTCGGCCGAGATCCTAGGCGTCGGACGTCGCGCCTTCCTCAAAGTGCCGAACGGAGTTTCCTACGAGCGGCTCGACCTCATTGATTCAATCGCGGTCGCGAGGCGGATCGGCACCTTCCGGCCCACCGACGTGCTTCACCTTGCGGCCGAATCGTCGATTGTTCGCGCTGACACGTCAAAGTTTGACATGTGGCGTCTCAACTTCGGCGCGGTGTACAATCTGATCGACGCGCTCGAGCGGGTTGGAGAGCCCTGCATCTTCGCTTTCGTCAGCTCGGGTGAGGTATACGGACGTGCGTTTATCGGCGGGTGCCCCGCAACCGAGCAGACAGCACCGCAGCCGATGAACGCCTATGCTCAATCCAAATGGCTGGGCGAGCAGCTGTTGCTCAAATCGACCGAAGGGACTTGCCTAAAGCCTATCGTGCTGCGTCCCTTCAATCACATCGGTCCGCGACAAGATCTGGCTTTTGCAATCGCCTCCTTCGCGCATCAGATCGCGCTAGTTGAAGTTGGGCAACGACCACCTTTCGTGGAAGTGGGCAACCTATCCGCGCAGCGTGATTTCCTCGACGTTTCGGATGTCGTGGGTGCCTACATCAAAATTCTTCAATGTGCGGAGACATTTGATGGCCCTCAGACTTTCAACATATGCTCTGGTAAGCCGCGAAGCATCGAGAGCATGCTGACCGGCCTACGGCGGTTGACCCAAGTTGCCGTAGAAGTCCGTCGCGATCCCACAAGAGCGCGGCAATCCGAGGTACCGCTAGCGTTCGGCGACGCCCGTCTCCTACGGCAGGCCACAGGCTGGGTGCCGAAGGTCGACGTAACTGTGTCTCTGTCGCGTATCTTGGACGATGCACGGACACGGGTGACAGACGCTGAATCGTGAGACAGGCTGCGGAGAGATAAGTGCGCGACTGGATCAACCAAGTTCTACCCGTGATCCTGTGCGGCGGGACGGGGACGCGGCTGTGGCCGGCCTCGCGGGAGAGCATGCCCAAGCAGTTCGCCCGGCTGGTGGACGCGGAACGCTCGACGTTCCAGGCGACCCTCGCACGGGTGTCGGACGCAGCCGTGTTCGCGAAGGCGACGGTGATCGCCTCGGCCGAGGCCCGGTTCATCGTTGCCGAGCAGCGCGACCAGCTCGGACTGGCCGCCGACATCCTGCTTGAGCCGCAGGGACGCGACTCCGCCGCGGCGGTGGCGGTGGCAACGCTGCACGCGGCGGCCACCGACCCGCATGCGGTTGTACTGATCATGGCCGCCGACCACGTCGTGCCCGACACGGCAGCTTTTGTGGACGCGGTGGTTCGCGCGGCCGCCGGCGCGAAGGCGGGCTACACTATGACGCTGGGCATCGAGCCGGACCGCCCCGCCACCGACTACGGTTACATCCGCCGCGGCGAGCCGATCGCGGAAGCGCCCGGCTCCGCTCGCGTCGCCCGCTTCGTCGAGAAGCCCGACCGGAAAGGCGCCGAGGCGCTGATCGCGGACGGGGCACTGTGGAACTCCGGCTACTTCCTCTTCCGCGCCGACCTGATGCTGGCCGAACTGGAGGCGTTCGTGCCGGACGTGCTCGCGGCCGCGCGTGCAGCGCTGGAGGCCGCGGTGACCGACCTCGACTTCGTGCGCCTCGATGGGGCGGCCTTCTCCCAAGCCCCCAAGATCTCAATCGATTACGCAGTGATGGAGCGGACGGCCCAGGCCGGCGTGCTGCCGGTGTCGTTCCCGTGGTCGGATGTCGGGACCTGGGATGCGGTCTGGCAGGTTCTGGACCAGGATGAGGCGGGCAACGCGGTGCGGGGCCGGGTGTCGCTGATCGAGACGAAGAATAGCCTGGTCCACAGTCAGGGCGACGGCGTGACCGCCGTGGTGGGCCTGGAGGACGTGGTGGTGGTGTCCACGCCCGACGCGGTGCTGGTGGCCTCGAAGGCGCGCTCGGGGCAGGTGAAGGAGTTGGTGGCCGCGCTGCGAGCGAAAGGTGAGCCGGAGGCGGATGCGCATCTGCGGATGTACCGGCCGTGGGGCTGGTACCAGCGGATCGACATCGGCGAGCGGTTCCAGGTAAAGCGGATCCAGGTTGTGCCGAGCGGCCGCCTGTCGTTGCAGAAGCACTACCACCGGGCGGAGCACTGGGTGGTGGTGCGCGGCACCGCCGAGGTCACCATCGACGAGCGGGTGGTTCTGGTCCATGAGAACGAGGCGGTCTATCTGCCGATCGGCTCGATGCACCGGCTGAGCAACCCCGGCAAGATCCCGCTCGAGCTGATCGAGGTGCAGGTCGGCTCCTACACCGGCGAAGACGACATCATCCGCATCGAGGATATCTACGGACGGTAAAGGGTCGCTTATCGCGCCAGCTCGTGTCGATTCTGGCTTTATCCCGTTAACGCGCGAATAGCTGCGCCGGCTTCGAAAGGACTTATTCCGATGTCTGGAATGTACAAAAAAATCGACAGATGCAGGGTAAGTAAGTCGTCAAACCTGATCCCTGTTCTGCATCTTGGATTACAAGAACTTACAGGGGTCTTTCCGAAGCCCGGTGAGGCGGTAACCACCGGACCGCTTGATCTAGTCTGGTGTCCGGATAGCGGCCTGCTACAACTCGCGCACACCTATGATTCCGGCGAGATGTACGGCGATAATTATGGATATCGATCCGGTCTCAATGCCTCGATGGTACGCCATCTTTCAGAAAAAATTGCTTATCTGGAGCGTCTTGTCGGACTGGCGCCTGGTGATACAGTGCTCGACATTGGTTCCAATGACGCGACGTCGCTAAAATCATACAACGTCGAAGGCTTGACGCGTATCGGAATCGATCCGACTGGCAACAAATTTCGGCAGTATTATCCAAGTGAAATTCAGCTCGTGTCGGATTTTTTCTCAGCTGATAATTACCGAAGTGTGCATGATCATTCCGCACGGATCGTCACATCGATCGCCATGTTTTATGACCTTGATGATCCAATATTGTTTGCACGCGATATCGCATCGATCTTGGCGCCCGATGGCGTTTGGCATTTTGAGCAAAGCTACATGCCCGCGATGCTTCGTACCATTTCTTATGACACAATCTGTCACGAGCACCTAGAGTACTATTCGCTTGGGGTTGTGAAGCGCATCGTCGAGGCTGCCGGACTAAGGCTCGTTGATGTGCAGATGAACAGCATAAACGGTGGCAGCTTCGCCGTTACCGCCGCGCTGGCCGGGTCGAGCATCCGTGCCAACGACGCAGTCATCGGCTGGCTGTTGGGTCAAGAAGATCGAATGGGATTGCACACTGTGCGCCCCTTTCGTGAGTTCGAGGACCGGGTATTTCGTCATCGGCAGGATTTGACCCGCCTGCTGAAGGAGTTGGCAGCCGACGGGAAAAGGGTGCTCGGATACGGCGCGTCCACCAAGGGCAATGTCACATTGCAATTCTGCGGCATCACTGAAGCCGAGGTGCCAGCTATCGCTGAAGTTAACCCGGAGAAATACGGTCGAGTAACGCCCGGAACTCGTATTCCAATCATTTCCGAAGCCGAGGCGCGTGCATCAAATCCTGACTATTTCTTGGTGCTGCCGTGGCACTTCAAAGATGGAATCCTTCAGCGCGAGAGTGAATTCAGGCTGCGTGGCGGCCGCTTCATCTTCCCATTTCCTGAAATTGAGATTATTTAGCTCCCATGTACGACGGTGCGATGATTGGATTTTGAGGTCTCTAGCTTTGATTTGGCCAGCAATATGACGTTAAATAGATTTGTTATACCTTATACTCGAATTGCCATTGTGCGGTGGGGCCATTTTAAGGGTCTGACTAACTTTCGGTGCAGGCGGGTTGATGGATCTCGGCTTCGGCCTTCGGAGATCCTTTTATGCCTCGCAGCCTGCATCCGAGCTCCGTTGTCCCGGGCGGGCTCGTCGTCGATCATGTCGAGGCTGGGGCTGGCCTGACCATCACCACCCGGCCGATTGCCGCCTCGGCTCGATGTCCGGGCTGTGATCAGCCCTCCTCTCGCGTCCGCAGTCGGTACACGCGCACTCTATCGGATCTGTCGATCGCCGGGCGGCGTGTCGTCATTGATGTCCGCGTCCGCCGCTTCCGTTGCGCTGGAGCGGACTGCCGGACCAAGATCTTCGCAGAACGTCTCGGATCGGACCTCGCCGCTCCCTACGGGCGGCGTACGGGTCGGTTGGATTGCATCGTGCACCATCTGGCCTCGCGCTGGGTGGCAGACCGGCCGCGCGCTTCACCCGTCGGCTCATGGTACCGGCGAGCCGTGATACGGTGCTGCGGACCGTGCGTCGCCGCGCGGCACAGCCGACGGAGTGTCCGCGCGTGATCGGCAACGACGACTAGGCCTTCCGCCGGGGACAGCGCTACGGCACGCTGGTCTGCGACCTTGAGCGGCGGGGTGTCATCGCGCTCCTGCCGGACCGCGAGAGCGGCACGGTGGAGGCGTGGCTGTTTACTCAGCCCGAGATCACCCTCGTCGCCCGTGACCGCGGTGGTTGCTACAGCGAGGCGACGACGAGGGCGCTCCCCCGCGCCATCCAGGTCGCCGACCGCTGGCATCTCATGGAGAATGCCAGCGCCGCCTTCCTCGATGCGGTGCGCAAGTCGATAACCGCTATCCGCACCGCGGTGGGAGCCGCGACGGTCGATCCTGAACGGCTGACCTGCGCCGAGCGTCTCCAATACGACGGCTATCTGCGGAGGCAAGCGACCAACGCGGCGATCCTGGCTCTGTCGCGACAGGGCATGCCGATCAAGAGAATCGCCCGGACCACCGGGTACAGCCGCAAGCTCGTGCGCAACGTGCTGGCGCGGTCTGACCGGCGACGTCTTCCGCACGCGCCAGAGCGGGCTGGACGCCTATCTGCCTCAGCTCGATGCGGCGTGGGCGGCCGGCTGCCATAACGGAGCCGAGCACTGGCGGCGGCTTCGCGAGAGCGGGTTCACCGGCAGCCTGCGGGTAGTTGGGGAATGGGCGACGCGCCGCCGGCGCAGCGAGCGTGCGCCGGAAGGATCGCTGGGCAAGGTGCCGTCAGCACGCATCCTCTCCCGACTGATGACGACGAGGCGGGACAGCCTGACGAAGGCGGACGCCGTCATCGTGGCGACGATCGAGACGGGGGTGCCGACTCTCGACGAGGCAAGGTCCCTGCTGTCGCGCTTCCAAACCATGATCCGCGAACGGCGCCGACCCGATCTCGACGTATGGATCGAGGCTGCAGCACGCAGCCTCCTCGCATCCTTTGCCAGCGGCCTGCTGAAGGACAAGGCTGCTGTCGCTGCGGCCCTCACTCAATCATGGTCGAACGGCCAGACGGAGGGGCAGATCACCCGCCTGAAGCTTGTGAAGCGGCAGATGTTCGGCCGGGCCAAACTCGACCTGCTTGAAGCTCGGCTGATCGGCACACAATAAGCCAACCTGCATCGAGATTGCGCCAGACCCAAAGTTGCACGCCGAAACACAGTAGAGAGGAAACCGCTGGCCGCGCAGCAGGACGGTTGCCCCGTCGAGGGCGACGTCCTGGTTCGTGAACGGCACCCACCCAAGGGCTCGCTTCGTTCTATGGCTTGCCCGCCAGCGGAGCTTTAGTCTTCGCGCCGCACGGCGCTGAGCTACGAACTCCTCGACTATCTTCTGCACGACCTGGGACGGCGGGCCAATGATCTTTCCAGACCCCTTAGTCAGACTAAAGAGCTGGGCTTTAGTGATCCATGCTGGCCCGCGTTGAGCTGAGCGGGCACTAATCTCGTTCGCATAGTTCCAGACCGTGTTTAGCGCCCTGGCAAGTGCGGTGAGTCGCTTTCTGCTCGAAGCGCCCTTAACACGGTAAGAGTATGTCTTGATGACGAGTGCACTCATAGGCTCGTCGCATGAGGCCGAGTATTTCTAATCAAAGTCGACCTAACTCTGACCCGCCCACGAGCGCGCCTAGTCCTCTGCTTAATCGTAGATGAACTAGCGCGCGTTCCACCAAAGGCAACCCCATGCAGCTCTATTGCAAGCCGGCCGGCGACGGCCTGACCGTGCTCGCCGTCCACGCGGACGGCGACACCAGCCCGCTCGCGGCCTACTCGGGCGCCACGATCGTGCTGCCCTACGCCGGCACCGAGCGCCCGGCCGACTTGCTCGGCAAGGCGCCCCCGGCGATCGACCTCTCGGCGTACGCGGCAGCCAAGCGCTTCGCGGTGGAGACCGGCGGCGTCACCGTCGCGGGTGCGGCGATCGCCACAGACCGCGACAGCCAGGCGATGATCGGCAACGCCTACGCCTACGTCTATTGCCAGGCTAGCGGTGCGGCCTCGGTCTCGTACAAGTCGAAGGCCGGCTTCGTGACGCTCACCGCCGATCAGATCAAGGCGGTGGCGCTCGCGGTCAGCGCCCACGTCCAGGCCTGCTTCCAGGCCGAGGACGCTGTCGACGCCGCGCTCGCCGCCACCCCGCCGACCATCACCACGCTCGCCCAGGTCGACGCGGCTTTCGCCAGCCTCGCCGCCTGACCGAGCCGCCCCTCGCCTAAGTCGTCCCTCGCGCCGCCTCCGGGCGGCTTTTGTCTGCCCGGAGCTTACCCGCCGATGACCGCACCGACGCCCCCCGTGCCGGTCACGCTGGACCTCGGGTTCGCCCCCGACGACGGCACCGGCGCCGGGGTGCGCCTGATCTTCGAGGGGCTGCTCTCGGCGCTCAATGCCCGCGATACCTACGCGGCCGCTCTGGGCCAGCAGATCGCGGACCTGTAGACCCAGATCGCCGGGATCGCCACGCTCACCCCGGCTCGCAAAGTGTCCGCTGGCACCGGCCTAACCGGCGGCGGCGACCTAACCCAGGATCGGACGGTGGCGATCGCCAATGGCGTCAGCAACGACCTGCTAGCCAAGGTGCCGACGCTGACGCTGAAGGCGAACCTGCTCGGCTCAACCGCCAACGCGCAGGACGCCAGCCTGCCGGCGCTTCTCGACGCCGGGTTCGGCGGGACGCAAGGCGGGCTGGTCTATCGCTGCGCGACCGGCTGGGCGGCTCTACCGCTCGGCGCCAACGGCACCGTGCTCCAGTCGAACGGGCAGAACGTGGTGTTCGGCCCGGCCGCCGCCGGCGCGCTGCTCGCGGCAAACAACCTGTCGGATGTGGCGAGCGCAGCGATAGCGCGAACCAACCTGGGTTTGGCGGTGCTGCCGCTCGGCCAGTGCCGGCTCGCATATTCTAGCGCGACCGCCCTGCTGCTGAAGCCCTATTAGGGCAATCAGATTTTCGTCGCCGGCGCCTACCGCACGATCCCGGCGGCGGGCGTGTCACTAGCCAACTCCGGCTTGTCTGCAGCCACGCTGTACTATGTCTACGCCTACATGAACGGGTCGACCCTGGCCCTGGAGGCCGTAACCACCGCTCACGCGACCGACGCCACCTACGGACACGAGATCAAGACGGGCGACGGGACACGCACCCTCGTCGGCATGGTCTACACGGGTCCTGGAACACCCGGCACGTTCCTTGATACCGCGGCGAACCGTTGGGTCGCGAGCTGGTTTAACCGACGAGAGCGCGACCTGTAC
>NZ_JAKSYO010000003.1 GCF_022829635.1 Methylobacterium sp. E-066
CGCAGCGCGGCTGCCGTTGAGGGCGTCGTCGACGCGGGCCTTCTTCCCCTTCACCTCGACCTCGGTCGCGCCGCCGACGCGGATCACCGCGACGCCGCCCGCGAGCTTGGCCAGACGAACCCGGAGCTTCCCGCGGTCGTAGTCCGAGGTGGTCGCCTCGATCTGCGCCTTGCGCTGCGAGATCCGACCCTCGAGGTCCGCCTTCTCGCCGACTCCATCGGTGATCGTGGTCGGCTCCTTCTCGATCCGCATGCGTTTGTCCTGGGCGGGCATCTGGCGCGCACCGTACTAGCGCTTGCTG
>NZ_JAKSYO010000022.1 GCF_022829635.1 Methylobacterium sp. E-066
TGCTGCATGGCCAGCGGGATCACCACCGCCGGGTACTCCGAGCCCTGCGACTTGTGGATGGTCGTGGCGTAGGCCGGGACCAGCGTGTCGAGTTCACCGTATGGGTAGACCACCTCGCGGCCGTCGAAATCGACGATCACCGCGCCCTCGCCCTCGTCGATGCGGGCGACGGTTCCGAGATCGCCGTTGAACACCTCCCGGTCGTAGTCGTTCTGGCTCTCCATCACTCGGTCGCCGGGTGAGAAGCACCAGCCGAACCGCTCCACCGAGATGGCGGGGTTCGGGTTCAGCACCGCTTGAAGTTCGTGGTTGAGGTTGCGCGCGCCGAGCACGCCGCGCTGCATCGGGGTGAGCACCTGCACGTCCCGGACCGGATCGAGGCCGAAGCGCGCCGGGATGCGTCTGGTCACCACCTCGATCAGCGTCGCCACCGCCGGCTCGGGCTCGTCGATCTCGATCAGGTGGAAGTCGCTGTCCGCGCCCCGAGCAGCTGGCTCGGGCATCTTGCCGGCGTTGATCCGGTGCGCATTCACGACGATCCGGCTCTCGGCCGCCTGCCGGAACACTTCGGTCAGCCGCGCCACCGGGATAGCCCCCGAAGCGATGATGTCGGCCAAGACCTGACCGGGCCCGACCGAGGGCAGCTGGTCAACATCGCCGACGAGGAGCAGCGCGGCGTGCTCCGGCACCGCCCTGGTCAGGGCGTTCATCAGCGGCACGTCGACCATCGAGGTCTCGTCGATCACCAGCAGGTCGCAGGCGAGCGGATTGTCCTCGTTGCGCGAGAAGCCGCCGTGCTTCGGGTCGATCTCCAGCAGGCGGTGGATCGTCTTCGCCTCGAGCCCGGTCTGCTCGGTCATGCGCTTGGCCGCCCGGCCGGTCGGGGCGGCAAGCAGCACCTGCACGCCCTTGGCCCGCAGGATCCGCAGGATCGTGTCGAGGGTCGAGGTCTTGCCCACGCCCGGACCGCCGGTGATCACCGCGAGCTTGGCACCGAGCACCCGCCGCACGGCTTCCCCTTGCGAGGGCGAGAGCGTCTTGCCGGTCTTGTCCTGGACCCAGGGCAGAGCCCGGGCGAGGTCGATCTCGGGCCAGGGCGGTGTACCCTTCGTTCGGCGGAGCAGCCGCTCGGCGATCATCCGCTCGGCGGCGTGCAGCCCAGCCAGGAAGATGCACGCCTTGTCGCCGAGGATGTCCTGCACGACCTCGCCGGTCTCCAGCACGTCGAGCAGCGCCGAGCGGATCAGTGCCGCTTCGACGCCGAGCAGTTCGCCCGCGAGCTTGATCAGCTCCGCCACAGGTAGCGCACAGTGTCCGCCGTCGGTCGCCGTCTGCAGGGCAAACGAGATGCCCGCCCGCAGCCGCTGCGGCGCCTCCGGGGTCAGCCCGAGTTTCATGGCGATGGCGTCGGCGGTCTTGAAGCCGATGCCGCGGATGTCCTTGGCCAGCCGATACGGATCCTCGGTCATGACCGCGATGGCGTCGTGCCCGTAGGTCTTGAAGATCCGCACCGCCCGCGCTGTGCCGACGCCGTGAGCGTGCAGGAACAGCATGATCTCGCGCACGGCCTTCTGCTCGGCCCAGCCGGCGATGATGCGAGCGGCGCGCTTCGGGCCGATGCCGGCGACCTCGGGCAGTCGCTGCGGCTCGGCCTCGATGATCTCGAACGTGCCCTCCCCGAACGCCGCGACGATGCGCTTGGCCATGGCCGGACCGATGCCACGCATGTGGCCGGACGCGAGGTACTTCTCGATGCCCTCCACCCCGGTGGGCGGCGTGACCTTGAGGGTGTCAGCCTTGAACTGCACGCCGTGCTGGCGATCCGTGTGCCAGATGCCGGTGGCGGTGATCCACTCGCCAGCAGCGATGGCGGGGGCATGCCCGATCACCGGGACGAGGTCACGCTTGCCCCGGGCCTGGACCTTGAGCACGCAGAAGCCGGTCTCAGGGCTGTGGAAGGTGACGCGCTCGATGGTACCGGCCAGCGCCTCGATCTCGGGACCGGCCGAGCCGGGGAATGCGCGCGCAGCCACGACGGCTATGAGATCCTACGAGCCTGCCCCGGAGTCCGGCGCCCCGACATTTCGCGGGGCGCTTTGCTCAATATGGGCCGCCGCTCACTTGATGTCATGATGCTGATCGACACAGCAGGCTGTGTGGGCGTTTGCACGATTTGTGAGAGACCAGTCATGTTCGACGTGACGAAGATGCTGGCCGATGCGCTTGGCGAGCACCTCGCGCTCACCTACCAGCGCACCTTCGGCAGTCGCGAACCGCGTTTCGCCGAGGTGATCGAGGCGTCCGCTCGTCTGACCATCGAGCGCATCGTCGGCAGCGATGCGCTCTACCACGACGGCGACCACACCGCCCTCGTCACCCTCGTGGCTCAGGACATCCTACGCGGCCGGTTCCTCGACAAGGGCATCACGCCGGAGGATTGGCTGCACATGATCCTGGCGGCGCTGTACCACGACATCGGCTACGTGCGCGGTGTCTGCTCAGGCGACCGGGCGAACGCATTCGTCATCGACGCGCAGGGCACGACTATCGGTTTGCCACGCGGTGCATCGGACGCGGCGCTGGCGCCCTACCACATCGAGCGTTCGAAGCTTGCGGTGCAGGAGCGCTTCGGCACGCATGATCTCGTCGATGCGCAGCGGGTGATGCGGGCCATCGAGTTGACCCGTTTCCCCGTGCCCGCGGACGACGAGCACCGGGAGACTGGGACCGAAGCCGGCTTGATGCGTGCGGCGGACCTGATCGGGCAACTCGGCGATCCACTCTACCCACGCAAACTGAACGCGCTGTTTCATGAGTTCGCCGAGGTCGGCCTCGACGACCAGCTCGGCTATGCCAGCCCGGCCGACCTCGCGGAGCGGTATCCGGCGTTCTTCTGGGGCAAGATCGAGCCGGTCATCGGCGACGCGGTGCGCTTTCTCGATCTGACTGTCGAGGGGCGGAGCTGGGTGGCCAACCTCTACAGCCATGTGTTCGCGATCGAGCATGACCGTCGCCGCATGGGACCGCACCCAGGCTGAGCCGCACCGGCAGACTTCAGGGCTGGCGATCGTAGTGATAGCTTTTGACAAGTATCGCGCTCATACCTTGAGGTATCGCCAGCCTCGCGCCCAGTGCCGCCGTTCGTCCCAAGCTGGCAGTATCCCAAGAGCAGATGCGGTCCCGGTCTGGCGACAGCCCCACAAACGGATGTCACTTCCCAGCTGCTCGGCATCGAGCCCGGGATCCGCAAATCGCTCATTCGCCGAAGATCCGTTGTTCTGCCTTAAGGCCGGCACGCCCGCCGGCCCCGGGGGGCCTATACCCAGGCTGAAGCGGGCGCATGGGGAACAGCAGCGGAAACCCCAGATTGGTGCCGCTTGGTGTTCACGTCGCCAAAGTCAGCGCACGCCATCGGTGCTCGCTGGGTGAAAGCCCGTAGTGATTTTTAAAGCGCCGACTGAAGTGGCTCTGGCTTTTGAAGCCGCAACCGTAGGCGAGGGGCCCGATGTCTAGGTGGGCAAATCCGGGATCCGCCAGCCGCTGCGCGGCGACCTCCAAGCGCCGCCGCCAGATCCAATCGGCTATGTTGCGTTCGTGCTCGTGGAATAGCTCCTGGAGATGGCGCAGCGAAACGCCCACAGCGGCTGCAAGCTGAGCAGGGTTTAAGTCCGCGTCGCCAAGGTTGGCCTCGATGTACGCGGCAGCTCTCTGAACGATGAGGGTACCCTGGAGGTTCTTAGGCACTTCATGCGCGAGGCGCTCTGCGATGCTGGCGACGATTAGGTCGATACCAATGTAAGCCATGCGCGTGGCCATGTTCGGCGTCAGGTGTTCATGCGTGCGAACCAGTTCATGGAAGAAGGTCGTCACAAGCGAGGTCCCGGGTTGCTCGGCACCGATCGTCAAAGCTGTGTAGCGTCGCGTCGATCCGAGCACGCGTTCAAGGCACTCGCGAGGTACTTCAATGAAGAGCGTTCGCGTGTCGGCGTCGGATGCCATCGTGGTCGGCCGACGATCCAGCACCACCATGTCACCGGCTCGCTGGATCGAGGTGCGGTCATCCTGAGCACTGAAGACCTCACCACTCAGGGTGATTGCGACGTTTAACGTGTCGTGCTTGCCGTGACGGCGTATCGTGTCCGAGGTTGCCGCGGTGTTGACTGCACTCTGCGTCACGCGGGTGATGAGCAGGGGACCAACGTCGGCAGCCTCCATGACGCCCTTGAATACGCCATCGCCAAGCGGCGTCAGTTCGACCGGCACGATCCGTTCGAAGATCGTCTCGCGCCAACGGCGGAACCTGTTTTTCGGCTTCTCGTCCGCCGTCGAGAACAAAGTCCTCATAGCGTTTGTCTGAGTGCGTGCTTCTGCTTGCGCGTTCGGGCAAACGGTAGCACGCGCACAGGCAAGCGCAACGGGACACATCGAACTACATCTGGGGCTGATTCCTTTCAGGAGCCTGCACGTGCCCGCCTCGACCTCAGCCAGCCCCCTGTCATTGACCGACCTGGCGACCGGCATCGTCTCAGCTTACGTCTCGAAAAACCGAGTGCCTGTTTCTGAACTGCCGACTCTGATCACAAAAGTGCATGATACGATCGTAAGTCTGGCGACCGGCGTGGCGGCGGTTGCGACTGAACCCTCTCTGCAGGCGCAGATCGACAAGCCGAGCCCGGCGCAGATCCGCAAGTCAGTCCAACAGCATGGCATCATCAGCTTCATCGACGGCCGGTCCTACAAGACCCTGAAGCGTCACCTTACCGCCCACGGGTTGCACCCGCTGAGCTACCGAGAGCGCTATGGTCTGCCGGCCGACTATCCGATGGTCGCTGAGGAATACGCGCAACATCGCTCCAAGCTGGCTGAGGCGATCGGTCTCGGTGTGCCGGGGGGGCGCTCCGTTCAGCTCAGAACCGGAACGGACGGCTGATCGACGTTCTTACGGGACGCCAGTAGAGCGTTGCCAACATTCGATTGGCTCGGGAACACCCTCTACGTCGACATTCGTCACGGTTGATCGCCTGAGCTTTCCGGCATTCGGCTGCGCCAACCTGCCTAGGGTATCGAGCCCTCCCTTAACCAGGCAGCCGCCGGACGTCTCGAGTTCAGCATCCTCATCCGCCCCATTAATCTGCAGTTGCCAGTATTTATAGAGAGAAGCGGCGCATGTATGACCGCCGGACATAGATACGAGTTAAGTCGATAGCCTGCTCTCCGTCGACTACAGCCGACGAGTTTTCAATCCGGATCTTGGGCCGCCAACGCACCAGAGCTGACGTGGGCGTTCAGCACTGGCAACAAACTCAACAGCATATCGGCGTTTACCGTTGTGAAATCAACGCTATAAGGGCACTTCGAAGCAGATCTGGTCGAACCGGCTTATGAATTAGCGGGACTCCGCTGTCCGAGGCCTCCCGCATGCGAACGGGCGCAGTGTCGCCAGTAATGAGGATCGCCGGGATCGGCCGTTTCCAATGCTGCCTCAGCATTGCGATGGCTTCGGCGCCCGTTTGCCCCCCGCGCAGCCGGTAATCGCAAATCAGCGCATCGGGGGCGGGCTCGTGCCCGGGGAACCGTGCGACGTCGCTCGGGTCCTCAAATGCCCAGCATAAGCATCCCCAACCGGAGAGGAGCGCCATCATCGCGTCGCGAACGATGGCATCGTCATCAACGATCATAATGCGCGAACCGGTCAGTCTGCCCCCCTCTAGATTGCCCGCGGGGCGATCGTCGGCGGCCTCGACTTCGAGCGTTCTGGGAACAAGGATGCGAAACACGCTGCCGCTCCCCTCCCTCGACGAAAGGGAGAGGACGTGACCTAGTGCGCCGGCGATGCCCCGGGCGATCGCGAGCCCCAGCCCAAGTCCCTGGTGGCGGTCGCGTTCGGGATTGCCGAGCTGATAGAACTCGCGGAAAATTTCCTCTCGTTTGTCCTCGGGGATGCCAATGCCAGTGTCGTAAACTTCGATCGACACATTCGCGCTTCGGCGGCGGCAGCCGATGAGCAAGCCGCCGTGATCCGTATAGCGGATAGCGTTGAGGACGAGATTACGCAGGACCAGTTCCAGCAAGGCGGCGTCTGAGACGATTGCTAGATCCGTTTGCGGCGTTCGGTAGATCAAGCCCTTGGCATCGGCAAGATGGGCCAGATCGTTCTCGATCTTGTCGAGCAGGGGTTGAAGTTCGAAAGCTTTCGGTCGAGGCGTGACGACCCCAGCCTCGAGGCGCGAGAAATCCAGCAACGTGTTGAGCATATCAGTCGAGGCGACGTTCGCGGTCTGTGCATTTTGGAGGATCCGCCGCTGAGGGCCGGCGAGACTCGTCTGGCTCAGAGCCTGGAGGAACAAGCCGAGGGCATGAACGGGTTGGCGCAGGTCGTGACTGGCGGCCGCAAGAAATTGCGACTTCGCGGTATTGGCGTACTCGGCGTCGCGACGAGCGAGGTGGGCGGCGGCAGTCTCAGCGCGTAACTGCTCGATAAGGGCAGTGTTCTCGAAACGAAGTTCGATAGACTCTCGGACGCGACGGCTGGCAAGCACGACCTGACCGTACTGCCCGACGACGAAGAGGATCGAGCAGATCGCCAGCGCTCGATAGGGGATACCGCCTAGCGACCACAGGGTCACCGACGCTAACGTGACTATGGGGATGACAAGCGCGAGATAAAGATGGCGCCGTGGTGCCAGAAGCGAGACGCCGTTGCTGCAGGTCGCACCCAGCAACGACATCGTCAGGATGCTCACCGCAGGGACTTGCAGCGGGAGTGCGATCCATATCAACGAACCCAGGATCGAGCCTTCGACGATTTTGCTCAGGAAGACGACGCGCTCAATCCGGCGCGCACTCGCGGGTTCGCTCACGGTATGGCGCATACGGCGAGCGAAGGCGGCCGCCGCTACTCGCTCGACTAGGAACGCGACATACCAGCTCAATAGGACGGCATGAGGCGCCAACGTCCACAACACGAGCAGCATGAGCGTCGAGACGAGGAAACCGACGGCGATCGACTGCATGACGCCGTCCAGAACGAGCCGCAGCTCCTCGGCGACGATCCGGTGGTCCTGCGATAAAGTCATCGAATTAGGCCAAGCTGTTGAGCCTTGAAGACAGCTTCAGCGCGCCTGGTGACCCTCAAGACCGATAACAAACCCTGCACGTGGCCGCGAACCGTATGCTCCGATAGACCGAGACGCCGTCCGATCATCTTGTTGGACAATCCCCGTCCGACGAGGGTGAGCACCTCTGCCTGCCGTGGCGTCAACGATGGACAGACGGCGCCGCCGACATTTGGAGTAGCGGGAGGATCCTCCAGCATCTCGCGCAGGACTGACATCATCCTGTCTGGCCGGTCCGTCTTGGACAGGAAAGCACACGCTCCCTGAGCGAGCGATGCGCCAACTGTATCGGGCATATCCAGGGCGGAGACGACGACGATTCTGGCAGCGGGCCAGCGTTGCTGGATCAGGCCCATCCCTTCGAGGCCACTCAAGCCGGGCAACTGGATGTCCAGGAGGACGACCGTAGGCACGACGGCGTCGATGGTGAGGGCCTCGTGCAGTGATGCGCAGTCGACGATCGAGATACTGTCGAACGCCGTCGCTAGCATCGACACGATGCCGGATCGGAATAGCGCGTGGTCGTCGATGATAAGGATCGCTTCCTGCGCCATGCCCAATCCTGTTTAGTGCAAACGCCTAAGCGCAGTCATGCTCCGTGGACCAGTCCATATGGACTGGTCCACGGAGCTTTCGTGATCGGCTAAGCACGAATCCGAGGGCGTCCATCACACCTCCGGTTGAGCATGCAGAAGGCCAAGAGAAACGATTTCCATGCTGGGCAAGCGTTCGCATCATCGTGCCCGGTGCAGACCGCATTCCACATCGCACTGACAACTTTACAAACTTCGTGTGAATGGGAAGGCGAGGTGCTGGTAATTCCGGCTGGCGGAGTCCGGAAGCAGGCCGGAGCGGCCATGCGGCCGTTGTGCGCGAATCGTGTTGGGTTTGAGTACGAGCATGCTCTTACATGTCAGCCTGAAGGAAACTCATGATCAATCGATGTCGGGGACGGCGCGGTATCGCTAGATCTCTAAGGCGCAGCGTCATCCTGAATGCATCTGCACCAACTTCCTATGCAAGAGGGCCCCTGGTCTTGCGATGGATAGGTGCAGCCGCGAAGAAGCGACGCAAAACGGCCGGCAAAGAGGGGACGGCCATGCCTATTTCCGAGAATGTGACGAGGCTCACCTGGGCTCAGACATTCGGGCGTCGGACGATTTCCCATACATCTGATGGAATTCCTGACCGATATGCTCGCGATCAAAAATTGCCCGAGCAATATGAAAGCGCCACCATCGCGTTCTATGCGATCCGTAAATAATAGGTCGTCGCCGAGTCCTATGACCATTTATTGCTAATTATTTTTAATTATATATATGAAAACAAGTTGCTTTGAAGGCAATTGTGTTGGTTTTCAAGGCCTTTTACCGCACATTGGTAAAATTAACTTATAATTTATTTTATTCATGTGTTGGGCCTTCCATTTTTCAATTGAATTAATATTTTAAAATTTTGTTGCCTCCGCCCGTAGCGCTCACTACTCTACGGATGGATCCGTCTGCTTCTGGCATTGGCTGCTTTTCGAATCCGTCGATGGCTTGGCCAGCTCAAGATAATGGCTGGCCGGAAAGCACGTTCCCCTTCGCGCAAAATTCGCTCTGCTCAGGCCAGTGAAGCGTAGAGGCGCCCCGAAAGACGTGTCCGATTCAACGCGCCGTGACTATCAAGCCTGCTCACATCCGTAGGACAATCTTTCCAAAATGCTCGTTTTGCTTCATGCGCGCGAGCGCGGCCGGCGCATTTGCCAATGGAAATCTGCTGTCGATCGGCAGGCTAAACTGTCCATCCGCGACGCCCTGCCAGAGGTCTGCCCGGACGCGGTCGGTGATCGTGCGCTGTTCTTCGATCGACCGTGTTCGGTTGGTCACGCCGATGTAGCTGATGCGCTTGGTAGCGTGCAGGTCGAAATCGAACTCACCGCGGCCTCCCCCAAGCCGACCGACGTTGATGATCCGTCCGAGGACAGCCGCAGCCTGCATGTTGCCGTTGGCCACCGGCGCCGAGACTTGGTCGATGATGACGTCGACGCCCTTGCCGCCCGTCGCTTGCCGGACCTGTTCGGGCCAGGTCGGATCTTTCGTGTCGACCGCCAGTGTCGCGCCGAAACCGGACAGGCGCGTGCGGTGCTCGGGGTTTCGCGACGTACCGATCACCACGGAGGCCCGTTGCCAACGAGCGATCTGCAGCGCCATCAGCCCGACCCCGGAGCTTGCTCCCTGGATCAACACCGTCTCGCCGGGGCGCAGGCGTGCCTGCGTGACGATCGCGTCGTGCATCGTCTGCAAAGCCACCGGCAGAGTGGCGGCCGTCTCGAACGACATGCTCGCCGGCAGCGGCAGCGTGCGCCCATAATCCGCGACGGCATATTCTGCATATCCGCCGGCGCCGGAACACATGACCCGATCACCGGGATGAAAATCTGCTACCTCGGCCCCGACCGCCACGATCTCGCCAGCCCATTCGAGGCCCGGTATCGCATTGGGGCCGCCGGCGGTGCCGTGCGGCTGCCCCGCGGCGACGGCCAGATCAGCGCGATTGAGGGCGGCTGCCCGGACCCTGACGAGGACCTCGGTCGGCTTCGGCACCGGGGTCTCGACCTCCGCCAGAGCAGGTTCCTCGGGCCCGGCGACGACAGCTTTCATCCGTGCCGCTGGCCGGTCCTCAGCTGCGACGGCCGAGGAGGAAAGAAGCGTTGCCGTCGCTCCTACAACGAGGAGCCGTCGGTCGAGGTCCATGGGTCACTCCCACTTCCATGCCGGCCCGAGGTCGAGCGAGCCGCATCGATGGCCGAGTTCTGATCTCGCCGCCCGACAAGGCCTTACTGGGGCGGCGTGAGCCCATCTTTGCCGACGGCGATCCGGACGGCCATCAGTCTGTTGCCATCGCGCTCAGCCGTAATGAAAACCCTGCCACCCGGCTGAACGATCGAGCGGTCGGCCGGCTCATAGGCCACGATCGGGGCCTGTGGCGGCACGAGAATCGTCAGGGACCGGTCCTTGTCGTAGGTGACGACGAGAGTTGTCGCATCGCCGGCCCGCCCACTGCTTGCGACCGTACCATTGGTCATCGTGCTCTTCACCCTGGGGCCGCCTCCAGTTCTTACGGTGCCGTTCGTCATCGCGCTCTTCACGCGTTTGCCGCCCGCCAGGGTGTCGGGGATCGTATCCCAGTCGCGATGCCCCACGCCGGTGCCGCGCATCGATTCAGGAAAGATGTGAATTTCCAGGGCCGTCGGCGGATCGCTACCCTTCGTAGCGGTGCCGATGAAGTCGCCCTCCCGGACAGCGCTGAGGCTGGATCTGGCGAGGAGTGCGATACGCGTCTGCGGGGCAAACAAGACCGCCTCTGTCTCGCCATCGATCGTTCGGATCTTGACTGTTTCACCGTCGACCGCCTCGATCGTTCCCCTCAGACGCTCGATCTGCGCCGCGCCGCAGGGGCCGTGCGCTATCGCCATCAGGCCGGCGAGGGTCACGGTGGCGAGACGTTTCATGGAAGCTCCTGCTCGGCGAGGCGGAAACGAGCGATTGCCGCATTCCGGCCCAAGCCTGCGCCTAGTGGCGTCATGGCCCTAAGCGATCGGGCTCCACTGAAGCGGAACGAACCTGAAGGCGTCAGCCTCCTTGAGGATATGGCCCACCGCCGGGAACGGCGCGTGGTAGAACGAGACTTGCAGCCCTTCTGCCGAGGCTATGTCCAGCATCGCCTTCCGCGTATCACGCGCCTGACCGGCATCCATGTCGAACACGGCCGCCCACTCCGGATTGCGGACGAAGAGTGCCGGATGGTTGGCCGTGTCCCCCATGAGCATCTGCTTGGCCGAGTCGGATCTCAGCATGAATGCCGTGTGACCGGGGGTGTGGCCGTACGCGGCCACGGCGATCAACGAAGGCACCACTTCCTCGCCCGCGGCGAAGCGTGCCACATCGGCCATCATCGGTCCGAATACCCGATTCGTCGCCGCGAACGTCGGCTTCCACCCGTCCGGCGCCCCCGCCATCCGGGCTTCGTCGGTCCAGAACGCCCATTCCGCCTCCGGGACGTGGACCCGCGCCTTCGGGAAGACCGCAGACCCGTCCCTGCGACGGATGCCGCCGATGTGGTCCGGGTGGAAGTGGCTGATCACGATGTCGTCGACGGCAGACGGTTCGAAGCCGGCTGCGCGGAAATTGGCCATCCAGTAGCCCGTCGTCGGCGGCCCGTTATCGGCGAAGCCGGTGTCGACCAAGATCGTGCGACCCCCGATCCGCAGGACGACCGAGGTGAAGGTTAAGGGCAGGGCGTCGGAGGGAAGGAACGCGTCCGCCATCGCCTGCTTCAGCGCAGCCGGCGGTGCGTTGGGAATGAAGCCGTCGAGCTGCCGCAGTGCGAACCCATCGTTGATCGCCGTCACCTCGATGGCACCGACTTTGTAGCGGTAGAAGCCCGGTGCCTGCCTCGCGGCCGGAGCTTGGGCCGAGGCAGGGCCGCACACCGCAAGCGGCATCGCAGCGAGGGCGGCAGGCTGCGCAACTCCAGCCAGCACGGTTCGTCTCGTCACCATCGCAGATCCTCGATCGGTCCAGCGGCCTTCTGCGGCTCACAGATGTCAGAGCGACATCTCATCGCGACGCGACAAGGCACAGCGTTGAACTAGCGCCCGATCGCGCCGTTTCGCGAGGAGAGCGTACGCGTTCCGCGACGAGCCCCTCCATCTGTTCTGCGGCTGGATGCCTCGGCCTAATATGAGGTGGTCGACGCAGGAAGTGTCCGAACTGAATAGTCTTGCACGGGAGCCGAAGGTCCACTCCGCAGTTCCACTTACTCCGAAGCGGACATGCTGCTTCCGGCCAATCTACGGCATGCCGGATCGCCGATGGAGGCAAAACCGGACATTCAGCTTTGCGCCCATCTCTGCCATTTAAGGATTTTCGCCGGCTTCTCTGAAGCGGACGTGGGCCAAGGCCGGTTTGCAGATCCACGCAAGCCACTTCAGGCCACCGGCTTCGATCAAACAATCGTCCCCCGCTGAAGGTCTTGCCTATTGCGGCTGAGCCATCAATGCTGCGCCGCAGCGGATAGCTTGTGACGGAAGCGACGCATGGAAACGATCGGCCGTGACCTGCGTGAGATGCAGCGTATCCCCCTCGCTGCATCGCATGTCGCCGCATTGCGGGCGATCGGGGCCGAGAAGCATTACCCCGCCGGCGCCTTTCTCGTCCGTGCCGGTGATCCAGCCGATCGCTTCGTGTATGTCGAGGCCGGCGAGATCGAAGTCGTGAATCCCTTCACGGACGAGCGCCATCTCCCATCCACCCTCGGTCCGACCCAGTTCATGGGCGAGATCTCGTTCCTGAACGGCGGCGTCTGGTCGATGCCCATGCGGGCGAGCGCGGATACGGTCGTCACCGTGGTGCCGCGCCCCGAGATGCTGCGACTGATGTCCGAGATCCCGGAGATGTCGGACATCATCATCACAGTCCTCGCCGCACGGCGACGGCGGCAGCTCGACTCGCACGACGGCACGCTCGTGCTCATCGGCGAGGACGACGACCGTAACGTACGGCGGATCGCCGAGTTCGCGAGCCGCAACCGGCTTCCCTACAGGACCTATCCGCTGGGCAGCCCGGAGGCGGCGAGCGTCGCCACGGCCTGCTCGATCTCGGCTACTCGACCGGCGGTCATCTTCGGCCGGGACGTGGTCGTGACCGAACCGACGCCCGCCAAGGTCGCGCGGCTGCTCGGCCTCGACTACAACCTCGTCGACGACGAGGCCTTCGACGTCCTCATCGTGGGCGGCGGTCCGGCCGGGGTGGCAGCGGGCGTCTATGCGGGTGCGGAGGGGCTGCACGCGTTGGTCATCGAGGATGTGGCGATCGGCGGTCAGGCCGGCACATCAAGTCGGATCGAGAACTACATGGGCTTCCCGACCGGGATCTCGGGTGCCGACCTCGTCTGGCGCGGCGAGATCCAGGCGATGAAGTTCGGCACACGCTTCGCGATGCCGCGGCGCGTGGCGAAGTTGGAACGGCTTGAGGACGGATCGTTCTGTACGACGTTCGACAACGGCCGGCGCGTCCGGGGACAGGCCGTCGTCGTCGCGACCGGCGTCCAGTACCGGAGATTGCCGATCGACCGCCTCGAAGCGTTCGAGGGCGCAGGCATCTACTACGCTGCGACGGAGATCGAGGCGCGCTACTGCCGGAATGCCGAGACGATCGTCATCGGCGGCGGCAACTCGGCGGGCCAGGCCGCGATGTACCTCAGCCGCTCAGCGCGACACGTTCGCCTCTTGGTGCGCGGGCAATCGCTCGCGACCTCCATGTCGCGGTACCTGTCGAGCCGGCTCGAGGCAGATCCGGCGATCACTATCGAGTACGGGGCCGAAGTCACCGCCCTGCACGGCGACGACCGTCTCGACGCGGTGACCATCCGCGCCGTCGCCGACGGAACGACGCGCAGGATCTCGACCTGTGCTGTGTTCGTCATGGTGGGTGCCGCCCCCAATACCGCTTGGCTCTCGGGGCTCGTCGAGCTCGATGGCCACGGTTTTGTCCTGACCGGAGACGCGATCGGCGCACGTTCGCCTTATGCGACGTCGCATCCGGGAATCTTCGCGGTCGGCGACGTCCGCGCCAGCTCCGTCAAGCGGGTCGCAGCCTCGGTCGGCGAGGGATCGGTCGTCATCTCCAAGGTGTGGGAGCACATTCGGACGTAGAGCTTGCCGCCCGGCACCCATCTGATCGGAGCACTGGATCGACGAACGGCCTCTTCCGGGAAGCTCTGCCGGCTAACTGCATGACTGTTTCGGGTGGATTTGCGACGGTCCGTTTTCGGGCGCAGACCCGAAGATAGCGGACGCCCTGCAATTGGTTGAAATTGGCTGGAACCGGAATGACCATTTTGCAGAACGCCGGTCAGAAACGTGCATCTCCTCCTACCGCCCCGTGCTGGCATCTAATCGCTTCGCATGTAGCGAACCCTTTGTGCCTCGTTGTACTGTCGTTCGTCGAAAGCATAATTGCCCATTCTGTCGTCATGAACTGTCGTATATCTACGAATCAGAGTTCCTGGCGCAGACCTCTACACTTGTAAGGTAGAATTACGATGCTAACTACATGCATACGACGATCATGAAATGATATAAGGAGGATTCACATCATGTTGTCCCAGTCGAAAATCAGCTAGGCGCTTGAGCGCCTTTGACTTGGACGAGGTAAGGTGCTCGCTTAACGTGTAGCAGGCCTTGTCGTGATCCCCCGACCGGACGGCATTGAGAACTTGGAGATGCTCGTCCATGAACGGTTCGATGCCCGGTCGGCCGGGCAGGGCATTCTGGATGTGCTTACCAACGACGAGAACGCAGCGGGTCCGGCGCAAGGCCTCCGCCATCTCCTTGTTTGGGCTATGTGCAAGGCAGGCGACATGCAAGTCGTTCTCAAGGATGTCGAGCTCGGCAATGTCGAGGTCCGGCATCACACGAACCGCTTCAGCGAGGCGGGCCTCCATCGCGGCAAGGGCTGTCGCGGGGATGCGACCGACTGCAGCTCGGAGTAAAGGCGGTTCGAGGATGAGGCGCAAGTCGTAGAGGTGCTCGATCCGCTGGGCGTCGAGGGGGATGATCTGCCACTGGCCGTTACCCTCCTTGGTCACAAGCCCGACGCCTTGGGCACGCAGGAGGAGGTTGCGGGCGACGGTGCGGCCGACGCCGAGGTGCCGGGCGAGGGCCAACTCGTTGACGCGGAACCGGCCGAGGAGAGAGGCGAGGATCACGTCGCGCTCCAGCTCGTAATAGAACGGCTCCCACCCATCCTCCGGGGTGCGTGTCTCATTGAGGCTGATCAGGTCCGGCGTTACGGGAAGCCGCCGGTCCGGGGGCGCCCCGCCGACGGCGACACCTCGCCCGTCGAAGCGGTGGACGAGGCCCTCCTCCTCCAGGGCGGCGAAGGCCTGCCGGACCGGGGAACGGCTCGCCCTGAACATCGTGGCGATCGCGCTCTCGGCCAGCACGCAGCCCGGCACCAGCCGGCCGGCCCGGATCGCGCCACGCAGGGCGTCACCGATTAGCGCGTAGGCCGGGCGGCGCGCGGCCAAGGTGCGCTCCGGCGTCGCGACCCGCTCCGGCTCGGCGGCCGGAGGCCGGGACGGGCGCGGGCTCCCCCCGGCGCTCACGTCACGGCGCCGAGCGGCCAGGGCACGAACTCGTTGTCGCCGTAGTCGTACCCCTCGCTCAGCGACCGCTCGCCCGAGGCCACCGCGATGATCGTCTCGAAGATCCGCTCGCCCGCCGCCTCGATGGAGTCGCGGCCGGTGACGATGCCCCCGCAATCGATGTCCATGTCCTCCTCCATGTGGGCGTACATCTCGGAGTTGGTGGCGATCTTGATGCAGGGCGCGGGCTTGAAGCCGGAGACGGAGCCCCGGCCGGTGGTGAAGCAGATCACGTTGCAGCCGCCCGCCACCTGCCCCGTCACCGCGACGGGATCGTAGCCAGGGGTGTCCATGAAGACGAATCCGGTGCGGTCGATGGGCTCGGCGTACTCGTAGACCGCCGTGAGCGGCATGGTCCCGCCCTTGGCCACCGCGCCGAGGGATTTTTCCAGGATGGTGGTGAGCCCGCCGGCCTTGTTGCCGTGGGAGGGGTTGTTGTTCAGCTCCGCCCCGTGCCGCTCGGTGTAGTCGCGCCACCAGTCGATCCGGGCGACGAGCTTCTCCGCCACCGCCCGGTCCACCGCCCGGCGGGTGAGGAGGTGCTCGGCGCCGTAGATCTCCGGCGTCTCGGACAGCACCGCCGTGCCGCCGTGGCGCACCAGCAGGTCGGCGGCGTGGCCGAGCGCGGGGTTGGCCGAGATGCCCGAGTAGCCGTCCGACCCGCCGCACTGGAGGGCGAGCTTGATGCCCGACAGGGGTACGGTCTCGCGCTCCACCGCGTTCACCGCGTCGAGCATCCCGCGGATCGCCTCGGCGGCGGCCTCCACGGTCTTGCGGGTGCCGCCCATCCCCTGGATCGTCATGGTGCGCAGGAACGGCCCCTCCGCGAGGCGGGACTCATCCATCAGCTTGCCGATGTGGTTCGTCTCGCAGCCGAGCCCGATGATCAGGATGCCGCCGAAATTCGGGTTCCGGGCGTAGCCTGAGAGGGTGCGCGCCAGGAAGCGGTAGCCCTCGGTCCCGGTGTTGATGGCGCAGCCGCCGCCATGGGTGAGCGCCACGACGCCGTCGACGTTCGGATGGTCCTTGAGGCCGGTGCGGTTCATCAGGTCGGCGGCGGCCTTGGCGACGGTGGCCGAGCAGTTCACCGAGGTGAGGATGCCGATGTAGTTGCGGGTGCCGATGTCGCCGTTCGAGCGGCGGTAGCCCTGGAAGGTGCGCCGCTCGGCCACCGGCAGCAGCGGCGTCGGCCGCGCGTCGGCGCAGAACTCGTGGGCCACGGCGCCGTCCCGCATCTCCATGTTGTGCAGGTGGACGTGCTCGCCCGGGGCGATGTCCCGCCGGGCGTAGCCGATGAGCTGGCCGTACTTCGTCACCGGCGCCCCCGCCGGGATCGGTGCCAGCGCCACCTTGTGGCCGCTCGGCACGCCCTCGCCCAGCGCCCGCACCCCGTGGCCCGCCTCGTCCCCCGGCGCGAGGCGCGAGCGGGCGACGGCGACGTTGTCGGCGGGGTTCAGGCGGATGGCGGGCGCGGCGCCGTCGAGGGCGACCGGATCGAGGGCGATCGTCATGGGATCCTCCGGGTCCGCAGCGGCACCCCGGTGGAGGCGCGGCGGCTGATTGGCTATTGCGTGCAATGTACAATCATGGTAGCCGTCTTCAAGTCAAGAGCGTCGAAAGGCGCCGATCGTCCGAGGAAGCACAATCGTCCTGCCGCCAGGCGGTCGGCGAACGCCATCTATCGGCACACACTCAAGATGTCACCACGGCGATGCGCAGCATCGTTTGGGGGGGAGACGATGCGTTGTTGTTGCCAGCCCGCCGGTCGTGCGCATGTCGTATGATTTCGACTTCGCGTTCCTGAACGAATACGGGCCCGATCTGTGGCGTGGCGTCTGGCTGACGCTCGGCATGACCGCGGCCTCGATCCTGCCCGGCTTCGTGCTGGGCACCCTCTGCGCGGTCGGGCGCCTGTACGGCCCGCGCTGGCTTTCCCGGATCACGGTGATCTACGTGGAGGCGATCCGAAACACGCCGCTGGTGATCCAGGTCTTCTGGCTGTTCTTCGGCCTCGCGGTGCTGCAGGTGCGGATTGGCGCCTTCCCGGCGGCGGTGATCGCCCTCGTCATCAATGTCGGCGCCTACACCGCCGAGATCATGCGCGCCGGCTTCGAGACGATCCCGAAGGGGCAGGTCGAGGCGGCCTCCTGTCTCGCGCTCACCCGGACCCAGGTGATCTGGGGCATCCAGTTCCCGCAGGCGGTGGAGCGGGTCTACCCGGCGCTGGTCAGCCAGTTCGTGCTGATGATGCTCGCCACCTCGATCATGTCGCAGATCTCGGCGGAGGAGCTTACCGGCGCCGCCTACCAGATCCAGGCCTTCACCTTCCGCGGCTTCGAGGTCTACCTCGTCATCGCCGGGATCTACGTAGTGATGGCGGCCGGCCTGCGCCTCGTGCTCTTGGGCTGTGCCACCCTGGCCTTCCCGCGGCGGCGCCGCCTCGGCACCCCCCTGTGAGGCCGGCATGAGCATCCTCGGCCTCCCGCTCGGCCTGACGCCGGACCAGTTCCTCTTCATCCTCCGGGGGGCCGGCTGGACCCTCGTCCTGTCGCTCTTCGGCTTCGTCGGCGGCACCGTGCTCGGCCTGCCGCTGGCGCTCGCCCGGGCGGCGCGGAAGGGAGGCCTTGGCTCCTGGCTCCTGCGGCAGGGCGCGGGCGCCTATGTCGCCCTCGTCCAGGGCATCCCCCTGCCGGTGATCATGTTCGTCGTCTATTTCGGCGTCAGCATCGGCGGGTTCGAGGTGCCGGCCCTCGTGGCGGCGGGGATCGCCATGACCCTGTGGTCGGCGGCCTATCTCGGCGAGATCTGGCGGGGCTGCATCCAGGCGGTGCCCCGCACGCAGTGGGAGGCGGCCGAGTGCCTCGCCCTCACGCCGGCCCAGCGCTTCGTCCACGTCATCCTGCCCCAGGCGATGCGGGTCGCGGTGCCGCCGACCGTCGGCTTCCTGGTGCAGATCGTCAAGAACACGTCCTATTCGGTCGTGATCGGCTTCTTCGACCTGACCTATTCGGCGAAGGTCATCAACAACGCCACGTACAAGCCGTTTCAGGTCTTCACCATCGCGGCGCTGATCTACTTCTTGATTTGCTATCCGATGTCGGTGGCGAGCCGCCGCTTCGAGGCGCGGATGCGCCGGGCCTGACAGGAGACGAGGGATGCGAGCGGAGACAGACGGCATGACGATCGCCGACCCGCGCCCGGCCACGCCGGCCGCACCGCCGGAGCGGGAGACGATGGTCCGCTTCGAGGACGTGCGGAAGGCCTTCGGCACCGTCGAGGTGCTGCGCGGCATCACCGTCGACGTGCACCGGGGCGACGTGACCGTGCTCGTCGGGCGCTCGGGCTCGGGCAAGAGCACGGCGCTGCGCTGCATCAACGGGCTGGAAGCCATCAACGGCGGGCGGCTCACGGTCTGCGGCCGCCGGCTGCACGAGCCCGGCACCGACCTGCGGAGCCTGCGCCAGGACGTCGGCATCGTCTTCCAGAGCTACAACCTGTTTCCGCACCTCACCGTGGCGCAGAACGTGATGCTCGCCCCGCGCAAGGTGAAGCGCCTCGGGCTGAGCGAGGCGAGGGAGCTCGCCCGCGAGGTGCTGCACAAGGTCGGGCTCGCCGACAAGGCCGAGGCCTACCCGGAGCAACTCTCGGGGGGCCAGCAGCAGCGGGTCGCCATCGCCCGCTCGCTGGCCATGCAGCCGCGCCTGATCCTGTTCGACGAGGTGACCTCGGCCCTCGATCCCGAGCTGACCGGCGAGGTGCTGCGGGTGATCGAGGGGCTGGCGAAGGCCGGCATGACCATGGTCCTCGTCACCCACGAGATGGGCTTCGCCCGCTCCGTCGCCGACCAGTTGGTGTTCATGCACAAGGGCACCGTCTGGGAGAAGGGCTCGCGGGATATCCTGCGCGACCCCGCCACGCCCGAGCTGCGCCAGTTCGTCGGCAACGGCCTCTGAACTCAACCCCCACGAGAGCCGCCCCGAGGCGGCCGGACACCCCCCCCGGAGGAGACCCCCATGATCAAGACCCACGCCACCCGCCGCCTCGCGCTCGCGATCGGCCTCGCCGCCCTCATGCCCGCCGCCGCGCAGGCGGCCGACACCCTCGATACGATCAAGCAGCGCGGCAAGATCCTCGTCGCAATCGATGTCAGCCACCCGCCCTACGGGATGCTCGACGGCAAGGCGCAGGAGACCGGTTCCGACGTCGACACCGCCAAGCTGCTCGCAAAGGACCTCGGTGTCGCCCTGGAGATCGTCCCGGTCTCTGGCGCGAACCGGGTGCCGTTCCTCCTTTCGGGCAAGGCCGACATCGTGATCGCCTCCTTCTCGATCACCGAGGAGCGCAAGCGCGTCGTAGAGTACTCGAAGCCCTACGGCGTCATCCCCGTCGTGATCGCCGCCCCCGAGGGCGAGGCCATCGCCAAGCCCGAGGATCTGGCCGGTAAGACAGTGGCAGTCGCCCGCGGTACCACCGCCGACATCGAGCTCACGAAGGCACTGAAGCCGATCTCCGGCGCCACCATCGTGCGCTACGAGGACGAGGCGACCACCAACACGGCGGTGGCCACCGGCCAGCAATCGATCCTCGCGGCGGCGCTATCCACCGCCAACAGCGTGCGCGATGCCAACCCGGCCAAGAAGCTCGCGGTCAAAATCACCATGAACGCCTACCCGATGGCCGTCGGCCTGCGGAAGAAGGACACGGAGCTGAAGGCCTGGGTCGACGGCTGGGTAGATACCAACCTGAAGAATAGGAAGCTGAATGATATCTACCAGAAATACTTCGGCCAATCGCTTCCGCTTGAGATGACGAACTGACTAAGACTGAAATCAAGCCCCGAATGGCATGACGCACTTCGGGCTAACTTAGACAAGATACTGTTGCGAGGACGCTTCGCATGACGGCCCCCTACCACGGCGTGTTTCCGGTGGCCCCAACGGTGTTCGACGCCTCCGGCGCTCTCGACCTCGACGGACAGCGCCGGGCGATCGATTTCATGATCGATGCCGGCAGCCACGGCATCTGCATCCTGGCGAACTTCTCTGAGCAGTTCGTGCTCGCCGATGACGAGCGCGAGCGCGTGATGCACGCCGTGCTGGAGCATGTGGCCGGCCGCGTGCCGGTGATCGTCACCACCACGCACTTCGCCACGCAGGTCTGCGCCGAGCGCTCGCGGCGGGCGCAGGACGCCGGGGCCGCCATGGTGATGGTTATGCCGCCCTATCACGGCGCCACGATCCGCGTGCCCGAGCTCGGCATCTACGACTTCTTCCGCGCGGTCTCCGATGCGATCTCCATCCCGATCATGATCCAGGACGCGCCGGTTGCGGGCACGCCGCTCTCGGCCGCGTTCCTCGCGCGCATGGCCCGGGAGATCGCCAACATCGCCTACTTCAAGATCGAGACCGCCCAGGCGGCCGCGAAGCTGCGCGAGCTGATCGCGCTCGGAGGCGACGCCATCATCGGCCCCTGGGACGGCGAGGAGGCGATCACCCTGCTGGCCGACCTCGATGCCGGCGCCACCGGGGCGATGACCGGCGGCGCCTATCCGGACGGGATCCGCCAGATCACCGACGCCTACGCGGTCGGTCGCCGGGAGGAAGCGCTGGACGCCTACGCGCGCTGGCTGCCGCTGATCAACTACGAGAACCGGCAATGCGGGCTGCTTGCCTGCAAGGCGCTGATGCAGGAGGGCGGGGTGATCGCCCACGAGACCGCGCGCCTGCCGATCCAGCCCCTCCACCCCGCCACCCGTGCCGGCCTGATCGAGCTCGCCCGGCGGAACGACGCGCTGGTGCTGCGCTGGGGGCGGTGACTCCGTTCGCATGGCGAGTCGCCGATCAGGTCTCACGGCGATCCTCCGCAACGTTCCGCGTGCCGACCTTTTGCGATTGGTTCGGCATCACCGTTGTTACGGTGAACGTCCACTACGGAGCCATGTCCGGCGCTTCCTGGATGACCAGATCGAGTGCATCGCCGCTATCGTAGCAGCGGAACATACGTCCGCTTTCGGGATCCACACAGCAGCGTGGAAATGACTGCATCGGGTCGATTGCGGATTGGCCGCTTAGGTCGCTTGGAGGCGGTCCGCTCCCGACAGGCGAGCAACGGAAGCGAACCGGACGGCCCGGTCAGGCGGTAGCTTCTGCGCTCCGGAGCTGGGTCTGCGTAGCGACTTCGACGAAATAGCCGCCTTTAGCTTTGAAGTAGAACGTCCAAGCGCCGTGATAGTCGCGCGGCTCTGGCACGTCCCAGCCGCCGGCCTTCAGGCGTGCGTTCAGCGCGTCAACCTGTTCCCGATTTTCTTGGATGAAGCCAATGTGGTGGACGTCGCTATCCTCAGGGTAAACAAAGCTGCCCCGCTTTTTCGCGAAGTCGTTTAGAACCAGTAGCATGCCGCCATCATCTTGCAGGACGGCGAGTGTCTTTCCGCGCATCACCGTGGTGCGAAGACCGAAGTAGGTTTCGAACATCGCTACGTCAGCAGGAACGTCGATGCTGGTGAGATTGATGTGGTTGAGCTTCACTGGACACACCTTTCCTGTTCATCGGAAAGGACGCGCTGGTAGTCGACCGCTGACGGCGGCCGCCATGTACGAGCGCTGAGCCACCCGGACTACCGACCGGGTTGTGACTTCTACACGTCCGAGGCTTGGGTACGCAGCGCTCGATAGCCTGTCAACGAACACGCCTGACCAGAGGGCTGAAACGAGGATGCTTGTCCGCTTTGGAGGCGCCGGCCAAACGCTGCGGACGGCTGACTTGGGTCGATAAGAGATCGTCCGCTTTTCCGGCCGCCGATCTCCGAAGCAGACTTGCGGCTTTCGGCCAGACTACGCCATGCCGGATCCCCGATGGGCGCAAAACCGGTCGTTCGCCTTTGCGCCCATTGCGGCCATTCAGCGGGCTTTCAAGACGTACAATAAGCGGACGCTGCCGAGTGCGCTCGACCATTCGCATTAGATGCCTAATATGGAGCGGACACGTAGACGACGTCCGTTTCAACGGCTTGCCGCCCGCAAGACGACCGGCAGAAACCCACCGTGAACGGTCATACAGCTGCCTCAAATCGTTGCGTACGAAAAACGAACTAAAACTAACGTAGAAAAATTTCTAGAAAGTCTGTCTAAACCTCAAAATAGCAAAAGCTTATTGATTTCAGCTAATTAGGTCAGATCTCGTCGAACAAACTGTGCTCACCTCTTGGAGAATGTCCAAACAGGGCCTTGTAGGCGCGACTGAAGGCGGCCTCCGATTCATAGCCGATGCGCTGCCCTACCTCGCCGATCCGGGCTTCTCCTCGTGCGAGCATCTCCCGGGCGAGATTAAGCCGCCATTCGTTCTGGTAGCGCAATGGTGAAAGGCCGACGAGTTGAGTAAACCGTTCTGAAAAATTTGAGCGCGACATACCCGCAATGTCAGCCAGCGCTTCAACGCTCCACATCTGCAGCGGCTCCTGATGCAGGACTTTGAGCGCACGGGCCACGCGCGCATCAGCGAGTCCGCCCAACCATCCGGATGATGGACCAAGATGAACCCAGGTCCGCAACGTGCGGATGATGAGCACATCGATAATCTTCGAGATCATCAATGCCGCGCCGGGCTGGGTATCTGTCGTTTCAATCATCAGAAAATGCAGGATCCCATCCAACCATCCTTCGCCATCGGCGTGGGGGATATGGATGCGCTGAGGCAGAGCAGAAATCATGCTCCGCAAGCTGTAAGGATCGAACCAGAATCGGCAGATCACAACTTTCGCGTCCTGCGCGGCAGTCAAACGTATGTTGCCCAAACCATGAGGCAGTAGCATGAGGTCTCCCATCTCAACCAGCATGGAATGCGAGTCCTCGGGAGCTGCGCATTGAAAGGCGCCTTCGGTGACGATGAAGGCGTGCGCAATGCTTGGATTCAGAGCGACCTGCCCGCCTGCCGGAATCGCATCGGCATACACGCCATCACCGGTGAGGCGGACCTGCGCCAACACGTGTGACAGCAAATCGCCGGACGCCGCACCACGGGCGGCGTCATCCGGAGGAACGGTCAAGTTTTCTCGTGTTTCAGTTATGGCCATCCCGGCGGTCCCGTCCCTACAAGGTTGAGCAGCAAAACGATCTCACTGCGTCGCTAAAGCCCAAATTTAATCCAGAAACTTATCTCGAAGACAGCCAAGGCGAGGATTTTTGACAGTCCGACTGATCGAGATAGGAATCAATACAAAGGACAACGAAATGCAAGAAACGGCCTCTTCGGAGTGGTTGCGAACCTATTACTTCACGCGGGCCGCGGTTGCCGCGGCCTGGGTCGGTGCCGCACTGACCATCGGCAAAAGCATGCCGCCCGTCTCGATCGCGCTCCTGATCGCCTATCCGGCATGGGATGCCGCCGCCAACCTGATCGACGCTCGCCGAAGTGGCGGCCTCAAAGCTAATCCCAGCCAGCAGCTCAACTTCCTGGTCAGTTTGCTGACGACCGCTGCAGTGATCTGGTCCGTTGGCTACAGCTCCCATACCGTGCTGGTGGTGTTCGGTGTTTGGGCCACGCTGTCTGGCCTCCTGCAACTCGCTACTGGTGTACGGCGCTGGCGGACGGGTGCCCAGTGGGCCATGGTCCTGAGCGGGGCGCAGTCAGCCCTGGCTGGCGGCTTCATCATCAAGCGCGCAGCTGACATCGCGGCCCCCGCAGCCTCGGATATTGCAGCGTACGCCACCTTCGGCGGGTTCTACTTCCTTGTCTCGGCAATCTGGCTGACGGTGCTGATGGCGCGCAGCTCCTCGACCGAGCGTACAGCCTGAGCAGATCCGCTTCCGGTGCTCCGCGCCTGGTAATCGGGTGCGCAGCACGTCCTCCCTTCGCCGCGATGGAAGCTAAAGGCGTGCTTCGATGCCTGAGTCTGCGCCGATCCAAACCCATAAAAGTCCGTGCGAGGCCTATCTACATGTGCTGCACGCCCTCATCCTCCGTGACATGCGCACACGCTTTGGCGCCTCACTCTGGGGCTACGGTGTCGTCGTGCTTTGGCCTTGCGTGCATGTCTTCGCGCTGATCACAATTTACACTTTCCAGAAGATCGCCGCGCCGCTTGGCGGCGACAGGGCTCTATTCTTCGCATCTGGCGCAGTTCCAGTTCTAGTCTTTCAATACGTATCCCGTGAGGTCATGAAGTCGGTCATTATGAACCGGCCGCTGACGTATTATCCGCAGGTCAAACTGTTCGATCTGATATTCTCTCGTGTACTGGTCGAGATCGTGACCGGCTTCCTGGCATTGATCGTGGTCATGTCCGTCTTGACCATCATCGGCGTCGACCCGGTTCCTGCAGACCCTATCACTGCAGTCTGCGGTTATGCTGCCGCCATCATGCTCGGCATCGGCGTTGGCACGATCAACGTCGCCATCATCGGGTTCTTCCCTGGCTGGTTGATCGGCTATGCCCTGTTCAGCATCCTTCTCTACGTTTCCAGCGGCGTCATATTCCTGCCAAGCTTCCTACCTGAACAAATCTATAACTGGCTAAAGTACAACCCCGCTTTGCAGGTGTCCGAGTGGGTGAGGTCAGCTTACTACCCGGATGCTGGCTTGCAGGTCGATTATCTCTATGTCGTTGCGTTCGGCTTGACGTGCGTGAGTGTCGGCCTGTTGTTGGTCAAGCACGTCGTGTCGAAACTGCAAGGCTGAGCGCCAAAAGGCATACGTGCGTGGTCCCTGGATCGCGTCGACACGTTCGAATTCGTTGCTATACCGGCTTCGGTTATTGCTCAAAGGGCGCGTTCGCTTTCGCGTTCAAGCGCACGTTCAGTTGTACGCCTCGCGAGGTCGAATGAACGCCGCGTTCGCGGCTGACCGACAGAAATCGCTGCGCAATTATCGTCCGATCGGGCGCTTGGCCGTCAGAATGCTAGTTGAACGCGAGCCTGCCTTCGGAAAATGCGCGGTGAAGCTGCTACGGCGAAGTTGAGGCGGCAGGGGCTCGACTCCTTGTGCGGCGCTCCTGTTCAGAAGCGGCCATTCCGCTTACGGCCAGCATCTGCTGCGGCGTTCGCTCGTCTGAACGTCTCAGATGGGTGGATTTGCGACGGTCCGCTTTCTGGCAGTAGATGCATCGAAGCAAACATAGCCGCAGGGACCGCTCTCGAAAGTTCCCCACGTCCGGTTCGAGGCTCGTCGCTCTGGACCAAAGCCGATCCGCGTTAGTCTCGGCGAGTGAGACGCTCCCAGTTACCGTGAGCAAGCTTTACCCTGTCGGCGTCGTCGAGCGGGAGCCGGGCGAGGTATCCTCGGGCCTCTCGGCTGGGGCGGTACTGGTAGGGATAGTCCGTGGAAAACAGGACGCGATCCAAGCCTACGATCTCGACGCATCGCAGGAAGTAATCAAGGCTGAACATCCCGCTCGCTGTGACGTAGAGGTTGTCACGCACGTAGTCGGCGACCGGTCGGTCGAGCTTGGCCACGCGCTGGAGCGCGGCCAAGCGCTCCAGATAGAACAGGACCACCTCACCCCAGTGCCCGAGGATGACTTGGAGGCCGGGGTGGCGGTCGAACGTGCCCGCCAGGACGAGGCGCTCGAACTGAAGCCCGGCCTCGTAGTGCCAGCCGAGCCCGTAGGCGGCGAGCGCGAGGTCGACGAGGGCGTCACCAAGAACGCGCCGCATCATCTCGCCGACCATGGCCGAGACGTAGACGGCTTCGGCGCGACCCTGCTCGGGGTCGCTCATCCTGTGCCTTTGTTGCGCTGAGCCCCCCTCGGAGCCGACGGGGGACCCCTCCTATCCCGCGATCGGCGAGCCAGCTCAAGCCGGCTTCAGATGCCGTCGGAGCCAGCGCGTTGCGGCCTCCAGGTTCGGAAAGGCCGGGACCCTGAGTCCGTGCAGCCGACCGAACCCCGCCTCCATGAACCAGCGTCCTGGATGCTCATGACCCAGCTCGGAGAGGTGCACCAGCACCGCCACGAGGAGGCCGTTGGCGATCACCAGCCGGCCTTCGCGATCAGGGCTCGCCGTATCGACGGCGATCGGCTGCAGCACGATCAGCGTCTCGACGTTGCCCGGTTCAGACATCGGCTAGCCCTCCTGGGCGCGACCGGGCCAGCTCAGGGCGCGCCGCTCACCCCAGCGGGTGTTGCGCAGGTGCAGGTAGTTCGGCGTAAACAGGCAGAAGGCCTTCAGCCGCTCGACGTCGAGGATGGTCAACACCCGGTACTTGAGATGGATCAGGCCGAGCGCGCGCAGTTCCCGCAGCGTCCGGTTCACGTGCACGTCGGACAGGCCCATCGTGTCGGCGATCTCCGTTTGGGTGAGCGGGAACGCGTAGCTGTTGTCGGTGACACGCCCGACCGCTTCCAGGCGCATCAGGAGTTCGCACAGGAGGTGGGCGATGCGCTGGACCGGAGAGCGTCCTCCCATGTTCACCAGCCATTCCCGCAGGACAGCACCATCGACCAGGGAGCACCACCAGAAGGCGCGCGCGATGCTCGGATGGTGCACCGTGATCTCGTCGATGGCCCGCCGGGGGATGTCCACGACCTGACAGGTCGAGATGGTGCCGATGCTGTGGTCCATCTCGTCGAGGATGAAGACGTTGAGGTCGCAGAAATCACCCGGCACCAAGAGGGCCATGATCTGGCGCTGGCCGTCCGGGAGCACCTTGTAGCGGCAGGCGAAGCCATCGAGGATGAGCAGGACGTTGTCCGGCTTGTCGCCTTCTTGGATTAGATCCTGGCGTGCGTCGACTTGCCGGACCTTCAGCACCAGGCCGTTCAGGGCCCAGCGCGCCTGGTCCGACAAGGGTTCGAAGCTCTCAAGCTTCCGCGTCAGCGCCTGCTGCATCGGACCGCCCTCATCGGTGGGAGAACGAGTTCGCGTCCGGAAGGTGCCCCTCGGAAGACCATTCGGCCAAGCGGTTACGCTTCTTCGGGGGCATCACCGGCGCAATCCCGGGTGTCCCGCTCTCCCCGGGAACGAATGGCCCGCACCCAAAAAAGCCCCGCCACCCGGACCGGGCGACGGGGCTTTAGTGCGCTCGGGTTGGAAAGAGCCATCTGAGCGATGAAGGGGCAAGGAGCGCTCGCGCGGCGAACTGCGCTCACATCATCGCGGCAACAGCCGGATACTCAATGCCAGCGTATTAGAGAATCGATCCGATCAAAAGACGGGATTTGTCGAGGTTCTGACCTATTTCCGCCTTTTAACGTGACTTGCTGAACGAGCATCTTGATGAAGGCCATGCCGATAGCCGGGCGCGCAGCGACAGCAGGCCGGGATGGAACGGTGAGCCCGACCGGGGCGCGATCGCCTCGGAAACCCGTCTTATGACCGAACGCCCGGACAACCGCGGCCTATTGTAGAGCCTATCATCAGTCGATCCGAAACAGGTTCTGATGGCTGGGAGAGCCGCGCGCTTCCACCTGCAATATGCGGTGGAGCCGTATGAGTTCAGCCCCCGATCATCATGCCATGAACTGGCTCATCCGCAAGCTGGAGAGCATCGCGCGCCTCTCCGACAAGGACCGCCAGGCCATCGAGAGCCTGCCGGTCAGGATCCACAAGCTCGACGCCCGGCAGGACATCGTGCGCGACGGCGACAAGCCCTCGCATTGCTGCTTGATCATCGACGGCTGGGCCTGCCGCTACAAGCTTCTCAGCCAGGGCAAGCGACAGATCCTGTCGTTTCACATCCCCGGCGACATCCCGGATCTCCAGAGCCTGCATATCCACACCATGGATCACAGCCTCGGCACGATGACCAAAGCCACCGTGGCCTTCATTCCGCACGAGAACCTGCGGGACCTGACGGCACGCCATCCCGGCATCGCGGCGATCCTCTGGCGTGACACCCTGATCGACGCGGGAATCTTCCGCGAGTGGCTGGTGAGCATGGGACGGCGCTCGGCCTTCGAACACGTCGCTCACCTGTTCTGTGAGCTGTATCTGAAGCTGCAAGCGGTGGGGCTGGCCGGGAATTACCGTTGTCCGCTGCCGGTCACTCAGGCGGATCTCGCCGATGCGCTGGGGCTCACCCCCGTGCACATCAATCGTGTGCTCCAAGAGATGCGCGGCAAGACCCTGATCACGCTCCGAAGCAGCACCCTGGTGATCGAGGCCTGGAATGAACTTCTGCGTGTCTCCGAGTTTGACCCGACGTACCTGCATCTGGAGAAGCGGGCGACTGGATGACCCTTCGCTTGCAACCGGTGCGGGTCGCCACCGACAGTTACGATATCGACGGGCAGCTGGTCTTCGCCGACGGCTTCCCGGCGGCCGTACTTGTGAAGCTGTCCGCATATCACGAGGACATGGCCGGGATGTGGTTCTTGGAAGCGGGCTTCGGGTGGGTCGATACGCCGAACCGGCCGACCTTCGCCGACCTCGATACCGCCCAGGCCTGGATCGAGCAGCAATTGGCGGACGCGGCCTGAGAGCCTCCTTCAACGCCGGCCATCTTACGATGCGACCGCGCCGTCCCATGCAGCTGCCTCACCTGAGATAAGGCTGGCAGGCCGGCTTCGATCGCGGGGTCGGCGAGCACCGCATCCACCGTGGCGATCTCCTTTGATGTCTGCTGCGATCGGAGACGGCGGGCTTCCGGCGCCAGATCTCTGCGTCCAGCAATTGCCTCTCGATCGGTCATACGACCATCGCTCTGTCCAGCAGATGCGCAATAATTCGCATTGCGCACAACCATTAATCCGGATGAATTTATGATCTTTTGATGCAAAAACTACAGAAATACAGCAAAATATCCTGATGACTGAAATCTTAGACCGATTTAAGACTGTACATTTTGCCGGGCGAATATTACGGGATTAGCTACTGAGAGCCGGCGAGCTCCCGCTTGCGTGAGGGCTGGATATTCGATGCCACTTTTTTTCTTCGACACCGATGACGGCGATTTCCGATTGGAGGACGATGAAGGCTTTGAATTGCCGAGCCTCGATGCCGCCCGCATCAAGGCCCTGGATGCCCTGCCGGATATGGCGCGCAACAAGCTCCCGGACCGGGATCGTCACACGTTTTCGGTTCAGGTGCGCGATGCCGACGGCAATCTGGTCTACTCCGCCTGGCTCGAACTCGTCGGCGAATGGCATGTTCCACGCCACGATTCGTAGGTCCGAAGCCGCGAAGGACCGGGCGATCCTACCATCTCGGCTCGCTCGTGTCGGCGTCCCGCCCTCGAGAACGCTGCCGGCACCTCAGGGTTACGTCAGATCACGAACCCCGCAAACAATTCAGGACATCGGCCCTGAAAAGTGCCGGAACCTCGTCGACAATCTATGTCAATCTCAAGCGCGCAAGTCGATCTTGTATTTCCAGATTTAAATGTCGTTATTTGAGCAAATCAAGCTGATCCGGCCAACATTGGTCTTTTGACAGGCTCGATATAGACCAATTGCCGTAGGAACGAGCGGCTTGCTGCTCACCTCAGATCCAGCTGGCACCTTCGGGAGAATCGCCATGGGTCTGGCCGCGTTCTTGTTCTTCATCGTCCCGTGGATGGCGCTCGCGTTCTGGCTGTTCCGCCTCCCAAGCGCCCTTCGCCTTGGTACCCCGGCCACACCCTGGCGCGCGCTGACGGATTATCCCGATCCGCTGCGGGATCAGCGGTACGAGACCAACGCCTACAACACGGAGGCCAAAGACGGGTCCGGTCCGACCGGTGGCGACAAGCATAGCCCGCTTATCAATCCTTGAGGATCGATCAACGGGAGCGGGCATCGGGAGGCTGTCTGATGACCGTGTCCCTTGCAGCGCCGTTTCGCAGCACTCAGCGTGGCGTTCCTCGTATCTCCGGGTCGAGCCAAGTTGTTGGCGGACGATTTATCGAAAACCGTCAGAATTAAGTTTCTCGACCTAGCGCCTGTGCAATCTTGACGCGTCATCGCCGAGTACCGTCGGCCTTGGCATCGCCTGCGCCGACCTCCTGTTTCCTCCGACCCGTGGGGACGGCGCAGGCGTCCAATCTGGAGCGCCCGGCATGACATACCGCGTCAAGATCGATCGCATCGGGGTGGCCGGCGTGCCGCGGAGCGCCCCACGCATCTACGATGCGAAGGACGCGGCCGATGCCGCAACGATCGCGGCCTACGAGGTCGATAGCAGCAAGCCCGGCCGGCCCCGCGTCGCGATTGTGACCGACGCCTCCGGGCGCATGGTGTTCACCTATTCCGGCCGCGCCGGAACGGCGCAAACATGACCGGGAGGGAGCGTGAGGAATGGGCGCTCGACGACCGAGATGCGAAAGCGCTCATCGGCGTCATGCTCGCGCTCCAGGTGGCCTTCCTGGCGGTCACGATGCTGTGGCTGTGACGCTCGCCGTCGTGGCGCCGAGCAACATCGCCTCTGGAATCCCACTTCCAGAACAGAGGTAACCGCTGAGAACCGTCTCCGATCGCGTCGCGATCGGAGACGGTTCTCAGCCAGACCAGACGATCTCGGCCGACAGGTCGTCGATCACGCCATGAACCAGGGGGCAACGGCCCTCCGGGCCGCCGTGAGGGGCAATCGCACACGGGCGGATCAGGACTGCCGACCACCGTGTCATCCGGATCGTCCGGGAGGGGCAACGCAAAGTCTCCCGTGTCGCCTCGATCAGGCGGCCGCCCGAATGGCCGGTTCCGATGCCCGCGCCACGGCGGCAATGACCTGATCGGGCGCGAGGTGGTGGATCATGTGGCCCATGCCGGGCACGACCATGAACGTGCTGCCGGGCAGTTCCCGGTGCAGCCGCTGCGATTGCCGGCCGACATCGGCGATCTGATCGTCCCCGCCCGTGATGATCACGACGGGGAGCTTCAGGTCCCGGTAGTGGTGCTGAAGCTCCGCGGCCGCCGGCGTCATCGTGGCGGCATCCTCCGCCGAGGCGCGCAGTTGCAGCGGGCGCAGCATCATGGCCTTCGGGAAGGCGCGATCGAAGCGCTCCGAGACGGCGGCCGGCGCGAACATCCCCTTGATCAGGGCGGGCAGCATCAGGCGGCCGGCCAACGGCGACACGGTGTAGCGCATCAGGTCGCCGATCCCGGGGATCGCTACCGGGGCGGTGAGGATCACGTCGGCGCGCAGCGTGGGATAGTAATAGCCCGAGGCCAGGACGAGGCTGCGCACCAGCTGCGGGGCCTGCAGCGCCAGGGCGACCGCGACCAGCGCGCCCCAGGAATGGCCGAGCACGATGGCCCGCGACACATCGAGCCGCTGCAGCGCCTTCTCGAACAGGGTGGCGTGGGCGCGGGGCGTCCAGAGGCCCCGGGGGCGGTCGCTGTAGCCGTAGCCGGGCCGGTCGAAGATGATGACGCGGTAGCGCTTGGCGAGATCGTCGACGATACCGCTCACCAAGAAATCCTGGATCAGGGTGCCGTTGCCGTGAATCAGGACCAGCGGCTCCCCGTGACCGCGCTCGATGTAGTGCAGGCGCACGCCGTCGACGGTCATGAACTGGCCGATCGGTGGGGTGCGCCGCTCCGCCTTGCGGGTCGCCGCCAGCGCGTAGAGGGCCGAGGCGCCCAGGGCGGCGACCGAGCCGATTAGGGTCGGCACGAGCCAGGGGCGGGAGGTGGAGCGACGCGTCATGATCTGATCCTGAAAGGTGAGGGGCCGTGCTCCTGATCAACCGGATCAATCCGAAGCGATGCCGTCCGGGCGGCGAGCGCGACGGCTCGCGCGTCGCGCAGCGTGTTTCGGGACGAGGCCCTACGGCAGCGCGCCGATCATGCCCTTGGCTTCGGTCATCGTATCCTCGCAGGCGTGCTGCTGGCCGGCCCGATCCTCGTCTACCGCCCGGCCGATCAGCCGCCGCGCCTCGGCGATATGGGCCGCCGTCGAGATCATATGGGCGTCGCTCGGCGCGCCGGTCGGGGCCTGCGCCAGGGCCTTCGGCGACTGGCTGCTGCGGACCGTGTGGCCGTCCTGGAGGCCGGCCACGTGGATGGCGCCGGCGCTGTCGAGGCGGCGCTCGATCGTCCCGATCTGTTCGGCGCAGGAGCTGGCCCGGACCGGCAGCTGCGAGAGGCCGAGCAGGAGGGCGGAGGCCCCGAGGGAGAGTACGAGACGCATGAGTGATCCTTGAGATGGAGGGCGGGCTCGCGACGCACGCCGAGCCGGCGGCAAGAGCGGCTGCGGCGATGGAGCGGCCGCAAAATGTTGCACTGCAATAGGGAAACACCGGGTCGTCCCGATCGATCCGCGTCACGGGCGAAAATATTTCCTGCGTCTTCAGAATGAATTTTCCTGGGATCATTCGTCTTTAAACGCCGGTTATTCGTATTGGCGCCTAAAACGGGCGATGGAGATATTTTGAATGAAAGCGCTCACCTGGCAGAGCCGCGGCACAATCACCTGCGAGACCGTGCCTGATCCGACGATCGAGCATGGGCGGGACGTGATCATCATGGTCACCGCCTGCGCGATCTGCGGCTCGGATCTGCACCTGATGGGCGGATTCATGCCGACCATGGAATGCGGTGACATCCTCGGCCACGAGACTATGGGCGAGGTCATCGAGGTCGGGCGCGACAATCACAAGCTGAAGGTCGGCGACCGCATCGTCGTGCCGTTCACGATCTGCTGCGGCGAGTGCCGGCAGTGCAAATGGGGCAATTGGAGCTGCTGCGAGCGGACCAATCCGAACGGCAAGCTGCAGGCGCAGACCTACGGCTACCCCCTCGCTGGGCTGTTCGGGTTCTCGCACATCACCGGCGGTTTCGCCGGTGGCCAGGCCGAGTATCTGCGCGTGCCCTACGCAGATGTCGGCCCCATCGTGGTGCCCGAGGGGCTCAGCGACGAGCAGGTCCTGTTCCTCAGCGACATCTTCCCGACCGCCTACCAGGCGGCCGAGCATTGCGACATCGGCCCGGAGGATACGGTCGCGATCTGGGGCTGCGGGCCGGTGGGCGTGCTCGCCGTGAAGTGCTGCTACCTCCTGGGGGCCAAGCGCGTCATCGCCATCGACAGCGTGCCCGAGCGGCTGGCGCTCGCCCGCGAGGCCGGCGCCGAGACCATCGATCTGGGCCATCAGAACGTGCAGGACACGCTCATGGAGATGACCCACGGCCTGGGTCCCGACTCGGTGATCGAGGCGGTCGGCATGGAATCCCACGGGGCCGACACCACGCTCCAGAAGGTTTCCTCCGCGATCATGGAGCACACGGTGAGCCTGGAGCGGCCGTTCGCGCTCAACCAGGCGATCCTGGCCTGCCGCCCCGGCGGCAACGTCTCGATGCCCGGCGTCTTCGCCGGCCCTGTCGGGCCGGTCGCGCTCGGCATCCTCATGAACAAGGGCCTGACCCTAAAGACCGGCCAGACCCACATGGTCCGCTACATGAAGCCGCTGCTGGAGCACATCCAGAACGGCGACATCGACCCGTCGTTCATCATCAGCCACCGCTCCACCAACCTGGAGGAAGGACCGGCGCTCTACAAGGCGTTCCGGGACAAGACCGACAATTGCACGAAGGTCGTGTTCAAGCCGCACGGCTAAGGGCAAGCGCGGCGGCTCCGGCCGCCGCGCGTTGCATGCGCGATCCGGTTCGCCCCCTCAGTTGCGAACGGATCTCACGGTAATAACAGGACATGCTACGCTCGACGTGGCTGCCTCAGACCCTCCGTTGGCCCGTTCCGGCGCGGCTTTCCCAAAGCCGGACCATTGCCATCACCGTCGCGGCCGCGATCCCGCCGAGGATGACGGCCGGGCGAATGCCGGTCCTTGTCGAAGCCCGGCTCAAAGCCACTTCCAGCCCTCCGGCAAGATTGACGGCCCGCGGCACGAGCTGCGTGTGAAGAAAGTGCTTCGCTGCCGAAGGCCCGTCGGGCTTTCTCAGCATGTAATCGCGGCCGATAACCATCATAACCTCTGTTGTTGATGTATGTTGGAGGCGAATAAATTTCCGGATCCGGGAATTCTTTTATGAAACACCGGTGGATGGCAGGTGTTTCCCTGCCATTGAGGTCCGGAGTTCATCTGTTGGAAAAGCCCACCTTCAAGCCGTACCGCCTGCCCTCCGGCGGATGGGGCTCGGCCCTCTCCGTCGGCAACATCCTGCGGCGTGAGGGCGTGCTGGCGAGCGTTCCGGTCGCGCTGACACGGCACAACAAGGTCGACGGCTACCAGTGCAACAGCTGCGCCTGGGTGAAGCCGGCGAGCCCCCTTCCGTTCGAGTTCTGCGAGAACGGGGTCAAGGCGGTGGCCTGGGAGCTGACCGCGCATCGCTGCACCCCGGACTTCTTCGCCAAGCACACAGTCACCGAGCTCCTGGACTGGGACGATTATCACCTTGAGCAGCCCGGCCGGCTGACCCATCCGCTCCGCTACGATGCGGCGAGCGACAAGTACGTGCCGGTCTCCTGGGGCCATGCCGTCGAGGAGATCGCCCGCGAGCTGCGCGCCGTGGAGGACCGCAAGAAGGGCACGGTCTTCTACAGCTCCGGTCGCCTCTCGAATGAGGGGAGCTACCTCTACGGGCTGCTCGCCCGGCTCTACGGCAACAACAACCTGCCCGACTCCTCCAACATGTGCCACGAGACCACCTCGGTGGCGCTGCCGGCCAGCATCGGCCAGGGCATCGGCACGGTGGCGCTGGACGATTTCGGCAAGGCCGACTGCCTGCTGTTCTTCGGCCAGAACCCCGGCAGCAACGCGCCGCGCATGCTGCACCCGCTGCAGGAGGCCAGCCAGCGCGGCGTTCCGATCATCACCTACAATCCCCTGCGCGAGCGCGGGCTCGAGCGCTTCCTGAACCCGCAATCCCCCGTCGAGATGCTGACCCGCAAGGCCACGCGGATCAGCTCGCAGTACCATCAGGTCAAGGCGGGCGGCGACCTCGCGGCCCTGGCCGGGATCTGCAAGGCGGTTCTGGCCCTCCACGACGCGTCGCTCGCGGAGGGCGGCGGACCGGTGCTGGATGAGGCCTTCATCGCGGAGCACACCCACGGCTTCGACACGTTCCTCGCCTGGCTGCGGGTTCAGGACTGGGACGCGCTCGAGCGCGGCTCGGGCCTACACCGGGCCGATATGGAATCGACCGCCAAGGTCTACAGCGTCTCGAAGGCCGTCATCGCCGTCTACGGCATGGGGTTGACCCAGCACCAAGCCGGCGTCGAGACCGTCCAGATGCTGGTGAACCTGCTGCTGATGCGTGGCAATATGGGCCGCAGCGGCGCCGGCATCTGCCCGGTCCGGGGCCATTCCAATGTCCAGGGTCAGCGCACGGTGGGCATCACCGAGAAGCCCGAGCTGTTCCCGCTAGACCGGCTGGGCGCGCAGTTCGGCTTCGAGCCGCCGCGTGAGGCCGGCTACAACACCGTCGAGGCCTGCGAGGCGGTGCTCAAGGACGAGGTCCGCGCCTTCATCATGCTGGGAGGCAACTTCGTCCGGGCGATCCCCGATCACGGCCAGATGGAGCCGGCCTGGCGCCGGATCCGCCTGACCGTCAACGTCATCACCAAGCTCAACCGCAGCGCCCTGCTGCCGGGGGAGATCAGCTACATCCTGCCGGTGCTCGGGCGCTTGGAGATCGACGAGACGAAGGCCGGCCCGCAGGTCCTCTCGATGGAGGATACCTCGGCCTGCGTGCACGGCAATCGCGGCCTGCGTAAACCCGCCTCGCCGCACCTGATCAGCGAGATTCGGCTGATCTGCGAACTCGCCAGGGCGGTGCTCGAACCCAACCCCCGGGTCCGGTGGGATGAGTACATGCAGGACTATGCCGAGATCCGGAAGGAGATCGGCGAGACGCTGCCGGATTCGTTCTGGGATTACGAGCGGCGCATGTGGGAGCCGGGCGGGTTCCAGCGCGACATGCCGGTGAAGCGCCGCGAATGGTGCACCGATACCGGCCGCGCCAACTTCGTCACGCCGAACGCGCTGGACGAGGATGCCGACATGCCCGCAATCGGGCACGACGTGCTGCGCCTGATGACCCTGCGCAGCAACGACCAGTTCAACACCACCGTCTACGGCTACGACGACCGGTTCCGGGGCATCAACAACACCCGCAAGGTGGTGCTGATGAACCGGTCGGATATCGACCGGCTGGGGCTGAAGGTCGGGCAGGCGGTCACGCTCAAGACGGTCGCGCATGACGGCATCGACCGCCAGCTTTCCGGGCTGCTGGTCGTCGCCTACGACATCCCGATCGGCTGCATCGGCGGCTACTATCCGGAATGCAACGTCCTGATGCCGATCTGGCACTACGCCACCGGCAGCAAGACCCCGGCGGCCAAGATGATCCCAGTCACGATGCACGCGGACAGCGACCGCGTGCTTGAGCCGCAGCTGGAGTATGCTGCCGGCTAGCCTGGCATATCACGCTTCGGTCCATGCGCGTGGCTCAATACAGGACGGATACGAGTCGCTTGCCTATATCCGGCGGCCCCGATGGCCCATCGAGCGTTGCAGTCGGGTAGATGTCAGCCTGTCTGCTTCAGGGTCGAAGAACGAGAACTCAGAGGCCGCACCTTGTGTGGGAGCTGTAGATCCCGGTGGTACTCGCCAAGCCACGGTGCCGTCGTTGGATCAATGGTCCCAAGGCGGGCGGGGCTGCCAGGACGCAGTCAGAAGGTCGACGAACGCCGTGACCTTGGGCGGTAGCAATCGGCGGACCGGGTAGACAACCGATAAGGGCTCGCCTTCCGAGGCATGGCTCGCGAGGATCGGCACGAGCCTGCCGTCGCGCAACGCGTCGGCGATGAGGAACGTGGCCAATTGCCCGATCCCGAAGCCCGCGATGACGGTATCGCGCAGCCCTTCGGCGTTGTTGGAGGTCAGCTTTCCCCCGACCGCGACCATCTGCGGCGCGCCCTGGACGCGGAAGCGCCATTCGACTGGACGGCCGCCGTGATTGAATGTGAGGCAATCGTGGCTTGCCAGGTCGTCAACCGTCGACGGCGTCCCGCGGCGGGCTAGGTAATCCGGCGCGGCGCAAGTGACGAGCGCGTGGGGTGCCACCTTCCGGCTCACGAGATTGCTGTCGCTCATGCTGCCGACGCGGACGGCGACGTCGATGCCCTCGTCGATGAGGTCGACGTAACGGTCGTTGAAGCTGACGTTCACGTCGACCGCCGGCCAGAGCTGCATGTACCGCTGAAGGACGGGCAGCACCTGCAGGCGGCCGAGCGACACTGGGACGTCGATCCGCAGGCGACCGCTCGGCGAGACGCCGCGTGCCGTCACCACCGCCTCGGCGGCCTCCAGTGCCTCCAGGATCTCCGTGCAGCGCCCGTGGAACGTCGCGCCCTCGTCGGTGAGCGTCACGCTGCGCGTCGTGCGATGCAGCAGGCGGACGCCGAGACGCGCCTCCAGTCGGGCGATCCGCTTGCCGATTGTCGAGCGCGACAGGCCGAGCCGTTCGGCCGCAACCGTGAAACTCCGCGCGTCCGCCGCCTGCACGAACGCGACGGTGTCCTCGATGCGTTCAGGAGACATGAGGCGGTCGCCTTGCGGCGCGGTCGCGGCTGAGGCCGGAGGCGCGCCGATCCGCCGCCGAATCCGTCCGAGCCGCCGCGCCGGCGGCTCCCCGGCCGAGGCTATCAGCGGCCCAGGAGCGTGCCGGTATGCAGCAGGTGGCGGACATCGGCGGCGACCTGGTTGCGGGCACCGAGCCTCTCGATGAGCTGGGCCGGGCGGCTGCCCCGCAGGCCTGCGAGCGTCAGCTGCTTGTCCCGGACATACGTGTAGACGCCACTGACGGCAAACGGCGCGGCATGGGCGATATCGGCCGCCAAGCCGTCGCAGGCCCGAACGAAGGCGTCGGACGCGTAGAACAGGCTCCGGTCCAGCGGCGAGGCGAAGGCGAGGTCGAGGATCGCGATCAGGCGACGTTCGGCCGGGACCTCGTGGCCGACGTTGGGCGCCGGGGGAGCCGGCTTGGCGTTGTCGTAGGGGTCCGGCAGGTGGAGGCGGACCCGCAGCACCGCCTCATCGGCGGCGAGCGCCCGGGCTAGGCGACCGACGCGGTCGCCAAACGCCGCCGCGTCGTCGTGGGCTGCGCCAAGATGGAGGTGGATGCGATCGAGCCCGTCATCGGCGTTCGGGGAGGGGTCCGCGACCCGGTCGACCAGCGTCGTCGACCCCTTCGGCAGCGCGTAGGCGACGGTCGCCGCGAACATGTTCTGCTCATCCGCGAACAGGATCGGGCAGGCTTCGTTGAAGGCCGCTTGATCCGCCGCGGAGTGGAAGCCGATCTCGACGCCGCCATCTAGCTCGTAGTCCGGGAACGGCTGGATACCGTCCAGGGCCGGCCAGAGGCGTGCGTCCTGCGCGCGCGCGAGGTGGGTCTGCACGTACCAGCCAAGCCCGGGGATGCGTGCGCACAGGGGGCCGTGCACGTCCCGCCAGTAGGTGGCGAACAGCTCGTACGGGACCTTCGGGTGGCGGAGCACCGTGGTGTACGAGTTGATCGTGATCGACCTGTCGCGGTCGGAATAGTCGACGGACGTCGTGAGCTTGGGCAAGATCGTATCCTTGAGCGAGCGCGAGGGTGGGCCGGGTCAGGCGGCGCGGTAGGACGGGTAGTCGACGTATCCGGCGGCACCGCCGCCGTAGAACGTCGCCTTGTCCGGAACCGCGAGAGGGAACCCTTCCCGCAGACGTGCGACCAGATCTGGATTGGCGATGAACGCCTGCCCGAAGGCGGCCAAGTCGATAGTCCCCGCGCCGACGAGCGTGTTCGCGCGGTCGAGGGTCATGCCGCCAGCGAGGATGATCGCGCCGGTCGGGAAGGCCTTGCGGAGCTTGTCCCAGAAGAGGTGCTGCGCCGGTATGGCATCCACCGCCATCGCGCCGGTGTCGAAGCCCGACTGGTCCATGACGTGGATGTAGGCGATGCCACGCCCGGCCAGCTCGGTTGCCAGGGCAAGGTAGGTCGCCTCGGTCTCATCATAGGCCGGCATGTCGAACAGCCGGCCATAAGGCGAAATCCGGATGCCGATCCTGGCGGCCCCGATGCGCGCCGCGATGGCGTCGACCACCTCCAGCGTGAAGGCGAGGCGGCCGGCGACCGTCGCCCCGGTATAGCGGTCGGTGCGGTCGTTCACGTGCGGGTTGAGAAACTGCTCGTGCAGGTAGCCGTTAGCGCCGTGGATCTCGACCCCGTCGAACCGGGCCTCGACGGCGTTCGATGCGGCGGTCGCGAAGTCCTGCACGACCCGGCCGACCGCGTCGGTCGACAGGGCACGCGGTCGGGACGCCGCGACGAAGGCCGGCTTACCGGCATCGTCGTAGGCATACGCCTTGGCGCCCGCCGCCGTTCTGCCCGATGCGCTGACCGGGGGAGCTTGGTCCTTCTGAAGCGAGGTGTGCGACACCCGCCCGACGTGCCAGAGCTGGGCGAACATGTGGCCGCCGGCGCCGTGCACGGAGTCCGTAACGGTTCTCCAGCCAGCGACCTGCCTGGGGGAGAAGATGCCCGGGTTGAACAGATAGCCCCGTCCCTCCTGGCTGATTGTCGTCCCCTCCGAGACGATCAGCCCGGCGCTCGCCCTCTGCGTGTAGTACAATGCGGTCATCGCATCGGCGGCGTCGTTGGCGGCCCTGGAGCGGGTGAGCGGTGCCATCACGATCCGATTGGGCAGTTGCAGACCCGCCAGGGAGAAAGGGGCGAACAAGGGGGACACGCGGTTCCTTCCGAACTGGGCGACCGGTTCATGTCTCCGATCAAGCGACCTCCTGCTGAGATGTGGGCGCCGCATTCGAACAGAAGATGCATCGGATCCGATCTGTGGGGACGCAGCGTCCCCAATCCGGTCGGCTGGCCGTCGAGAGCATTCCGTACGACCATCACGAGGGGGGGGTGGCGAACCTGCCTCTTGATGGCTGGGACAGTCCTTGTCCCTCAATCTATCGATAGCTGGGCTCTAGGCCAAAAGGGCCAAGCCAATCTTTACGAACGACGTCGCGCATGGTGGTTTCGAAAAACTGACCAGATCCCTTCCTGCAACCAAGTTGAGGCGGCAGCCAAATGGCTGCTTTACGACTCCAACGCCTCCGAAGCGGACATGCCGCTTTCGGTCAGATGCTGTCGTTCGTGGCGGCTCAGACGTTGGTGCCCGGAACCATCTTTTATCGGCGTGTGATGTGCGGCCTGCGTCAAGAAGTCCGGTTTGTTCGTTCTTCGATTATGCGGAGCGCGTCGAGCCGCTCATCGTCGTTCGGAAGTGCGCGGAAAGCCCGGATCAACCTGGCGAGCAGGTATGTGCCGTGCAGATCACCGGCCTTGTCCAGTTTGACAGCACCTTCAGTCGCAAACGCTTGCACAGGTACGCTGAGGGCTGCCGCAATCAATCGCAGGAGATGATCGTCTCGCTCATCTTGCGCCAAGGGCTACTCGAATTTTCTGTCGGCCGATGCGGCATGCCCCGTACCTAGACGATCAAACCGAGCCGGAAACCCTCGGCGACAGACTGAGCCCGATTGCGTGTTCGAAGTTTCGTGCGCACCCCGCGCAGGTGTGAGTCGACCCCGTGTTCCGAGATGCCCATGATCTCGCCGATTTCCCAGTCGGTTTTTCCCTCAGCGGTCCACTGAAGGGTCTCACGCTCGCGCGGTGAAAGGCCGGCGGATTGTTCGATTGGCTGGCCGCGCACAAGCAGGCCGTGACCGAAGGCGTAGCTCGCGACAAGCGTCAGCATTCCGCGATGCTCAGGGGCTATCTCGAGCCGGCGGCCCGCAAAGCTCATCCCGCCGATCTCACCCTCGACGGTCGTCAGGGGGACCGTGTAGCCGTCGCGAAGGCCGAACTCGGCCGCCTCGTTCATGATTTGAACAGCGGTCTCCGACGTCGGCGACGGGAGTGCGGGGTCGCGCCAGCCAAATCCCGTCTGCCTGTGCAGGGTTTGAACGACGATCGGATCGTGTGCGGCGTAGCGCCGATGCAGGTACCGTTGCCGCCACTCGTCGGGAACGCTTTCCATCACCAGGAACTGCCGGTTGAAGCCGGTCAGGGCGGAAGATGTAGGGAGAAGCCCGGCGATGATCGCGTCGATCCCAAAACCCGCGAGTTGGCGGTGTACCGTTGAAACCACCTCGGGAACGCTGACAGCTCGGTCAAGCTCTTTGAGCAACTTGAGCGTGTGATCGAGTGATTTTCGGCTCACGACAGCCCCAATCGTCTGCTCTCGAAAGCTTCGAGCCGCGTTTCAACTGACGATAGCACCGAGACCTCATCTCCGGAAATAGCCCACACTGCGCAACAAACGGGCGGACACCACGCGTTCGCGTGGTGTCGCGCGCCTCGTCGGGCGGGCACACCAAGCACGGAGGTGTTTCATGATTCAAGTCATCACTGCCGCGAATGTCGATCATAACCGAGACCTAATGGAGCAAGCGTGGCGCCTGCGGCATAGGATTTTCGTGGAGGAGATGGGCTGGGCAGCAATCGCGCGCGATGACAAGCGTGAGATCGACGAGTTTGACGACGAGCACGCCGTCCATCTTCTCGCAGTCGACGACGATGAGGTTGTGGGATACTCCAGGCTTCTTCCAACTGCACGCCCCTACGTTCTCTCCACGCATTTGCCTCAGCTTTGCGAAGGCGTGCCACCCTCCTCGCCGCATATCGTCGAATGGAGTCGGATCGGCGTCGCCGGTTCCGCTCGCACCTCGGGCCGTCGGCTTAATCCAACAGCCCTGGCCATTCTCACAGGCATCGTCGAGTGGGGGTTGCCGCGAGGCCTGAAAGGCTTCGTCTCCGAAATGCCGACGAGTTGGCTTCTACGGCTGCTTCAGTTGCATATCCATGCCCTGCCACTTGGGCTTCCGCAGATGATCGATGACGTCGAGATCGTCGCGGTCAATGCCGGCTTCGACGGCCGCAGCCTCCGACAGCTCCAGAAGATGCGCGGAAGCACGGACTCGGTCTTGGCGCCAGAGAGCCGGGTCGCTGCCCGGCTGGCAAGCTGAAGAAGGCCACCATGTCATGAGCAACGCGCTGGCCAATGGCAGCCATGTCGATGACGGGGGTGAGCTCATAAGGCGCGCCGCCGAGCAAGCCCTGGATCTTCGACAAACCGTCAACGAACTTATTGACCCGAAGCTACGCGAACTTGTTGACGTCGTACTGATCGAACTTGGATTTCTCCTTTCCAATCTGAGAGGATGATCAATTTGAAAAAACTTTTCTAGGTAACAGAACCCACAAATAACGACAATTGGCAGCTTTCTTTGCCTATCAACATCATCTTCCTGTCGCTGGAATCCGTCAAAAATCCAGCGGCAGGTCACTTATTTCTGAAAATATCTACTGGCACTGCGAAGACCTACCAAGTGGAATCAATCTTATGCTTTCGCCGGCAGTAGGGGGCAATGTGAGGAAAACTTCAATGACTAAAATGTCTTCTCAAGATTTACTGCCACACTCATGCCTTAAGCTAGCAGCTGAGATCACGGCCGCCTATGTGACCAACAATCACATCGCAGCCGCTGATCTGCCAGGCTTGTTCGAGTCCATTCATTGGGCACTCTGCAGCCTGGGACAGCCATCCGACGAACTCCATTCAGCCATCGCAACTACTGAAGTCCCGACTCCTGCACAGATCCGCAGATCGGTCCAGCATGACCATATCATGAGCTTTATTGACGGACGTTTGTACAGGACCCTAAAGCGACATCTCACCGCCCACGGTCTTACGCCTGAGACGTACCGTGCCCGCTACCGCCTGCCCAGCGACTACCCGACTGTGGCCCCCAGCTACGCCGAGCAACGCTCGGCGATTGCAAAGGCGATCGGTCTTGGGGTACCGGGGGCACGGAGTGTTCGGCACCCGCAACAAGCCGCAGAATGAGACCCGGAGGCTCACCTTTCGCCCGAACCAAGATTCGGGGGGGCTGCGATAGCCCGAGAACTCGCATAGGCCGTTGATCACAATCGGGGTCAACCTCGGCATGGCTCAAAGCCATACCTCAGGGGGGGGCTACTTTTAAGGGGTGGAGTCACGTCAACGGTGAGGTCTACGGCGCTACGGTGGCAAAGCACCGCGTGGTTTGTCTCTCAGTTGGCGGGAAGCAGTCTTTCCTCTAGCGGTTAGGTTGCGACGATCAAATGCTTGATGCCGGGGGCGAACGTTTTCGACACGAGTTATCCGGTCAGGTCCTCCATCCCGGAGAGCAGCTGGCCGTTTGCCAAGCCCCGCTCTTCGTATGACCGGTGGTGAACGGCGCCCTGAGGTCGGAGCCGGCATCACCCTTCAGGAACTGGCACCGAAGAAGGAGCTTGGCTCACCGAGTCGGCCAGTCGCCGGCTGGGAGAAACGCATGTCTGCCGATACCGAGAAGCACCGCGCTCTGCTTGGCGCCCACAAGGACGCTCAAGGCAAGGGCAACGGTTCATGCGAGAAGGCTGTCACCGATAGAAGGGCCTGCTTTGGAACCACGTATCAGCCTCGTCACTCTCGGCGTCACTGACCTCGACCGCGCAACCGCCTTCTACGAAGGGTTGGGCTGGCCTCGCCGGGTCGTTGCCGCACAGGGTGTCGCCTTCTTTCAGCTGGGCGGTCTGGGTCTCTCGCTCTATCCACGCGCTGAGCTGGCCGCGGATGCTGGCGTCCCTCTGCAGAGCCTCCCCTCACAGGGCTTCACGCTCGCTTACAACACGCGCAGCCGTGACGAAGTGGATGAAGTGCTCGCGCGTGCCGAGGCGCTCGGAGGGACGATCACCCAGTTGGCGCAGAACGCGGTCTGGGGTGGATACCACGGCCATTTCTGCGACCCGGATGGGTTTGTGTGGGAGGTGGCCTGGAACCCTGACTTCGCTCTCGCAGACGACGGTTGCCTGATCCTCCCGACGTAGCCTTCATGGCTGATCCATGGAGGTCTGCCTCCGACCCTTCTCAGACCCTCGGAAGGTCCGCTTCGCAGCTGCCTAATGGAGGACGCTCCACGTCCGCGTCGGGTGGTTTTCTGTCCGTCCGCTTTCGGACGGCGGATGCATCGAAGCGGACATAGCCGGAGGGCCAGCCACGACCCTTTGCATAAGCCTGGACCGTCCGATCGTAGGCTACTTGGTGAGACATAGACCTACGGCCTGAGTGGGCGGATTGGCTAGTATCCTACACCGCGCACGCCGCCCGCGGCCCGGATGGCCTCCCCAGTCACCCAGTGGGAGTCGTTCGACGCTAAGAAGACCGCGACTGGGGCGATGTCCTCGGGCTCGCCAAAGCGGCCAAGCGGCGTGCCAGCAACGAGCTTCTCGCCGAATGCACCGTCGAAATGCCCGATGGTGGCCGGAGTATTCGTGTGGCCGGGCAGGATCGAGTTGACCCTGATCCCGCGCGGTCCGAGTTCGCGGGCCAAGGCGAACGTCATCGTGTCGACGGCGCCCTTCGTCGCCGAATAGACGCTGGAGGCGAGATACGGGTCGGAGCTGAGGATCGAGCTGACGTTGATGATGCTGCCGCCGGTCTCTCCGAAGTGCTTCACCGCCTCTCGGATCGCCAGGAAGTAGCCCAGCACGTTGACATTAAACTGCCGGTGGAAGGCTTCCTCGGTGAGGTCGGCGACCATCTCGAAGACGGCGATGCCCGCGTTGTTCACGAGGACGTCGACCCGGCCGTGGGCGGCCTTCACGGTGTCGAACAGGCGGGCGACGTCGGTCGACCTGCTCATGTCCGCCTGGATCGCGACCGCCCTCCCGCCGCCCGCCTCGATGGACGCGACGACGGCGTCCGCTCCCGTCCGGCTGGTCGCAAAGTTTACGATAACGGTAGCACCCTCGGCACCGAGTGCCTTGGCGATGCCGGCGCCGATGCCACTGGAGGCACCGGTGACGACGGCGATCTTTCCATCGAGCTTCATGGTTTGTCCCTAAGGTTCGCGACTTTCGTCACCGGAACCGAGGGGCCCCGTCGACGACCGGAACCTAAGTCGTCGGTCGATTTTCCGCGTGCCGGTTACTCGCTCATCCTTGCCCAATCTTCTCAGTCGCTTGTGGCGGCGATCACCTGGTGCTAGCCCATCAGGCATGACGGACGGGATGGACGAACTGCGCGCCATCGTGATGCGTGCCGGAGACAAGTGGACGCCAACAGGGCTTCCCCGCGTGTCGATGGTCCGGGCGGAAGCCTGCTCGAACCAGGTGTACGAGCCGATGCTCCACATGGTCCTGCAGGGGACCAAAAGCCTCTCGGTCGGGGATCAGATCCTGCGCTTCGAGCCAGCGACGTACTTCCTGATCCCGGTCGACGTGCCGGCAATCGGCCAGATCCAGTCCGATGGCCCCCGGGAGCCGTATCTCGCGCTTAGCCTGACCCTGGACCCGGGCATTATCGCGAACATGCTCGACGACCTTGGCGATGCCCGGTCGCCGACGTGTGGTCCTTGCTTCTCGGTCACCGCCGCCGAACCGGAACTCATCGACGCCTGGCTCCGGCTGATGCGCTTGGTTGATCGACCGAACGAAATCGGCATGCTGGCATCGATGATCGAGCGCGAGATCCTGTTTCGCGTGCTTCAGGGACCGCAGGGAGACCTGCTCCGGCAAATCGGTCGGCCGGACAGTCGATTATCCCAGGTCGGACGGACCCTCGAATGGATACAGGCACACTATGCCGAGCCAGTCCGCGTTAAGGTCCTTGCGACGATGGCCGGGATGAGCGTTGCGGCCTTCTATCGCCACTTCAAGGCGATCACCGCCATGACCCCGATCCAGTACCAGAAGCGGCTTCGCCTTCTGAAGGCGCGCCGGTTGTTGCTGTTCGAGCCACGCGATGCCGCAGCCATCGCTTTCTCTGTCGGCTACGAGAGCGCATCGCAGTTCAGCCGGGAATACGCGCGCATGTACGGCATGCCCCCGGCTCGCGACATGGCTCGCTTCAGGCCGCCGCCCCCCGTAAGTCGGCTTAACTCCGTCGATGTGGCTCGCCCGGGTGTTGCGTGAACCGAAAACGGCACCGTTTTGCCCACGGCGGGAGACGTAAAGGTCTGCTTACGGGCAGCGATAACGGTGTCCAATTTGACCGGGTTGGGTCGGAGGCGGAACGTCCGCTTCCGGACCAGAGGTCAGGGTCCCACCCGAAGCCGACAGCGCGCAGACGGCTCAGATGCCGGCATACCAGGCGTAGCCCTGATCCTCCCAGTAGCCGCCCTTGCCCTCGCCGATGCCGGCAAGGCTCTCGATCACCTCGATGCGCATCACGTACTTGGCCTGCTTGTAGCCGAGGTTGCGTTCCACGCGCAGGCGAAGCGGGGCGCCGTTCGAGACGGGAAGCGCCTTGCCGTTCATGTCATAGGCGAGGATCGTCTGCGGGTGGAACGCGTCGACTAGGTCGATGCTCTCGTAGTATCGGACAGGCTTTCCGGCGGTGGCCGCGGTTTCGTCGGACGCCTGCTGCCCGCCTGAGCTCCGCTTGCTCTCCCCGCCGCCCGACTGCTTGGTCATGGCCGGGTTGGCATTGCCCGCGGGCGTCGCCTCGTCCGAGCCTTCATCCTGCGCGGTGTCCGCCGCACCGTCGTCGTCGCCCTGGTCCATGGTGTCGGCGCAGTGGAACACCACGTAGCGCGCCTCCGGCTTCAGCTTGGCCCGGGTCAGGAGGTCGGCGAGCGGCACCCCGGTCCACTTGCCGATAGCGCTCCACCCCTCGACGCAATCGTGCCGGGTGATCTGGGTGCGGGCGGGAAGCTCGCGGAGCTCGGCCAGGGACAGCCTGAAGGGCGCCTCCACGAGGCCGCCGACCTCCAGGTGGTACTTGGCGAACCTGCCCTTCGCCAGGGCTTTGTAGTCCTTGTCTGGCGGATCCTCGGTGCCGTTCGGCTTGAACCACGGCGAGATGGCCGCCTCGGCGTATTCTGGGGCGAGGGCCCGCTCGGTCAGGAGCAAGCGCTGGACGAACAGGTTTGCGTCCTCGCCGGTCTTGAGCGTGCGCTGGAACCACTCTGCCTTGCCGAGGCGGTCGCACCCGCCGAGCATGGCCGCCGCGGCCGCGGCGGAAGCCCCCGTCAGGAGGGAGCGTCGGCTTGGAAGGTGGCTCATGCCCGGGGCTCCCCCGCAGCGCCGGCCGGCTCGACCTTGCGCTCGATCACGAACCAGCCGGTCACCATGCCGCGCATGTTGTTCCAAAAGCCCGAGAGCAGGACCAGGGTGACGTGCACGATCACGAACAGGACCAGCAGCGCCGCGACGACAAAGTGGATCGTGCGCGCCGATTGGCGCCCATCGAACAGGGTCAGGAGGAACGGGAATGCTGCGTTCATCGCCGGCGACATCGCCAGGCCCGCCAGCACCTGCACCGGTAGGAACACGAACAGCACGAGGGCGTAGGTGAGCTTCTGGATGACGTTGTAGCGCTTGGCCTCGTCGCCCTGCGGAAAGCGTAAGGTGAGGTGCTCCCACACCGAGGCGCCGAAGTGCCGGACCTGGTCGCGCGACGGGATCACCCGGAACCAGAGTTGCCCGCTGAACAGGCCGTAGAGCAGGTAGAGGGCGCCGTTCAGGACGAAGGCCCAGGCGAAGAAGAAGTGCCAGCTGCGTCCGCCGGTGAGGTCCTGGTCGCTCGGCAGGGTCAGCCAGGACGGGAAGCCGCGATCCGCTGGCTCGCCGTCGGCGCCGGCGGAGGAGCCGAGATAGCCGGTGGTGTCGAAGGTGCGCCCAAGGACCGTGGTCACGCCCTTGGGTGGGTCGTCCTCGGTCGAAGACATCGCCAGGAGCGGCGTGTCAAAGGTCGAGATCTTGCCCCAGTATAGGGCTGGGTGGGCGTTGAAGATCTGCAAGCCGCTCATCAGCAGCACGACGAGGCAGATGGCATTCAACCAATGCGTGACGCGGATAACAACCGGGTGCCGGAACATCCAGCGTCGTGTCTCGACCTCGCCCGTGTCGGGCGCCGAGCGCGTCAGATAGGTGCGTGGCAAACGAACTCCCTCGGGGCGATCCTCGAAAAGGTTGGAGGCCCCTGGATCGGGGCCTCCGGAAGCGCAGGGCGCCTCGAATTACATGCCGCGCTTCATCATCATGCGCTTCTTCATCATCCGCTTCCGCATCATGCGCTTCTTCATCATCATCCGGTCGCCGTGCATCATGCGGACCTGGGTCACGCCGGTATCGGACTTCAGGCCGTTGACGGCCATCGGGGCAGCGAATGCGGAGCCGGCGGCCAGCGTCACGCCGCCGAGGGCGGCCAGGGCGGTGAGGGCGAGAGCGAAGTTTTTCATGCAGGATCTCCTATGGAGGTGAATATATTATCCAACCCACTGAACAACAGCATCATCGTATTGCTGTTCCTTGTATTAGAAAACTAATTTTCTATACTATGATAATTTTACAATAAGCAGCGCGCGCTCAAATCAAAGCTTTCAGCCTGGGCACGAAGTTTCCGTCGCGTATCGCTACGGCGCTGGTCGACGAAAAGTTTCAGGACGCCCAGGCACGGATGCCGCCGAATTAATTCTCGACCTTGATCAAACGGGCGACTTCGACCCTTTGCGGAAGCTGGAAATGTCCGCTTGGGGCTGATTAGCGAGCGAAAGGCAGCGCAACGCTTTGATTAGGTTCTTCAGGCAGTCTTGCCGCCTATAGAGGCCTATAAGGCAAGAGACTGGACGAGAACGATGCGGATCGTGTCAGGCAGCGAAGAGGAAGCCAGGACGATCCAGCTGTCGGAAGTGCTCGGCGCCTTGAGCCATGCCCTGGACCTGACGGAGGGTCAGCCCGTCGGGCATTGCGTGCGCGCGACCTGGATCGGCTTTAACATCGGCCGGGAAATGGGCCTGCCGGACTTGCAGCTCTGGGAACTCTACCACACGGTGATGCTGAAGGACCTAGGGTGCTCTAGCAATGCCGCGCGCATCTGCGAACTCTACCTCTCCGACGATCTCAGCTTCAAACGTGACTTCAAAACGGTGAGCGACAGTCTGCCGAAGGTGCTCGGCTTTGTCTTCTCTCATACCGGCCTCAAGGCCGGCCTCGCCGAACGCTTCCGTGCCGTGCTCAACATCCTGCAGAACGGCGGAGCGATTACCGACGACCTGATCCAGACCCGCTGTCAGCGTGGTGCTCAGATCGCCCGACAGCTTCGCTTCCCCGCGAGCGTCTCCGAGGCCATCCACGCCCTGGACGAGCACTGGAACGGCGGCGGTCGACCGGACCGCCTCGCTGGCCCAGCGATCCCAATTTACGCACGGGTAGCGCTGCTCGCTCAGGTAGTGGACGTGTTCCACACCGCGGCCGGCCCCGCGGCCGCGATTGCCGAGGTGCGGGCGCGCTCGGGCACATGGTTCGATCCTCAGGTGGTCGCCTGCTTCGAGGCGGCCGCGTCCAAACCCGGCTTCTGGAACACCCTGGCCTCGGATGAGGTCGAGGAGGCGGTGTTCGCGTTGGCGCCGGTCAGCCCGATCGTCGTTGACGAAGACTACCTCGACGACATCGCCCGTGCCTTTGCTCAGATTATCGACGCCAAGAGCCCGTTCACCTCCGGCCATTCGGAGCGGGTTGCGGTCTACGCCGACATGATCGCGGCTGAACTTGGCTATACGTCGGAACGCCGCCGCTGGCTGAAGCGGGCTGCGCTGCTTCACGATGTTGGCAAGCTCGGGGTCTCGAACGCGATCCTCGACAAGAACGGCAAACTGGATGACGCGGAGTGGCGGGACATGCGCAATCACGCGTCCCTTTCCGAGACCATCCTGACCCGCGCCGCGGTGTTCCACGAGATGGCCTGCATCGGCGGCGGGCACCACGAACGGCTCGACGGCAAGGGCTATCCACGCGGCTTGAAAGGCGACGCGATCGCACCCGAGACCCGCATTGTCTCGGTCGCCGACGTGTTCGACGCGCTGACCGCCGACCGGCCTTACCGTGCGGCCATGTCGCTTGAGAAGGCGCTCGGCATCATGCGCGCAGACCTTGGCACGGCGTTCGACCCGCTCTGCTTTGCGGCGCTGGAGCGGGCGCTCACCGCAATCGAGGGCGATCTCGCTCGGGCAGCTTGAACCGAGCCACCTCTCGGCGAACCTTCTGACTACCGGATCAGGACTATCTTGCGGGCTCCACCGTCGGAGGCGGCGCCACAAGGTGATGCTTCTCCTGACGCCAAGACGATGACCGTACGCACTACCCAACCGGAGGCTGGCGAACTCAAGGCCTGGAGGAAAAGCGAATTGAGGATGCGAGTAAGCATGCTCTGAGCTTTCTGATCTTGGGTTACGCTGCAAGCGTGGGCTGATAAATCTTTTATCTGCCCTGTGATTGCAGGATGCATCGTCCGAAAGTAAATGTTGATAGCAATTTTGATCGCATTTGATGCAACCAGATATGCAACTTCTAGGAGCGCAATTCTTTCATCGCACTCGCCTTCCGGAACGTCGCCTTCGTCAGCCTTTGGAAACAGACTACATCGGCATCAAGGTCGTGGTCAGGGTGAAGACTGAACGTCTGCTTCCAGGGGAAAGGCTAGGGGACGCTTTCCACCCATTGCAGAAGGTCGGAAAGTCCGCTCCCCAGCGCTTGATGAAACAAGTTATACGACTGGGGCAGATGGAAAGTGGTCGAGCCGCGATCGGCACCGAAAACGGAAAACATGTCGAGATCGGTGATGGCGAACAGTTGAACGCCGCCGTCACCCATAAGGATTGATAGCTCCGCCCGCCCGTGCGAGGGCGGCTCATGTCCGCTACCCCCACACGTTGCATCGCCCTGACGAAAGAGTTGGAGGCATACATCCGGGCCCAGGTCGCCTCAGGCCGTTACACCAGTGCAAGCGAAGTGGTCCGCTCAGCACTGCGCCTCAAGATCGACCGTGAAGGCGCGATACTCGGTGCTCCGCCTGTGGGAGAGCGGCCAGAGACCGAGCGTGGTTCGGTCTGAGCGCGATGTCCGTCATTGAAGACGTCGTTCAGGATCCGGTCCGGCTCGCCGCGCTCGACGCCCACAACATCCTCGACACCTCGCCTGAGGAAGGTTTCGACGACATCGTGCAGCTGGCCGCCCAGCTGTGCCAGACCCCGGTGGCGCTGGTCAGCCTCGTGGCGGCTGATCGCCAATGGTTCAAGGCTAATGTCCGGTTCCCACACTGTGAGACTGACCTCAACAGCTCGGTCTGCGCCCATGTCTTGGCCGAGCCAGACCTGCTCGTCATCCCGGATCTTACGACCGATCCGCGGACCGAGGCGAACCCTCTCGTCACCGGCGATCCCTTCATCCGGTTCTACGCCGGCGCGCCACTGCGTACCGCCGAGGGGCAGGTCATCGGCAGCCTGTGCGTCATCGACACCAAGCCCCGCCCGGACCGCCTGACCGATGCCCAGGCCAGCAACCTGAGGGCACTCGCCCGGCAGGTGATGAGCCAGCTCGACCTCAAGCGAGCGGTGATCGAGCGCGATGCGCTGCTGGCCGAGCAGGCGGTGGTTCAGCGTACCCGTGACACTCTCCACCGCACACAGACGGCCATCTCGGAAGCCGGGGGCGATCTCGACGCTATTCTGAAGCTTCTCATAGACGGCGCCATGGAAGTCGTCTCCGAGGCTGATGGCGGGGCCGTCGAGTTCGTCGAAGGCGAGGAGCTCGAATACCGAGCCGTTGTCGGCACCCTCGAAGCCTTCCAGGGCCAGCGCGTTCCGTTGGAGGGCAGCCTGTCCGGGGCCTGCTTCCACTCCCGCAAGCCGTTGCTGGTACCCGACGTGCGGGTCGACATGCGCGTGAACCAGCTCCGGGCCGAGCGGATGAAGCTGCGCTCGTGCGTGACCGTGCCGGTATTCCGCGGGCGCAAGAGCATCGGCGTGCTGAAGCTGCAATCGAGCCGACCGGACGCCTTCACGGATCGGCATCTGCAGGTCGCTCGCCTATTCGCCGGTGCGGCCTCGGCTGGCCTGATCGAAGTCCGGGAGGCTGCCGCTCAGCGTGCCGTGCAAGCCAGCGAGAGCCGCTACCGAGCGGTCTTCGAGAGCGCCACCGACTACGCCATCGTCGTGATGGACCTCGACGGGCATGTGACCAACTGGAACGAGGGCGCCACGCGCATCCTCGGTTGGACGCCTGGAGAGGTCTGCGGCAAACCCGCCGCCGTGTTCTTCACGCCCGAGGACCGCGCCGCCGACATCCCTGCCCAGGAGATGCACAGCGCCCTGACCGAGGGACCTGGGGTCGACGAGCGCTGGCATTTGCGCAAGGGCGGTGAGCGGTTCTGGGGCAGCGGCGAGATGATGGCCCTGCGTGACGAGGCTGGCACCGCCATCGGCTTCGTCAAGATCTTGCGCGACCGCACCGACCAGCACATGGCGGGAAGGGCGCTTGTGGAAGCCGAGGCGCGCCTGCGTCAGGCTCAGGCTGCCGGCGGCGTCGGCCTGTTCACCATCGACCTAGCCGACAACGTTCTCACCCCGACCCCGGAGTTCTGCCGCCTCTACGGTTTGCCCGAACGGGCGAGCTACCCCGCGACGGCGTTCGAGGGGCTGATCATCCCCGAGGACGCGCATCTCATCTCGACGGCGGCGACCCGGCGAGAGGGCGAGCCGCCCCGGGACGTCGAGTACCGCATCCGCCGTCCGGATACCGGCGAGCTTCGCTGGATCGCCCGCAAAGGCGAGATCGAACGTGACCCTTCTAAGCGTCCATTGCGGTTCTCGGGCATAGCGCGTGACGTCACCGAGCAGCGGCGGGCGATCGACGCCCTGGCGCACAGCGAGGAGCGGTTCAGGACGATCTTGGACACGGTCGAGGCGGCGTTCGCCATCGTCCAGGTCAAGTTCGATGTCGACGATGAGCCGGTGGACTACCGCTTCGTCGAAGCCAATCCCGCTTTCGAGCGAGAGGCCGGGGTCAATCTGCGCGGGAAATGGGTCACGGAGTTCGCCCCGGATCTGGAGCGCTTCTGGTTCGAGACCTACGGGCGGGTCGCAAAGACCAGAGAACCGACCAACTTCGAGAACTATGCCGAGGCATTCGGGCGCTGGTTCGATGTCCGGGCCGTTCCGGTCGGCGATCCGGTCGACCGGCAGATCGCGATCTTCTTCAACGACGTCACCGCCCGGCGCGTGGCGGAGGAGCGCCTGCGTGCCAGCGAGGCGCTCGCCCGCGAGAACGTGGACCGTGTCCAGCTCGCGCTGGCGGCCGGGGCGATCATCGGCACTTGGCACTGGGATCTGCCGACCGACCGCTTCACCGTCGACGAAGCCTTCGCCTGCGCCTTCGGCCTCGACCCGGCGCTCGGTCGGGATGGCATCCCCCTCGCACAAATCGTCGCGACCGTTCACCCCGATGACCAGGCGGGATTGGCTGAGGCGATCAACGAGGCCATCGTGCGCGGTGGCGCGTACGCCCATCAGTATCGCACCCGGCGCGCGGACGGGAAGTACTACTGGCTGGAAGCGAATGGCCGGGTCGACCACGGGCCTGACGGTACGCCTCTGAGCTTCCCCGGCGTCCTACTCGACGTCGAGGCGCGCCGTGCGGTCGAGGCCGAGCGCGACCGTGCCGCCTCGGATCTTCGCGCCCTCAATGAGACGCTGGAACAGCGCGTCGCTGAGCGCACGGCAGAGCTGATGCGGGCCGAGGAACTGCTCCGCCAGTCCCAGAAGATGGAGGCGGTCGGCCAGCTCACGGGCGGGCTAGCGCACGACTTCAACAACTTGCTCGCCGGCATCTCGGGTTCGCTGGAGTTGATGCAGGCCCGGATGAGCCAGGGACGACTGAACGATCTCGACCGCTACATGACGGTCGCTCAGGGCGCGGCCAAGCGCGCTGCTGCGCTCACCCACCGCCTGCTCGCCTTCTCGCGCCGTCAGACACTCGATCCCAAGCCCACCAACGTCAACCGTCTTGTGTTGGAGATGGAGGATCTGATCCGGCGCACCATCGGGCCGCAGATCGCGCTGGAGGTGGTCGGTGCGGCGGGGTTGTGGGCCACCCTGATTGACCCGGGCCAGCTCGAGAACGCGCTGCTGAACCTGTGCATCAATGCTCGCGACGCGATGCCGGACGGCGGACGCATCACCATCGAGACCGCCAACAGGTGGTTGGATCGACCGGCCGCGATCAAGCACGAGATCCCAGAAGGGCAGTACCTGTCGCTGAGCGTGACCGACACCGGCACAGGTATGCCGCCTGAGGTGATCGCCAAGGTGTTCGAGCCGTTCTTCACGACCAAGCCGCTGGGTGAGGGCACGGGGCTCGGCCTGTCGATGATCTACGGCTTCGCCCGGCAGTCGGGTGGACAGGTGCGGATCTACTCGGAGGTCGGCCTGGGAACGACCGTGTGCCTGTATCTGCCGCGGCACAACGGGGAGACCGACGAGGATGATGTCGTGGGCATGCTCGCGGAGGTGGGGCGTGCTGGAGACGGTGAGACCGTGCTCATCGTCGACGACGAGCCATCCGTTCGCATGCTGGTGACCGAGGTCCTGGAGGATCTCGGCTACACGGCGATCGAGGCGGCCGACAGCGTCGCGGGGCTGAAGGTGCTGCAGTCGGACGTGCGCATCGACCTGCTGGTGAGCGACGTCGGCCTGCCGGGCGGCATGAATGGGCGACAGATGGCGGATGCCGGACGTGAGCGGCGCCCCCACCTCAAGGTCCTGTTCATCACCGGCTACGCGGAGAACGCGCTTCTCGGCAACGGGCATTTGCAGCCCGGCATGCAGGTGCTGACCAAGCCGTTCGCGATGGAAGCGCTCGCTTCGAGGATCAAAGATCTCATCCACGCACCGTGAGCCCGCCCAGGTTGGGGGCGGAACTTCCGCTTCCCGCTGAAGGGTCAAAGTCCGGTTGCCACCCAGTCCGGTCTTTGACGCTTGTGGCGCGATTGTCGGACGGTGAACATCTCGGGTAAGACGCCGCGCTTCCACGTCTACGGCGGCGTGCCTACATATCCCTCGTGCCCGTCCTTCTAGCGCTTGGCGCCGCCCTCCTGTTCGGTTTGGTGTTCGGCCCTCAGTGGTGGGTGCGCCGGGCGATGCAGCAATACGCCACCGAGCGGCCGGACTTGCCCGGGACCGGCGGCGAGCTCGCCCGCCATCTGCTCGACCTGGCACGGCTGGAGCACGTCCTCGTCAAGATCGCGCCTGCCGACCACTACGATCCGGTCGCGAACGTCGTGCGGCTGTCGCCGGGGAATCATGACGGCCGCTCAATCACGGCGGTCGCGGTCGCGGCGCACGAGGTCGCCCATGCGCTCCAGCACGCGGCGGGAGACCGGCTCCTCGCGGCGCGGGTGAGGTTCGCCCCGATCGTGCAGGGCTTCGAGTTCGCCGCGGCCTTGGTGATGATGACCGCGCCCGTGGTGCTCGCCTTCGTCCATTCGCCTGCCCTTCTCGCCCTGCAGGTAGGTATCGGCATCGCGCTCCTTGGCGTTCGCCTCCTGTTCCACTTCCTGACGCTGCCCGTCGAACTCGATGCGAGCTTCCGCCGGGCCCTGCCCATACTGGAGACGGGTCGCTTCCTCGACGTGGGCGACATGCCCGGCGCCCGCACCGTACTGCGCGCTGCCGCCCTCACATACGTGGCCTCGTCACTCGTTGCGCTCGTGAACATTGCCCGCTTTCGGCGGCTCTTCCCGTTCTAAAACCTCTGAAGCGAGCGTCGGATTTCCCTGCCGCGCTTACTCGGAAGCGCACCATCTCTTTTCGGTCAAACCAAATTCGCTGTTTGGCGCCCTTATAGGACGGCGGGGGGACTTGGTGCGGCGGCCTGCAGTAGGCCGCCGCGATGTTCGTTAAATGTCAGTCTGCTCGGACATGACCAGCGCGTCGTCTGCCTCGATGCCGAGGTAGCGCACCGTACTCTCCAGCTTGGTGTGGCCGAGCAGCAGCTGACAGGCACGCAGGTTGCCCGTCCGCCGGTAGATTAGCGCAACCTTCGTCCTACGCAGGCTGTGCGTGCCGTAGCCCGCCGGGTCGAGGCCGATCAGCGCTACCCATTCGTCGACGAGCCGACCATACTGGCGCGTCGTCAGGTGTTCGCCCGGGCGGCTGCGACTCGGGAACAGCCAATCACTCGCACGAAGCCCCCGCAGCTTGAGCCAGGCAGTCAGCGTCTCACGGGTGGTTTCGGTCAGCTCGAACGGGACGGGTCGGCCAGTTTTCTGCTGGACGATGGTGGTGCGCAGGCGGACACCGTCGCCGAGGTGGACGTCCGCCACGCGCAAGCGGACGAGGTCGCAGCCGCGCAGCTTGCTGTCGATGGCAGTGTTGAACAGGGCGAGGTCGCGAGTGCGGCCCTCGTGCTGTAAGCGGGTGCGGATCGCCCAGATGTGCTTTGGCTTGAACGGCGGTTTGGGACCGATCAGGCGGCCAAGGTTCCACGGTCGGCGGGTGGTGTTGCTGGTTGAAGGCATGATGGAACTCCGTTTAAGGAGCCATCAGCATCTCACTGCGATCCGCCCACGCTGCAGCTGCGCGCCATGAACGGACATCAGCCCACCGCCCGACAGCGGACATTCGGTTTCGGCTGAGCAACCGTCCGGTGTCGACCCACATCGGGCATCCAAAAGTGCATTGAGCGCTCTCTAAAGCGGTCATGCCGTGCGGCCAGTCAGAGTGCTCGTGCCGAGCGCAGACGACCAGGGCCCCTGTGAGATGTTCTTGTGGCGCGTGCGGATGATGCTGCGGTGCAGGCGGCGTACGCCGCCCGACGATCACGCGGCGATGTCGTGCAGGTCGGTCTGGACGATGGAGGCCTTGACTTACTCGACCCAGCCGCTGCTGGCCGCTCCCTGGCGGATGCAGCCTGCCGCGTCCCGATGGTCTGAGCGGGTCACTGGTCTGGAATACCCACTACGTCGAGTGTGCTTCGCAGGGGTTCGAGCGGCAGCCGAAATTTGCAGAAGTGACCGACATTGTATGGGGCTGGCCGTCAGGAGGCGCCTGCCTGATCGCAACACGGATAGAGCACGTCCGAAGCTACTTGGCCCATGCCCTGGATGATATGGCCGCCAGAGGCGAAATCACTGTCACCTGAGCCGACGCCTTTCAACCCGTGTTGGTGATCCCAAGCTTCTGAAAGAAGATCGCGTTCCGCAGCCGCGCATCCTGCATTACCTTGCCGAACGGGACGATTTCCACGAACGCGGCCGGATTGGTCGTATAACCAAAATAGCCCTCGCCATCGGGGGTTTTCTCAAATCGGCCGATAATCCGCTCCTCGAGCTGCGGTGTAATGTCGGCCACGACATAGCAGTGGAACGAGGTACTAGGACGGATGCCCCTTATGGCGCGGCCCCTGATATCCACTTCCCCGGACGTTTCCTTAAGCCGCTTCACATAGGAAAGCACCTGCTGAACAGGGTCTTTGCCTTTGTTATATTCCTCGCGCATCGGCCTTTTGAATTCGACTATTACGACGGTGTCTGTATCCTCGCGCTCGCGCCAGGCCACGCATGAATTGTAGAAAAAAGCCAAGTCTGGACGTTCATCGCTATCGAGGGTCGTGTAGTTCGACAGCCTCTCATCAGATGCGAAGTAGTTGAAGAACGCCAAACGGTCATCGAGCAGCCAAAGGTTATGGTCATCAATCGTCAGGCCCTTGGAGTCGATCCGCATAGGGCAAAACAGCTGATGAAGCGCATCCTCCTTGCTGTAAGTTTCCTTATCAGAATCATCATACTCGAGGAGAGTTTCAAAAAGATCGAGGACAGCCTTCCGGCGCGTGACATACTCGGCCAGAGCGCCGCGCTTTTCGTCAGCGATATAGCCTGTGTATTCCTCGACCTTTTCCGTCAGCGGGCCTTTCAGCAAATCCCCGGTCTTGATCGACTTTTCGACGGCGACAAATTTCTTTTGTCGGCGGAACCTTGCACGGGACATTTCGAGGAAAATCTCCTCCTTCCCGTATGAGTTAGGCTGCAGGCCTTCCGCGAAGTTTTCCAGGTCATCGGCCAAGTACAGGAACTGCGGATTTTCCGCGATAAGATCCCGGGTCGTTTCGACCTTCCGGGCAACCGCTTCCTCGATGTAGGGGCGCAGATAGTGGCGGGCAGCCTGACCGATGCCGCGCTTGATTTCCTCCACCTCAGACGGATCGAGGGTGAACGCCGTGCGCTCGCTGTTGACCTTCTGATCGAGGTAGGGGCTGGACGCGCAGGCGATGTAGACATGCTCCCTGTCTAGCGCCTTAAGGCCCAGCTGATCGTCAATGGCGTAATCGATCACTGACCGGCTATCGCCCGCGATGAAAGCAAAATTGAATGCTGGCGGCTCGAACCGCATTCGCTTGTCGCACTTGAGCGACCAGACCGTGAGCGGGAATGCGTCATCCCCTTCGCCAATCGTGATGGTCGTGGTATCGTGGTCAACGATGCTCTCACTGAACACGGTTTCAATCTCGGTTATTCCATCATCCTCAACCGTCACCTTGGGCGCGTTGCCGGCGACGAACAGCGGTACGAAGTGCGCCGCGATCCGGTTTTCAATGACGCCGTTCTTGACCGGGCAGCGATTCTCATAGGGAGATTTGAGGCCCCGGAAGCTGATGATGGTCCGGTGCGCGCGTTCGACCGTTGGCGTGTCCCGTTCGAGAATCTGATCCGTCTCAGACAGCCGGAAATCGAAGGCCCGGCGCTCCCAGCCTGCTTTGCCCTGATAGGTGCTATCGACGGATATCCGGTCGAACACCTTCAGCCAGGCCAGCCGGCCCACGCCCTTGCCGCCACGCGCCTCCTTCCACCGGGAGTCCGGCGTCCTGAAAGACCGGAAATTCTCCTCAGTGAACCCAATGCCATTGTCCTGGACATCGAAGCCGATCACCCGGCCGGCAGGGTCATCCCCGAGCCTGACGACACGCACGAAGATCCGGCCCTTGGTAGAGGCATCCGCATCGTAGAGGTCCGTGATCGAGTGGACCGAATTGCTGACCGCTTCCATGAGCGGCAGCAGGGCGTTTTTCTCGGTAGGGCGCAGGGCCAGCCGGTTCACTCGGCCGATGATATCGCTCTCGAGGTTTGCCACGACCCCATCCCTGAAGCGCCGCTCATGGTCTGACGCCCGATTGGTTCCGCTTGCGGTTATAGGCGGCCAACGGAACAGGCGGAAGGCGACATTCGGGCGTCTCCCACTGCCCGTTTTGCGGGAGAAGTCGAGGCACAGCCTTGTCGGTAGTGATAGCGGCCGAGGTTGCGAGGTGTCGAGACCGAACTACCCGACAGCAGACGTTGCTAGCGTCTGTAAGGGGTCACGAGCTTCCGTTCGCAGTGGACAACGGCGCGAGGTTTCGGACCGTCTCAGCCCAACCGTAGCTTCGACTGGACTGTCGAAGCGAACGGAGCGTGTGTGGTCTCCAGCCCGACGCACGGAAACTGGCTAATCATTATGACAAGCCTGAGCGTATCCCATAGGATCGATGCGTTGATCGCAAGACTAAGAGACGTTGGCGCGGTCACTAAGACTGTACTTGTATGGATCAGCAGCAGTCTGGAAGTAGCGGAGTGGCAACGCGACGGCTGACGCATTCCTCTTTTCACTAGGTTGTCATTCTGACCACCCACGCTTTGCCCCGCCGGCCGGCCTTGCGCCGCCCGCGGGGTCGGGGTCGTGGCAGGGCCTGACCTGCCCCCGACGGAGACCCCGACCCATGACCACCATTTCGCTCACCCGCACCGAGACCAGCATCCTGCAGACCGCCGCCGCATGCGAGGGCCGCCTACGCTTCGCGCCAGAGATGAAACCGGCCAGTCGCAAACGGCTCATTGGCCGTCTCCTACGCGACGAACTCATTACCCCATCGGACGCGCCGGACGGACAGCATCGCCTGACACCCACGGGCTACCTGGCCATTGGCCTCACCCCGCCCGCCCGCACCAACACAGCGTGCCGCCCGAACAAGAAGGTGCTGGTGCTGACGCTGCTGACGAGAGACAACGGAGCGACGCTCGCTGAGCTCATCGCGGCGACGGGCTGGCTCCCGCACACGACGCGCGCGGCCCTCTCTCGGATCCGGTCCGGGGGACAGCCGCTGGCGAAGGCAGCGCGGCCAGACGCGACGATGGCCTACCGCATCCTTCCACCCTCGCCCGCCGCTGGCACTCGCTCGCGGCGCAAGGGGGAGACGCTGACGCGGGGCGCTGAGGCTGAGCCGCAGGCTGGCATGCCGGTTCAGGCCGTCGCCTGATGGCGCGGACCCAGCCCATTTTGGGGAGCGAGGCGGACCACGTGTCCGCCTTGCTCGACGCGCTCGCCGGGATGGACGCGGCGGCACTGGAACGGCGCTGGCGCCAGGTCTTCGGCGCAGCCCCGCCTCCCGGCCTCCCGCCGGCCCTGCGCGCGCGGGTGATCGCCTACCGCCTGCAGGCTCTGGCCTATGGTGACCTCGATCGCGCTACCGCGCGGGCGCTCGAGAGGCTCGCACAGGCACGGGGCCCAAGAGGCCAGAGCGGGGACGATATGCCGATCCGCGTGTCGGTGCCGGTGCCGGACCGACGCGGGCACACCCCCGGCGTGACGCTCTCGCGGGAATGGGCCGGGGTGATGCACACCGTGCACGTGTTGGACGCGGGCTACGCCTGGAACGGGGCGACCTATGGCAGCCTGTCCCGCGTGGCGCAGGCTATCACCGGCACCAAGTGGAACGGCCCCCGCTTCTTCGGCCTGCGCGCCAAGACCACTGGCGGTGGGGAGCTCGGTGTGGGGAGGGTTGAGGCATGAGTGCCCGGTCGTCCAAACCACGACAGGCACCGCCCCCCGGCACACGGCCGACGCTGCGCTGCGCGATCTACACCCGGGTCTCGACCGAGCACGGGCTCGATCAGGAGTTCAACTCCCTCGACAACCAGCGTGAAGCCGCCGAAGCCTACATCCGCTCCCAGGCGCACGAGGGCTGGCGCCTGCTACCCGGCCGCTACGACGACGGCGGCTTCTCCGGCGGATCGCTCGAACGCCCCGCCCTGCAACGGCTGCTCGCCGAGGTGCAGGCCCGGCGCGTCGACGTGATCGTCGTGTACAAGGTCGACCGGCTCACCCGGGCCCTGTCCGACTTCGCCAAATTGGTCGAGCTGTTCGACGGGCACGGCGTCTCGTTCGTGTCGGTGACCCAGGCGTTCAACACCACCACCAGCATGGGCCGGCTTACGCTCAACGTGCTGCTGTCGTTCGCCCAGTTCGAGCGTGAGGTCACCGGCGAACGCATCCGCGACAAGATCGCCGCGAGCAAGCGCAAGGGGATCTGGATGGGCGGCGTCGTCCCACTCGGCTACCGGGTCGAGGACCGCGCCCTGCACGTCGTCGAGGAACATGCCGCCCTCGTGCGGGCGATCTTCGCGGGCTACCTCGCGCACGGCACGGTGGCGGCGCTCAAGCAGGATCTCGACGAGCAGGGCATCACCCTGCCGGTCCGCCGCGACGGGGCTGGGCGAGAGACCGGTGGGGGTCCGTTCTCGCGCGGGCATCTGTACAAGCTGCTCGGCAATCCGCTCTACATCGGTCAGCTTCGGCACAAGGGTCAGGTCCATGAAGGCCTGCATGCCGCAATCGTGGACGGGGCGACGTGGCAGGCGGTGCAGGAACGGCTCACCACCAACCACCATCAGCATCACCGCGGGCGATCTGAGAGCGTGCACCTCCTCACCGGGCGCCTTCGCGATGTGGCAGGTGAGCCGATGGTGCCGAGCCATGCCCAGAAGGGTTCACTGCGCTACCGCTACTACGTCGCCCGTGAGGTCGGGCTGGATGGCAAGCGGCTGCGCTTGCCTGCCGGGCCGATCGAGGCGGTGGTCGTGGCTGGTCTACGGAGCATCGCTGCACCGAGCCCGGTACCGCTCGAAGACGCTGCCGTGGTCGCTGCCGAACTCGAGACGGTGACGGTGCATGCCGATCACCTCATGCTGCAGCTCACCGGCGACCGCCCTCCCTTGTCGCTGCCCTTCGCGCATCAGCTGCAGCGCCGCCGCAGGGCGATCGTCGTACCGCCGGGGCGCGAGGGCGATCGGCTGCGGGCGATGAAGGCGGAGGATCGCACCCGCATGCTCGTAGGCATCGCCGCGGGCCGGACCTGGATGGGGGATCTCGTGGGTGGGCGAAGCACGAGCATCGAGGCGATCGCCAGGGCCGAGCAGCGCAGCGAGCGCTCGGTGCGCATGACGCTGTCCCTCGCCCTACTCTCCCCTCGCATCGTGCAGGTGATCGTCGAGGCGCGGCTGCCCCGGGGCATCGGCCTGCGTCATCTCTGCGAGCTGCCCCCCGCTTGGGATGCACAGGAACGCATCCTTGGCTTGTGATAACTGAGCGTCCCGCCTGTGCTCCCCACGGCTGACGTCATCGCCTCCGGAAGCGATCAGGCGAATAGGCGCACCGCCATCCCGATCACCACCGCGGCTCCCAAGCAGCGCCGCCACGGGTTGACCCCGCGCAGCAACTCATCGCCCGCCCAGACCGCAAGGGCGATCCGCGATGCGAGATCCGCCCACCGCCCGACGGCGGTATCCTCCCCCGCGATCCAAGCGACGGACAGCATCAGACCGAAAAGCCACAGCGGCGTGTTCGGCCACTGGCCGATCACGATGCGCCCGCTGGTGCGGTCGCGGAAGAACCAATCGTGGACCGCGGGTAGCATCGCAGGAAACGGGAATGAGGCCTGTGGAGACCGGGGGCCGAAGGGCCGGTGATCCGGCCCCGGAGACACGACAGAGACGCGGCTGAAGCAGGACGCTCGAGTTAAGCTACTGACATGACGTGACTTTCGACGACCACCCGGATCCTGCGATTTGCGCAAGGACCCCTGGTGGAGCTGAGGGGAATCGAACCCCTGACCTCCGCAGTGCGATTGCGGCGCTCTCCCATCTGAGCTACAGCCCCGTCGAGGCGCCGGCCTTGTAGGCGCGGGCGGCTCAGCCTGTCAATTCCTGTTTCACCGCCGCCCGCCGCGCCCCGATCATCGGGGCCGCCGCGCGGGCGCCCCGAGGATACGCGCGAACCCGCATGAACGCCCTGATCTGGCTCTTCGACACGGTCGTCCAGCTCTTCATCTACGTCCTCATCGCCAGCGCGGTCCTGAGCTGGCTCGTGGCGTTCAACGTCGTGAATGTCCGCAACCCGATCGTCGCCCAGATCGGCGAGGTGCTCTACCGGATCACCGAGCCGGTGCTGCGGCCGATCCGCAACCTGCTGCCCAATCTCGGCGGCGTCGACATCTCGCCGATCATCCTGATTCTGCTGCTGCTGTTCATCAGCCGCCTTCTGCACGAATATGCCGTGCCCCAGGCATATATCTACGCGCAGTAGGATCGAGCGACCGTGAAGACAAATCCAGGCCGGTTCTTCGAGGATTTCCGCCTCGGCGAGACCATCCGCCACGCCACGCCCCGCACCGTCACGGTGGGCGACGTCGCGCTCTATACCGGCCTCTACGGCCCGCGCTTCGCCGTGCAATCGTCGGACGCCTTCGCCCGGGCCTTCGGGTATCCCAAAAGCCCGCTCGACGACCTGCTGACCTTCCACATGGTGTTCGGCAAGACCGTGCCGGACGTCTCCCTCAACGCGCTGGCCAATCTCGGCTACGCGGAGGGCGGGTTCCGCCGGCCGGTCTATCCGGGCGAGACCCTGTCGACCGTCTCAGAGGTGATCGGCCTCAAGGAGAGCTCGAACCGCCAGACCGGCGTGGTCTATGTCCGCTCGGTCGGCTCCGACGAGGCCGGCGAGACCGTGCTGAGCTATTGCCGCTGGGTGCTGGTGCGCAAGCGCGACCCGGAGGCCGCGATCGCCGAGGAGCACGTGCCGACGCTGGCCAAGGTGGTCGATCCGCAGGACCTCGCGGGCGCCCTGCCGAGGCTGTCCTCGGCCGCCTACGATTCGGAACTCGCCGGCAGCCCGCATCGCTTTGCCGACTACGCGGTTGGGGAAAAGATCGACCATGTCGACGGCATGACCGTCGAGGAGGCCGAGCACCAGATCGCCACGCGCCTGTTCCAGAACACCGCCAAGGTCCATTTCGACGGCCTGGCCGCCAAGGACACCCGGTTCGGCCGCCGGCTGATCTATGGTGGGCACGTGATCTCCCTGGCCCGGGCGCTCAGCTTCAACGGGTTGGGTAACGCCTTCGCGCTCGCCGGCATCAATGCCGGCCGCCACGTGGCGCCGCTGTTTGCCGGCGACACGGTCTATGCCTGGAGCGAGGTTTTGGACGCGGCCGATGTCGGCCGCGCCGATGTCGGCCTCCTGCGCCTGCGCACGGTCGCCACCAAGAATCAGGCCTGCGGGGCTTTTCCGGATCGCGCCGGCGAGAGCTACGACCCGGCCGTGATCCTCGATCTGGATTACTGGGCGTTCGTGCCGAAGTAGGCCGGGGCTTCACGGCTCGACAGGACGCTTGGTACAGAGATGGGACAGCGCTTTCCCCCTCTACCTACGGCCTCCAAAGGTGTTTGAGGCACAGCGCTAATGCAGGCCGCGACGCGCCCCCTCGCCCGTGCGGGAGAGGGTTGGGGTGAGGGATCAGGTCTTTCCGGACAAGGCGCATCCCTCACCCTGTCCCTCTCCCGCACGGGAGAGGGGACCCGCGCCTTCTGCGCCCACGGCATGAAAGCGGCTACGGTCGAAACCCGTGTAGCCCGTAGCCCCTCTGCGGGAATGGAGCGCGCGGGTGGTGGTCTCCGCTGCCCTTGTCCGACGCCGACGTGTAGGATGGCCCTCGCCCGCTCCTGAGCGGGCCTGCTGTTCGACCTTCACAGGAGCGTCCGTTGGCTTCCGTCCCGTCGATGTCGGAGGCCGTGACGATCCGGCCGGCGGGCCTGGACGATGCGCCGGCCATCGCGGCGATCCATGTCGCCGCCTGGCAGGAGACCTATGCCGGGCTCCTGCCCGCCGCGATGATCGCGGCCCTCACGGTCGAGGCGCGGCTGGCGGCCTGGACGCGCATCCTCGGCGATCCGGATTCCGGCACGGTCGTTCAAGTCGCCGAGGGGTCGGCGGGGCCGGCCGGATTTGGGTCCTGCGGTGCCCAGCGCTCGGCCGAGCTGGCGGCGGACGGGTTCGATGGCGAGGTCAGCGCGATCTACGTCCTGGGAGCCGCGCAGCGGCGCGGGACCGGCAGCGCCCTGATGGCCGCACTGGCGGCGCACCTGACTCAGAGCGGGCATCGCGCCGCCAGCCTGTGGGTGCTGCACGACAATGCGATGGCCCGGCGTTTCTACGAGCACCTCGGCGGTGTCGTGGTCGGCGAGCGGGCGGAGCGGCGGGAGCAGGCTACGCTCGTGGAGGTCGCCTATGGCTGGCGTGATCTCGCGGCGCTCCAGCGGAATCTGGTTTCCGGCTGACGCGCACGCGCCGTCATTGCGAGCGCAGCGAAGCAACCTAGGGAACCGCTACCTTCTCAAATCGTGCGCTGCCCTGGGTTGCTTCGCTGCGCTCGCAATGACGGTTGTGGTCGGGCGACCCAAAAAATAAAAAGCCTCAGCGCAGGCCGTTGCGTACCACGCCGGCTTCGACCGCCACGGAGAGGCGGTCCGTGACCGCCCATTCGACCCCGACCCGGGCATTCGGCAGGATCGCGATGTCCTCGCGGGTGAGCGGCGGGGAGAACGGGGTCGGGCCGACCCGCAGGGTGTCGTGGACGGCAGCGGCTCCCGCCTTGGCGTAGAGCAGCACGTCCGGCGCCAGCAGGGTCCCGACCTTCACCTCCAGCGCGCCAGCGAAGTCGCGGCTGTAGGCGAGACGCCCGAAGCCCGGGGTGAGGTTGCCGTCGAGGCCGGCCAAGTAATCCAGGCCGCCGCTGATCCCGTAGAGGATCGGCCCTTCCTGCCACATCCGGCCGCCCTCGAAACCGATGGTCGGGCCCGAGTAGCTGCCGAAATGCCGGGAGGTGGTGACCGCGTAGCCGGTGGACAGGCTTGCATAGGAACCGGTCCAGCGGCCCGCATCCGCGACCGGCTCCCAGGCGAAGGCCGGCAGCGGCGTGAAGCCCGTGAACGGCAGCAGCACCTGGGCGGCGGCGGGGCCGGCCGGGAGCAGGGCGGCGCCGAGCACGAGGCCGACGGCGAATCGGCGGAGGCGGGAACCGGCGGATCGAGTCATGCCGGCAGGATAGCGAAACCCGCCGGGGTGAAACAGGTCAGGCCGCCAGGGACCGGTCCCCGGCCGGCTGCCCGAAGGGCTGCACCAGCACGCGCCGGCCGGTGAGGTCGTGGACGCTGACCCGCCATTCGGACCAGTCGGTCCGGTCGGACAGGGCCTGCATCACGTCGGCGGCGACCCGGCGCGCCCGGATAGTCAGGCGACCGGCCGCGCGGATCTCGGCGCCGCGGGCGTCGAACACGCATTCCAGGCCGTTGGTGCAGTGGAACCGGTAGCGGGCCATCGGGACTCCTGTCTGATCCTGCGCGGCAGCGTCTGATGTTCTATATATGTTCCGAATTGGGATGGACATCCAACGGATCCAATCGGCCGCAGGTTTGCCGGGTCGGCGGCCCGTCGACGGCCAGGGCTGATTGCATGCCGCCCGGCGCCCTATCTCGGTGAGGCAGCCATACGGTCTTCGAGCCCGAAAGATTTTTGTCATGCCCTCTCTCCGGATCCTGGTCGCCGTCCTGCTGATCGGCCTGGCTGGCGCGGCGCAGGCGCAGACCGTGCTGGTCCCGTCCGGCGATTCGGCGGTGACGCAGCCCGGCGGCACCGAGGGTCGCGCCGCCCGACGCAACATCCGCGAGGCGATCCGGAACGGCGACGTGGTCGGGGTTCCGCCCGGAACCCGGACCTCCGAGGTCGAGCGGCGGCTCCATCGCAATCCGGTCCGGGCGCACCGGCCGGAATAGTCCGCGCCTGTGGACGAACGGCGCTTGCATTTGCGGCGACGGCCGGTGATCGCAGGGGAGAAGCGGGATCCGCCCGCGCCGGAGCCTGCCGCGTGTCCCTTCCGGCGCTGGTCCCCAGCACGATCGAGACGACCCGCCACGTCGAGCCGAAGCAGGCCTTCGAGTTCTGGCGGGCCACCGCGCTGGCGCCGTTCGGCGATGTCGGGCGCGTGCATCCCCGCGATCCGTTCCGGGCCAAACGCCTCGTCGTGGCGGGCGCGGGCTGGGGCCTGACCCATACGGTCAGCAGCCCGGTCGGCCTGACCATCGGCCCCCGGCAGGTCGACCGGAGCGCCCTCGAGACGGTGGTGATCGGCTTAGCGCTCGACGGGATCGGCTATCAGCAGCAGGGCGAGCGCGGCGGGCGCCTCGGGGCCGGCGACATCAGCTTCCTGTCGCGCCAGCGGCCCCTCGTGGCCGGCACCCAGAGCGACTACGCGGAGATCCGGCTGGCGCTGCCGCGGACGACCTTCGAGGCCGCGATCGGCACCGTCGATGCCTTCGCGGGGCGCTGCATCGCCGACCGGCCCGGGCATGCCGCGTTCAAGGCAGCCTTCCACGCCTTCGCTGCCTCGGCCGCCTGGATGTCGGAGGACGAGGCGCAGGTCGCGGTCGCGGGCGTGCTGCACCTGCTCGGCACCCTCGTCCGGGATCCGGCGGAGCGGCCGGGCGCGGCACTCTCCTGCGAGACGGTGCTGTCCCTGGCCCGCGCCCATATCGTGCGCCGGCTTCACGACCCGCGCCTCGACCCGGCCGAGATCCACGCGGCGCTCGGCCTGTCCCGCGCCCAGCTGTACCGGGCCTTTGCCGGCACCGACGGCGTCGCGGCGGCGATCCGCAATGCCCGCCTCGATCTCGCCCATCGCCGCCTGGCGGCGCTGCGCACCGACGGGACGAAGATCGCCACCATCGCGTATGCCTGCGGCTTCACCGACGTGCCGACCTTCAACCGCGCGTTCCGCCAGCGCTTCGGCTTCGCGCCGCGCGCGCTGCGCGCCCAGTCTGGCGATCCTACTTGAGGTGGTAGGCGACGCCGGCGATCAGCGCCTTCTCCTCGGTGTTGGGGGTGCGCCGCGGATCGCCGCCGAACTTGTTGTGCCAGTACTGGAAGCCGACGAACGCCTCGACCCGGTTGGGGGCGTTCTCGACCAGCTGCCCGATATCGAGCACCAGGTTGGTCTGCGAGACGAATTCCACCCGCGTCTGGTTCTCGTTGATCTGGCCGTAGCGGCCCTTGGGCAGGATCAGGGTGTTGAAGCCGGCCAGCGCCAGGGGCAGGCCGGTGAAGGCCAGCGGGATCGTGTAGGTCAGCTCGAATTCCGGCGTCATCTTGTACTCGACGCTGCGGAAATGCGCGTAATCGAAGTCCGGAATGACCGGTAGGCGGGACTCCTTGGTCGGTGCCGTTCCGGCGAAGCCGTTGCGGGAGAATTCCTTGTAGCCCTGGACCTTCAGGTTCACGAACCCGGCCGGCACGTCGAAGGCGAAGCTGAGGCCGAAGGTGCCGGCGCGCTTCTCGGAATCGAACTTCGTGTCCTTGGTGTTGATGTCGGCCCCGAACGACAGCCCGATATCCTTCACGAGGCCCGGGATGGCGAAGACTGTCGTGTCGAAGATCTTGTTCGGGCTGAGTACGCCCCGGTAGATCAGGTAGACCTCCGTGGCGCCGTAATCCTTGAACGGGACCCGCTTGTCGCCGGCCGGATCCTGGGATCCGGACCGGAGGATGTCCAGGGAGATCAGGTTGGTGCCGTAGGCCCAGGAATTGGCGTGGAACAGGTTGACCACGTTCTTGGGCACCGCGCGGGCCTCCTGCCGGCCGCCGGGGCGGTCCACGACGAGGCCCGGCTCCGCGGAGGGCCCCTGGAAGCGGTAGCTGACCACCGTGTCCGAGAAGGAGAAGAATGACGGCGGCGCGGCCATCACGGTCGCGGCGGCCAGCGGCACCCCGGCCTCGGGGGGCTTCGGCGGGGCGGGGGCCTCGTCGATGGCCCAGGCGGTGCCGAGAAGATGGCCCTGCACCAGCAGGGCGGCCGCGATCAGCAGAGCCGCCCGCAGCGGTCGGAGAGATGTGGCGCTCTCGCCGCTCAAAGCGGCTGACGAAGGCACATATCGAGTTGCGACGGCCGCGACGGGCTCCCTCTCCCGTGCGGGAGAGGGTTGGGGTGAGGGACGAGGGTCGTCCGGAGAGGTCGCATCCCTCACCCTGTCCCTCTCCCGCACGGGAGAGGGGACCCGCGCCGCAATCGGCATCGTGTGAGTCTGGTCATCCACCGAGCGAGGCGGACGCG
>NZ_JAKSYO010000042.1 GCF_022829635.1 Methylobacterium sp. E-066
CGCATGCAGCGTCAGCGGAATGCGACCCGGGACCCAGCACACGACGGCGCGCAGCGTCCGTTTGATCAACCTGTGCCGCTGGCGCGGCACTTCATGTGCTGGGTCCCGGATCAGGTTCCGCTTCGCTTCACCTGTCCGGGACAGGGGCGCGCGTGATCTGCTCGGGAGCGCTGATTCCACGACGCGCACAGGGCCAAACACCTGAAAGGGCTGGGTCTCGACCATTTGCGGGTGCAGGGCAGAGCCCTGCAAGCCTCCGGGCTCCGCCCCGGAACCCCGCAAAAGGGCTGAGCCCTTTGGAGACCCGATGTCTCCTGCGCGCGATCAAGATCGCTCCTACACCGTCACCTGCGTCCCGACCTCGACCACGCGCCCGGTGGGGATCTGGAAGAAGTCCGTCGCGTCGTTGGCATTCTTGGCGAGGGTGATGAAAATCCGGTCCTGCCAGAGCGGCATGCCAGAATGGGTCGCCGGGCGGATCGAGCGGCGGGACAGGAAGAACGACGTCGCCATGATGTCGAACTTGAAGCCCTGGCGGCGCAGCAGCACCAGGGTTTTTGGGATGTTCGGCGTCTCCATGTAGCCGAACTTCATCACGACCTTGAAGAAATGCGGCCCCACCGGCTCCAGCCGGACCTTGTCGGCTTCGTTCGAGCGGGGGGTGTCCACCGTCTCGACGGTGAGGATCACGTTCTTCTCGTGCAGCACCTTGTTGTGCTTCAGGTTGTGCAGGAGCGCGGCCGGGGCGATCTCGGGGTCGCTCGTCAGGAACACCGCGGTGCCGCGCACGTGATGGGGCGGGCTCTTCTCCAGCATGCCGACCAGCTCGACCAGCGGCACGTCGGTCTTGCGGGTCTTGTTGAACAGGATCGTGACCCCGCGCACCCAGGTCCACATCAGCACGATGAGGGCCCCGGCCAGGATCAGGGGTACGTAGCCGCCCTCGACCACCTTGATCAGGTTGGAGAGCAGGAACAGGAACTCCAGCACGATGAAGGGCAGCATCACCAGGGCGGCTGCCACCGGCGACCAGCCCCACATCCGCCAGATCACCAGGAAGGTCATCGAGGCGGTGAGCAGCATCGTCCCGGTCACCGCGATGCCGTAGGCCGAGGCCAGCGACGACGAGGTCTTGAACAGCACCGCCAGCAGCACGACGCCGACCATCAGGAGGCCGTTGATCTGCGGCAGGTAGATCTGGCCGGCATGCGATTCGGAGGTGTGCCGGATCTCGAGGCGCGGCAGCAGGCCGAGCTGGATCGCCTGCCGGGACAATGAGAAGGCGCCGGTGATCACCGCCTGGCTCGCGACCACGGTGGCCAGCGTCGCCAGCACCACCATCGGCAGCAGGCCCCAGGCCGGGACGAGCTGGAAGAACGGGTCGGCGGTGTCGGGCTTCTCCAGCACCAGGGCCGCCTGGCCGAGATAATTCAAGGCGAGCGCCGGGAAGACCAGGCAGACCCAGGCGACCTGGATCGGCTTGCGGCCGAAATGCCCGAGATCGGCGAACAGGGCCTCGGCGCCGGTCACCGCCAGGAACACGGCGCCGAGCGCCACCAGCGCCCCGGTGCCGTGGCCGAGCAGGTAATGCACCGCGTACCAGGGGTTGGCGGCGCGAAAAACCTCCGGGTGCAGGCCGATATGCGGCAGGGCCGCGAGCGCCATGGCGACGAACCACACCACGGTCATCGGCCCGAAGAACGCCGCGACCTTGGCGGTGCCGCGATTCTGCACGAGGAACAGGACGATGATGATCGTCACCGTGATCGGCAGCACGTAGTCGTTCAGGGCCGGGGTGACGAGCTTCAGCCCCTCCACGGCCGAGAGCACCGAGATCGCCGGGGTGATCACCGCGTCGCCGTAGAACAGCGAGGCGCCGAGCAGCCCGAGCATGAACACGATGCGGGAGCCGCCGAGCGCCTTCCGGGCGAGCGCCATCAGCGAGAGGATGCCGCCCTCGCCGTTGTTGTCCATGCGCAGCAGGATCAGGACGTACTTGACCGTCACGATCAGGAACAGCGCCCAGAGGATCAGCGAGACGGTGCCGATCACCTCCTCGGGCAGCAGGATGCCGTCGGTGCGGGCCGGGACCAGCGCCTCGCGGAAGGCGTAGAGCGGGCTGGTGCCGATATCGCCGTAGACGACGCCGACCGAGCCGACCAGCAGCGTCCAGAAACCGGCATGGCCGTGCCGGGTCTCCGCCTTCTCGGGAGAATCGAGGGCGCCGCCGGGCGCAGGCCCCTGCGCCGGCCCGGTGCCGCCGGTCTCGCCCGCCGCCGCGGCGGAATCGGGCGCGGCGTCAGAGGCCGCGGGCACGGGCTGGGCTGCTACGCCGGGTGCGAAGGTTTGGCTCATGCGGAATGTCGGAGGCTCGGGCGTGGCCGGCGTTTCGCGGGTCGGCTCAGGGGCCTGGTGGGGCCGGGCAGGAGGACGCGAAAACTCCGCCGAACCACGCGGGCCGGCCACCGGGCCGACCGCTCACGGGATCGTGCGGCCTTGCTATCACGGCCTCAGGCGGCCGGGAACCGGGGGCACCGCGAAGATCAGGGCTTCGGTGGGAGCAGGGGCGCGCGGTGGTGGGGGCAACGTTCGCTTTGGGGGAGGCCCTACGCGTCCGATCACCCGCCTCGTCATTCCGGGGCGCCGCAGGCGAGCCCGGAATCCAGATCCGCCGACGACGCCAGACCTTGATCTGTCGGAGGCTATGGATCCCGGGTTCCGCTGCGCGGCCCCGGGATGACAAGGTGATTCTTCCGGCGCTGTTCCGCGACCCGGCCTATTCAGCCGCGGTGCGCGTGCCGCCGCCCTGCTGGCCGAAGCGGCGCTCGATGTACTCGATCACGACCGTCTCGAAATCCTTGGCGAGCGTCGCACCGCGCAGCGTCATGGCCTTCTTGCCGTCGATGAACACCGGCGCGGTCGGGGTCTCGCCGGTGCCCGGCAGGGAGATACCGATATCGGCATGCTTCGATTCGCCCGGGCCGTTGACGATGCAGCCCATCACGGCGACGTTCAGGCCCTCGACCCCCGGATAAGTCTTCTTCCACTCGGGCATGGAGGTGACGATCCAGTTCTGGATGTCGCGGGCCAGCTCCTGGAAGGTGGTCGAGGTGGTGCGGCCGCAGCCGGGGCAGGCCGCGACCATCGGCACGAAGGTGCGGAAGCCCATGGTCTGCAGCAGTTCCTGGCTCGCCTTGACCTCGACGCTGCGGTCGCCGCCCGGCTCGGGGGTGAGCGAGTAGCGGATCGTGTCGCCGATCCCCTCCTGCAACAGCACGCCGATCGCCGCCGAGGCCGCCACCAGGCCCTTGGAGCCCATGCCGGCCTCGGTGAGGCCGAGATGGATCGCGTAGTCCGAGCGGCGCGCCACCTCGCGGTAGACCGCGATCAGGTCCTGCACCGCCGAGACCTTGGCCGACAGGATGATCTTGTTCTGCGGCAGGCCGAGTTCCACCGCCCGGTCGGCCGAGCCGATCGCCGAGCGCACCATCGCCTCGCGCATCACCGCGCGGGCATCGATCGGCCGCGGCAGCTTGGCGTTCTCGTCCATCAGATGGGTGAGCAACTCGCCGTCGAGCGAGCCCCAGTTGGCACCGATCCGCACGGTCTTGCCGTACTTGATCGCCTGCTCGATGATCGAGGAGAACTGGGTATCCTTCTTGTCCTTGAACCCGACATTGCCGGGGTTGATCCGGTACTTCGCCAGGGCCTCGGCGCAGGCCGGATGGTCGGCGAGCAGCTTGTGGCCGATATAGTGGAAGTCGCCGACCAGCGGCACGTGCACGCCGATCCGGTCGAGGCGCTCGCGGATCTTCGGCACCGCGGCTGCGGCCTCGTCCCGGTCGACCGTGATGCGGACCAGCTCCGAGCCGACCCGGGCGAGCTGGGCCACCTGCGCCACCGTGCCGTCGATGTCGGCGGTGTCGGTGTTGGTCATCGACTGCACGACGATCGGGGCGCCGCCGCCGACCATGACCGCGCCTTCGCCTTCGCCGACCGTGACGCCGACGGTGCGGTGGCGCGGTGCCGGGCCGGCGACCTCCGGGCCCCCGTAGGCCAGGATGGTCTCGGGAGCGGGATTTTCGGAGCGGATGGCTTCCATGACTTCCATCGTGGACCTTCGCGTGCGCGCGCTTCGCGAAAAAGCGCCGGGGCCTTATCGGGCCGGCCGGGCGTTTCGCGGCGCGCGCCTCGCCGGAGCTTCAGGGCTGCGGGCCGCCCGCGGGTTAGCTGCGGACGACGCCGCGCAGCGTCAAGCCGACGCCGCGCATGACAGCATCGCGGCTGTCATGTCGTATCCGGATGCGGATGTCGAGTTTGCCGCGTGCGCAACATCGGTTTTCGTCCGGCCCTGTTGCCGAATCGCGCGTCGTGACCGGGGTCTCGGATGTGCCGTAAGCCCGGCGCATGGTTGATGTTGCACTGCACCATCCCATCTAGGGGATCCTGATTTTGGAGGCCGACATGAGCGAGCACCCCCACGGCGGTGAGCCGCACAACCCGGTGACCGTGGTTCCCGAAATTCCGCCCGAAGTCCCGGTCTCGGACGGGATCGAGCCCAATCCCGTGCATCCGCCCCGCCAGATCCTTGCGGGGCCCCGGGCCGAGAAGCCGGTCGCGCTGGCCTTGCAGGGCGGCGGTGCGCATGGCGCCTTCACCTGGGGCGTGCTCGACGCGCTGATCGAGGACGGACGTCTGGCCTTCGAGGCGGTGACCGGGGCCAGCGCCGGGGCCATGAACGGCGTCGTGATGGTGGACGGCTGGCTCAAGGGCGGCCCGGACGGCGCCCGGGAGGGACTGGAGCGGTTCTGGCGCGAGGTCAGCCTCGACGGCGATCTCGGGCCGGCGCAGCGCAACTTCGTGAGCGGGTTATTCAACCTGTGGAAGGGCAACCCGGTGGCCGAGTTCTGGTCCAAGCTGCTCTCGCCGAGCCCCTACGTGTCGAACCCGCTCAACATCAACCCGCTGCGCAAGGCGCTGGCCGAGCAGATCGATTTCGAGCGCCTGCGCGAGGCCGAGACCGCGGGCCTGTTCGTCTCGGCCACCAATGTCTGGACCGGCAAGCTCGCGGTGTTCGAGCGCGAGCGCCTCACCGTCGACCACCTGATGGCCTCGGCCTGTCTGCCCACGGTGTTCCAGGCGGTGGAGATCGACGGCGTGCCCTATTGGGACGGCGGCTATCTCGGCAACCCGCCGCTCTACCCGCTGCACCGGGGCGCCCGGACCCGCGACATCGTGCTGGTCCAGATCAACCCGGTCGAGCGGCGCGAGACCCCGCGCACGGAGAGCGAGATCCGCGACCGGCTCAACGAGATCACCTTCAACGCCAACCTGATGCGGGAATTGCGGGCGATCGACTTCCTCGACGGCCTGATCGAGGACGGCACCCTGGGCCAGGGCGGCTACCAGCGGGTCCTCGTGCACCGGATCGACGGCACCGACGCGCTGGAGGATTACAACGCCGCTTCCAAGCTCGACGCGCGCTGGACCGTGTTCAAGCGCCTGCGCGACAAGGGCCGTGCCGCCGCGCAGGTCTGGCTCGCCGAGACCTACGGGACGATCGGGCAGGCTTGTACACTCAACCTGCGGGATGCGTATCAGTAAAACGCCGTACGTCCGACGCGAGGATCGTCATCCGGCAAGATGTGATACGATCGATATCGCGTCGAAATCCGGATGATCGTGATGTTCTTTGTAAGATCAAGGCGTTTATCTCCGGCTAAAGACTGAATTTAAAGTAGAAAATCCCAGGCGTAAGATATCTTTCACGGGGCTCCGTTAGCTCGGCCCTTTCACCGAAGACCGAGCGGGCGCGGTGATTCTGATTCCTGGGAGGGCTGGCCATGAGATTTCGTCTGATCGACCTCAAGACCGGCGTGAAGATCGCGCTCATCATGGCGCTGATGCTGGCGATCACCGCCGGCGTCACGGCGATCTCGCTCCGCAATACCGGGCTGATCGAGGACGCCGAAGAGTGGACGGTCCATACCCACGAGGTGCTGGCCGAAGTCGGCCGGATGACCAACGCCATGGTCGACCGGGAGACCGCCCTGCGCGGCTACCTGATCTCCGCCGATCCGCGCTTCCTCGAACCCGAAGAGGCCGGGCGAAAAACCTTCGCGGCGTCCTGGGATGCGGCGCGGACCCTCACGGCCGGCAATCCCACGACGCAGGCCATGCTCGCGGACGTGAAGGTCCTCGCCGACCGCTGGAGCACGGAGGTCGCGGATCGTGAACGTGCCCTGATGAAGGAGCCCGCCACCCAGGAGGAGGCGCGCCGGCTCGAAAGCTCGGGCGCCGGCAAGGCGGCGATGGACGGCCTGCGCGCCAAGGCGGCCGAGATCACGCGGTTCGAACGGGGCCTCCTGAAGGAGCGGAGCGCCGCTTCGGCGGCGGCCATCGCGTCGTCGCGGGCGGCCAACCTGATCGGCCTCGGCTTGATCGTGCTCACGGCCCTGCTCGGGTCGCTGGCCCTGCATAAGGGCATCGGCAAGCCGATCCACCAAATGACCCAGGCCATGACCCGGCTCGCCGCCAACGACCTCTCCGTCGAGATCCCCGGAATCGGGCGCCGCGACGAGATCGGCGCCATGGCCGGCGCCGTGCAGGTGTTCCGGGACGGGCTCGCCCGGGCAAAGGCCCTCGAGGAGGAGGCCGCCCAGGCCCGGGCCGAGCTGGAGGCGCAGCGCAAGGCGGCGATGCACGAGATGGCCGTCAGCTTCGAGGGCGCCGTCGGCGGCATCATCCGCGCCGTCGCCACGGCCTCGGCGAATCTGAAATCCACGGCCGAGACCATGAGCGCCGCGGCGGCCGAGACCGCCAGCCAGTCGACCACGGTGGCGTCGGCGGCCGAGCAGGCGGCCTCGAACGTCAACACCGTGGCGGCGGCGGCCGAGGAACTCGGCGTCTCCGTCAACGAGATCGGCCGCCAGGTCCAGGCCTCGGCCGACCTCGCCGACGCCGCGGTGCTGGAGGCCGGGAAGTCCGCGGACCTCGTGCGCAACCTGCGCGACGGCGCCGTCAAGATCGGTGCCGTGGTCGACCTGATCAGCGGCATCGCCGGCCAGACCAACCTCCTGGCCTTGAACGCCACCATCGAGGCCGCCCGGGCCGGCGAGGCGGGGCGGGGCTTCGCGGTGGTCGCCACGGAGGTGAAGGAGCTGGCCGGCCAGACCGCCAAGGCCACCGACGAGATCGCCCGGCAGATCAGCGAGATCCAGTCCTGGACCGGGGAGACGGTGGACGCGATCGGAATTATCGTCGGCCGCATCACCGAGATGAGCGGGCTCTCCACCGGTATCGCCGCGGCGATCGAGGAGCAGGGCTCGGCGACCCAGGAGATCGTCCGGAATGTCGGGCAGGCGGCGGTCGGGGCCGGCGAGGTGACGGCTAACATCGCCGGGGTCGCCAACGCCGCCGAGGGCGCCGGGGCCGCTGCCGTGCAGGTGCTCGGCTCGGCCTCCGAACTCTCGGTCCAGGCGGAGCGGCTCGACGCGGAGGTCCATCGCTTCCTCGACACGGTGCGAGCGGCGTAAGCGAAGCGCGGGGCTGCGCGCCCCGAACCCCGCCAAAGGGCCGCAGGCCCTTTGGGATCCCGGTGTTGAGATCTCCGCGGCGGGCGCCCTAAATTCGGTTCGGGCGTGAGCGCCCGTGACCCTGCGAGGCCGCCATGACGTTGTTGCGCCGCGAGGCCCTGATCCTGCTCGGTGCCGGGATTGCCGGCGCTGCCCGGGCCGCGCCATCCGGGCGGGCCACCGATTTCGCCTTCGAGCATCCGGAGGGCGGCGCGATGCCGCTCTCGGCCTATGCCGGGCGGCCGATCCTCGTGGTCAACACCGCCACCGCCTGCGGCTACGCCGGGCAACTCGCCGGGCTCCAGACCCTGTGGACCCGCTTCGGCGACCGGGGGCTCACAGTGATCGGCGTGCCGTCGCCGGATTTCGGCAACCAGGAGCCGCTCGACGGCCCCGCCATCGCCGAGGCCGCGCGGAAGAACCACGGCGTGACCTTCCCGCTGACCGCCAAGACCCGGGTGAAGATGCCGGGCGCGCACCCGTTCTACCAATGGGCGGCGGCGGAGCGGCCGGGCGAGACGCCGCGCTGGAACTTCCACAAATACCTGATCGCCCGGGACGGCTCGCTCGCCGCCGCCTTCGCCACGCAGGTGGAGCCCACCGACCCCAGGATGGTCTCGGGCATCGCCGCCACCCTCGACCAGGCCTGACTGGCCGCGGGAATCCGGGCGCCGGGATTAAACCCCCGGCCTGCCGCGTTCACACCCCATGGCCTCAGACAAGCACACGCATCCGGACATCGTCGACCTGCTGGTGCCCCTGCGGCGCTACGCGCGGTCGCTGACCCGCGACGCCCTGCGGGCGGACGATCTGGTGCACGACACCTTGGTGCGCGCCCTGGAGATGCAGGGTTCCCTGCGCCCCAACACCAACCTGCGCACCTGGATGATGACGGTGCTGCACAACGCCTTCATCGACGAGCAGCGCCGCCGCCAGGTCGAGGCGCGTCACGCCGACGCGCTGGTGCGGATGAGCGAGGACATGGCGCCCCCCGCCCAGGAGGGACGGGTGCGCCTCGCCCAGATCCGGCAGGCCTTCCTGACCCTGCCGGAGGAGCAGCGCGCCGCCCTCCACCTCGTGACCCTGGAAGGCATGGCCTATGCCGACGCCGCCGCGGTGCTCGGCATCCCGATCGGCACCCTGATGTCGCGCCTCGGCCGCGGCCGGGCTGCGCTCCGGGCCTTCGAGGAGGGCAGCCGGGCCAAGACCGAGGCCGAGCCCGAGGCGAGCCGACCGGATCCCCGGCGCGGTACCTATACCGGCCTGCGCCTCGTCGCCTCCGACGAGACCCGGGACCGGCCGCCGATGAGACGCGCCTCAGGCGACGCCTGAGGCATCCGCCAACACCGCACAGATGATGATGACGACCGGCGGATCCGCCCCGGCGGCACGCTGGAATCGAGGACTTCACCGATGATGGATCCGATCACAGACGACGATCTCATCGCCTTCGTCGACGGGCAGATCGACCCGATGCGCCGCCTCGATGTCGAGGCGCACTTGGCCGCTCATCCCGGGGCCGCCGCCCAGGTGATGGCCGATCTGCACGATCGCGACGCCCTCCGGGCCGCTTTCGGGCGCCTGCCCGGCCCGGGACCCGACCGGACCCTCGTCCTGGCGCGCCGCTTCGACCGCAACCAGCGCTGGCGCCGGGTCGGGGCGCGGCTCAAGCGCGCCGCCGCGATCGCGGTGCTGGTCGGCGCGGGCTGGCTCGCCCATGACGAGATCGGCCGGTTCGGCGTGCCCGACACCCTGGCCGCGACCCCCGATCCGGCCCTGATCGCGGATGCCCGGCAGGCCCGCGCCGTGGCGCAGCTGCGCAAGAACATCGCCAACCAGGGCGACCACCCGGTCTACGACCGGGCCCGTCTCCAATCGGTCACCGGCATCGACCTGCCGCCGCTCCCGGCCGGCTGGCAGGTGCGCGACATCCAGATCTTCCCCGGGCGCCACGGCACCGGCATCGAGATCGCCTTCGAGGCCGGCCCCCTCGGCGAGGCCTCCCTGTTCGCCACGCGCGGCCTGCGCGGCGGCCCGGCGGCGCTCACCGGCTCGGACGACGGCACCCTCCTGTCCTGGAATGCGGGCGACACCGCCTACGCGCTGAGCGGCCCGCAGGACGATCGGGTCCTGCGACAGGCCGCGGGGATGCTGGGGGCGGGCGCGGCGACGCGCTGAGACAAACAGAACGCACGTCGCGGACAGCGTCTCAGTCCGCGCGGCCCTTTTCCCGGGCGCATGCAGCGACAGCGGAATGCGACCCGGGACCCAGCGCGAGACGACGCGAAGCGTCCGCCCGAAGCGACGTTGCCACGGATCGTGCCGCTGCGCGGCGCTTTCTCTGCTGGGTCCCGGATCACCGTCCACTGACGTTCCCGGTGTCCGGGAAAGGGGCCGTTCAACCGCCAAGCGCGATTTCAGCCGGCGCGCCGCAGCCGTTCTGGAGCGCTCGCGGAAACCGGTATCCGATCCGCGTGGGCGCCCCCCGCCCCTCGACAGGCCGCCCCGGCGGGTGCCAAAGATCGGCCATGCAGGCTGCCGATTCAGCGCAAGAGAATGATGGGCTCAGCGCCCTGTTCGAGGCCGCGCGGGCGGTGCGCGAGCGGGCGCATGCGCCCTATTCCCGGTTCCGGGTCGGGGCGGCGGTCCGCGACGAGCGGGGCGCGATCCATGCCGGCTGCAACGTCGAGAACGCGGCCTATCCGGTCGGCACCTGCGCGGAGGCCGGGGCGATCGCCGCGATGATCGCGGGCGGCGGCCGGCGCATCGCGGAGATCCTGGTCTGCGGCGACGGCGCGGGCCTGGTGACGCCCTGCGGCGCCTGCCGCCAGCGCATCCGCGAATTCGCCGGTCCCGACACGCCGATCCATGCCGCCGGGCCGGAGCGCGTCGCCAAAACCTTCACGCTGGCGGAGCTGCTGCCCGAATCGTTCGGGCCGGAGACGCTGGGTGACTGAGGCCGCCGCCCTCGACGCGCTCCGGGCCGCGGGCTTCGGCGGCGGCTATGCCTGCGCCATCGTCACCGGCACCGGGCTCGGCGGGATCGCGGCCGGGCTCACGGATGCGACCGCGCTGGATTACGCGGCGATCCCGGGTTTCCCCGGGGCCGGCGTCAGCGGCCATGGCGGCCGGCTGCATCGCGGGCGCCTCGACGGGGGGCCCGTGCTGGTGTTCGAGGGCCGGGCGCATGCCTATGAGCGGGGCGACGCGGCGGCGATGCGGGTGCCGCTCGCCTGCGCGGTCGGGCTCGGCGCGCGGCGCCTGCTCCTCACCAACGCCTCCGGGTCGCTGCGGCCGGAGACCGGCCCCGGCAGCCTCGTCCTGCTCGCGGACCACATCAACCTGTCGGGGATGAACCCGCTGATCGGCGAGGCGAGCGACGCCCGCTTCGTGCCGATGACCGAGGCCTACGATCCGGACCTGCGCGCGCGCCTCCGGGCGGCCGCGGGGGCCTGCGCCGTGCCGCTCACTGAGGGCGTCTACGCCTGGTTTTCCGGCCCGAGCTTCGAGACCCCCGCCGAGGTCCGGATGGCCGGCATCCTCGGGGCCGATCTCGTCGGCATGTCCACCGTGCCCGAGGTGATCCTGGCCCGCTTCCTCGGCCTGCCGGTGGCGGCCGTGTCGGTGGTGACCAACCTCGCCGCCGGGATCGCCGGGGGTGCCCCCCATCACGCCGAGACCAAGGCGGTGGCGGCCCGGGCCGCGGCGGATCTCGGCCGCCTGGTCCGGGCCTTCGTGGCCGGCCTGCCCGTCGAGGAGAGCCCTCATGGATGAACCCGATGCCGGTGCGGTCGCCCGCCGGGCGCTGCCGCTCCTCGATCTCACCGACCTCACCGAGACCTGCACCGAGCCGAAGATCGATGCGCTCTGCCGGGATGCGCGGAGCGGCGGCGTCGCGGCGATCTGCGTCTGGCCGCGTTTCGTGACGCAGGGCGCGCGGGCGCTCAAGGGCAGCGGCATCCGGGTCGCCACGGTGATCAACTTCCCGGCCGGCGGCGACGATTGCGCCCGGGCGCTCGACGACACCACGGAAGCCCTGCGCGACGGCGCCGACGAGATCGACCTCGTCCTGCCCTACCGCGCCTTCCTGCGTGGGGACGATGCCGCTGCCCGCGACATGGTCGAGGCCGTGCGCGATACATGCGGGTCCGCGACCCTCAAGGTCATCCTGGAGACCGGCGAGCTCGCCGATCCCGACGCGATCCGGCGCGCCAGCCGGCTGGCGCTGGAAGCGGGGGCCGACTTCCTGAAAACCTCCACGGGCAAAAGCCCGGTCTCGGCGACCCCGGAGGCTGCCGAGGCGATGCTGGTCGAGATCGGAGCGAGCGGGCGCCCCGCCGGCCTCAAGGTCTCGGGCGGCCTGCGCAGCGTCGCCGATGCCGGCGCCTATCTGGCGCTCGCCGACCGGATCATGGGGCCGGACTGGGTAAGCGCCAAAACATTCCGGCTCGGGGCGAGCAGCCTGTTCGGCGCCCTGATGCAGGCGCGGGAGTCGTGAAGAGCATGCGCCTGCCGCAGGAAACCATCCGGGCCAAGCGCGACGGCTTGACTCTCGACTCGGAGGAAATCGCGGCCTTCGTCCGCGGCCTCACCGACGGCGCGGTCGGGGAGGGGCAGGCGGCGGCCTTCGCCATGGCGGTGTTCTTCCGCGGCCTGGCCCTGCCCGAGCGCGTGGCGCTGACCCGGGCGATGGCGGAATCCGGCACGGTGCTCGCCTGGGACCTCCCGGGTCCGGTGCTCGACAAGCACTCCACCGGCGGCATCGGCGACACGGTGAGCCTGCCGCTTGCCCCGATGGTGGCGGCCTGCGGCGGCTACGTGCCGATGATCTCCGGCCGCGGCCTCGGCCATACCGGCGGGACGCTCGACAAGCTCGCCAGCATCCCCGGCTACGACGCCGCGCCGGGGCTCGACACCTTCCGCCGGGTGGTCGGGCAGGTCGGCTGCGCGATCATCGGCCAGACCGCCGAATTGGCCCCCGCCGACCGGCGCCTCTACGCGATCCGCGACGTCACCGGCACGGTCGAATCCCTCGACCTGATCACTGCCTCGATCCTGTCGAAGAAACTCGCCGCCGGCCTCGAGGGCCTGGTGATGGACGTCAAGCAGGGCTCCGGCGCCTTCATGACCGGGCTCGACGCGGCGCGGGCGTTGGCCGAAAGCATCGTCACGGTGGCCGAGGGCGCCGGCCTGCGCACCGCCGCGCTGATCACCGACATGGACGCGCCGCTCGCCAGCGCCGCCGGCAACGCCGTCGAGGTCGCCTACGCGATCGATTACCTGACCGGTGCGCGCCAGGAGCCGCGCTTCCACGCGGTCACCCTGGCGCTCGGGGCCGAGATGCTGGTCGCCGGCGGCCTCGCGCCGGATCGGGACGCCGCGACTGAGCGTCTGGAGGCGGCCCTCGCCTCCGGCCAAGCGGCCGAGATTTTTTCCAAGATGGTCGCGGCGCTCGGCGGCCCGGGCGATCTTTTGGAGGACCCGGCGCGATACCTGCCGGCGGCGCCGGTGCGACGGCCGGTCCGGCAGGACGGCACGGTCGCGGGCATCGACACGCGGGCGATCGGACTGGCGGTGATCGGGCTCGGCGGCGGCCGGACCCGGCCGGAAGACGCGATCGACCCGCGCGTCGGGTTCACCGACCTCGCGGGTCCCGGGGATGCGTCCGGCCAGCTCGGGATCGTCCACGCGGCCGACGAGGCCGCCGCCGACCGGGCGGAGGCGGCCCTGCGGGCGGCCTACCGGATGGGCGAAGCGCCCCCCGGCCGGCCGGCGATCATCGAGCGGGTGGGGGCCGGATAGGATCCGGCCCCGCTGCGGGCCTTACCAGCGGCCGTAGCCGTGACGGTGGTGGCCGCCGAAGCCGCGGTGATGACCCCAGCCGCGATGGTGGCCGTGGCCCCAGCCGTGGTGATGATGGTGGCCCCGGAAGCCCGGGCCGAAGCCGTGGCGCGGGCCGAATCCGTGATGCCGGTGGCCGTACCCATAGCCGTACTGGACATCCACGATGTCGCCGGCGCCCTGGTGCAGGCCGGTATCGAGGCCGAGCGGCGCGGCCATCGCGGGCGCCCCGAGGGTGAGCCCCCCGAGCGCCAGGGCGGCGGCTGCCAGGCGTAGGCGTGCGGTCTTGGTGAACATCGGCGTCCTCCTGTGCCTCGCCGATCGCGTTGCGGCGACCGGCCGTGACCCAGGTATGGCCCTTTTAAGTTGACGCGGACGTGAGTTCGTCTCTCAGGCGTTGTTCAGGTTTGGGTGGCATCCAAAAGCTGGAAGTCCTTGTTCGGATCCCTGCGCCCACGCCGTCATCGCGAGCGCAGCGAAGCGACCCAGGGATCCACCACGTTCGGGGATCGCGCGCTGCCCTGGGTTGCTTCGCTCCGCTCGCAATGACGGCGCGGGCGGTATGCGATCCGGTATCGCTGAGAGGTGCCCTAAGGCCGCCGATACACCCACACCCGTGCCGGCGGCAGGTTCAGCCAGACGCGGTTCGAGCGGTCGGCGGTGTAGCTGCCGGCTTCGCAGCGGGCCGGGATCGGCGGCACCACCGCGTAGGTGAACTGCACGAAGGGCGCGCCCGGCTGCATCAGGTCGTGGGCGGCGTTGAGCAGGTCGAGGCGCTGCTCCAGCGGCTTGGTGAACAGCGGCAGGCTCGAGATCGTCGCGGCCGCCGGCTGGGTCAGCGCCGTCTTGAGGGTCGCGCGCATGTCGTAGGCATCGCCCCGGATCACCGTCACGCCCGGGAAGCGGCGGGTCAGCAAGCGGCAGAAATCCGGATTGAACTCCACCAGGATCAGCCGCGACGGCGCGATGCCCCGGCGGATCAGCGCCTCCGTCACCGGGCCAGTGCCGGGGCCGAGCTCGACCACCGGGCCTTCGCGGCGCGGATCGACGTAGGACGCCATGGTCCGGGCCAGCATCTTGCCGGACGGCGTCACCGCGCCGGTGACGAGCGGCCGTTCGAACCAGGAGCGCAGGAACCGGGCCTCGTCCTCCAGGGGGTCGCGCCGCGGCCCAAGACTGTCACCCCTGGCGGCAGGGGCCTTCGCACTGGGACGGCGGAGCGGCGGCAAGTCCTGGATTCCTCGAAGCCGATGGGAATGGAAGGCTAAGGCGACGCGCCGTCTTACAGTCAAGCCGGTCCGGCGCCTAGGGTAAGCATGCCACGCTCGCCGGATGCATAACGGACGTGCACCGGTTCGGATCCGGTTTCAGCGCACGCCGCCGAAGTGGATACCGGTTCGGCCTCAGCGAGCGCGTTCAATCAACGCCTTACGGCCGGACGGCGCTCCCGAAGAAATCCCGCACCTTGGCGAAGAAGCCGGCCGATTCCGGGTGATTCTCCGGCGAGGCCGACTGGTCGAACTCCTGGAGCAGCTCGCGCTGGCGCTTGGTCAGGTTCTGCGGGGTCTCGACGAAGACCTGGATGTAGAGGTCGCCGACCTCGCGCGAGCGGAGCACCGGCATGCCCTTGCCCTTGATCCGGAACTGCTTGGCGGTCTGCGTCCCGGCCGGGATCCGAACCTGGGTCTGCGAGCCGTCGATCACCGGCACGGTGATCTCGCCCGCGAGCGCGGCGGTGACCATCGAGATCGGCACCCGGCAGAACAGGTCGGCGCCGTCGCGCTGGAAGAATTCGTGCTGCTTGATCGACAGGAAGACGTAGAGGTCGCCCGGCGGGCCGCCGCGCAACCCGCTCTCGCCCTCGCCGGCGAGCCGGATGCGCAACCCGTCATCGACGCCCGCCGGCACGTTGATCGAGAGCGTGCGCTCGCGATTGACCCGGCCGGCGCCCTGGCAGGTAGCGCAGGGATCGTCGACGATCTCGCCGCGGCCGTGGCAGTTCGGGCAGGTGCGCTCGATGGCGAAGAAGCCTTGCGCGGCCCGCACCCGGCCGTAGCCGGCGCAGGTCGGGCAGGTCCGCGGCTTCGAGCCGGGCTTGGCGCCCGAGCCGTCGCAGGCCTCGCAGGTCACCGAACTCGGGATCCGGATGGTCTCGGCCTTGCCGATGAAGGCTTCTTCGAGGGTGATTTCGAGGTTGTAGCGCAGGTCGGAGCCGCGCTCGCGCCCCGGCGCACCCCCGCGCCCGCGCTGGGCCGCGCCGCCGCGGCCGTCGCCGAAGAAATTGTCGAAGATGTCCGACATGAAGTCGCCGAACTCGTTGCCGAATCCGGGGCCGCCCGCACCCTGGCTGAAGGCGGCGTGGCCGAACTTGTCGTAGGCCGCGCGCTTCTGGCCGTCCGAGAGGCACTGATAGGCCTCGTTCAATTCCTTGAACTTGATCTCGGCTTCCTTGTCGCCGGGATTGCGGTCGGGGTGATAGGTCATCGCAAGCTTGCGGAACGCGACCTTCAACTCGCCTTCCGTGGCGGTCTTGGCGACCCCCAGGATCTCGTAATAGTCCCGCTTCGACATCCCACCCAGTCTCCGGACAATCAGAAGGCGCTGTGATCCCTGGAACCGCCCGGTCCGCCGCGGCGGGGCCTTCGGGGCAGATCTTGAGCAGGGTGAGCGGGCTGAGGCACCGTCGCGATCATGACGATCCCGCCGATCTAGCATGAGCCGGCCGGTCCGGGGCTGACATCGGACGATATCCGGTTCCTGCGGCGCCCGCGCAACAGCGTGTCACAAGCAGAGGCGGGGCCGGATCGCTCCGGCCCCGCTCGGTCCTGTCGAAACCGCGCCTCAGGCGCGCTTCTTCTGGTCTTTCTCGTCGACCTCCTGGAAGTCGGCGTCGATGACGTCGTCCTTCTTCTCGGAGGCCCCCGCCTCGGCACCGGCCTCGGGGCCGGCGCCCTGGTTGGCGCTGTACATCGCCTCGCCGAGCTTCATCGAAGCCTGCATCAGGTCCGTGGTGCGGGCCTTGATGGTCTCGACATCCTCGCCCTCGAGCGCGGTCTTGAGCGCGGTCATCGCGGTCTCGATCGCGCCCTTGTCGGCCGCCGGGACCTTGTCGCCGTACTCAGTCACCGACTTCTCGGTGGCGTGGATCAGGCTCTCGCCCTGGTTCTTCACCTCGACCAGCTCGCGGCGCTTCTTGTCCGCCTCGGCATTGGCCTCGGCGTCCTTCACCATCCGGTCGATATCGGCGTCCGAGAGGCCGCCCGAGGCCTGGATGCGGATCTGGTGCTCCTTGTTCGTCGCCTTGTCCTTGGCCGTCACGTTGACGATGCCGTTGGCGTCGATGTCGAAGGTCACCTCGATCTGCGGCATGCCGCGGGGTGCCGGCGGGATGCCGACGAGGTCGAACTGGCCGAGCAGCTTGTTGTCGGCCGCCATCTCGCGCTCGCCCTGGAAGACCCGGATCGTGACGGCGTTCTGGTTGTCTTCGGCCGTCGAGAAGGTCTGGGACTTCTTGGTCGGGATCGTGGTGTTGCGGTCGATGAGCCGGGTGAACACGCCGCCGAGCGTCTCGATGCCGAGCGACAGCGGGGTCACGTCGAGCAGCAGCACATCCTTGACGTCGCCCTGGAGCACGCCGGCCTGCACGGCGGCGCCGATCGCCACGACCTCATCGGGGTTGACGCCCTTGTGCGGCTCCTTGCCGAAGAAGGACTTCACCACCTCCTGGATCTTGGGCATGCGGATCATGCCGCCGACCAGCACCACCTCGTCGATCTCGGAGGCCGAGACGCCGGCATCCTTGAGCGCCTTGCGGCAGGGCTCGATCGTGCGCTGCACCAGGTCGTCCACCAGCGACTCGAACTTCGCCCGGCTGAGCTTCAGCGCGAGGTGCTTCGGGCCGGTCTGGTCGGCGGTGATGTAGGGCAGGTTGATCTCGGTCTGGGTGGCCGAGGACAGCTCGATCTTCGCCTTCTCGGCGGCCTCCTTGAGGCGCTGGAGGGCGAGCTTGTCCTTGGTCAGGTCGATGCCCTGTTCCTTCTTGAACTCGGCGGTCAGGTACTCGACCACGCGGTTGTCGAAGTCCTCGCCGCCCAGGAAGGTGTCGCCGTTGGTCGACTTCACCTCGAACACGCCGTCGCCGATCTCCAGGATCGAGACGTCGAAGGTGCCGCCGCCGAGGTCGTAGACCGCGATGGTGCCGGCCTTCTTCTTGTCGAGGCCGTAGGCGAGGGCGGCCGCGGTCGGCTCGTTGATGATGCGCAGCACCTCGAGGCCGGCGATCTTGCCGGCATCCTTGGTCGCCTGACGCTGAGCGTCGTTGAAGTAGGCCGGGACCGTGATGACCGCCTGCGTGACCGGCTGGCCGAGATGCGACTCCGCGGTCTCCTTCATCTTCTGCAGCGTGAAGGCGGAGATCTGCGAAGGCGAGTACTTCTTGCCGTCGGCCTCGACCCAGGCATCGCCGTTGTCGCCGCGGACGATCTTGTAGGGGACGAGGCCCTTGTCCTTCTGGGTCATCGGGTCGTCGTAGGTACGACCGACGAGACGCTTGATGGCGAAGAACGTGCGCTCGGGGTTCGTCACCGCCTGGCGCTTGGCCGGCTGGCCAACGAGCCGCTCGCCGTCATCCGTGAAGGCGACGATCGACGGCGTGGTGCGGGCGCCTTCCGAATTCTCGATGACCCGGGGCTGCGTGCCTTCCATGACGGCCACGCAGGAGTTCGTCGTGCCCAGATCGATGCCGATAACTTTACCCATGGTGGGATCCCTCTTTTCGTCGCGTTCAAGCAGACCGCCGAGCCCCGAAGCAGCTCGGCCCATGGCGGATTGAGTGTGATGTGAGTATGGGACCCGGGCCGGATCAAGGGCCGTGAACGGCTGAAATCCAGCGCATAATCCCGCGTCGAGAGCGATATAAGAACCCCCGGACGGGCTCGCAAGGCAAAGCCGGCGCGTTGGCCCCGGCCATCGCGTTTTTGGCCAAGGCTTTGTTCTGCCTGAAAAATCCTATCGCGGAGGCGCGGCAGCCCGGTTGGCGTCGATGCATTTTGTTGCTCCGCTGCCACGTCCAGGCCATCGATGGCGTGTTAACGCTTCGACAAGGGGTTGAGCGTGGCCCCGCCACCTCGTCTTCCCCGTCAGAGCCCGATGCCACGGACCCGCAGCCTCCTGCTCCCCCTTCTGGCCGCCGCCGTCGCGGCTCCCGTGATGCTCGCCGCCCCGCCGGCGCAGGCCCAGAATTTCTTCGAGCGCCTGTTCGGCATCAAGCCCGAACGCCCGCCGGTGCCGCCGCGCGGCGTGCCCGAGGCGCCGCCCGCCGCGCCGGCCGCTCCCGGGGAGCCTGGCGCGCCCGCGGCCCCCGAGGCGTCCCGGCCCGCGCCGGCTCCGGCCCGGCCCGTGGTGCTGAAGGTCCCCTCCGAGGACGGGGTGATCGGGCAGGAGCTTCAGCTCAACGGGACATCCGGGACCCTGAAGCTGGAGCGGTCCGGCACGACTGTGACGGCGCGGATCAAGCTGCCGGGCACCAAGATTTCGCAGCCGGCGGAATCCTGCACGGTGCCGCTCGCGAACGGCAACCCCATCACCCTGTCCGCCGAGGGCAAGCCCGAAGGCGCGCCCCGCTTCGAGGCCGCCGGGGCCGAGTGCCCGCTGCGCTTCGACGTGGTCGAGGGCGGCGTGCTGGTCTCGTCCCTGGGCCAGGGGCCGGTCTGCACCTTCTCGAACGCCGATTGCGCCACGACCCCCGTGGGCCTGTGGGGGCCGGCCGGCGCCAGCCTGATCCCCCGGGCCGGGGAGTTCGACACCGCCCGGGGCGTCGCCGACAAGGCGGTGCGCGACAATTACAAGCTCATGACCCAGCGCGCCCGGCGCGAGGATGTCCGGCCGGTGGTGAGCGAGCAGGCGGCGTTCTCGGCCGACCGGGAGCAGCTCTGCCGCGGCTACGCCCGCGAAGGCACCCACGGCTTCTGCCACCTGCGGGTCACCGAGAACCGGGCCCTGGCCCTCGCCACCCGGCTCGGCGCCAACACGGCCGTGCCGACGGCTGCCGCGGCACCACGCCGGTCCCGGCCCAAGCCGGCCGTGGAACCCGCCGTGGACGGGATGAACCCGGACGCGGCCGGCGAGATGCCGCCCGAATAGGTTGGGTGTTCAGGCCCGCCCGGCGGTCATCGACAGCATGGCCGGGTCGATGCCGTTGGTCCGCAGGGCCAGCTCGTACTTGGCGTCGAGGTCGGTGTCGAAGATCAGCGCCGGGTCGGCCGGGCAGTTGAGCCAGCCATTGGCCATGATCTCGCTCTCGAGCTGGCCGGCCTGCCAGCCGGCATAGCCCAGGGCCAGCACGGCGCTCGCCGGCCCCTCGCCGCTGGCGATGGCGCGCAGGATCTCGACGGTGGCGGTCAGGCAGATGCCGTCGTCGATGATCAGCGTCGATTGCTGGATGTGGAAATCGTCGGTGTGCAGCACGAAGCCGCGCCGACCCTCCACCGGGCCGCCCATCAGCACCGGCATGTGCCCGACCCGCTCGCGCAGCCGGATCGCGTCCGCCTCCGGGCAGACATCGAGCTGCACCAGCAGGTCCGGCATGCTGATGTCGGTGGCCGCCTTGTTGACGATGATGCCCATCGCGCCGTCCGCCGAATGGGCGCAGACGTAGATCACCGAGCGCGCGAAACGCTCGTCGGCCATCCCGGGCATCGCCACGAGGAACTGGCCGTCGAGGAAGCTCGGGCCGGTGAGCGTGGACTGCACGGGCGACGCTGGGTTCGACATGCGCGTATGCTACGCGGCCCCCTCGCCTTGTCCAGCGGACAAAGCGCGCGGCCCACCGCCGGGGTCGGCCCCGAAGGCGCTGTCGAATCTACGGGCGGATCGCTATATGTCCTCTCCCTCGGGCATGGGACTGCGCGCAGGCCCGATCTGGCCGTGAAAGGAAGCTCCTGTGGCGGACGCTGCATCACCGGCTGCCTTCGACATCGAGGCGCAGCGCGCCCAGATCCAGCGGGCGCTGGAGGAGACGAACAAGTTCGTCGCCGAGCAGCACAAGCTCATGGCCGAGGCGGCCAAGCTGGCCGCCGAGCAACTCAAGATGTCGGCCGAAGCGGCCAAGCTCAGCCGCGACCGGACCCTTGCACCCTGGCAGGTCGCCCTCTCGGGCATGGCCGCGGGCGCAGCCTTCTTCGGCGCGGGGGCCGCCTTCATCAAGCTGCTCGGAGCGTGACGAACTCCGCCGCCCCCGTCCTCGACAGGCCCGTCCCGCCACGCTAGGTCAGGCGCGATTGTCCAGCGCGCGATCCGAGCGTGCAGCAACGGAGGGACCCGCGATGATCCAGGTCGGCGACCACCTGCCCCAGGCGACCTTCCGGGTGACCGGCCCCGAGGGCCCGATCGCCCGCACCACCGACGACGTGTTCAAGGGCCGGCGCGTGGTGCTGATCGGCGTGCCCGGCGCCTTCACGCCGAGCTGCCACCGCAACCACCTGCCCGGTTTCGTCACCAAGAAGGACGAGATCCTGGCCCGCGGCGTCGACGCCATCGCGGTCACCAGCGTCAACGACGTGTTCGTGCTCGATGCCTGGTCGAAGGCCAGCGGCGCCGAGGGCATCGAGTTCCTGGCCGACGGCAATGCCGATTTCGCCAAGGCCATCGGCCTGGAGATGGACGGCACCGGCTTCGGCCTCGGGATACGCTCGAAGCGCTACTCGATGCTGGTCGAGGACGGCGTGGTGAAGATTCTCAACGTCGAGGAGACCCCCTCGAAGGCCGAGGCGTCCGGCGCCGAAGCCCTGCTCAAGGTCCTCTGAGGTCATCGGGGCTTCGCGCCCCGAACCCCCGCCAAAGGGCCTCGGCCCTTTGGGATCCCGGGACCTGATTGCGCTAGCTTCGATGCGCCCCGGCGAGGTCGATGTCGTCCAGCGCGTCGTGGTGCAGGAGCAGCACGCCGGTCGCCGCCGCCAGGCGGCGGGCCGCCGGGGTGAAGCCGGCATTCGACACCACCGCGGCCCGGTCGCCCGCCCAGTAGCGCAGGGCGGCCGCCGCCTCCTGCACGGCGGCGTTGCCCACGGGCTTCGCCAGCCGCTTGCACTGGACGATCAGGCGTAAACCATCGCGCACCGCGACGATGTCGGCCCCCTGGTCGCCGCTCGGCGGGGTCCGGTGCGCCCGCCAGCCCGCCTGGGCCAGGCGCTCGGCGCAGTAGCGCTCGTAGTCGAGCCCGTCGCCCGGCGCCTCGTCCTCCTCGGGCAGCGCGACGGCGGCGGCCTCCGCCTCGACGATCGCCAGCATCCGGGCGCGTTCCGACTCGGCCAGATCGGCGAAGCGCGGCCCGATCTGCGGCAGCACCGTCCGGTCGAGGAAATAGGCCCGCTCCCGCAGCCAGCCATCCTCGATCCGGTTGCCGTAGGCGTCGCAAAAGCTCTCCTGCCGCCGCCGCAGCGCCAGGGTCTCGCCGTGGGCCCGGGCGATCCGGCGCACCCGCGCCCGGAACCGGCGGGGCCGTCCGAGATGGCGCCCGAGCACCAGCACGAGGGCCGCCCCCGTGGCCGCGAAGGCCGGCGGTCCGTACCAGAGCCCGAGCGGGCAGCCGAGCGCGGCCGTCCAGAACAGGCGGGCGACGGGGTTGGGCTTGCCGGGCATCGGATCTCGGGTCGCTTGTGAGCCCGTCGAACCTCGCAAGCGCCCCTTGCCCGATGCTGAATCCCGCTCGGAAAGCTGTGGACGCGCGCCGGCCGGCTTTAAGCCTTCTGGCCTTTCCGCCGCTGGTGGCCGAGGCCCATGCTCTTGGCGAGGTTGGAGCGGGCGGCGGCGTAGTTCGGCGCCACCATCGGGTAGTCGGGGGCGAGGCCCCATTTCTCGCGGTAGGCGTCCGGCGTCAGGTTGTAATGCGTGCGCAGGTGCCGCTTGAGCGACTTGAACTTCTTCCCGTCCTCCAGGCACACGATGAAGTCGGGCTGGACCGAGCGCCGGACCGACACGGCGGGCCGGAGCTCCTCCGCCGGCGGGGCCGGCGGCTGGCTCAGCCCGTGCAGGGTCGCGTGGACCGCGGCGATCAGCCCGGGCAGTTCCGGCACGGGCACCGGATTGTTGCTCACGAAGGCCGACACGATGTCGACGGACAGCGTGAGATAATCCAGGTCCTCTCCGACCATGGCATCCATTCCGAAACCTCCCGTCCGTTGCTCTCGGCCGCCATCATTCGAGGGCGGGCGGCCGGAATCTGTGTCTGCGCTGCCAGATACAGCGCTATAATGGCGCCGGTACTATGATGTGATCAATTTAAGGGCAAGACCAATTTATAGCTGACCACAACAGCCAGACTGATAGCAGTCTGCATTGTCGTATACTGTACAAAGCCCGATCGTTCCGTGCGCCTCCGGCAGGGGCGACGCGGGGATCGCGATCGCCTCCGAACCTTCGGGCGTTGCACACGCGGGAGATTGTGCCATCTGGTAGGGGGGCTGGCGCCGCGCCGTACGCGTCACCCAGGCGAGGGGCACCACCATGCGCGCGCGCAGAACCGAGCCGTCGGCGCCGTGAGCACCTACCGCTTCGACAAGCTCCTGGCACCGCGCTCGATCGCCCTGGTCGGAGCCGTGGCGCGCGAAGGCTCCCTCGGGCGCAGCGTGCTCGACAATCTGCGCCGGGCGGGGTTTCCCGGCGCGATCCTGCCGGTCCAGCCCGATCACGACACCGTGGACGGCCTGCCCTGCGTGCCGCGAGTCGCCGACCTCACCGTCGTGCCGGACCTCGTGCTGATCGCGGTGCCGCCGCCGAGCGTGCCCGAGGTGGTCGCCCAGGCCGCCGCGATCGGCGCCGGGGCGGCCGTGATCCTCACCGCCCGGCTCGGCCGTGGGCCGGACGATCCCGGGCCGGTGGCGCACCGGATCGCCCGCGCGCAAGGGCTGCGCCTGCTCGGACCCGACAGCGCCGGCCTCGTGGTGCCCGCCGCCAAGCTCGATGCCAGCCTGTTCGCCCACGCCCCCGCGACCGGGGATCTCGCCCTGGTCTCGCAATCCGGCACGGTGGCGGCCGCGATCGTCGAATGGGCCGCCCGGCATGGCACCGGCTTCTCCGCGGTGCTGTCCCTCGGCAGCGTGCTCGATATCGGCGTGGCCGATTGCCTCGACTATTTCGCCGCCGACCATCGGACCCGGGCGATCCTGCTCTGTCTCGATCGCGTGGCCGATGCCCGACGGTTCATGTCGGCGGCCCGGGCCGCCGCCCGCGCCAAGCCCGTGGTGGTGCTCCGCGCCGGCCGGCACCGGCCGGACACGCGGGCCGCCGTGACCCATACCGGCGCGCTGGCCCGGCCCGACGCGGTCTACGCCGCGGCCTTCCGGCGGGCCGGCCTGCTCGCCGTGCCGGACCTCGACGCCATGTTCTCCGCCGTCGAGGCCCTGGGGCGCCAGCGCCCGTTCCCGGGGGACCGGCTGGCGATCCTCACCAACGGCCGCGGCATCGGCCTTCTCGCCGCCGACAAGCTCACCGACCGCGCGGGCATCCTGGCGGAGATCCCCGAGGCCGAGGGCCGGCCGGCGGGCAACCCGATCGACCTCGGCATCGATGCCGACGGCCCGGCCTTCTCGGACGCCCTGGCGCCGCTGCTGGCCGACCGAACCAGCGACGCGGTGCTGGCGATCCACGTCCCCACGGTCCGGTCGCAGGTCGGTGCGGTGGCCGGGGCGATCGCCGAGACGGTCAAGCGCGCCCGCACCGGCCAGACCCGCAAGAAGCCGGTCTTCGCGGTCTCCCTGGGCGATGCCGAGGCGGCGCGCGCGGCCTTCGCGGGGGCCGGGATCCCGCACTTCGCCACCGATTCCGAGGCGATCGAGGGGTTTTTGCACCTCGTGCGCTACCGCGAGGCGCAGGACGACCTGATGCGCACGCCGGATTCGCTGCCGCGGGATTTTTCCCCCGACATGGCGAGGGCGCGCTCGATCATCGCCGCTGCGCTCCGCCAGGGGGCGGCCTGGCTCGATCCGATCGCGGTGAACGGCCTGCTGGAGGCCTACGGCATCCCGACCGTGCCGATCACCCTCGCCCCCGACAAGGACGCTGCCGCGGCCGCCGCCTGGCCGATCATCGCGGCGGGCGGCACCGTGGCGCTCAAGGTCGTCTCGCCGGACGTGGTGCACAAGTCCGATATCGGCGGCGTCCAGCTCGACCTGACCAGCGAGGCCGATGTCCGCGAGGCCGCGCGCAGCATCCTGGCCCGCGCCCGGCGGGAGCGGCCGGATGCCCGGGTCACCGGTTTCGCGGTGCAGCCGATGGTCCGCCGGGGCCAGCGCCGGGAGCTGATCGCCGGCCTCGCCGAGGATGCGGTGTTCGGCCCCGTGGTGGTGTTCGGCCGGGGCGGCACGGCGGTCGAGGTGATCGACGACCGCGCGCTGAGCCTGCCGCCCCTCGACCTCGCCCTCGCCCGCGACCTGATCGGCCGCACCCGGGTCGCCCGGCGTCTCGAAGGCTATCGCGACGTGCCGGCCGCCGATCTCGGGGCGATCGCCCTGACCCTGGTGAAGCTCTCCCAGCTCGCCGCCGACCTGCCGCAGGTGCGCGAGCTCGACATCAACCCCCTGCTCGCCGACGAGACCGGCGTGCTGGCGCTGGACGCCCGGGTGCGGATCGGGCGCTCGGAGCGGGGCCGCCACGGCCGCGGCCACCCGCGCTTCGCGATCCGCCCCTATCCGGCCGAATGGGTCCGCACCCTCAAGCTCAAGGACCGGACGATCCGGGTGCGCCCGGTGCGGCCCGAGGACGAGGGCCTGTTCCTCACCTTCTTCGAGGGCCTCGACCCGGAGGACCTGCGGCTGCGCTTCTTCGGCCCGGTGCGCGCCTTCAGCCACGCCTTCCTGGCCCGGCTGACCCAGCTCGACTACGCCCGAGCGATCGCCTTCGTGGCGACCGAAGTCGACCCGGAAGGGCGCGAGCGCATGCTGGGCGCCGTCCGCCTGCACGCCGACGCCAACCACGAGAGCGGCGAATACGCGATCGCGGTCGGCCGGGACGCCCGGGGCACCGGCCTCGCCTTCGCGCTGATGCGCCTGATGATCGACTGGGCCCGCTCCGAGGGGATCGGCCGGGTCGAGGGCATGGTGCTGGCCGAGAACCGCCCGATGCTGGCGGTCTGCCGCCGGCTCGGGTTCACGCAGGCGCGGGACCCGGAGGATCCGGGGCTGGTGAACGTGAAGCTGGAGCTTGGGGGCTCACCGACGGCCGCCAATAGCCTCGGGCAGGCCTCGCCTTCTCGGATGCTATTCTAGCGGATGATCCTGACAGTCAGCCCGAGATCAGCAGGCAGCCGGCTCCAGGCACGATCCGTCGTCACGGCAACCGATTGGCGTTGCTTTGCCAGAGCGAGGCAGGCTCGATCGCCTAGCGAGAGCCCGAGCGACCGCGTTGGAAGGCGCAGGATCCCCGCAATCCGGGCCTGTTCGTCATCGAACGGTTCGATCGCGAGGCGGAGGACGCCGACTGCCTGCGTGATTTGCGCTTCCGATCCGCCGGCTTCGGCCAACTTGGCATAGACTTCGGACAGGTTCACCGCACTGATCACGGATTGCGGAAGGACCTCGGCAACCTCCTCGGACCCTGTCTCCGCGCGAAGCAGGCACAGCAGCGCCGACGCGTCGAGGACGAAGGCCTCACTCACGCTCCGCCTCGGCCCGACGCTCCGCGATCAGCTCGTCGGCCAAGTTCCGATCGGCCGGTGCGAAGCTGCGGACGATGGCCTGCGCCGCCCGGACTGCGGCAGACAAGGAGCGGACCCGCAGACCGTCCTCGGCCAGTTCGACCATGACGGTGTCGCCGGCCGCGAGCCCGAGTTCTCGCCGGAAATCGGCCGGGATGAGGAGCGTGCCGCCAGCCTCGATCTTTGCCAACTGTGAAGCCATGCCGAATTCCGGATCGCGGCCCGATACAATCCTCGCCGTCCGCACCAACGGACGCTCGCCGCACCGGCGTATGATGCCCGATGACAGATCAAAAAGAAAAGTCCTGCGCCGTTACTCCGCGGAGAGGCGGACGGGTCGTCGGGACACGTCCCGGCTCAGCCGAGCCTGGAGGGCCGGCCCGGGCTTAGCGGGGCGGCAGAGGTGCATCCGGGTTAAGCCCCTCCGTTGCCGGCTTCACGGACGTCACCTTGTTCGCCACCGGTTTGGCAGAAGCGGGCTTCACCGCAGCTGGCTTCGCCGCAGCCGGCTTGACTGCCGCGGGCTTCGGCGCCGCAGGCTGCGCCGCGCCGGCCGGCGGGATCGCCCCCGTGGCCGCGGGCTCCGGCGCCGGGGGCGGCGTGTCGAGGTTGTAGATGTCGTCGCGAAAATGGGCCGTCCCGTCCGGGGTGGCGTAGCCGGTGAGATACACGAAGGTCACCGGCACCGGCTTGACCAGCTTGATGTCGCGGCGCTCCCCGTCGGCGATGCCGGTCTCGATCTCGATCGGCCCCCAGCTGGTGCCGGGCCCGTTCGGGCCGTCGGTGCCCTGCAGCAGCCAGCCGACCAGCTCCTTGACCTGGCCGACCCGGACGCAGCCGTGGCTGTGGAAGCGGACATTCGCCGCGAACAGCGATTTGGCCGGCGTGTCGTGCATGTAGACGGCAAAGCGGTTCGGCATGTCGATCCGCACCTGGCCGAGCGAATTGTCGAAGCCGGAATCCTGGCGCAGCGTGTAGGCTGCGGCCTTGTTGCCCGCCCAGTCGATCTTGGTCGGGTCGACCTCGCCGGTGGGGCCGAGGATGCGGATGTGGTTCCGGGCGAGGTAGCCCGGGTTCTTGCGCATCTGCGGGATGATCTCGTTCTTCACCACCGAGGCCGGCACGGTCCAAGTCGGGTTGAAGTTGATGTCGGTGATCCGGGTCTCCACCGGGGGCGTCGCCTTGTCGGGGGAGCCGACCACCGCGACGTAGCGGCGGGCCACCGCGCCGTTCTCCACCGCCTCGACATTCGCCGAGGGGATGTTGACCACGACGTAGCGCTCGCCGAACGGGAATTTCGAGCCCATCAGCCGGGCCGCGGAGGCCGCCAGCTGGCGCTGGCGAGTGGCGGCCGGCACGTTCAGCGCGTTGATCGTGAGCCGGCCAAGGATCCCGCTGTCGGGCAGGCCGTGGCGACCCTGGAACGCCGCGATCGCCGCCACCAGCGGCGGGTCGAGCCGGTCGCTCGGCGGCGCGTCCACCGGCAGGTCGCCGGTGAGCGTCAGGTGGTGGCGCAGGGACGGGATCGCCGGGCTGCGCTCCCCGGGCTTCAGGCGGATGAGATCGTCGGGCAGCCGTTCCCAGCCGCCGGCCTCCGCGAAGGCGGCGTAGCGGTCGGCGACCTTCAGCGTGTCCAGGAAGGTGCGGGCGGTGAGCGTCGGGGTCGGATCGGTGGAGACCTTGGCGTAGACCAGGGGCGCCGGCTCGCGCGACTTTTTCGGAGGCTCCGGCGGCTTGGCCTCGGCACTCTTCGCCTCATTCGGACGGGGTTCCGAATTCTTCGCCGAATCCTGGGGCTTGGGCTCGGGAGTCTTCGAAGGCTCCGGGGCTGCCGCCGGCGGCACCTGGACCGGGACGGCGAGCGGCGGAACCGGGGCCGCGGCGGGGCCGGTCGGCACCACCGGAACACCCTGCGCCAGCGCGCCGACGGGGCCGCCGAGCAGCGCCAGCACCGAGAGACCCGCGCCGAGGCGGGCGGACAGGCGGAATCGGGCCGGGACCATACGCAACACTCCCGACGGCGCCCGGGGCGGCGCGGTCGGGCGGGATGATGGGGCGGTACGGTTACCAATCTCCTCCGGTTGATCGGGCCGGCCGGTGGCGCTCTTCACCATCCGGCGAGGGGCTCGTCCTCCGGTGCCACCTGCGGATATCGGTTCGCGCGGAAAAGGCGCACCCTGCCGGGCCGTGCCGTGAAGGACGATCAGCCGCCGCCATGCCGGATTCCGGATCCCAGCGCACCGGGGACATGCCCAGCACGATGCCGTACCTGCCGCAGCTCGACGGGGTGCGGGCGCTCGCGATCCTGATCGTGTTCGCGGCCCATTGCGGCTTCAGCCACGTGGTGCCGGGGGGTTTTGGCGTCACGGTGTTCTTCTTCCTCAGCGGCTACCTGATCACGACGCTGCTGCGGATCGAGCGCGGGCGCACCGGCACGGTCTCGCTGTCGGCCTTCTACCTGCGTCGGAGCCTGCGCATCCTGCCGCCGCTCTACCTGACCCTGGCCGCCACCGGGGCGCTCTACGCGGCGGGGCTCCTCGACTGGATGCCGGTCGAGCCGGCGGCTGTGCTCGGCCAGGTGCTGTTCCTGACCAACTATCCCGGCCTGTTCGGCACCGAGGCGGTGCTGCCGGTGCCGCTCTGGAGCCTCGCCATCGAGGAGCATTTCTATCTGGTCTTCCCCCTGGCCTACATCCTGTGGCTCGGGCGTCTGCGACCGCGCCGGGCGGCGCTGGCCTGCCTGGGGCTTTGCGCCCTGGTGCTCGGGATCCGATGCGTCAACGTCTGGCAGCTTCCTGATTATAGCCTGAACTATTCCTGGACCCACACCCGTATCGACGCGATCCTGTTCGGCTGCGGCCTCGGCCTGTGGAACAACCCGGTGATCCCGGGCGACCGGGCCTGGCGCCCGCGCCCCTGGCACGTCGCGGCCAGCCTCGCTGTGATCCTGCTGACCCTGGCTTTGCGCGAACCCGCCTTCCGCGAGACCCTGCGCTACACAATCCAGAGCGCGGCCCTGTTCGTGCCCTTCGCCTACCTGCTGCACGGGGAAGGCTGGGCGGTGCGGCTGCTCGCCGCCCGGCCGATGCGCCAGCTCGGCCTCTGGTCCTACAGTTTTTATCTCGCCCACATGGCCGTGGTGGCGCTGGTGCTGCACCAGGCGCCAGGCCTGCACGGGCTGACGCTGATGCTGGCGGCCTGCCCGGTGACCCTCCTCTGGTGCTGGGGCATGTTCACGCTGGTCGAGCGCCCCTGCGCCCGCCTGCGCCGCCGGCTGCTGGCGGATCACCCGCCTGAGCCTGCACTCGGTGCCGCCGGGCGCTCACACCGTCCCATGCCGACCGCGACGCAGCCCCCTCTCCCGAGCGGGAGAGGATTGGGGTGAGGGGTCAGGTCTCTCCGGAGAAGTCGCATCCCTCACCCTGTCCCTCTCCCGCACGGGAGAGGGGACCCGAGCCTCGTCCGGCGCCGCCGCTGGCTCCTGACGACAGGCAAAGCCGAACCGGCATCACCCCCGCCTGAGTTTTTCGCGCGCGGCCGTATGGTCCGGCGCCGCCCGGAAGCAGGCCAGCATCGCGTGCCAGAGCGGCTTGCGCCGGAACTGCACGTCGAGCGGCAGCGCCCGCTGGGGCAGCCCGTCCGGCCGCTTGCGGTAGGGGTGGTCGTTGAGCCACGTGTCGGGGTCGTAGATGTCCCAGGTGAGCACGTCGAGCAAAGCGGGCTCGGCCAGGACCACGTCGAGGTAGCGCCGGGCGAAATCGGCCACCATCCGGTCGCGCGTCGCCACGTCGGACGGGAAGGCCCGGTCGTCGATGTCGAGCTCGGTCACCGCGATCCCCAGCCCCATCTGGCCGATCTCGTGCAGGAAGCGGCGCAGCTGGCCCTGGTCGATCGGGACCGTGCTGGTCAGGTGCGATTGCAGCCCGAACCGCCGGATCGGCACGCCGCGCGATCGCATCGCCTCTAGGTGGCGCAACACCTTGGTGCGCTTGGCCTCCATCCAGAGGGCGCCCTGCTCGACCGCGTCCTCGTTCCAGGTGCCGGCGGCCGCCGGGTCGGTCTCGTGCAGGATCCGGAAGGCGCGGTCGACGTAGCCGGGCCCCATCGCGGTGAGCCAGGGGGACTCGCGCAGGCCCCCGCCCCGGTCGGGATCGGCCTCGTTGCCCAAAATCTCGTTGACCACGTCCCAGGCGACGATCTGCCCCCGGTAATGCCCGGCCACGGTCTCGATCCAGCGCCGCATGAAGTCCTCGGCCTGGACCGGACTCGCCCGGCCGAGCAGCGGCCCGACCCAGGGCGGCAGCGCCGCGTGCCAGACCAGGGTGTGCCCGCGCATCCGCTGGCCGTTGCTCCGCGCGAAGCGCAGGATCGCGTCGCCCCGGGCGAACTCGGTGCGGCCGGGGGCGGGCAGCACCTCCTCCATCTTCATCTCGGTGCCGCAGACCAGGATCCCGCATTCCCGCGCCACCGCCTGCCGATAGGCGGGGGTCGAGTCGAAGCGGTGGAACGGCACCTCGCAGCCGTAGAGCAGCCCCTTGGCGGCGGCGACGGCCTGGAGGCTGTCGGCGGACCAGGACGGCTTGCCGAGGGGGCCGAACCCGGAGGGCGCAGCCCCCGCAGCCGTGGCGAGGCCGGCGCAGGCCGCCCCGGCGAGGAGCGTGCGGCGGCTCGGCAGGCCGGGGGGTGGGGTCATGCCGGGTTCTCGGTTCGAGGGATACGTCACCCCGTCATTCCGGGGCGCCGCAGGCGAGCCTGGAATCCAGAACCGCCGACGGAGCAAGATCTTGCTCGGCTTGAGGTTCTGGATTCCGGGCTCCGCTTCGCGGCCCCGGAATGACACGGTGGGTGAGCGTGCGCCGCGGGAGTTATCAACTTCCGGAGGGATAACATCTCCTCATGCGATCGCCCTAGTCGGCAAGGGCGCTTGGCAGCGGACCGAACGCACCGGTTCCAACTCGCCTTCGGCCCCGACTCGCCCCATCTTCGGGACGCCATCCAGCCGAGGACCGACCCATGAGCCAGCATCCCGCCATCAGCCCAGGCCGCAGCGCGGTCGTCACCGGGGCGGCGAGCGGCATCGGGCTTGCGGCGGCCAAAACCTTCGCACGGGCCGGCATGAATGTCTGGCTCGCCGACCTGCCCGGCCCGGCCCTCGAGGAGGCCCATCGCGCCGTGGCCGAGCTCGCCGCCGTCGAGGTCCGGGCGGTGCCCACCGACGTCTCGGACCGGGAGGCCGTGGAGGCCCTGGCGGCCCATGTCGCCAAGGCCGGTCCTCCGGCCGTGGTCATGCTGAATGCCGGGATCGAGGCCGGCGGCAAGCTGTTCTCCGACGCCGAGACCTGGACCCGGATCCTCGCCACCAATCTCGGCGGCGTGGTCAACGGCATCCACGCCTTCGCGCCCGGCATGATCGCGGGGGGCAAGCCCGGCGCGGTGATCGTCACCGGCTCGAAGCAGGGCATCACCACGCCGCCCGGCAACGCGCCCTACAACGTCTCGAAGGCGGCCGTGAAGGCGGCGACCGAAGCGCTGGCTCACGAGCTGCGCACCCGCGAGGGCTGCCGGACCACCGCGCACCTGCTGATCCCGGGCTTCGTCTATACCGGCCTGACCAAGGCCCGGGGCGTCGCCGAGAAGCCGGCCGGCGCCTGGACGCCGGAGGAGACCGTCGCCTTCATGCTGGAGCGGCTGGAGGCGGGCGATTTCTACATCCTCTGTCCCGACAACGAGACCACCCGGGCGCAGGACGAGAAGCGCATCGCCTGGGCGGCCGGCGACATCATCGAGAACCGGCCGGCCCTGTCGCGCTGGCACCCGGACTTTTCCGAGGCGTTCAAGCGGTTCATGGCAGGGTGATCTCCGCCGTCATTGCGAGCAGAGCGAAGCAACCCAGGGCTCCGCGACGCGAAGGGTCTTCACGCGAGGCCGAGATACAGATCGCGCCAATCCGGGTTCATCGCCTCGATCAGGGCGAGCTTCTTCTTCCGGGAGCCGGCCTTGATCTGCTTCTCGCGGGCGATGGCCTCGCTCATCGTCGGGTAGCCCTCGTACCAGACCAGGAGCTTGCATCCGTAGCGGCGCGTGAAGCCGGGATGGAGGGCTTCGCGGTGCTCGTAGACGCGCCGGGTCAGGTTCGCGGTGACGCCGGTATAGAGCGTCCCGTTGCGGCGGCTCGCCATGATGTAGACGGCCGGCGCGCGCATGGTGGCTGTCCCATCGAGCAGAGCGATCGGCCGCGCGGTACCCTGGGTTGCTTCGCTGCGCTCGCAATGACGGAATGGGCGTCATCACGCGTTGCGAGAGGCGTTTCGGGCCTGCGCTGCCTGCGCGAGCTTGCCGCCGCTGGATTGCGCCACGCTGGTGGGTCGGGTTCTGCGCCGGGGCGTTCAGGGAATTCATGGTGGGGCAAGAGCTTCCCCCCGTCATTGCGAGCGGAGCGAAGCAACCCAGGGAACCGCGCGGCCCATCGTTCCGCTCGACGGAACGGACGAGAGGGGTCGCAGGTGAGACGCGAGGCGAAGCGCTCTCACCAACAGTGACGCTGCCTCAGAGCGGGATTTCGGCACGACCCGTTTTCCGTCCGCGCTCGAAAACGTCCTCCGTCACGGTACCCTGGGTTGCTTCGCTGCGCTCGCAATGACGGGGCGCGGTTCGCGGCTGTGCATCAAGCCGCGATCGTCCTCCCCTGGAGGCATGCGCCGCGGACCTTCCTGACGGCCGCCCCTCGTCTGGCGAAGGGTTTGCACCCAGGTTAGGTCAGTGCGGCGCGGTCGCCGCACTGCAACCGCGCACGACACCAGGGAGCCGCACTCTTGGCCACGATCATCCCCGTCGCCTCGTTCGACTGCGTCGTGTTCGGCGCCACCGGCGATCTCACGGCGCGCAAGCTGCTGCCGGCCCTGTTCTACCGGTTCCGGGACGGGCAGATCCCGCTGACCAGCCGAATCATCGGCGCCTCGCGCTCGGACCTGTCGACGGACGCGTTCCGCGAGCATGCCCGGGACGCCCTCAAGCGCTTCGTGCCCGCCACCGACCTGACCGAGGACGTGCTCCATAAGTTCCTCGACCACGTGGATTACGTGGCGGTGGACGGGGCCGGCGAGAGCGGCTGGGCCGATCTCGTGGCCAAGCTCGACGAGCGGCCCGACCAGGTGCGGCCCTACTACCTCGCCACCTCCCCCGACCTCTACGGCTCGATCTGCCGCAACCTCGCCTCGCACGGGCTCGTCGGCGAGAAGTCCCGGGTCGTGCTGGAGAAGCCGATCGGCAAGGATCTGAAATCGGCCCGCGCGATCAACGACGCGGTCGGCGAGGTCTTCCCCGAATCGCAGATCTTCCGGATCGACCACTACCTCGGCAAGGAGACGGTGCAGAACCTGCTGTCCCTGCGGTTTGCCAACACCATCTTCGAGCGGCTCTGGACCTCGGACGTGATCGACCACGTCCAGATCACCGTGGCCGAGACGGTCGGGGTCGAGGGCCGGGCCGGCTACTACGACACGTCGGGCGCCATGCGCGACATGCTGCAGAACCACATGCTGCAGCTCCTGTGCCTCACCGCCATGGAGAGCCCGCTCAACCTCGAAGCCAATTCCGTGCGCGACGAGAAGCTGAAGGTGCTGCGCGCCCTCAAGCCGATCACCGCCCACGACATCCAGGCCGTGACCGTGCGCGGCCAGTACGTGGCCGGCGCCGTCGACGGCAAGCCGGTGGAGGGCTACCTGACCGAGCTCGGCCACGAGAGCCGCACCGAGACCTTCGTGGCGATGAAGCTCGAAGTGCAGTCCGGGCGCTGGGCCGGGGTGCCGTTCTACCTGCGCACCGGCAAGCGCCTGCCGCAGAAGCTGTCCGAGATCGTGGTGCAGTTCCGCGCCTCGCCGTTCTCGATCTTCCCCGAGGAGGCGTTCGGCCGCGAGCCCAACCGCCTGGTGATCCGCCTGCAGCCGCAGGAGGGCATGAAGCTCGAGGTGATGACCAAGGATCCGGGCCCCGGCGGCCTGCGCCTGCGCCCGACCGATCTCGACATCTCCTTCGAGGAGACCTTCAAGCAGCGCTATCCGGACGCCTACGAGCGCCTGCTGATGGACGTGGTCCGGGGCAACGCCACCCTGTTCATGCGCCGCGACGAGGTCGAGGCCGCCTGGGCCTGGGCCGACGGCGTGCTCAAGGCCTGGGCCGACCGCCCGGAGGCGCCGCGGCCCTACCCGGCCGGGAGCTGGGGCCCCACCGCCGCCATCGCGCTGATCGAGCGCGACGGCCGGACCTGGCACGAGGAATTGCGGTAACGCCGCTTCGTCGCTTACGGCCAAGCTGCCTTGATACCGTCAAGCCGGATGTGGAAGCTGCCGCATGCCGCCGGTCACCGCCCCGCGAGAGGGTGGGCCCGGCCACGCACGAGGGATCATCGCATGCAGGACTCGAAGCAGGATTTCGCCGTCTCGGCCGAACGCCGCCTGGAGCGCTCGGTCGATTCGGCACTGCGCGTCATCGCGGCCGCCCATGTCGAGCGGCAGGCGCCGCCGGTCTACGCCGCGCGGCGCCGCCTGAGCGAGGTCTACGGCGCGACCCGCCTGGCAAAGCGCCTGGAGCGCGAGCGGCGCAGCGCCTGAGGGGGCGTTAGGCCGCCCCCCAGCCACAATCCGTTTGCCGGACGGGCGCGGGTCCCCTCTCCCGCGCGGGAGGGGGGGTTCGTCGCGACCTGCATGGAAAGATATGCGAACGCCGCAGATCAGACGGCCGCGTCCCAGGTCTCGCTCAACGGGGTCGCCCCGCGCACCAGCCGCGCCCGCAGGATGACATCGCCCGCCGGCATCGGCTGGGGCGGCCGCCACTCCACGTAGATGCGCCAGCCGCCGGTCTGCGGCACGACGTTCGCCACCGGCTCGTGCAGGGTGCCGGCGCTGGCCGAGACCTCCGCGGCGATCGTCGCGTCCGCGCCCTTCGGCAGCGACGGCCCCTCGAAATCGATCACGCAAAGCCGCCGCTCCGGGTTCGGCGGGTTGGTCGGGCGCAGACGCTCGGCCGAGCCGAACCGGGTCTCGGTGACCCGGGCGAGGGCGGGTTGCGGGATCGCATCCACCGGCTCCGCCCCCACGGTGGTCAGACCGTAGGCGAGATGCAGGGCGGTACCGGGCTGCACAGGCACCGCCGGCACGAAGGCGGCCACGATGTTGTCCATGTACTCTTCCGCCGAGGGGATCTCGTAGAGCTGCACGGCGCCCTCCGCGAAGGCCCCCTCCGGACCGGGCGCGACCCACAGGCCGGGCCGGGCCTCCTGGCGTGCCTCCACGTCGAGATAGGCGGCAAAGTTCCGCTCGCGCTGGAGCAACCCGAATCCCGCAAGGGGCTTGGCCGCAAACGCCGAGATCTGCGGCTGCTTGCGGCCGTTGACCAGCGGCCGCCACAGCCGATCGGCCGCGGTGGCGACGCAGAGCCCGTCGGAATCGTGCACCTGCGGGCGGAAGTCGTCGAACGGCTTCGCGCCCCGGGCGCCGGGCCCGTTCTGGCCGTACAGGAACATGCTGGTGAGTGGCGCCAGCCCGAGCCGCGGGATCGGCTGGCGCGGAAAGAGCGCCGCCGTGACGGCGATCCGGGCCGGATCCCCGGGGGTGATCACGAACCGGTAGGCGCCGGCCACGCTCGGGCTGTCGAGGAGCGACAGCACGGTCAGGCTGCGGGCCTCCGGCTCCGGCTCGCACAGCCAGTGGGCGATGAAGTCGGGAAACTCTTCCCCTTCTGGGGCGCCGGTGCCGATGGCGAGCCCCCTTGCCGAGAGCCCGTATTCCTGGCCGGCGGCGCGCAGCCGGAAATAAGACGCTCCGAGAAAGACCAGAAACTCTTCCTGGAAGCCCTTGGGCCGCCAGGCCGGCGTGTCCGGGAAGGCGTAGTGCAGGCGGAAGCCCGCGAAGCCGAGATCGGCCGGAAAACTCTGGCCCGCGAGCCGCCGCCCGAGATCGAACAGCCGGCTTTCGTAGGCGATCGGCCGCGCCGGCCCGTTCCGCGGCTGCAGGTAGAGCGCCACGCGCTTGCGCTGCAGGAAGCCCCGGTGGAACAGCTGCGCGCTGAAATGCCGGCCGAGAGGCAGGCTCTCGGACGGCTGGAAGACGATGCTGCGATAGCCGTCATAATCGAGCCCGGAGAGCGCCGGCGGTAGCTCCGTGGCCGGCCCCGCGTAGGGCGCGGCCGCGCGGCGCTGGGCCTCGGCCGACAGGGTCTCGAAGGTCATCGCACCGTCCTGCGGCCCCCCGGAGACCGGCATCTGCGGCTGAAGCGCCGCCCCGGCCCATGTTCGGGCGTCATTCAGATCTATAGCGCTAGGTACAATACTGCCGGCAGCCGCGGTCAGGACGGTTCTGAGAACGCGGCGCCGGGAGGGGGGATCGATCCGTTCGGCCTCCGGCTGCCTGTGCGGCCGGGTCGGCTGCGTGTCCTCACCCCGGCTATCGGTGTCCACGCTCATCGGTCCCCGCCCTCACGCGGTGGGGCAGCCGGCAGGCTTCCACGGTCGAGTTCTTCGCGCCATGCCCTTCCCTCGCGCCATGTCCTCCCCCCACACCGTGTCCTCACGGGTCACCTCCTCGGCCGAACAGCCGCACCGGAACGCCCATCCGGGCGCTCCCGATCCCCAGCGCGTGGATTCCCCGGCCGTGGCGTGCGCGCCCGAGGCCTGGACCGGTGGCGGCCGGACCTTGCTGGCCCGGCGCCTCGCCCTGGCGATCCCGAGCCTCGCCGCTGCCGGCGGTCTCGCATGGCTGGCGGCCAGCGCCTACCCGGCCGGCGGCAGCCCACTTGCCTGGGCCATCCTGATCCTGTTCGGCCTGGTGATGGGCTGGCAGGCTTTTGTGGCCTGCCAATACGTCTACGGGCTCGTCGCTGCCATCCTGGGCGACCGGGCGAAATCGGTTCTGGAGCGCCGCTCCGAGGCCGCCGAGGCGCCTGCCGCAGGCTCCGGCCGTACCGCCGCCGTGGTGGCGATCCACGCCGAGGACGCGGTGGCGGTGTTCGCCCGGCTGCGGGTGATGGCCCGATCGCTGGCGCGCGAGCAGGCGCAGGGCTCGGGGAAAGCCATCGACATCTTCGTCCTCTCGGACACCCGGGACGGCGCGATCGCGGCCGTCGAGGAGCACGAATTCGCCCGCATCCAGGCCTGGGCCGAGGCCGACCCGGCCCTGCCGCGGATCCGATACCGGCGCCGGACGGAAAACATCGGCCGCAAGGCGGGCAATATCGGCGAATTCTGCCGCAGCTACGGCGCGGACTACGCCTTCATGATCGTGCTGGACGCCGACAGCCTCATGACCGGCGCCGCCATGACCCGGCTCGTGCGCCTGATGGACGAGAGCCCCCGCACCGGCCTGATCCAGACCGTCTCCTACGCGGCCGGCCGGGACACCCTGTTCGCCCGCATCCAGCAATTCGCCGTGCGCCTCTACGCGCCCCTGGCTTTGCGCTGCCTGGAGACCTGGCAGGGGCCGGAGGGCAGCTACTGGGGCCACAACGCCATCCTGCGGATCGAGGCTTTTGCCGAGAACGCGCAGCTCCCGGTCCTGCCGGGGCGGGCGCCGCTCGGCGGCGAGATCCTGTGCCACGACATCGTCGAGGGCGCCCTGATGGTCCGCGCCGGCTGGGAGGTGCGCCTGCTGCCCGAGATGGGCGGCACCTGGGAGGAGATGCCCACCAACCTCATCGACCTGCTCGGCCGCGAGCGCCGCTGGTGCCAGGGCAACCTCCAGCACCTGCGGGTGCTGCCCTGGGCGGGCCTGCACGCCGCCAGCCGCTGGCACCTCGCGGTCGGCATCCTGGCCTACGGCATGCTGCCGCTGTGGATCGCCTTCCTGGGGCTGGCCGCCTGGCAGGCGGCCCGGACCGGCGATCTCGGCCTGCTGGCCTACGGGCTGACCGGGCACAGCGCGGCGGCCCACGCGCTCGCCGCCCTCAGCCTCGCCGTGCTGGCCCTGCCCAAGGTCCTGAGCCTCGGCCACGTCCTGGTCTCGCCGGCCCGCCGGGCGGCGTTCGGCGGCCCGAAGGCGCTCCTGGCGAGCGCCGCCCTGGAACAGGTCGTCTGGGTGTTCCTGTGGCCGGTGCTGACCCTGTTCACCGCCGGCGCCGTGGTCTCGACCTTCCTGGGCCGGGTGGTGCGCTGGGAGACCCAGGACCGCGACGACCGGCAGGTCTCCTGGGCCGAGGCGTTCCGGCTCCAGGCCGATGCCGTGGTGGTCGGGGCGCTGATCGTCTTCGCCCTGGTCTGGATCGGCAATGCCTGGCTCGGCCTGTGGCTGGTGCCCCTGGCCCTCGCGCTACTGGCGAGCCCGGCCCAGAGCGTCTGGACCAGCCGAGCCGATCTCGGCCGGGCCGCTAGAGCCCGGGGCCTGTTCCTCACCGCCGACGACACCGCGCAGGCGCCGGAGCTGGCCGAGCTGACCCAGATCCGCGGCCTGCCGGCCGCCCCGGTCCCGGTCCGCACGGCGCCCCTGGAGCCCGCCATCTGGCTCGCCGCCGACGAGGCGTGAGTTTTTGGGGGCCGGGCGGGTCGGGACACGCCAAACCGCCCATTCCTCATCCCGGCCTTACGGCCAAGCTGCCACAGTGTTGCCATCGAGTCACGGAGGGGCGGAACCGGCTAAGCATGGCGGTTTGAGGGTTGGATTTGGGGCGCGAGCGTTTACCCCTTGGCGAGGATCGGCACGGCATCGTGCCCCGGTAATTCGCCGCGTTCCCACCTGATTTCGCGCCTGCCCCGAGAGGCTTTGATGCGTCGTTTCCTTCCCGCCCTCGTAGGGCTCTTCGGCGCGGCCGCCTGCGCCGCGCCGGCGCTCGCCTACGAGATCGACCCGCTGACCCGCCAGCCGCTGAACGACGCGCTCACCGTGCGGGTCCGCCCGCAGGCCGTCGAGACCGTCGCGGTGCCGGTGGCCAACGCCTCCCTCAACCCCGCCGACCCGCTCGACGCGGCCGTGCCGCAGATGTCGGCGATCCCGCGCGAGACCGTGGCCTATAACGGCCCCTACGGCGCCGGCACGATCGTGGTCTCCACCGCCGAGCGGCGGCTCTACTACGTGATGGGCGGCGGCCAGGCCCTGCGCTACGGCGTCGGCGTCGGCCGTCCGGGCTTCACCTGGGGCGGCGTGCAGACCATCACGATGAAGCGCGAGTGGCCGGATTGGCGTCCGCCGTCGACCATGCTGCGCCGCCGGCCCGACCTGCCACGCTACATGAAGGGCGGCATCGAGAACCCGCTCGGCGCCCGCGCCATGTATCTCGGCGGCTCGATCTACCGGATCCACGGCTCGAATGAGCCGGAGACCATCGGCACCGCCGTGTCCTCGGGCTGCATTCGCATGACCAACGACGACGTCACCGATCTCTACACCCGCGCCAAGGTCGGCACGAAGGTCGTCGTCCAGCGCTGATTGTTTGGGACTTTTTCGGATGGGGCCGGCCGCGAGGCTGGCCCTTTTGCGTTCAGGCTTCGGGCAGCGTCACCAGCGCGTCGGGGCGCTTCACCTCGATCTCGATGAACGCGATCGGATGCGCCGACCCGTTCATCACGTCGTGCCGGATGCCGGCGGGCCGCATGTAGGATTGCCCGGCCGCGAGCGCCGTCTCGCTGACCGCCGCTCCGTCATGGACGCGCAGCACGCCGTCCATCAGCATCACCACGAAATACGGCCAGCCATGCTCGTGCCAGCCGGTCACCGCCCCGGGCGAAAAATCCCAGCGGGTGATGCGCACCGTGGCATCGTCCTGCTGGATCGTGGGCAATGCGGGGATCGTGCAGGTGAAGGCCATGGGGGCTCCGGGGCTGGCGGGACGTCCAGCTCGCGCCGGCATTCCGAAAATTAGGATGCTATCAACGACTGAGAGCCGGTCAGATTTGGACGCCCGATCGTCCCAACCTTGTGTCAGGATGCTCCCGGCATTGAGGAGGGGGCACGGGCACCATGGCGGATGCCAATGATGACGACTCCGTCTTCAGAGACCTCGTAGAAAATTATATATGGATAGGGTTGCACTGGGATCCGCCGCAAATTCCCCAGGCTCGTCAGCCGGCCGCTTCTCGGCTGATCCAGCAGGAAATCGAGGACGGCCTGGATCCGGCCTTGAACGCGTCGTGCCCCTTGAGGCGATGCCTGCGCGATCTCCGAGAGCACGCGCTCGAGTTCCGCCGCCGCATCCGCGGTAAAGCGCAGTCTCAAAGCCCGTGCTTCGCCCAGATCGCCCGGATCTGCTCATCCGACGCGAAATCACGCCGCGCCGCCTGAGCGCGCGAGTTCGCGAAGGACGCCTCTTCCTCGGGACTGAGGCGAAGGACAGACTCGTCCTCGCCAGCGAGGCGCAAGAGGACGCTGGCCAGCTCGTCCTGCGTTTCGGAGGGCAGCGTGCGCACGCGCGCGATGGCTCGGTCGAGAAGCTCGGTCATGCCGTCATCGTGCGTCAGAATCGATGTCGAGAGAAGTCGCCTTAGCGCGGAAGCTGCTGATCCTCCGACCCGACGGCCTCAATGGCAGCCGCACGAGCCCGAGCCGCAGCCCCCGGTCTGCTTCACTGGGGCGGTGCGCGCGGTCTCGCGGTCGAGGCCGCGCTCGGCGAGTTCGGACAAGTAGGTCTGCCAGCGGGATTCGTATTCGCGGCCCAGCGTGTGCAGGTAGCCCCAGCCGTAGAGGCCGGTGTCGTGCATGTCGTCGAAGCCGAGCTTGACCGCGTAGTTGCCGATCGGCTCCACGGCCAGGATCGCCACGGCGCGCTTGCCGCCGATCACCTTGCGCTCCAGGGGCGAATGGCCCTGCACTTCGGCCGATGGGCTCGACACGCGCAGATACTCCGCCGGCAGGGCGAAACGCGACCCGTCCTCGAAGGCGACGTTGAGCACCCGCCGGTCGGCCGACAGGCGGATCTCGGTCGGCCACAGATCCTCGTTCACGGGTCACACTCCTCAAGCATTCCGGGGTTGCGGCCCGGGGTCGGCTTGCCCACGACCGTATCGGGCATCATATGCTCAATCATGCTCGATGACATCTCCAGCACGCCGCAGGGGTTTATGGCCGACGCGCCCCGCGCGCCGTCGCCCGCGCCGCTGATCGATCCGTTCCAGCGGGCGATCTCGTATCTGCGCATCTCGGTGACGGATCGCTGCGATCTGCGCTGTGCCTACTGCATGTCGGAGACCATGCAGTTCCTGCCCAAGCGCGACCTGCTGACCCTGGAGGAGCTGGACCGGCTCTGCGGGGTGTTCATCGCCCGGGGCGTGCGCAAGCTGCGGATCACCGGCGGCGAGCCGCTGGTGCGCCGGGACATCATGCACCTGTTCCGCCGCCTGTCGCGCCATCTCGATTCGGGCGCGCTGGAAGAGCTGACGCTCACCACCAACGGCACCCAGCTCGCACGATACGCGAACGAGCTGGCGAGCTTCGGCGTGCGCCGGATCAATGTGTCCCTGGATACGCTGGACCCCCAAAAGTTCCGGGCGATCACCCGGCGGGGCGACCTGCCGGTGGTGCTCGACGGCATCGCGGCCGCGCGGGCGGCCGGCATGAAGGTCAAGATCAACGCGGTGGCGCTGCGCGACGTCAACGCCGACGAGATCCCCGACATGATCGCCTGGGCCCACGGCCTCGGGATGGACATGACGCTGATCGAGGTGATGCCGCTCGGCGAGATCGAGGCCGACCGCACCGACCAGTTCCTGCCCCTGTCGGTGGCCCGGCAGCGCCTGGAGAGCCGCTACACCCTGACGCCGCTGCCCGATCGCACCGGCGGCCCGGCGCGCTACGTCCGGGTCGAGGAGACCGGCGGCAAGCTCGGCTTCATCACGCCGCTGACCCACAATTTCTGCGAGAGCTGCAACCGGGTGCGCCTGACCTGTACCGGCCAGCTCTACCTGTGCCTCGGCCAGGAGGATTCCGCGGACCTGCGGGCGGTGCTGCGCGCCTCCCCAGATGACGCCGTGCTGGCGGCGGCGGTGGTCGAGGCGATCACCCGCAAGCCCAAGGGCCACGACTTCATCATCGAGCGCCAGCGCCCGGCCGCCGTACCGCGCCACATGAGCGTGACGGGGGGATAGCCCACGGACACTCCGCCCCGCAGGGCGACGATGGTCCCACATCGGCCGGTACAGGCCGCGACGCGCGCCCTCTCCCGTGCGGGAGAGGGTTGGGGTGAGTGATACGCTCTATCCGGAGGAACCTGACCCCTCACCCTGTCCCTCTCCCGCACGGGAGAGGGGACCCGCGCCTCATCCTGCGCCCGTGCTCCCCAGCCCAATGGGTAGATCCCAAGGTAGGGGTAAGTCCGCTCACATCTCCTCGTCAGCGTAGCGCGATTGCGCCCGTCCGCGCTGCCCGCCACCGCGCCGCGGCGCGCCGGCACTGATTCCCGCCACCAGGTCGGCGATGTGGCGCAGGGTCTCCACCGCCAGCGCCTTGTCGCCTTCGCCGCGGCCCTGCGGGATCAAAGCCTTGGCGAAGCCGAGCTTCTGGGCCTCCTTCAACCGGGCGCCGGCCTGGGCCACCGGCCGGATCGCCCCGGACAGGCCGATCTCCCCGAAATACACGGTCTCCGGCGGCAGCACCGCCCCCGACAGGGACGAGACCAGGGCGGCCGCCACCGCGAGGTCCGCCGCCGGCTCGGTGATGCGCAAGCCTCCGGCCACATTCAAATACACGTCGTGGGTGCCGAGCCGGATGCCGCCATGGGCCTCCAGCACGGCCAGCACCATGGACAGCCGGTTCGGGTCCCAGCCGACCACCGCCCGGCGGGGCATGCCGAGCGAGGACGGCGCCACCAGCGCCTGGATCTCCACCAGCAGGGGCCGCGTGCCCTCCATCCCGGCGAAGACCGCGGTGCCGGCGGCTTGGTGGTCGCGCCCGGCCAGGAACAGGGCCGAGGGGTTGGGCACCTCGGCGAGCCCGGCATCGGTCATCTCGAACACGCCGATCTCGTCGGTGGGGCCGAAGCGGTTCTTCACCGCGCGCAGGATGCGGAAATGGTGGCCCTGGTCGCCCTCGAACGAGGCGACCGCGTCGACCATGTGCTCCACCACCCGGGGGCCGGCGATCTGCCCGTCCTTGGTGACGTGGCCGACCAGGATCACCGCGGTGCCGGTGGTCTTGGCGAAGCGGATCAGCGCTTGGGCCGAGGAGCGCACCTGCGTGACCGTCCCGGGGGCCGATTCCACCGTCTCGGTCCACATGGTCTGGATCGAGTCGATGATCGCGAGCGCCGGCGGGCGGCCCTGGCTGAGAGTCTCGATGATGTCCTCGACATTGGTCTCGGCGGCCAGATCCACCGGATGGGAACTCAGCCCCAGCCGCTCGGCCCGCAGCCGCACCTGCCCCACCGCCTCCTCGCCGGAGATGTAGGCGACCCGCTCGCCCGTGCCCGCCATGGCGGCGGAGGCCTGCATCAGCAGGGTCGACTTGCCGATGCCGGGATCGCCGCCGAGCAGGATCACCGAGCCGCGCACGAAGCCGCCGCCGGTCACCCGGTCGAGCTCACCGATTCCCGAGGGGATGCGCGGCGCCTCCTTGGTCTCGCCGGTCAGGCCCTCCAGCGGAAAAACCCGGCCGCGGGCGCGGGACGGCCGGGTCGCGACCGGACCGGACTGGCCCGGCGCGGCGGCCGCCTCCTCGACGATCGTGTTCCAGCCGTTGCACGCCTCGCAGCGCCCGCGCCAGCGGTTGTAGACCGCCCCGCAGGATTGGCACACGAAGGTCTGGTGGATCTTGGCCATTCGGGTCCGCGCGCCGCCGGTCCGGCATTCGAAGAGATGGGTCGGATCACCCTACATAAGTTCGAACATAACGCGAACCCAGCCCCGTCAGGATCTCGTAGCCGATCGTCCCGGCGGCGCGGCCGACCGTGTCGATGTCCAAGCTGTCGCCGATCAGCACGGCCGTCGCGCCGCGCCGAGCCGCGGGGGCCGCGGTGACGTCGAGGATGATCAGATCCATGGAGACGAGGCCCAGGATCGGGCAGGGCACGCCGCCGACCAGGGCCTGGCCGCGCCCGCTGATCGCCCGCGGGAAGCCGTCGGCATAGCCGAGGGACAGGGTGGCGAGCCGGCTCGGCGCCGGGGCGGTCCAGCGGCCGTTATAGCCGACGCTGGCGCCGGCCTCGACCTGCCGCACCTGGGCGATCAAGGCTTCGAGCCGCACCACCGGGCGCATCGGGTTTGCGGAATCCGGCGTCGGGTTGCCGCCGAACAGGGCGTAGCCCGGGCGCAGCAGATCGTGCCCCGCGCCGTCAAGGAACACGCCCGAGGAATTCGCTAGCGACGCAAGCAGGCCCGGATAGGCGGCTTTGACCCGGGCGAAATCGGCGATCTGCCGGGCGTTGACGGGATCCTCCGGCTTCTCGGCGCTGACGAAGTGGCTCAGCAGCAGGTCGATGCCGGCGGCCGCGATGCGCGGATCGCCGGAGAGTTCCAGCGCCTCCGGCACCGGCAGCCCCAGGCGGTTCATGCCGGTATCGACGTGGAGCGCCGCCGGCCGGCCTCCGCCCGAGAACGCTGCCCATTCGGCGATCTCCTCGCGGCTGCCGAGCACCGGGCGCAGGTCGTGCGCCGCGAAAGGCTCGCAGGCGCCGGGCGGCAAGCCGTTCAGGACGTAGATCGCGGCCTCCGGCAGGGCGGCCCGGGCGGCGATGCCCTCAGCGAGGTGAGCGACGAAGAAGGTCCGGCACCCGGCCGACCACAGGGCCGGCCCGACCCGCGCAACGCCGCAGCCATAGGCATCGGCCTTCACCACGGCGGCGCACTCGGCGCCCCGGGCGGCCAGCATCCGCCAGTTTGCCACGATCGCCCCGAGATCGATCGTCAGCCGTGCGCCGTGGGCGCCGGTCTCCCCGGTCTCCGTCACACGTCCGGCATCGGCCACGCTGACCACCTCCACCCGCTCGCCTCCGCGCCCCGGAAGCACAAGCCGGACCCATAGCATCCGGATTGTGACGTGGTGGAGCCCGATGGGCTCTCACCCCCGCAAGTGGAACGGGTTGAAATCCGTGTCCGTATCGAAGGCATCGCGCCCCTCGGCGCGTTTCAAGAAGCCGATCAGCGGCACGCTGAGAGGAAGCGCAACGATCTCCCAGGCGACCTTCAGAGCCCAGATCGACAGCGCGAGGCGGACGAGATCCGCGGCAGGATAGAGTCCGCCGAAGCCGAGCCCGATGAACAGGGCCGAATCGATGCCCTGGCCGACGAGCGTCGAGGCGACGAGCCGCGCGGCCAGCCCCCGGCCGCGAAAGCGCAGCTTCAGCTTGGCGAGCAGGTAGGCGTTCAGGAATTCGCCGGTGAGATAGGCCGCAAGGCCCGCGAGCGCGAGCCGCGGGGTGGCGCCGAGCACCGCCTCGAACGCCGCCTGGTGCGGCCAGAACGGTGCAGGCGGCAGCGCCGCCGCGATCCCGTAGGCCAGGATCCAGAGCGCCTGCGCCAGGAAGCCGGTCCAGACCACCGTTCGGGTGCTGGAATAGCCGTAGACCTCGGTCAGCACGTCGCCGAACAGGTAGGAGGCGGGAAACACGATCACCGCCGCCGTGAAGGTCAGGCCGCCCACCGAGACGATCTTGCCCGCCAGCACCAGCGAGATCATCAGCACCGCGCCGAACAGGCCGGCGATCGGAACGAGGTAAACGGGGCCGGCCACCGCCCGGTCCGCGCTCACGAGCGGCACGGGCTGATGCATGGACGGCACAGGCCTCGGCCGAGGCCCGTCCCTGAGGGTGACGGCCGAGGTTCGGCTTGGTATACTTCGGCCCCGGTCCCGGGGAGCCGCATGGCCGCCGCGGCATCCCCTCTGGTTCCTAAAAGTTCACAGATGCCGTTTACCGTTCTGGATCTCGTCGTGCTCGGCATCGTCGCGGTCTCCGCGCTGCTCGCGGCCGTGCGTGGCGTCACCCGTGAGGTGCTGGCGATCATCGCCTGGGTGGCCGCCGCCGCCGTCGCGTGGTCGTTCTATCCGATGCTGCTTCCGCTGGTGAAGCAGCACGTCAACAGCGATACCGTGGCGCTGGTCGCCTCGATCGCGGCGATCTTCCTCGGCACGCTGATCGTCGTCTCGATCATCACCGTGAAGATCTCCGACGTGGTGCTCGATTCGCGCATCGGCGCGGTCGACCGCTCGCTGGGCTTCCTGTTCGGGGCGGGGCGCGGCTTCCTGATCTGCGTGATCGGCTGGGTGTTCCTGTCCTGGCTGGTGCAGGGCAAGGTGCCGGATTGGGCCGCGCAGGCGCGCACCCGCCCGATGCTGGAAAAATCCGGCGACGCCCTGGTGGCCCAGCTCCCCGAGAATCCGGAGGGCTTCCTGAAGCAGTTCAAGAAGCCGAAGGCCGTCACGCCGCCCAACGAGGCGGCCGACGCCCCCGCCGAGACCGACGTGGTGCCTCAGCGCCGCACCGAGACCGCGCCGAATGCGACGCCTGCGCCAAGCCCGGCGCGACGCTGATCTGCGGCGCGCGCCGTTGGCCTGTCTGCGCAGAGCGCCTAGATAGCGTCTCCGGAGACGATCGGATGATATCCGCGACGACCGGCGCGCCGGCCCGTCGCCGCCGGGACTCGTGAAGTGATCGATCGCAGCATGTCCCAATCCGACGCTTATTCCGCCGATTTCGATCTCGACGGCGACACGCTGCGCGAGGAGTGCGGCGTCTTCGGCATCTTCGGGCACCCGGAGGCTTCGGCCATCGTGGCGCTCGGCCTGCACGCCCTGCAGCATCGCGGGCAGGAAGCGGCCGGGATCGTCTCCTTCGACGGCTCGGTGTTCCATTCCGAGCGGCGCCCCGGCCTCGTCGGCGATTCCTTCTCGGACGGCGACACCATCGCCCGGCTCAAGGGTCGCGCCGCCATCGGGCATGTGCGCTACTCGACCACCGGCGGGACGATCCTGCGCAACGTGCAGCCGCTCTTCGCCGAGCTCGCCAGCGGCGGCCTCGCGGTCGCCCATAACGGCAACCTCACCAACGCCCTGTCGATCCGCCGCGACCTCGTGCGCGACGGCGCGATCACGCAGTCGACCTCCGACACCGAGGTGATCCTCCACCTCGCGGCCCGCTCGCGGAAGCCCCGGATCGTCGAGCGCTTCATCGACGCCCTGCAGGCGATCCAGGGCGCCTACGCGATCGTGGCGCTCACCAACAAGAAGCTGATCGGCGCCCGCGACCCGCTGGGCATCCGCCCGCTGGTGCTCGGCGAGCTCGACGGCCGCTACCTCCTGGCCTCCGAGACCTGCGCCCTCGACATCATCGGCGCCCGCTACGTTCGGGACGTCGAGAACGGCGAGGTCGTGGTGATCTCCGAGGAGGGGGTCGAGTCGATCCGCTTCGCCGACGCGGTGCCGATGCGGCCCTGCATCTTCGAGTACATCTACTTCGCCCGGCCGGATTCGGTGGTGAACGGCAAGAGCGTCTACGCGGTGCGCAAGGCCATCGGCCGCGAGCTCGCCCGCGAGGCCGCCGCCCCCGCCGACATCGTCGTGCCGGTGCCGGATTCCGGCGTGCCCGCGGCGCTCGGCTTCGCGCAGGAGACCGGCCTCCCCTTCGAGATGGGGATCATCCGCAACCACTATGTTGGCCGTACCTTCATCCAGCCGACGCAGTCGGTGCGCGAACTCGGCGTGCGGATGAAGCACTCGGCCAACCGCGCGGCGATCGAAGGCAAGAGCATCGTTCTGGTCGACGACAGCTTGGTGCGCGGCACGACCTCGGTGAAGATCGTCCGGATGATGCGCGAGGCCGGCGCCGCCGAGGTGCATTTCCGGATCGCCTCGCCGCCGATCACCTATCCCGACTTCTACGGGATCGACACGCCGGAGCGGGAGAAGCTGCTGGCTGCGACCCACGACCTCGAGGCGATGCGCAAGTATATCGGCGCGGACTCGCTCGCGTTCCTGTCGATCCCCGGCCTCTACCGGGCGATGGGCGAGGAGGAGCGCAATGCGGCCTGCCCGCAATACACCGACCATTGCTTCACGGGCGACTACCCGACCGGCCTGACCGACCTCTCCATCGCCGGTCCGAAGCGCTTCGCGATGCTCGCCGAAGCGGACTGACACGGGGTTCCCAAAGGGCGAGCCCTTTGGCGGGGTCCAGGGGCGGCGGCACTGGGTCTTCGCAGGGCTTTGCCCTGCACCCGCAAAAGGTCACGGGCCTTTTGAATCCGGAATTTTTCGATCCCCCTGGCGCGGAAATGCGCTAGGTCCCGCGCATGGCTGAGTCTCAAAGAATCCTCGAAGGCCGCGTCGCGGTGGTCACCGGGGCGTCCCGCGGCATCGGGCGCGCCGCCGCCCTGGCCCTGGCCGAGGCCGGCGCCCACGTGGTCGCGGTGGCCCGCACGGTCGGTGCCCTGGAGGAGCTGGACGACGCCATCCGGGCGGCCGGGTCCAGCGCCACCCTCGTGCCGTTCGACCTCGCCGATTACGACGCCATCGACCGGCTGGGCGCGGCGATCAACGAGCGCTGGAAGCGCCTCGACATCCTGGTCGGCAATGCCGGCATCCTGGGCGCGCTCATGCCGATCGGCCACATCACCCCGAAGGTCTGGGGCCAGGTGATGGACGTGAACGTCACCGCCAACTGGCGCCTGATCCGTTCGCTGGACCCGCTGCTGCGCATGTCCGACGCCGGCCGGGTGGTGTTCGTCTCGTCGGGGGCCGCCTCGAAATGCCGGGCCTATTGGGGGCCGTACTCGGTCTCGAAGGCGGCGCTCGAAGCGCTGGTGCGCACCTACGCGGCCGAGACCGAGACCACCTCTATCCGGGCGATGCTGCTCAACCCGGGGCCGCTGCGCACCGGCATGCGCCGCTCGGCCATGCCGGGGGAGGATCCCGAGACCCTCAAGACCCCCGAGGACCTCGCCCCCCACTTCGTGCGGCTCGCCGCGCCGGACTGGACCGAGACCGGCAAGCTGTACGATTTCCCCACCGACCGGGTACTGCAGTTCCGCGCGCCCGAGTGACCTGACCTGTTGTTGCGCAACACCGGATCCCACCCAACACCCTCATCCTGAGGCGCCCGCGCCAGCGGGCCTCGAAGGAGCCCTCCAGGTGGCGCGCGATCCCTGGAGCCCTCCTTCGAGGCTGCTGCGCAGCACCTCAGGATGAGGGTGTTGGGTGGGATCCGCGTGGTGCGGTGGCTGAGCGAACCGGACCAAACACATGATCGACGTCCGCTGCATCTGTGCGATCGGCCTGCGCGGCCAGCTCGGCCTGAACGGGCATCTGCCCTGGGAGGGCAACACCGACCCGTTGTTCGTGGAGGACGTGACGCGCTTCTTCGCGTTGACCATGGGCCACGTGCTGATCGCCGGTCCGAAGACCGTGGCCTCGGTCCCCGAATTTGCCTTCAAGGACCGCACCATCGACGTGATCCGCAGCCACGAGGATCCGGAGCAGGTGCTCAAGCGCTATCCGGGCCGGCGGATTTTTGTCGGCGGCGGCATCGCGGTGTGGAACGTCTACGCCCAGTACATCCAGAACTGGGACATCACGCGCCTGCCCTATGACGGCGAGGCCGATCGTTGGTTCGACCCGGCCTGGCTGGTGGGCGGGGCGCTGCGGGCCTGAACCGCTGGACAGGTCGCCGGCGCACTTCCTATCATCGGGTATGACCGAGCACAGCGTCCAGGACGCGCAGCGAAACCTCACCGACCTGATCGACCGCGCCCTCGCGGGCGAGGGCGTCGTGATCACGCGCGACGGGCGACCGGTGGCGACGCTGAACCCGATCCGTCGGGCCGGACGCCCGATCACCGCCGAGGATCTCGATTGGCTCGCCTTGCGGCGCGTGCCGATGCGCGCGCCCGCGCAGGATGCCGGCCAGTTGGTCCGCGCCCTCCGCGATGACGAGTGGTGAGGACCTACCTCGACGCAAGCGTCCTGGTCGCTCTGCTGACGGACGATCCGCTGACGGCGCGCGCCGACGCGCTGTTCCGGGCCTTGGCGCCCATCCCCGTCGTCAGCGATTTCGCGGCGGCGGAATTCGCCTCGGCGCTCGGGCGCCGGGTGCGAACGGGCGAGATCGCGGCCGAGCATGCGAGAATGGCCTTCGCTGATCTCGACCGCTGGAGTGAGGCGGTTGCCGAGCGTGTCGACCTCGGCTCCGCGGATGTCGCCGCCGCCGCAGGCTTCCTGCGCCGGCTCGACATCACGCTTCGAACGCCCGACGCCCTCAACATCGCCCTGTGCTGGCGTGTGTCGGCAACCTTGGCGACCTTCGACGACAAGATGGCTGCCGTCGCCGGCACCCTCGGACTTCCGGTCGTCACCGGATAGGTCGTCGCGCCACCGTCGAAACCATTCCCGCCGCTGCTATGTGGTGCCGATGGCCCGCCGGAGACGCAGATGAGCGCCCACAGCTACCGCTTCGGCATCGAGGAAGAGTATTTCCTCGCCGATGCCGAGACCCGCGGCACGCCCCGGGGCGACCTCGCCGGCTTCCATGCTCGGGTGAAGGCGGAACTGCCCGAGACGGGACGCGAGCTGGTCGCCGCGCAGGTCGAGGTCTGCACGCCGCCCCTCGACGATGCGCAGGCCGCGCGAAACAATCTCGGCGGCCAGCGGGTGCAACTCGCCGGCATCGCGGCCGAAAACGGGCTCAGCCTGCTCGCCTGCGGCACCCATCCGCTCGCGCGCTGGTCCCGCCAGACCGCCACCGATGGCGAGCGCTACAAGGGCATCTTGTCGGATGTCGGCATCGCGGCCAGACGGGCGTTGATCTGCGGCATGCATGTCCACGTCGAGGTGCCCGACCCGGACGCGCGGGTCGACCTGATGAACCGGCTGCTGCCGTTCCAGCCGCTGCTGCTGGCGCTCTCGGCCTCCTCACCGTTCTGGCAGGGCGAGGCGACCGGGCTGATGGCCTATCGGCTCAGCGTCTTCGGCGAATTGCCCCGCACCGGCCTGCCCGAGATTTTTTCCGATTCAGCCGCGCATGCGCGGTTCGTAGACATCATGACCCGCTCCGGCGCCATCGCGGATGCGAGCTTCCTGTGGTGGTCCCTGCGGCCTTCCATCAAGTTCCCGACCCTGGAGCTGCGCATCGCCGATGCCTGCACCCGGCTCGACGATTCGCTGTGCGTCGCCGCCCTGTACCGCTGCCTGGTGCGCCTATGCGTGCGCCGGCCGGATCTCAATGCCGGGCTCGACGGCGTCTCGCGGGCGCTCGCCTCGGAGAACCTGTGGCGGGCCCAGCATAGCGGCGTGCGCGCGACGCTGATCGACGAGGCGAAGGCCGAGGCGGTGCCGTTCGCCGAGGCGCTCGAGGCGATCCTCGCTCTGGTGGAGGAGGATGCGGATGCGCTGGGCTGCGCGGCGGACGTCGCCCGCGCCCGGGCGATCGTCACTGAGGGCACCAGCGCGGACGGGCAGGTCGGGGCGTTCGAGGCGGCACTCGCCGACGGAAAGGACGAGCGCGCCGCCTTGGCCTCTGCCGTGGACTGGATCGCAGACGCGTCCCGGTGACCGCTCTGCTCGCGCCTCATTTCGTCATCGCGAGCGTAGCGACGCGACCCAGGGATGCACCACATCCGGTGATCGCGCGCTGCCCTGGGTCGCGTCGCTGCGCTCGCAATGACGGCGCGATCGTTTGGCCGGAAACGCCTCAGCCCTTGTCGAACGGGTTCTGCGAGGTCCGCAAGCTCAGCCGGATCGGCGTGCCCGGCAGCTCGAACGCCTCGCGCAGGGCGTTCACCAGGTAGCGGGTGTAGGATTTCGGCAGCGCGTTGAGCTGGTTGCCGAACAGCGCGAAATGCGGCGGCCGGCTCTTCACCTGGGTGGCGTAGCGGATCTTGATCCGCCGGCCCGACACCGCCGGGGGCGGGTTGCGCGAGGTCGCCTCGTTCAGCCAGTCGTTGATGCGCGAGGTCGAGATCCGCTTGTCCCAGACCTCAGAGGCCTGCACCACCGCCTGCATGAGCTTGTCGAGGCCCTCGCCGGCGAGCCCCGAGAGCGGCACCACCGCGACGCCGCGCACCTGCGGCAGCAGGCGGGTGCAATCCTCGCGCAGCTGCTTGAGCAGGCCCGGCTGGTCGGCCACGAGGTCCCACTTGTTGAGGCCGATCACCACGGCCCGGCCCTCGCTCTCGACCAGATCGATGATGGTCAGGTCCTGCTTCTCAAACGGGATCGTGGCGTCGAGCAGCACCACCACCACCTCGGCGAAGCGCACAGCGCGCAACCCGTCCGAGACCGCGAGTTTTTCCAGCTTGTCGTCGATCCGGGCGCGGCGGCGCATCCCGGCGGTGTCGTGGAGCTTGATCTTCCGGCCCCGCCACTCCCAATCCAGGGAAATCGAATCGCGGGTGATGCCGGCCTCGGGGCCGACGAGCAGCCGATCCTCGCCGAGCATGCGGTTGATCAGCGTGGACTTGCCGGCATTCGGGCGGCCCACGATGGCGACCTTCAGGGAGCGGCCGCCGGGGGCGTCCTCGTCCTCGTCGTCGTCATCCGGATCGGACTTGGGCAGGACGCCTTTCAGCGCCTCGTGCAGCTCGCCCAGGCCCTCGCCGTGCTCGGCCGAGAACGGGATCGGGTCGCCGAGCCCGAGGGTGAAGGCCTCGTAGGCGCCGGCGAGCCCCGTGCCGCCCTCGGCCTTGTTGGCGATCAGGATGACCGGGCATCCGGCCCGGCGCACCAGTTCCGCGAAGGGCTGGTCGGCCGGCAGCACGCCGGCGCGGGCGTCGATCACGAACAGCACCACGTCGGCGGCGAGGATGGCCGCCTCCGTCTGCATCCGCATCCGGCCCATGAGGGTCGCAGCGTCCGATTCCTCCAGCCCGGCGGTGTCGATCACCCGGAAGTGGAGGCCGCCGAACGCGACATCGCCCTCGCGCCGGTCGCGGGTCACCCCCGGCCGATCGTCCACGAGCGCGAGCTTCTTGCCCACGAGGCGGTTGAACAGGGTCGACTTGCCGACGTTCGGCCTCCCGACGATCGCGACGGTCGGCATATCCATGATGTGTCTCGAAAAGTCAGAAAAGAAATCAGCGCGTGATCGGCGGGGGCGGGGCGGCGACCTCGGGCTTGGCCTCGGTCACGGTGACCGGGCCGCCCGCCACGAGGGCCGCGTAGACCTCGATCCGCTCACGCAGGTTCCGGGGCGTCTCGGGATCGGCGACCAGCTGGTCGAACCAGCGGCCGGCCTCCTCGAAATCACCCTTCTTGAGGGCGGCCAGGCCCAGCATCTCGCGGGCGGTGTGGCGGAACGGCGTGCCGGCGGCGAGCCCCTGGAGGTTGGCGAGCGCCGGGTCCGGGTTCGCGCTGTTGAGGCGCAGCAGGGCGGCACGCAGGCGCGCGAGGTCGCGCAGGCCGTCGCCGAGGCCGGTGTCACCGGCCAGCGTGTCGAAGTCCTTCGCGCCGGCCTCCGGGTCGCGCTTGCCGGCCTCCGCGGCCGAGCGGAACCGGGCGAGCAGGCGGTAGCCGGCCGGGCCCTGAACCTCTAGGGCGTCGAACACCTTGTCGGCCTCCGCGACCTTGCCTTCGCGGGTGAGGCGGTTGGCCTCGTCGAACTGCACCGAAGCGGTCTCAGCGGCCACGCGCTGCTGGTTCTGCCAGTAGCGCCAGCCGGCCACGCCCACCACCAGCAGCACGGCGAGCGCGATGATCACGCCGCTGTAGCGCTTCCAGATCTGGAGGATCCGGTCGCGGCGATAATCCTCGTCGACCTCGCGGATGAACTCGTTATTTTCGGCCATCATGTCCCGGCCCGCGCGTGTCCGCGGGCCACCTTGCACAACTATCGAGCCCCGCGCCTAACACACGGGCGCCGGGTTGGCGACAGCGGGCGTGGTGGGGCGGGTGTGCGGGGGCCTCAGGCGGTGCCGGGCCAGACCGAGACGCCGATCAGCGGGTAGTGCAGGTAGCGCGAGAACACGAACCAGACGGCCGTCCCGATCACCACGGCCAGGATGTCGTTGCGCCAGCCATGGGGGGCCGCGACGGCGCCGCCATGCTGGGCGACCACCGCCCCCGGGGCGAGCGCCCGGCGCTTGGCGCTGATCCGCGCCGCCACCGCCCAGGCCAGGAAGCCGCCGAACAGCAGGATCGAGCCGAGATCGCCATTCGCGAGCAGGTGGGCGGTCGCCCAGATCTTCACGGCGAGCAGCATCGGGTGCTTGGCCTTGGCCCGGATATGACCCGGCAGGTAGGCGGCGGCGAGGCAGATGAAGGCGAGCCACACGAGGGTCAGGGCGAGGTGGCGCGTCCAGACCGGCGGGTCCCAGACCGGGATGTAGCCGCTCAGACGGTAATCGTGGAAGCCGATCCCGATCAGCACCAGACCGAGCAGCGACAGGGCGGTGTAGCCGAGCTTGTACCGGCCCTCGCCGATCCGGCCGACGATGTCGGCACGCTTCGCGCGCACCATCGAGAAGGCATGCGTGCCGAGGAACAGCACGAGCCCGAGAATCAGGAGAAGCATGAAGGTCTTTCGGACGGCGGCCGGGCGGCAAGTACTCTGTAACGGTTCTCAAGCGAATCTGGCGCGCTTTGTCCAGGCGTAGCCGGGACGCACCCGGATTTCAGCGATGGGCGTGGCGTACGGGATGGCTGGTGCGGGTGGCGGGGCGCCGTTTCTCCCTCCCCCCTGTGCGGGCTATCGGATTCACATATCGGGCTGGGCAACACGGTTGCAGGATCAGGCGCAGGTCCCCTCTCCCGTGCGGGAGAGGGACAGGGTGAGGGACCAGGTCTTTCCGGAGATGTCGCATCCCTCACCCCAACCCTCTCCCGCACGGGAGAGGGGGTTCGTCGCGCCCTATGAGGGCCGATGTGTGAACGCCGTAGCCTCTGCGGGGGAGGGTGGCCCCCGAAGGGAGTCGGGAGAGGGGCAGCGCGACGCTGCGGGCTTCGGCTCCCGACGCGACCTTTCCGGATGCGGCGCTCCCCTCTCCCGACCCCTGCTGACGCAGGGGCCACCCTCCCCCGCAAAGGGGGGAGGGAAGGGCGCGCGCCTTGGAGCCGTCGCCACCCTCCTGGCATTCGCTCACCTCATCCCCCCGCCGGCCCGGGCGGCAGCCGAGCCGCCGCTATCCGCCCTGACCCTGGTCGGGCCGCCATCAATCGTCTTCAAGGCCGGGCGCGATGCCTGCGACGGCGCCGATGTGCCGGATGCGCCGGCCCGGGCGTTCCGGGATGCGGCCGGGGCGGTGGCCCTGTTCGGCATGCATTACCGCAACCGCGCCCTGCGCGGGCCGGATCTCGACCACCTCAAGCTCGACTGCACTTTGGTGCTCGATTCGGGCGAGAAGGCCGACCCGGCGGCCTATGACGACCGGTCCTGGATCACCGCCACCTGGACCGAGGACGGCAAACACGTCGCCGCGCTGCTGCACCACGAATACCAGGCCAACGAGCATCCCGGCCGCTGCCCGGCCGGCTCCTACATGGCGTGCTGGTACAACACGATCACGGCCGCGGCTTCCGCGGATGGCGGCCGCAGCTTCCTGCGCCGGAACCCGCCCGTGGTGGTGGCCGGCGCGCCGTTCCGGCAGGAAATCGACCAGGGCCGGCACCGGGGCTTCTTCAACCCGTCGAACATCGTCGCGGACGGGCGCTGGCGCTACGTCCTGGCCTCGACCACGGGCTGGGACCGGCCCGGCAGCGCCCAGGAAGCGGGTGTCTGCCTGTTCCGCAGCGACGACCCCGCCGACCCGACCCGCTGGCGCGCCTGGACCGGCACCGGCTTCACCGCCGCCTTCCCGGACCCGTACCGCAAAGCTGGCAAGCCGCCCGCCACCTGCCGGCCGGTGGGGCCGTTCCCCGGTCCGGTCGGGGCCGTGGTCCGCCACCGGGACACCGGCGCCTGGATCGCGGTGTTCATGGCCAAGGCCGGGGAGGGCTTCGCGAAATCCGGCTTCTACTGGACGAGCTCGCGCGACCTGATCGCCTGGGACACGCCGCGCCTGCTCCTCGAAGGCGCGACCCTGTACGACGATCCGTGCAGAGCGACCGCGCCGCTGATCGCCTACCCATCGCTCCTCGATCCGGCGGCGAAGGGGCGCAATTTCGACGATGTCGGCGACGGCGCCCTGCTCACCTACGCGAGCCTGCGCGTGGACGGCTGCACCATCACCTCCGACCGGGACCTGCTGCGCCGCCCGGTGGCGATCCGCGTCTGGCCCTGACGGGCTCGGCCCCGTTCCGAAAGCCCCAGGCCATCGTTAAGGTCGAAGCAGCGATCGGCCATCGGCGGTTTTCACGAGGGTCTCATGGACAGCGAAACCCGGGATCCCGCGACGATCCGCGACGCGGCGGATCTGCGCGCCCAGTTCGGCGCCGTCGGCCCGCTCGCCGCCGGCAAGGTGCTCGACCACATCGACGGTTACGCCCGCCGGTTCATCGCGCTCGCGCCGTTCCTGGTGCTGGCGAGCGCCGACGCGGCCGGCCAGGCCGATGCGAGCCCCCGGGGCGACGCGCCGGGCTTCGTGGCCGTTCCCGATGCCCGCACCCTGGTGATCCCCGATCGGCGCGGCAACAACCGCATCGACAGTTTTCGCAATATCATCGAGAGCCCCGGAATCGGGGTGATCTTCTTCGTGCCGGGCATCGACGAGACCCTGCGGGTGAACGGCACCGCCGCGGTGACGCGGGATCGCGCGCTGCTCGAACCGATGCGCGCCCAGGGCACGGTGCCGACGGTCGGCCTGGTCGTGCGGGTGCGGGAGGCGTTCTTCCATTGCGGCAAGGCGCTGATGCGGGCGCAGCTCTGGGATCCGGCGCGCCACGTCGCGCGCGACACCTTTCCCAGCCTCGGGCGCATCCTGGCCGACCAGACCGCCGCCTCCGATATCCCGGAGGCCGAGGCGCGGATCGCCGAATCCTACCGCACGCGGCTCTACTGAAGGCGCTGATCCGTCTTGAGAGCCCGGCCTTGCCGCGCTCCGAAGGGAGGGCGATACCCGAGGGGGTGCCGCGAGAGGATCTCTGATGCCCGAGGACATGATGCGCCGCCCGGTCCAGGCCGGAGCCGCCCCGTCCCGCGACGCCGCCGCGCTCGGGGCAGGGGCCGTCGGGGCAGGGGCCGTCGGGGCCGGGGCCGTCGGGGCCTCCGCACTGGGCGCCCTCGCGATCGGGGTTGCGGCCTTCGGGGCGGTGGCGCTCGGCGCCTTCGCGATCGGCCGCCTCTCGGTCGGCCGCGCCCGGGTCGGGGCGCTGGAGGTGGGATCCCTGAAGGTCGGCGCGCTGGAGATCGACAGCCTGACGGTCCGGTCGCTGCGCGTGCTCGATTGCGAGGGTGGGGCCGGGCCCTGAGGATTCGTCCACAGGCTGGCCGGGCGCCACCCGATGGCGTAGCCTCCGCCCCGTCATACCGGACATGCCCGCGAGGTCGGCCCGCGATGAACGAAAAGACCAAGCCCTTTCGCCCCGGCGACGCCGTCGATGCCCTCGGCGAGACGGAGGGCGATTTCGTCCTGCCGCTCTGTCTTCCGAAGCCCAGCCTGCTGATCGGCGAGGATCTCGCCATGATCGTCCTCGATACGATCCACGGCCAGCGGGTCGGCCTGCCGCTCAGCCCGCAGGGGGCGGCGGATCTGCACGCTGTGCTGGAAGAAGCTCTACGGCTGCTGCAGGCGCGGGACGGCGGCTCGATCCAGTAAGCCGCGCGAACCGGTTTTACGTTTCAGGCTCCGCATCCGTCTCGGGGCCGTCCGCGCGCTCGCCCCGGGCGACCTCGCGCATCGCCGAATCCGGCAGCGGGCGCTGCAGCTTGAGCGCGTCCGGGGTCGGAGCCTCGAGCCAGGCCGCCCATTCCTCCGGCTCGGTCAGCAGGACCGGCATCGCCTTCGGGTGGACCGGGCCGACGATGCCGTTGGCTTCCGTGGTCAGGAAGGAGAACAGGCGGTGCTCTTCCGCGACGCGGTCCGGGTTCTCGCGCTTGGTTCCGCGCACGCCGGTCCAGGGCCGCCAGATGCCCGCGAAGGCGAAGAGCGGCCGATCCTCATTGAGGGCGAACCATACGGGCGTCTTGCGCGGCTTGGTGTCAGCGTATTCGCTGAATGCGGTCACCGGCACGAGGCAGCGATGGGCCGGTCCGAGCCAGGGTCGCCAATGCGGGCTCGCCGCGTTGCGGACATTGGTGACGGGATGCTCGCCGAACGCCTTCGGGCCCGGGATGCCCCAGCGCATCATGGCGAGTTCCCGGCCCTCCGCCCCGTTCCAGACCACCGGCGCCATCTGGTCGGGAAAGATCGCCGGCAGCGGCGGCAGGTTGCCGGTGCGGTCGTGGGCGAGCCCGAAGGCGCGGCGCAGCTCGGCGGGGCCGGTGCGCAGGCTGTAGAGGTTGCACATGGGGCTCTCGGGCCGTCCGGGGCGTCGGGAACCGCGCCGCGAACCTGTCGGCCCCGCACGCTCCTCGCACGCGGCCGGGCCGCCCGCAATCAGGCGGCGTTCTGCGCGGCCGCGCGCAATTGCTGTGTGGCACCGTTCGCCTGCTCGGCGGATTGGGCGATGACCCCGAGACTCGCGGTGATCGCGCCGACGCCGCTGGCGGCCGTCTGCATGCTGGCCGACATCTCGCGGGTGACGGCGGATTGCTGCTCGACGGCGGTCGAGATCGCGGTCGCGACCTCGTTGAGCTTCACGATCGTGCCCTGGATCGAGCCGATCGCCTCCACGGCCCCCCGGGTCGCCTCCTGGCTCCCGGCGATCTGCGTGCCGATCTGTTCCGTGGCCCGGGCGGTCTGGTTGGCGAGTTCCTTCACCTCGGAGGCCACCACCGCGAAGCCCCGGCCGGCCTCGCCGGCGCGCGCGGCCTCGATCGTGGCGTTGAGCGCCAGCAGGTTGGTCTGCGCCGCGATGCTCTGGATCAGCGCGACGACCTCGCCGATCTGGGCCGCCGACTGGCTGAGGCCGGCGATGATCCGATGCGTCTCGCGAGCCTGGCCCACGGCCTGCCCGGAAATCTCCGAGGCCTGGACCACCTGCGCGCTGATCTCGGCGACCGAGGCCGCCAGTTCCTCGGCGCCCGAGGCGACCGTCTGGATGTCGCCGGAGACATGCGTCGATGACTGGGCCGCCTGGCCGGCCTGATGCGAGACGCCGGAGGCGGCCTCCGCGATGGCAGCCAGGTCACGCGCGATGGCGCTCTGCAACTCGGCCCGACGCCGGCGCTCCATCACCGCGGCGGTGACGTCGGTGGCGAACTTGACGATCTTGAGCGGACGCCCGTCGCGATCGAAGATCGGGTTGTAGCTGCCTTGAATGAAGACTTCGCGGCCGCCCTTGGCGAGGCGGCAATATTCGTCCGCCTGATACTCACCGCGCCCCAGGCTCTCCCAGAACTGCCGGTACGCGGCGCCCGCCTGGGCCTCCGGGGCGATGAACAGGCTGTGGTGGCGGCCCTGGACCTCGTCCAGCCGATACCCCATCGCAGCGAGGAAATTGTCGTTCGCGGTCAGGATCGTGCCATCGAGTGCGAACTCGATCACCGCCTGCGACCGGTTGATCGCGGCGATCTGGCCCTCGTATCCGATGGTGCGCATCACCTGTTCGGTCACGTCGCTGGCGAACTTGACGACCTTGATCGGCTTGCCGCCCCGGCCCAGGATCGGGTTGTAGGTCGCCTGCAGCCAGATTTCGCGGCCGCCCTTGCCGATGCGCTTGAATTCGCCGGCCTGGAATTCACCGCGCCGGAGCGCCGCCCAGAAATCGCCATAGGCCTGGCTCTCGCGGAAGGCCGGCGCGACCAGCATCCCGTGGGCCTGGCCGCGAATCTCGTCGAGGCTATAGCCGACCGCATCGAGGAAATTCTTGTTGGCCGTCAGGATCGTACCGTCGAGGGCAAATTCGATGACCGCCTGGGACCGGTCGAGTGCTTCCACACGGGCGTGAATATCTCTATTGAATAGTATGCTCATCGGTCGTCAAATCCTCGTAGAATATCTCAACCGCTATGAAACTGATCCCGGACGAACCGAACGTCTGAGGAGAGAAGATGAAATTTTTGCCCTTAATAAAGATTTAAAACCAAGATGCAAATTTAGCACATTTGTTTCATTCTGTTTCCGGGGCCCTGAAATAACGGCGCCATATTGTATTCGTTGAAACGATCGATTGTCAAAATTTGAAGACATCGAGTGGGTGTAAATGGCGGTTACACGCCCTCGATCTGCCCATGTTCAGGCAATGAGCCTTGCCGAGACTGATATTCGCCCCGTCGGCTCGGGGAGACGAACACGTTCAAGCTCCGGGCCGCACCGACAAGCGGCCCGGATTCTTTGCTTATCTCAGCGCGGCGCAGCCGTCGGCTTGAAGCTCCACAGCTCGGTCGGCAGGGCGATCGGAGCGCCCTCCTTGTAGAAGGCGGAATCCTGAATGTGTGAGGTCGTGACGTAGACCGTCCCGTCCGGGCCCTGGCTGAACGTGTCCGGCCAGCGCAGCCGCGGATCCTGCACCAGCGTGGTCAGGCCGGACTCCTTGGCCGCGAGGTCGCGGACCTTGATCGAATCGTCCTGCGGCGAGGTCACGTACATGCGGCCGCCGTCGCGGTCGATGAGCAGCCCGTCGGCCGGTCCGTTCTCGCCCACCGAGGCGATCTTGCCGGTCAGGCTCTTGTCGGCCAGCGTCTCCGGCACGAGGGCCGCCGTGACCCAGCCGGTGAGCGCGTCGGTGGGCAGGCTGTAGAGCGTCTTGCCCTTGATCGCCTGCCAGTAGAGCGTCTTGCCGTCCGGCGCGAGGGCGATGCCGTCGGCCGAGAACTCGACGCCGCGCCCGTCCGGCCGCCGCAGGGGCTTGCCATCATAGGTCACCGTCACGGCGGTGTCGGGCATGGTCGCGGGCACGCCCGCCAGCAGCCTCTTGGCCTTGCCCGAATCGATGTCGACCACCACCAGCGCGCCCTCGGCGCCGGAATCGGTAAGGTAGGCGGTCTTGCCGTCGGGCGAGATTCGCACGTCGTTCAGGTAGGAGCCCTGTGGGGCGACCAGAGGATCGAACGCGATCGTCTTCGCCACCGTGTTGGTCTTCAGGTCGATCGCCACGAGCTTCGGGCCGTCCTTGACGACGGCCGCCATGGCGGGGGCGGCGGCATCGACCACCCAGAGCCGACCGTGCCGGTCGGCGACCACGCTCTGCACGCAGACGAAATGGGTCTTGGGGTCGACCTCGTCCTTGCGGGCGTTGCGCCAGGCATTCCACTCCGCATCGGGGTAGGGGACCGGCTTGCCGTCCTTCAGCTCCGCCACCGAGACCGGGGCATCCTCGGTCCAGCGCGGGAAGTTCACGAAGATCCGGCCGTCCTGCGCCACGGTCACGCCGGTGACCTGATGCTGGAAGCGCGCGACCTGGGTCAGCGCCGCGGATCCGGCCGGCGGCGGCGATGTCGCGGCCACGGGCTCCTGCGCCAGGGCCGGCCCGGCGAGCGTTGAAAGGAGGAGAGGCAGCAGAGTACGGGCGGCCGGCATCGTCATACGGGATCAATCCTGGGCTACAGCGACAGCAGTCAAAGCCCCGGTCCTCGAAGACCGGGGCATCGGAAGTGGCGTCAAACGCACCGCACGCGAACTCAGTTCGGGTGGAAGACGACCTTCACGCAGCCATCGGCCTTGTCGCGGAACGTCTTGTAGAGATCCGGGCCGTCCGCGAGGTTGGTCGAGCGGTGGGTGATCATCGACGTCATGTCGAACTTGCCCTCCTGGATCAGCTTGGTCAGCGTCTCCAGGTAGCGCTTCACGTGGGTCTGCCCGCTCTTGAGGGTTAGGCCCTTCTGGACGATCGAGCCCATGTTGACCGGCACCGGGCCGCCATAGACGCCCGGCACCGAGACGATGCCGCACGGCCGCACCGCCTTGATCGCCTCGGCCAGCGCGTAGGGCCGCTCGGTGGAGGTCAGCTTCTCCTGCAGGGTCGAGAGCACGCCGGTGAGGCCGCCATGGCCGGCGCTGGCCTCCATGCCGACGCAGTCGATCACGCCGTCGGCGCCCTGGCCCTTGCTGATCTCCTTGATCCGCTCGAACACGTCCTCGTTCATGAAGTCGATGACGTCGGTGGCGCCGGATTTTTTGGCGAGGGCCAAGCGCTCGGGCACCGTGTCGATGGCGATGATGCGCCCGGCACCCATGATCTTGGCCGACTGGATCGCGAACAGGCCGACCGGTCCCGCACCCCAGATCGCGATGATCTCTCCGCCCTGGATCTCGCAATGCTCGGCGCCCTGCCAGCCGGTGGGCAGGATGTCGGTGAGGAACAGGACCGACTCGTCGTCCATGCCGTCCGGCACCTTCATGGGCGCCACGTCGGCCATGGGGACGCGCACGTACTCGGCCTGGCCACCGGCATAGCCGCCGGTGAGGTGCGAGTAGCCGAACAGGCCCGCGGTCGGGTAGCCGAACTGCGCGGCTGCCATCGCGCCGTTGCGGTTCGAGCGCTCGCAGACCGAGTAATTGCCGAGCTTGCACTGCCGACAGGCGCCGCAATTGATGTTGAACGGGACGACGATGCGGTCGCCCTTCCGGAACTTGGTGAAGCCCTGGCCGACCTCGATCACCTCGCCCATGAACTCGTGGCCGAGCACGTCGCCGGATTCCATGGTCGGCATCTGGCCGTCCATCAGGTGGAGATCCGAGCCGCAGATGGCGCAGCTCGTCACCTTGATGATCACGTCGCGGGCATCCTCGATCACCGGATCCGGGACCGTGTCGCAGCGGATGTCGTTCTTGCCGTGCCAGCAGAGTGCCTTCATGGCGTCGGTTCTCCAGATGGGGGAAGCAGAGCCGCGGGACGCGGCCTCGCCAGGGCAAGTCCCCGGCCGTCCAGTCAAGTTCCGGTGAGGCGATGCGCGGGGCCAAGCCGCTCGCGACGTCACCTGTCAGGCAAGACCTGCCTCGCGATCCGGTTCCCGCGGCATTCCGAACCGCCGGTCTGCGCCGGCAACGGGCAAGGGCAGTCGAAACGCGGGGGGAACCGAGGCCCGACCTCGGCGGGTTATCGACCACCCATCCCGAGCATGCCGGCGCCGCGATGGCAGCCTTTCGACGGCCGGCGACAGCCGACGCTGCTCGTCCTTCCGAATGTTCCGTATCCGAGGTTTCATGCCGACCAGCCCGATCCTTCAGCCCGTCACCATCGGCGACCTGACCCTCAAGAACCGGGTGGTGATGGCGCCGCTCACCCGCAGCCGCTCCAACACCGAGGGCGTGCCGCCGGATTTCGCCGCCGATTATTACGGGCAGCGGGCCAATGCCGGCCTGATCATTTCAGAGGCGACCAACATCTCACCCCAAGGGGTCGGCTACGCCTACACGCCGGGGATCTGGTCCGATGCGCAGGTCGAGAGCTGGTCGCGGATCGTGAAGACGATCCATGCCAATGACGGGCTGATCTTCCTGCAGCTCTGGCATACCGGCCGGATCTCGCATCCCGAGCTTCAGCCCGGCGGCGCGCTCCCGGTCTCGGCCTCCGCGATCAAGCCCGAGGGGACCGCGTTCACGCAGGACGGCATGAAGCCCCACGTGACGCCCCGGGCGCTCGAGACCGACGAGATCCCGGGGATCGTCGCCGATTACCGGCGCGCGGCCGAGAACGCCAAGCGGGCGGGTTTCGACGGCGTCGAGATCCACTCGGCCAACAATTACCTGCTGGAGCAGTTCGTCCGCGATTCCACCAATAGGCGCACCGACCGCTATGGCGGTTCGATCGAGAACCGACTGCGCTTTCCCCTGGAGGTGGTCCGCGCGGTCACCGAGGTCTGGGGCGGAGGCGCCCGGGTCGGCATTCGTCTGTCTCCCGCGACCACCCAGCCCGGCGAGACGCCGCTCGATTCCGATCCGCACGCCACCTACGGCGCCTATGTCGATGCTTTGAACGGCTTCAACCTGCTCTACGTCCACACGATCGAGGGCGTGACCCAGCAGACCCGCGACGTGCCGGACGGCGTCGACTTCCTCGACCTGCGCCGCCGGTTCAAGGGCGCCTATATCGGCAACAACCAGCTCACCCTGGATCTCGCCGAGACGGAACTGGCCGAAGGCCGGGCCGACCTGTTCAGCTTCGGCCGGCCCTACATCGCCAACCCCGACCTCGTCGGCCGCCTCGCCAGCGGCGCGCCCTTGGCCGAGGCGCCGAAGCCCTATTGGTACGGCGGCGGCGCCAACGGCTATTCCGACTGGCCGGGGATGAACGGGCCGGTGGCGGTTCGGCGTTGACGGGGCGGGATGTGCGATCCGGCGGGGCGCTGCGCTTCGCCGGGCGTGCGCGTTAAACCTGTGAATGTTTCACGGGAAACATTTTCGTCTTCACCCCTTGGCAATCAATTTGGTCGCCCGGAAACCGGATTTCGGCGTCTCCCACAAGTCCGCGCCGCAACGCGTCGCGTGAGATCACTTGGCAATCAGACGACCTTCAGTGACAGCGTCCCGCGGCGTTCGTCCGTCGCGGGACGCAGGGTGATCTCCACGTCATCGCCGAGCGCGCGCATGAATTCCAGCATGCGTTCGAGGGAGAAGCCCAGGACCCGCCCCCGGAGCAGGTTCGACACGTCCGGTTGCTTGGCCCCAATGACAGCGGCGAGTTCGCCCTGAGTCAGCTTCCGCCGCTCCATTTCCGCCCGCAGACGCATGACGATGCGGGCCTTCAGCGCCTCGTCTTCAGGTGCCGGAAGGTCGAGATCCGCGAAGACGTTGCCGCTGCTGATCTCGAACGTCATCGCCTCATCCTGCCCGTGCGGATTGGAGGAGCCACCGGACTTCTCGGCCGCTCTGCCCGTCGAGCCGACCTTGGAGGATCTTGCGATGCGCGTGAGCGAGTCAGGCATGGTGGGTGGCTCCTCTTTAGTATTGGACGACGAAGATGTTTGGCCGAAGGGGCATCCTTCCCCGCACAGCCTACGCCGATGATTCAGCCGGCATTCTCGATCGTCGTCCTCTTCCTGTGATCTTCCCTGGCGGCGGCGAGCCGTTTCCGGATCCGGTCCAAGTCCACCTGTGCCGTCTTTCGACCGGTGATCGACTTCTTCTGGAAGACGTCCAGCACGTACACGAAGCCTGCCAGCTTGACCGTGTAGACGGCTCGAAAGGTATCGCCGTCGAAATTGGTCACGACCTCGACGGCTTCGATCCCCTTCAGCGGTTTCGCGTTGGGATGCTTGCCGCCCTGCTCAGCGTCGGCGATCGCCTGACCGAATTCACGCCGTACCGCGGCCGGCATTTCACGAATGTCGCGCCGCGATGAGGCGACCCAGATAACGATGCGCTGCGGAGCACCAGCATCCGGCATGGCGTTTCCTATAGTCAAACGACTATAGGAAATTCGGTTCCGCTTGACAAGCTCGTTTCGGTCTCACGCCGACTGCGCCAAAGGCACCGCTGCGCCCGTACCATCGCGGCGTACCAAGCCGGAGCGGCCGAGATCATCGATCGCGCCCAAAATCCCGGCCATCGCATCCCGCGCCGTGAATGCCTCCTGCAACGCACCGGCTCGTTGCCGGAAGCTCGGCTCGTCGAGCACCCGTGTCACCGCCGTCCGTAGAGCGTCGGGACTCGGTGTGTTGGTGGCGAGGTTGAGGCCGGCGCCCGACCAGCCGATGCGGGCGTTCACCTCCGCCTTGTCCTCGGTCAGACCGGCCGAGACGATCGGCACGCCGTTCGCCAGGGCCTGAGAGACGCTGCCGTAGCCGCCATTGGTGACGAGCACGCTGACGCGAGGCAGCAATTCGCGGAACGGCAGGAACCTCGCCGCCCGGGTGTTGGCCGGGATCGGCCCCCGCAGCGCCTCGACCGCCCGCCCACCCGTGGTGGCCAGGACCAGCAGATCGTCCCGGTCGGCAAGGGCGGTGAGCGTCGGCTCGACCAGATCGCCGAAATCCGCGTTGGCAAGGGTGCCTTGCGTGACCAGGACGACGGGCTTGCCCAGGGCGTTGGCCTGTTCGAGCTCGGGCCACCAATCCGGCAGGGGCGCGGGCGGGGCCGGGGGCTGGAGCAGCCCGATGAAGCGGACGCCCGGGGGCAGAGCACCGTAATCGTACTCGAAGCCCGGCACGGTCGGCTGGAGGAACAGGTCCGGCAGCACCACGATCGAGTGCGGCAGGGAGGCCGGTAACGGCGGCACGCCCAGCCGGGCGAGCTGAGCGTCGGCATAGGCCCGAACCGGGTTGGTGAAGCCCGCATCCATCCCGGCCTTCAAGGCGGCGTAGCGGGCGAGCTCGGCCTGGTCGCGGGCCGGGGGCAGGCCGAGACCGATCGGGGCATGGTCCGGCCGATCGAGGAACAGGAAGCTGATATTGGCAGTCACGATCGGGGGCCGCGGCGCGGAATCGAGGAGCAGCGGCAGCACCCCGAGGAACATGCTGCCGGCGACGATCACGTCCGGCGCATCCGCGGCGATCAGGGCCCGCAGGGCGGCGGTCTGAACCGGCATCGGATCGATGAAGCGCCGCTCGAACTCGCGCCGGAAGCGTTCCGGGCCGGCCGGCAGCGTCGTCTCGAGAAATCCGGCGGACTCGTTGTCCGCGTAGGGCGCGAAGCGCAGGCCCGCCGCCTCGACCTTCGCCTGGAACGCCGGATCGGTGAGCACGATCACGTCGTCACCCCGGGCGGCGGCGGCGCGACCGATGGCGAGCATCGGGTTCACGTGGCCAGTGAGCGGCGTCGCGGCGATCAGGATCTTCATGGCGGTCTCCTCGGACGATGCCGGCCGTGCTCCGTCGTCTGGAGCCGGCATCCCGCGGGCGGACGTGGTCCGGCCCAAGCGGTCTATGAAGGAGAATCGCCTGTGGACCGGCCGAGTTACCGCAAGGCGCCCGGCTTCGTGCGGCAGCACACAAATCCGGCTCCTCCTGCGTCCCGGCGGAGGAGGTGAGACGGGTCTGCGCCGTCTCACCCGTCGCGTCCCAGACCTTGGCTGTCAGCGCCCACAAGTCGCTTTAATAGTTAATAGCGCTGAACACGCAATAATTCAGTAGAAACCCGAAGTTGACCTGCGCGTCGACGCGCCAACATATCAGTTTCTATTGATGGCCCCAATAACTTGGTTAGCGCCATTCAATGCCGAGCTGCCTATTCAGGATCCGCGTGCCGTGACGTCAAGAATCGGGGTGGAGGGGGCAATGATGGAACGCCTATCGCGTGCTGCCGCTCTCGCCGCCCTGGTCCTGTTCGATCAGATCAGTCCTGCCCAGGCAGAACCCCTCGATGTGATCCGTGACTTCATCTGCCAGCCCCTCAGGTCTCGCAATGCCGGCTCGACGCCGCCCATCTCCGCCTTCGGGCCGCCCCGTCCCAGACACTTCGCGAGCCTGGATGCCCTGCTCAGAGGAGATCCGTTCGCCCGCACGGTGACCTGTTTTGGAGGAGGGTCGGCCTTCCCGGGGTTGCTGTCGCCGCCGTCCATCGCCTCGGCCACGGCCGGCGCGTCCTATGTGGTCAAGAGCGCCACGTTCGGCGGGGCGGGCGGCGGCTCGCGGGCAGGCGGGCACACGGTGACCGGCCCCGTTGCAGCGGCCTCGTACGGGGCTGACGGCGCCTTTGCCGGCCTCTTCTCCCTTGAAGCCGGTTCCGGCGGCCATTCCGGCGGTGCGCCGGCTCCTGAGATCAACGCGGTGCTGGGTCTCGCCCTGGCGGGAGGCACCGTGGCCTTCCTCCGGCGCAGGCGCCGCGCCCCGGCCGCCTTTTGAGCGCCCGGATGGCCGGGGTGCTGACACGACCTGGCATGGGCTGGCCGATCGAGGCGGCGCGCGCCGCGAACTGGCCCGTCCAGGCCGCGAGCTGGAACCTGCTGATCTTCGGCTGCGGCACGGCTGCTTCAGCCGCGTTGCAGCGCCTGCTGCTCGAACCCGACCCGGGCCTCCAGCGCCTCGTCGAACTCAAGTTTGGCGAGGTGTTCGCCACCCTCGCGACCGCGGCGATCCTCTTCGCGGCGCGGCACCGTAGGCCGGCGCTGACCCGGACCGACCTTGCTATCCTGATCGCCTGTGCGCTGAGCTGGTTCCTGCCCGAGCCCCACGCGGTCTATGCCGGCATGACGCTGGCCGCGGCCTGGCTCCTCGCCCGGCGCGCCCGGGACTGCGTGCTGGCCGATATCGGGCAGATCTGGCTCGCCCTGTCGCTCTGCGAATTGTGGAGCAAGCTCGTCTTCAAGATGTTCTACCACGCCATCGAGCCGTTCGAGGTCGCCGTGATGGCCTGGGTCGGGCGCGTCGTCTTCCCTGGGCTGCAGGCGAGCGGTGTCTATCTCAGCGCCCGCCCGGACTGGTCGATCGTCATGCTGGAGGGCTGTTCGGCCTTCCACAACCTGTCGCTGGCGGCGCTGATCTGGCTGTGCGTGCTCAAGATCGCCGGCCGGGCGGTCACCCGAGGGACGCTCGGCGCCCTGGCGGTGAGCGCCGTCCTGGTGGTGGCGATCAACATTGCCCGGATCCTGGCGATGCTCCCCTCCGCGGAGGCCTACCGCTACTGGCACGACGGGGCCGGCTCGGTCACCGTGGCGCTGGTGTCCGTGGCGGCGTCGCTGCTGCCGATCGTGCTCCAAGTCGAGAGGACGTCGTGCCCACTCGCGCGACCCGCCTGATCAACGCCGACCGGGCGGGGCTGGCCGCCCTGTGCCTGCTGCTCGCCCTCTCGGTGTCGGTGCGGGTCCAGGCCTACGGGAACCCGGCGCCCCCGGAGCCGGCCGACGCGGTCGCGGTCGATCTCGGGGACGGTGTGGTTCTGCCGCGCGCCGAGGCCGTGCGCCGGCTGGTCTGGACCGGCACCTGCCGGCTGCCGGTGACGGCCGACTTCGTCGAGCCTTCGCCCCATGGCGCCGACACGTCGCTGGCGGCGCCCCGCGATCCGAATGACCGCGTCGCCTACGTCTATCGGGGCTGGACCCTCGAAGGTCCCCGGGCCGCGATGCAGCTGAGCGTCCTGTATTTCATGCGCCGGACGGGCGCAGTTCTGGGAATGAACGGGGCCGCAGCGCGGCACGAATGGGCCGTGAAGCTGGTCGTGCCGGCGGGTTGCGACGCCTCGCCCGAGGAGGCCATGGCCGCACTGCGGCGCATCCGGGGCTAGAGTCACTCTCCAGACGCGATCCTAATCCGCGACGATCACCCGGTTCGGCAATTCGTCCGGATCGTGCGGGCCGGCCGGCAGATGCTCGGCCAGGCAGGCGCCGATGCGCTGCACCGCCTCGGTCAGGCCGCCCTCGATGTCGCCCCGCGCCAGGGCGCGGGTGAGGTCGGCCAGGATCCCGTCCCAGGATTGCGCCGGGATGCGCTGGAGCACGCCGAGATCCGTGACGATCTCGGCATGGCGCTCGGCCAGCGACAGGTAGAGCAGCACGCCGGTGCGGGACCGGGTCCGGCTCAGGCCCCGGGACCAGAACGCCCGCTGCCCGGCCTCGCGGGCCCGGGCGCTGCGCAGCCGGCGCGGCACCAGGGCGAGGCGCAGCCGCTCGATCTGGCTCAGCCCCAGGATTGCGGCGACCAGGGCCGCCTGCGCCAGCAGGATCGCGGTGGCGCTCCAGCCGGTCAGCGCGATCAGCGGCCAGGGCAGGATCAGCGCGGCGATCAGGGCCGTGAGCAGCACCACCGAGCGGTAGGCGCCCGCCCGCCGGCTGACCATCACGACGATCTCGCCGGACGTGCCGGCTTCGGCCCGGGACACCGCCGCGGCGAGGCGCTCGCGCGCCTCCGGAGTGAGCACGTCCGCGATCCTACCAGTCACCCGAGGCTCCCCCGCCGCCCGACGAGCCGCCCCCGCCGGAGAAGCCGCCGCCGGACGATCCGCCATCCGAGAAGCCGCCGCTCCAGCCACCCGAGCCGGGACCGGGCAGGAACACGATGCCGCCGCCGCGTCCGGCCCGGCCGGTGCCGCCGCGGTTCATGCGCCAGGCCACGAACAGCACGATCAGGAACAGGATGACGAAGACCGCGACCTGCGTGGGATCGACTTCGTCGGCGCGGACCTGCGGCTTGCGCTGCCAGTCCTGCGCGTCCCCCGACAGGATGCCCAGGATCCCGTCGATCCCGGCATCGATCCCGCCGTAATAATCGCCGGTCTTGAACCGCGGCGTGATCGCGCTGGCGATGATCACCCGGGAGAGCGCGTCGGTGAGCGCGCCTTCGAGGCCGTAACCGACCTCGATCCGCACCTTGCGCTCGCTCGGCGCCACCAGCAGCAGGGCGCCGTTGTTGGTCTTGGCCTGCCCGAGCTTCCAGTCCCGGAACAGGCGGTTGGCGAAGTCCTCGATGGTCGTGCCCTGGAGGTTGGGCACGGTCGCCACCACGACCTGATCCGAGGTCTTGTCCTCGTGCGCCTTCAGCTTGGCCTCCAGCGCCTGGCGCTGGTCCGGCGTCAGGATGCCCGCGCCGTCGACCACGCGCCCGGTGAGCGGCGGGAAGGTCAGGTCGGCGGCCAGCGCCCCGACCGCGTAGACCGCCAGGCACGCGAACAGGACGACCAGGGCGAGGAAGAGCCGCACCAGCGTCCCGGTGCTCAGGCCCATGAGTCGCATCTACAGGAGCCGCATTGAAACGCGCCGCCTCTAGAACTTCACGTTCGGCGGCCGGTCGGCATTCGGGGTCGCCGAGAACGTCTCCATCGGCTTGGCCTCGGGATAGAGGATCGCGGCGATCCAGCGGCCCGGGATGGTGCGCAGCTCAGTGTTGTAGGCCTGGACCGTGCCGATATAGTCGCGCCGCGCCACGGCGATGCGGTTCTCGGTGCCTTCGAGCTGCGATTGCAGAGCCAGGAAGTTCTGGTTCGACTTCAGGTCGGGGTATTTTTCCACCGTGACCAGCAGCCGCCCGAGCGCGCCCGAAAGCTGGTTCTGGGCGTCCTGGAATTCCTTGAACTTCTGCGGGTCGCTCACCGTCGAGGCGTCGACCTTCACGCTCGACGCCTTGGCGCGGGCCTCGGTGACGCCGATCAGCACGTCCTTCTCCTGCTGGGCATAGCCCTTCACGGTCTCGACCAGGTTCGGGATCAGGTCGGCCCGGCGCTGGTACTGGTTCTGCACCTCGCTCCAGGACGACTTGGCCTGCTCCTCCAGGGTCGGCACGCGGTTGATCGCGCCGCAGCCGGAGAGCCCGGTGGCGACCAGCAGGATCGTGAGCGCGCCGAGAAGGCGCGCCGCCGCGGATGTCGGGCGCAGGGCGCCGGCGTTCAGCATCGAGACCATTCAGGCTAACTCCCGTCCGGGCCAGGCCCGGTACACCGATCACAGTTCCGAGAGATAAGGGCGCGCCTTGTCAAGGTAAGGGCCTCGGCAACGGGCGGGACAGGTGCGCGTTCGAGACAGCAGCGTCCCGAACGGTGGTCGGCCTTCGGAAAAGGACGACGCCCGATCCAGGCTTGAAATCACACGGAGACCGGGGATGGATGCAGAACTCGCCGACCACGTCAGGGCCGCCGCGGCGGCGGCGCGGCGCCACGCCCTCGCCTTCCGGGCGCCGGCCGACAAGGACGCGCTGCCCTGGTCGGTGATCGAGGCCTTCGACGCGAAAGTCCGCGGCCATGTCGAGCGCGACAGGCGGATCGAGGAGGAGCGCGACCGGGTGCTGATCGCGGCCGTGAACCTCGCCGAGACCCCCGTCGAGGAGGGCGAGGACGCGGTCGCGGCGGCCCGGACGCATCTCATCGACGCCATCGACTTTCTGGAGCAGGCGGTCCTGCGCTTCGGCCTGGTCAACCGGCAGGGGGCGAAGCTCGGTCACGGCACGCACGGCCAGCCGGTCGGCGCCCGGGACTGGCGCGGCCCTTAGAGCGCTCTCCGCCGAAGTGGACACCGGTTCGGCGTTAGAGAGCGCGGCTAGACAAGGACTGAGAGCCGTTCCCTGTCGCAACGCGATCGGGAACGGCTCGAAGAGGCCGCGAAGAAAGGATCCTGAGCATTCGCGAGACGCTTCCCACCGCGGCGACCGTCAGCCGCCTCGACCTCAAGACGCTGCGCCTGTTCGCGGCGATCTGTGAGGCGGGGACGCTCAACGGCGCGGCGCGTCGAGCGGCGATCGCCCCCTCGGCGGTGAGCAAGCGGCTGGCCGAGCTGGAGCACGCCCTGGGCTGCGCGCTGCTCACCCGCGAGCCGCGGGGCATGCGCCTGACGCCGGCCGGCGAGACCCTGCTGCATCACACCCGCCGGATGCTGGCGAGCGCCGAGCAGATGGCGCTCGAACTCGCTGAGCACGCGCACGGGGTGCGCGGCTTCGTGCGGATGCTCGCCAATCTCTCGGCCATCGTCCAGTTCCTGCCCGAGGACCTTCAGGTCTTCCTGGCCGCGCAGGAGCGGATCCGCGTGGACTTGGCGGAGCGGCCGAGCGGCGGCGTGGTGCTCGGCGTCGAGGAGGGCGTGGCCGATCTCGGGATCTGCGCCGGCGGCACCGATACCCGCTCGCTCACCGCCTATCCATATCGCGGCGACCGCCTAGTCCTGGTGATGCCGGCCGACCATCCCTTGAGCGGGCGCGGCGCAATCGCCCTCGCCGACACCCTCGACTACGATCATGTCGGCCTGCACGTCGAGAGCTCGATCTACGCGGCCCTGCGGGACGAGGCCCGGCGCCTCGGGCGCCCGCTGCGCCTGCGGATCCACGTGCCGAGCTTCGACGGGATCTGCCGGATGGCCCAGGCCGGGATGGGCCTCGGCACGATCCCCGAGGGGGTCTACGCCCTGCTCGGTCCGCAGATGCGGCTCGCCGCGGTGCCGCTGACCGACCCGTGGGCCACGCGGACGCTGACCCTGGTGGTCCGGCCCGGCGCCCTGCCGCCTGCCGCGGCCCTGCTCCTCGACCATCTGCGCACGGCCGGAGGCTGAACGTCACCTGCGTTCGCATTCGGAGAACGCAGGCTGGCGCATGACGTTTGGACATCGCCCAACCGCTGGTCGTATCCTTCATGCAAAGACAGGGAGAGAACGACGGTGTCAGGTCCGCTCAGCGGGATCCGTGTGCTGGAACTCGGCCAGCTCATCGCCGCACCCTTCGCTACCAAGCTCCTGGCCGAGTTCGGTGCCGAGGTGATCAAGGTCGAGTCGCCCGAGGGCGGCGACCCCCTGCGCACCTGGCGCAAGATGCACGGCGACACCTCGCTGTGGTGGTATCTCCAGTCGCGCAACAAGAAGTCGATCGCCGTCAACCTCAAGACGCCGGAGGGGCTCGACATCGTCAAGCGCCTCGCTAGCAGCGCCGACGTGGTGGTCGAGAACTTTAGGCCCGGCGGCCTGGAGAAGCTGGGTCTCGGCTGGGACGTGCTCTCGGTCCTCAACCCCAACCTCACGATGGTCCGCATCTCCGGCTACGGCCAGACCGGGCCGTACCGCGACCGGCCGGGCTTCGGCGCCATCGGCGAGGCCATGGGCGGGCTGCGCTACACCACCGGCTCCCCCGACAGCCCCCCGGCCCGGGTCGGGGTCAGCATCGGCGATACCCTGGCCTCGCTCCACGGCGTGATCGGCGCGCTGATGTCGATCCTCAACGTCAAGGTCAACGGCGGCGCCGGGCAGGTGGTGGACGTCTCGCTGGTCGAGAGCGTGTTCAACGTCATGGAGAGCCTGGTCCCCGAATACGACCTGCTCGGCGAGATCCGCACCCGCACCGGCGGCGCGCTGCCCGGCATCACCCCGTCCAACACCTATCCGACCCAGGATGGCGGCTTCGTCGTGATCGCGGGCAACAGCGACCCGATCTTCCGCCGGCTGATGAAGGCCATCGGCCGTCCCGACCTCGCCGAGGACCCGCGGATGCGCTCGAACGACGGCCGCTCGCAGCACGCCGCCATGCTCGACGGCGTCATCGGCGACTGGTCGAAAGCGCGGAGCGTCGACGACGCCCTGGCTGCCCTCGACGCCGCGGACGTGCCGGCCGGCCGGATCTACTCGGTGGCCGACATCGTCGCCGATCCGCACTACCAGGCCCGCGACATGATCCTCCAGGCGGAGCTGCCCGGCGGCACGCAGGTGAAGATGCCCGGCATCGTCCCGAAGCTCTCGGGCACCCCCGGGACGGTGCGCTGGCAAGGGCCGGCGCTCGGCGCCCATACCGATGCGGTGCTGGCCGATCTCGGCCTCGACGCGAACGCGATCCAGACGCTGCGCGATGCGGGAGCCGTCAAATGAGCGACGACACGATGCTGGTCCAGGAGGTCGCCCCCCGCGACGGCCTCCAGATCGAGGCGGCCTGGATCGAGACCGCCGAGAAAATCGCCCTGGTGAACGCGCTCTCGGATGCGGGTTTTTCCCGGATCGAGGTCTCGTCCTTCGTCTCGCCCAAGGCGGTGCCGGCCCTGCGCGACGCCTCCGAGGTCTTTTCGGGGATCCGCCGCCGGCCCGGCACGGTCTATGTGGCGCTGGTCCCGAACCCGAAGGGGGCCGAGCGGGCCCTCGCCGCCGGGGTCGACGAGATCAACCTCGTCGCCTCGGTGAGCGAGACCCACAACCGCGCCAATATGGGCATGAGCCCGGACGACTCGATCGCCGGGTTCTCCCGGATCATGGAGACCGTGAAGGGCGCGTCGGTCCTGACCAACGCCACGGTGGCGACCGCCTTCGGCTGTCCGTTCGAGGGCGACCAGCCGGTCGACAAGGTGGTCGCGCAGGTGGAGCGCTATCGCGCGCTCGGCATCACCGGCGTGACGCTGGCCGACACCACCGGCATGGCCAATCCGCGCCAGGTCGAGCGGCTTGTCGCCCGTGTGCTCGCCATCGTCCCGGCCGAGCACCTGACGCTGCACTTCCACAACACCCGCGGGGTCGGCCTCGCCAACGTGCTGGCGGCCTGGCAGGCCGGGGCGCGCCGCTTCGATGCGGCGCTCGGCGGCCTCGGCGGCTGCCCGTTCGCCCCAGGCGCCACCGGCAACATCTGCACCGAGGATCTGGTCAGCATGGCCCACGAGATGGGCATCCGCACCGGCCTCGACCTGTCGGCCTTGATCGCCCTGTCCCGGGACCTGCCGCGGCTCGTCGGCCACGCGGTGCCCGGCCAGGTCGCCAAGGCCGGCCGTCCCTGCGATCTCCACCCGGTTCCCCGGGCCGCCTGAGCGAAGGGCGGGCTTAGCCCGATGCATCGGGGGCTCCGCCCCCGAACCCCGCCAAAGGGCTGAGCCCTTTGGAAACCCGTGACTTGAGACACCGCGTGATGAAACCGCCCACCTGAAGGCGGTCCCACGCAGCTGCCCCCCGTCTTCGACGGGCGGACCTATCGAGGGAGGAACACGATGGCCATCGCGGTGACCGGCGCGTCCGCGCGCCCAGAGGACGTGACCGAGGCCGGGATCGTCCGGAAGGTGGCGTGGCGGCTGATGCCGCTGATCATGGTCTGCTACCTGTTCGCGTTCTTCGACCGGATCAACATCAGCTTCGCCAAGTTCCAGCTGCAGAGCGACCTCGGCTTCAGCAACGTCGCCTACGGGCTCGGCGCCAGCATGTTCGTGGTCGGCTACGTCATCTTCGAGGTGCCGTCGAACCTGTTCCTCTACCGGGTCGGCGCGCGCCGCTGGATCGCCCGGATCATGATCTCCTGGGGGATCGCCACGGCGCTGATGATCTTCATCCGCACCGAGTGGCACTTCTACACCCTGCGCTTCATCATCGGCGCCATGGAGGCGGGTTTCGCGCCCGGCATCCTGTACTACCTGACCTTGTGGTTCCCGGCCTCGCATCGCGGGCGGATCACCTCGTTCCTGTTCGTCGCCTCGGCCTTCTCGGGGATCGTCGGGGCGCCGGTGGCGGGCCTGATCCTCGGCGGGCTCAACGGCGTCGCCGGGCTCGCCGGCTGGCAATGGCTGTTCCTGGCCGGCGGCCTGCCCTGCCTCGTGCTCGGCGCCCTGGTGCTGATGCGCCTCGACGACCGGATCTCCGATGCGCGCTGGCTCTCTGAGCCGGAGAAGGAGCTGCTGTCCGCCCGGATCGCCCACCACAACCGCGAGATCGGCGACCATTCGCTCCTCGGGGCGCTGCGCCAGCCGGGCTTCCTGATGATCGGGCTGGTCTACTTCCTCCTCCAGATCGGCTCCTACGGGCTGAACTTCTGGGGGCCGGACCTGATCAAGACCGCCAGCGGCAGCAGCGCGGCCTATGTCGGCTTGCTGACCGCAATCCCCTACATCTGCGGGGCGATCAGCATGGTGGTGGTCGGGCGCCTGTCCGACGCCTCCGGCGAGCGCCCGAAATTCGTCGCCGCGCTGGCGATCGCCGCAGCCATCGGGTTCTTCTCCGCCGGCTTGTTCGACCGGCAGATCGTGCCGCTGATGATCGCGCTGGCGCTGCTGGGATCCGGGATCGTCGCCTCGATCCCGACCTTCTGGACCCTGCCGGCCAAGCTCGTCACCGGCGTCGGTGCGGCTGGAGGCATCGCGCTGATCAACACCCTGGGGCAGTTCGGCGGCATCGTCAGCCCGGTGATGGTCGGCTGGGTCAAGGACCTGACCGGATCCACGACCCCGGCCCTCTACGTCATCGGCTCGCTTTGCCTCGTGGCGGCCGCCCTGCTGTTGTTCGCCATGCCGGCGAGCCTGCGCCGGAGCGATCGCGGCCCTGAATAGGTGCGGCGGACCGCTATCGCCCGCCCAGCCCCACGGCGTGCCGGAACTCGCTGGGTGCCAGGCCGAACCGGTCCTTGAATCGGCGGGAGAACTGGGCGCGGTTGCTGAAGCCGCAGCCGCCGGCCAGGGTGCCGAGCGTCAGGTGGGTGCAGGCCGGGTCGGCCAGGCGATCGGCCGCCACCTCCAGCCGGCGCTGCCAGATCCAGTCGGAGACCTGCTGGTCGCGCTCCTCGAAGAGTTCTTCCAGCCGACGCAGCGATACGCCGACGGCCGCCGCGAGGTGCCGCGGGTCCAGATTCGGGTCGCCGAGGTTGGCCTCGATATGCGCCTTGGCCCGCTGGACCAGGACGGAGCCGCTGAGCGGAAGCGGCACGTCCTGGGCCATCCGCTCGGCGATGCTGGCCACGATCAGGTCCACGCCGATCGACCCCATGCGGGCGACCGTCACAGGGTCGAGCTGGTGATGCATGCGGGTCAGCTCCTCGAAGAAGCTCGTCGCCAGGATCGCGGTGGCAAGGTCCGCCCCTATGGTCAGGGCCGCGTAGCGCCGGGCCGGCCCGAGCACGCTCTCCAGGCGTTCGCGGGGCATCTTCAGGTACAGGGACCGATTGCCTGGGCTCGTCGTCATCACGGTCGGCTGATGTTCGATCACCACCAGGTCGCCCTGCCGTTGGGTCGATGCTCGATCTCGCTGATGCACCGTCCTCTCGCCGGCGAGGGTGAAGCCCACGCTGATGCAGCCCTCGTCACCCAGACGGCGGATGGCGCTCGGCGTCGCCTCGCTGCGCAGAGGGCCCTCCGAGACCCGGGTCATCGTGAGGGGGCCCAGCGTGGCGATCTCCAGCTTGGCCTCGAAGGGAGCGGCGTCGAGTTGCTTTTGCTCGAGCGGCAGACGTTGCTCCTCCAGCAACTCCAGCCATCGATTGAATCTCGTATGAATAGGAAGTTTTTCGGATAGAAACAATAATTTCATACATATAATTCCGTTTTCGCCAATCGGTTTTGCGGGATGAATTTGCGATGCGCTTCCGCAGTATGATCTCAGGCCATCGATTGTCTATCGAGATCTTTTGGAGCAAAAACAAAATATTTGCGCGGGGACGGGGTGCCTTTATCTAGATGTTGCTGCAATCGTATATCAAAACTGCGCCGGCTTAGGCAAATACGGCACCCCATTGCGCCTGCGGCCCCCTGTCTCTCAGGTGGGCCTGGCAGTCCGGCTTTCGCTCTGCCTGGCATGCAGGCGCGGCGGATGCATGGGAGCGGGCGTCCCGCTTTCGGCACCGGGTTTGGCACCATCAGGCCGCAGCACACCCCTACGCGGTGCTCAGGAAGGCCGCGTGTCGGTACTCGCTGGGCGGCATGCCGTAGCGTTCTTTGAAGCGGCGGGCGAAGTGGGCCTGGCTGGCGAAACCGCAGCCGAAAGCCACGGCACCGATCTGCACATGGGTGCCGCTCGGGTCGGCCAGCCGTTTGGCGGCCGCCTCCAGCCGACGCTGCCAGATCCAGTCGGAGATGTGCTGGCCGCGCTCGTGGAACAACTCCTGGAGCCGGCGCAGCGACACACCGACCGCGGCCGCGAGCTGCGGCGGGTCGAGGGTCGGGTCGCCGAGATTGGCCTCGACGAACGCCTTCGCCCGCTGGACCACGACGGTGCCGTGCAGCGGCCGCGGGATCTCCCGGGCCAGGCGCTCGGCGATGCTGGCCACGATCAGGTCGATTCCGATCGATGCCATGCGGACGGCCGAATCGGGAGTGAGCTTATGGCCAAGGCTGATCAACTCGTTGATGAAGGTCGTCGCCAAGGCGGTGGATGCGAGATCCGCCCCGGCCGGGAGCGCCGTGTAGAGCTGGATCGGGCCCAGTACGCTTTCGAAGCGCTCGCGGGGCAGTTCCAGAAACATGGCTTGGGCACCTGCGCTCGTCGTCAGCACGGCTGGCCGGTGGTCCAGGATGTAGAGATCGCCGGCCCTCACCGAAGCGTCTCGACCGTCCTGGAAGCTGCTCGATGTGCCCGCGAGTTTGAAGGTCGCGGTGACCATTCCCTCACGCCCCTGAACCGAGGCTGCGGGTTTCCGGATCTCGGTGCGCAGGGCGCTTTGCGACAAGCGCTTTATATGGAGCGCGCCGACCGTGCCACTCTCCACTTTGGCTGTGAATGGCGCATCATCGAGCTGCCGCAGGTTGACGTTCGAGCCCTCCGCGTCGAGCGCGTCACGCCAGCGCTTGAAGCTGTCCCGGGGATGCAGCCCTCCGGTCGAAAACACTGTTTGCATGGGTCGCCTTCTGGCCGCTCCATGGCCGCGATGGGATCTCGCGGGTCCAGACAAGTCCGGGTGTTCGTGACGGGGTGTTTCGGGTCGCTAAGATGCCGGCTGCTCCGGCGATCGGGTCCATGCCGAGACCGAACATCCTCGTCTTGACGCGCTGTCCGCCGAACGAGATCGATTTCGGCGGACAGCGCTCAGGCCGCCCCCATGAGAGCTGCGATCCGGTACTCCCGCGGGGACATGCCGTGCCGCTCCTTGAAGCGGCGCGAGAAGTGCGCCTGGCTGGCGAAGCCGCAGCCGAAAGCCACGGCGCCGATCTGCATATGAACGCCGGTCGGATCGGCCAGACGCTTGGCGGCGGTTTCGAGCCGGCGCTGCCAGATCCAATCGGAGATGTGCTGGCCGCGCTCGTGGAACAATTCCTGGAGCCGGCGCAGCGACACGCCGACCGCGGCCGCGAGCTGGGGCGGGTCGAGGGTCGGGTCGCCGAGATTGGCCTCGACGAACGCCTTCGCCCGCTGGACCACGACGGTGCCGTGCAAGGGCTGCGGCACCTCCTTGGCCATCCGCTCGGCGATGCAGGCTACGATCAGGTCCACGCCGATCGTCGCCATCCGTTCCGCCGCGTCGGGGTCGAGCCGGTGGCGCACCTGGATCAACTCGCGGAAGAAGGTCGAGGCCAGGCTGCTCGAGGCCAGGTCCGCGCCCATCGACAGCGCCGTATAGAGCCGGGTCGGACCGAGCATGCTCTCCAGGCGCTCGCGCGGCAGTTCCAGGAACAGGGACTGGCTGCCCGGGCCCGTCGTCACCACGGCCGGCCGATGATCGAGCACGACGATGTCGCCGGGCCGCTGCACGGAGTCCCGGCCGTCCTGAAGGCAGGACGACGCGCCGGCGAGCTTGAACAGCACGACGGCCATACCCGCCCTGTCGTGCTGGCGCGCGGCCTGGGGCGTCGTTTCGCTGCGCAGGGCGCCCTGCGTGACGCGGGACATATGGAGGGAGCCGACACTGGCGACCTCCATCTTGCCGGCGAACGGCCTGTCGTCGAGCCGCTCCATCTTGATCGGCACGAGCCGCTCGAACAGCACGTCCCGCCAGATCTGGAAGCTGTTCTTCGGGTGGAGGCCGTCGGTCGAAAAAACGGGCTGCACGGGTCCTGTTCCCTGGGGATGCCGGGTGGCGCGGTGGCCTGGATCTCTCGGCGCCGAAGCGGATGCCGGTTCGGCGTCGGCGAGCGTTTCAAATCAAAGACTTACAAGCGCGGCATGGCGATACTCGCGGGGCGTACTGCCGTAGCGCTCTTTGAAGCGGCGGGAGAAATGGGCCTGGCTGGCGAAGCCGCAGCCGAAGGCCACGGCGCCGATCGGCTGGTGGGCGCAGCCCGGGTCGGCCAGCCGCTTGGCCGCGACCTCCAGCCGGCGCTGCCAGATCCAGTCGGAAATGTGCTGGCCGCGCTCGTGGAACAATTCCTGGAGCCGGCGCAGCGACACGCCGACGGCCCCGGCGAGGTACGGCGGATCGAGGGTCGGGTCGCCGAGATGGGCCTCGACGAACGCCTTTGCCCGTTGGACCACGACGGTGCCGTGAAGCGGTCGGGATACCTCTTGGGCCAGCCGCTCCGCGATGCTGGCCACGATCAGGTCGACGCCGACCGACGCCATGCGGGCTGCGGAATCGGGATCGAGCCGGTCACGCACGCGGACCAAGTCGTGGAAGAATTTGACTGTCAGCGCCGCGGAGGCGACGTCCCCGCCCATCGTCAGGGACGTGTAGAGCTTCGTGGAGCCGAGCACGCTCTCAAGCCGCTCCCGGGGCAGTTCGAGGAACAGGGACTGGCTGCCCGTGGTCGACTCGTGCGCGGCCGGGCGATGGTCCACCACCACGAAATCGCCGCGCCGCTGCACCGAGCTCCGGTCATCCTGGCTGCGCGTCGATACGCCCGCGAGCTTGAAGATCACCACGGCGGTGCCGTCCTTGCCGTTGCGCTGGATCAGCGCGCGCGTCGCCTCGCTGCGGACGGCGCCGTGCGAGACGCGGGTCAGCAGGAGGGGACCGACGCTGGCGGCCTCCAGCTTGGCGGCGAAGGGGCCGTCGTCGAGGCGCGCTTGCTCCAGGGGCACGCCCCGGCCGACCAGCGTCTCCCGCCAGCGCCGAAAGCTGTGCTGCGGGTTAACCCCCTCGGTCGAAAACAGTGCTTCCATAAGTAAATTTTTTCATCGACCGGCATTCCGCGCGACCGGGACAACGGATCCGCGTCTTCAGACAAGCGCTGCCGGACACATATTGTATATTGTTTCCAGCCTCAAGGGATGCATTTGAGCAACTTGAGGTTTCCGTCGCAACTCACCGCCGGTGAGACGCACTGCGGATCCCGATCACTGGGGCGGACCTTCGGGCCGTCGATCGGCGACCGTGGGGTATTGGCAACGACCTATTGAACAGCGGCATCTGACATGATCAACCGACCCGAACCCCGCTCCTCCTTCCTGCTCGAGAAAGTCGGCGCCATCGTCGCTGCCTATGTGTCGCGGAATCCCGTGGGGGCGGGTGACCTGCCGGTGCTGATCGACCAGGTTCACGCGGCGATCGCGGTGCTTCAGAAGAACCCCGCCGGTTCCGCCGCGGGCTGGACCGGCCCGTCCGCCACGCAGATCGAAGCCTCGATCACCCAGGACGGCCTGATCAGCTTCATCGACGGCCGGTCCTACAAGACGCTCAAGCGCCACCTCACCGCCAACGGCCTGACGCCCGAGCGCTACCGGACCAAGTTCGGCCTGCCCGCCGACTATCCGATGGTCGCCCCCGGCTACGCCGCCCGGCGCTCGGAAATCGCCCGGGCGATCCAGCTCGGCCATCAGGTGGGTTGAGCAATGGCGCAGGTCATGACCCCGCCGGTTCACGGGCTTGCCGAGGCGGATCGCTCCGTGGCGCTTCTGGACCGCATCGCCGACACGCTGCGCCTGCCGGTCGCCGCGTTTTTTCCCGACGAAATCGAACCGGGCGAGACCGTCGCCCAGGCGGCGGACCTCGTGACGGCCTTCATGGCGATCGAGACCGTCGCCGCGCGTCGCACCTGCCTGGCCTACGTGCGCGCCATGGCGCGCCCATAGGTCCCGACAAGCTGGGACCGAAAACGACAGGGCCGCTTCCGCCGATCGCGGAAACGGCCCTGCCTGTTGTCCGAACGTCCGCCCGTGCGTCGCGGGCCTGACCGCGTCAGAAGACGTGGCGCAGGAGGAAGAACAACCCCGCCGCCAGGGTGATGGCCGCCGGCAGGGTCAGCACCCAGGCGAGCGCCATGTTGCGTACCGTGGCCATCTGCAGGCCGGAGCCGTTGGCCGCCATCGTCCCGGCCACGCCCGACGACAGGATATGGGTGGTCGAGACCGGCAGGCCGTAGAGCTCGGCCAGCCCGATCGTGCCCGCGGCCACGATCTCGGCCGACGCGCCCTGGGCATAGGTGAGGTGGGTCTTGCCGATCCGCTCGCCCACCGTCACGACGATGCGCTTCCAGCCGACCATGGTGCCGAGCCCGAGCGCCAGCGCGACGCAGACCTTCACCCAGCCCGGGATGTAGCGGGTGCCGCTGTTGAGCAGCCCGGTGTAGCTCTTCAGGGTCGCCTTGTCGGCCTCCGAGAAGTCCGCCCCCGCGTTCGGCAGCAGCCGCACCGCGTCGGCGGTGAGGTACATGTCGCTGCGCAGGTTCTCGGTCTGGGCGGCCGGCACGGTTCGGATCGCGCCGTAATTCTTCACGCTGGCGGCGATGTCGGTCGCCAGCGCGGAGAGCGCGGCGTAGACCGGCGGCTGGTTCAGAGCCTTGCCCTTCAGCGCGTCCGTCACCGTCCGGCGCGCCTGCGCGGCCTCCGGCTCGGGGATGCCGCCGGCGCGGGTGGCGAAGACCTGGCTCGCCGCCGCGGAGGTCTGGACGAAGGCGGGGGTCGTGTCGTCCGACATGGTCCGGTTCAGCGCGTAGGCGGTGGGCGCGGCGCCGATCAAGATCAGCATGATCAGGCCCATGCCCTTCTGGCCGTCATTGCCGCCGTGGAAGAACGATACCAGCGTGCAGGTCAGGATCAGGAGGCTGCGGATCCAGAGAGGCGGGGGCGCCTCGCCCTTGGGCGCCTCGTAGAGGTCCTTGCGCCGCACCGCGAATTTCAGGGCCAGCAGCAGCACAGCCGCGAGCACGAAGCCGCACAGGGGCGAGAACAGCAGCGCCTTGAACACGTTGAGCGCCTGGCCCCAGTCGACCCCCGCGGTGCCGTCGCCGCCGCTCATGAGCTGATTGGCGAGGCCGACGCCCAGCACCGAGCCGATCAGCGCGTGCGACGAGGAATTCGGCAGCCCAAAGGCCCAGGTCCCGAGGTTCCAGATGATGGCGGCGAGCAGCAGCGCGAAGATCATCGCATAGCCGGCCCCCGAGCCGACATGCAGGATCAGCTCCACCGGCAGCAGGGTGACGATGGCGTAGGCCACCGCGCCGGAGGACAACATGACGCCGAGGAAGTTGAAGAAGCCCGACCAGACCACCGCCACCAGCGGCGGCAGCGAGTGGGTGTAGATCACGGTCGCCACCGCGTTGGCGGTGTCGTGGAACCCGTTCACGAACTCGAAGGCGAGAGCGATCAGCAGGGCGAGACCCAGCAGCGCGAAGGCCCCGTAGGCCAGCGGCGCTTCGCCGACCGCGTTGATGTCGGTGACGAGGCTCACCACCGCGTAGCCGAGCCCGGCGACCAGGATCGCCAGGAAAGCGACGACGCCGCCCAGATGAATCCCATGATCCAGGCGCGGGCCGCCCGCGGGCCTGCCTCCCGCCACCGGCGGCGACATTACGGCGGAATCAGACATGGGCCCTCGCGGTGACTCGTCTTTGGACGCAAGGCGGGATTAAGATTGCGGGATGACAGTTCAGTGACGTTTTGCCTGCCGGATCCGAGGAAGCATTATATTCGCGCGTCTACGGCCAAGGATCCGAAGATATTAATCGGGTCGAAGTCTAGTCGGACTTCCTCAAGCCCTGGGCGGGGGTGTTTACTGATACGGCACCGCCCCGTCCGGGGGCCGAAATCTGACATCCGTCCGCGGATAGTTCGAGCCAATGATTAGGCTTCGCGGCGCGCTCGGCGCGCCGTGGAAAGGTTTTGTGGCCGGATTCCAGCCACGTCCTGAGCAACGCACAAGCAACATCCAAGACAGATTTGCGCCGGCTAAGATATAGGGCTGTTGCAGTCAGGATACACGCGATGATTCAGAGTTTTGTGAATGGATTATGACGCATTCGCGCGTGGAGATTTCGCTAAAACCCCCGGCGCAGGCCGAATGGCCGCAGGCTTGGGGGCCGGGAATGACGTTTCGCTATGGAGTCTCGATCGCGGCCTTGATAGTCGCTGCATACAGTTCGGGTGTGCAGGCGCAGACCGTCAACACGACGGCCTCGGACGTGAACGTCCTCAACCTGCTGGCGCCGTTCCTGTCGCTGAACGCGACCGCGGCCGGCCAGGCGACGCTGGGCTTGAACCTGGGGCAGACGATCGCGCTCAACAACGGCGCCGGGCTCGCGCGGCAGCAATTGGCGATCAGCGATAAGAATCTGCTGAGCTCGGCCGGCAACAACCTGTCCTCGGTCGGGCTCGGCAGTTACGGCGTCGCCGCCAACATCGCCGGCGGCCTGCCCGGCCAGACGCCGATCAACGGCATCGTTCCGCAACAAATCGTCGGCGGCCTTGGCTCGCAGCTCGGGCCGATCTACCAGCGCGGCGTCGCCCCCGGCGCCAGCGGTCCGCTCGGTAACGTCGTCAACCTGCTGGTCAACGCCAACACCTTCACGGGCAACAACCTGGGCGTCGCCAAGAACTACTTCGCCAACGGCGCGGCCAACAACCCGAGCGTGACCCCGGCCAACTACGTGGCAACGCCCGCCGTGGCGCCGGCGGGCTACAGCCTGCCCAGAGCCAACGGCCTGCCCAATACCACCAACAGCGTCTACGACCTCGGCTACGGCGTCACGAACACACAGGCAGGACAGGACGTCTATGGATCTTCCCGCCCCGTCCAGGTCGCGCCGAACCGCTTCAACGCCTTCGACCCGACGGCGCTCAACGGCATCGCCACCAACCCGTCCTTCCCGAGTGGGCACACCACCTACGCGTATACGAGCGGCTATCTGCTGGCGATGCTGGTGCCGCAGCAATACCAGAGCGCGCTGCTGCGCGCCTCCGAGTACGGCGAGAACCGCATCGTGCTCGGCGTCCACTACCCGCTCGACATCATCGGCAGCCGGGCGCTGGCGGCCTATGACCTGGCCCAAGCCTTCACCAACCCGGCCTATATCAATAATGCCGCGGTGACCGGCGTCGCGATCAACCTGCCGAACCAGTTCGTGAAGGCCCAGGCCGAACTCCAGGCCTACCTCGCCGCGCAATGCGGCAACACTGTCGCGGCCTGCGCCGGCAGCAGCGCGAATACCACCGGCAATCCCTACGTCCCGTCCGCGGCCAACCAGGCCGCCTACCAGGCCCGCCTGACCTACGGCCTGCCGACCCTGACCTTCGCCCAGGCGCCGCGCGAGGCCGCCCCCGCCGGCGGGCCCGACGCCTCGATCCTGCTCGCGCCCCTCTACGGCGGATCGACCACCGCCGCCCGCACGCTCGCGCCCAACGGCGGCCTCTACGGGCAGCTCTCGACCGACACGATCAACCAGATCGTGGTCAACACGCAGACCAACGCGCTCGCCGCCTTCTACGGCAGCCCGCTGAGCTACTGGAGCCGCATCGACCTGTATTCCGCCGCCAGCTACTTCGGCAACGTCACCGGCACCCTGCGGATGGACACCACCGACCGCCTCGGCATCGATGTCGGCATCGGCCAGGGCGGCGCGCTCTACGCCAACGGCACCATCGCCGGCACGGTCTCGGTCAATGCCGGAGGCCTGCTCGGCGGCGCGGGCTCCGTCGGCGGGATCGCGGCGCTGTCGGGCGGCACCGTCTCGCCGGGCAACTCGATCGGTACGCTGAACGTGACCGGCGCGGTCGCCTTCGCGCCGGGCTCGGTCTACCGGGTCGAGGCCAACGCCGCCGGCCAGGCCGACAGGATCGCCGCCGGCGGCGGCGCCACGCTCGCCGGCGGCACCGTGCAGGTGCTGGCGGCCTCGGGCGCCTACAGCCCGCGCACCAGCTACGCGATCCTGAATGCGGCGGGCGGCGTCTCCGGCCGGTTCGACGGCGTGACCGCCAACCTCGCCTTCCTGTCCCCGGGCCTGCGCTACCTGCCCAACGAAGTCGACCTGACGCTCACCCGCAACGACGTGCCGCTCGCCGCCAGCGCAACGGGCCGCAACGGCATCGCCGCCGCCAACGCGCTCCAGGCGGCGGGCCGCGGTCGCGCCTACGACGCCGCCCTGGCGTTCACCACGAGCGAGGCCGTCGACGGCTTCCGGGCGCTGGCCGGCGACATCCATGCCGGCACGGTCTCGGCGGCCTACGAGACCGCGTTCTTCGTGCGCGAGGCGGTGCTCGACCGGCTGCGCTGGAGCGGATCGGCCGCGAGCCTGGATTACGGCACCCTGCCGGCGGCCTACACTTCCGACCTGCCCGGCCGGGCGCCGGTGGTGGCGCATGTCCCGGCGCGGATCCTCGACCCGCAGGTGTTCGGCCTCTGGGGCTAGGGGTTCGGCGCCTTCGGCACGGCGGGCGGGGGCGGCAACGCCTTCGACCTCGACCGGCAGATCGCCGGCTTCGCGCTGGGCGCCGACATCCGGCTGCCGAGCGGGTTCAAGGTCGGCGTGGTCGGCGGCTACACCGAGGCCAACCTCGACAGCGCCGGCCGGCAGGGCGGCGGCGCCCGGCAAGGCGCCGCCAGCCCATCAGAGAGCGCGACGCTCAAGAGCGGCTTCGGCGGCGTCTATGGCGGCTACGAGTTCGGCCCGGTCTCGGTCCGGCTCGGCGCGCTCTACGCCGACACCGACACCCGCACCCGGCGCAGCGTGCTCTACGGCCTGTCGGACAGCCCGACCGGCCATGGCGGCGGCCACACCGTCCAGGGGTTCGGCGAGATTGGCTACCGCTTCACCCTGAGCGCGCCGGCCGCGCTCGTGTCGAAGGACGGCCCGGCGCTGCAGGTCGCGTCCACCTCCATCGAGCCGTTCGTGGGCGCGGCCTATATCGGCATCCGGCGGGACGGGTTCGCGGAGGCGGGCGGCGCGGCGGCTCTGGTGAGCTACGCGCGCGACTACGACCTCGGCGCGGTGACCGCGGGGGTTCGGGCGCAGACCAGCCTGGATCTGGGCCTCGGGCTTCCGGTCACGGCGCACGGCCTGCTCGGCTACCGGCGGGCGTTCGGGGACGTGGTCCCGACGGCGCTGCTGAGCTTCGGCACCGGCCCGGCCTTCCTGAGCGCGGGCGTGCCGATCGACCGGGACGCGCTGGTGGCGAGTGCGGGGCTCGACCTGCGGGTGGCGCCGAACGCGACCCTCGGCGTGGCCTATACCGGCCAGGTCGGCGCCCGGGCGCAGGACCAGGCCGTGAAGGGCAACCTCACCCTCCGGTTCTGATGGAAGCGTTGTCACACGACTGACGCTGTCCGGCCGCTAGAGCCGCGCCCGACCGGGTGCGGCTCTAAGTCTTTGATGCGACGTGTGCTGGCCGGCGAGCCGGGCCGATCACGAGCGTACACGAGGGATCCGCATGATTGACCCCACGGTGCTGGCCCTGTCCCTCGGCGCGCTCCTGGCCCTGGTCCAGATCGCCAGCATCGCGATCGCGGGCCGGCGTATCGGCAAGGTCCACGGCGCGTCCACCTTCCCGGCCGGCGCCCCCGTCTCCCTGGTCCGTCCGCTCCACGGGATCGAGGCGTTCAGCGACGAGATGCTGGCCCGCGGCTTCCGCCTCGCCTATCCGGCCTACGAGCTGATCTTCTGCGTGGCCGACCCGGCCGATCCGATCGTGCCGCGGGTGCAGCGCCTGATCGCCGAGCACCCGCAGGTGCCGGCCCGGCTGATCCTGGGCGACGAGCGCATCAGCGACAATCCGAAGCTCAACAACTGCCTGCGCGGCTGGCGCGCCGCCGCGCATGACTGGGTCGTGCTCGCCGATTCCAACGTCGCTATGCCGCCGGACTATCTCCAGCGATTGCAGGCCGCCTGGCGGGACGAGACCGGCCTCGTCTGCTCGACTCCGGCGGGCGCCCGGCCGGGCAGTTTCATGGCCGAGGTCGAATGCGCCTTCCTCAACACCCTGCAGGCGCGCTGGCAATACGCCGCCGAGGCGTTCGGCCTGGGCTTCGCGCAGGGCAAGAGCATGCTCTGGCACAAACCCTTCCTGGAAGCCCGGGGCGGCCTGCAGGCGCTGGCCTCTGAGATCGCCGAGGATGCCGCCGCCACCAAGCTGGTGCGCGCCGCCGGCAAGCGTGTTCACCTGGTCGCGAGCCCGTTCGAGCAGCCGCTCGGGCCGCGGGGTTTTCGCGAGGTCTGGGCGCGGCAGCTCCGCTGGGCCCGGCTGCGGCGGGTGACCTTCCCGCTGTTCTTCGCACCCGAGATCGGCAGCGGCGTCCTGCTGCCGGCGCTTCTCCTGGCGCTCTGGTCCGGCAGCCTCGCGGGGCTCGCGGGCGCTGCCGCCCTCGCGGCCCTGTGCTATCTAGCTGAAGACCGGCTCGCGGCCCGCGCGGGCTGGCATCGCGGGCCGCGCATGCTGGCCGCCTTCCTGGTGCGGGACGCCCTGATCCCGGCGATCTGGCTGGGCGCCTGGGTGCAGAGCGCCATCGTCTGGCGCGGCAACGCCATGGATGTGCGCCCGCACCGGGCGAGCATCGACCGCGCCAGCGCGCCGACGGCGTGACCGGGCGGGAGCCGGAGGTCGGGACATGACGCGCCGCTACGCCCTCTACTGGCTTCCCGCGCCCGGCTCACGCCTCGCGGCCTTCGGCAATGCCGTGCTCGGCTACGACAACGCCGTCGGCGCCCCGGTCCCGCATCCGGACGGGTTCGGCGACCTCGCCGCCGTCACGGCGGGCGCCCGGGTCTACGGTTTCCACGCGACCCTGAAGGCACCACTGCGTCTCGCGCCGGCGGCCGAGGAGGCCGACCTTCTCGCCATGGCCCGGGACCTCGCGGCCGGGCACCCGCCGGTGGCGCTCGGTTCTCTGACGGTCGCCGCACTCGGGCCGTTCCTCGCCCTGGTGCCCGAAGCCCCGCCGCAAGAACTCGGCCTGCTCGCCGCAGAATGCGTCGCCGCCCTCGACCTGCTGCGGGCACCGCTCTCGGAGGCCGAGCGCGCCAAGCGACGCCCGGAGCGCCTCGATCCCCGCGGCCGCGCGCTGCTCGCCCGCTGGGGCTACCCGTATGTCTTCGAGGCCTTCCGGTTCCACATGACGCTGACCGACGCCCTGCCGGAGCCCGACCGCGCCGCCTGGCTGCGCCGGCTGACCGACGCCTACACCGCCTCCGGGGCGGAGCCCGCGGTGATCGACGCCGTGTGTCTGCTATCCCAGGACGGGTCCGAGCCGTTCCGGCTCCTGGCGCGCCTGCCCTTCGGGGCCGCCCATGGCTGAGCAACGCCTCGGCCTCAATCCGGCGGTCGATCCGAGCGCCCGGATCGTCGAGTGCCATCTCGGCCGCTACACCGAGATCGGCGCCCGCACGCGCCTGACCGAGACCGTCCTCGACGATTATTCCTACATCGCCCAGGACGGTGAGGTGATCTACACCACTATCGGCAAGTTCTGCTCGATCGCGTCCCACGTGCGGATCAACCCGGGCAACCATCCGATGGAGCGCGCGAGCCAGGCGCACTTCACCTACCGGGCCCAGGCCTACTGGCCCGAGGAATCGGACGAGGAAGCCTTCTTCGAGCGCCGCCGGGCCAGCCCGGTGACCATCGGCCACGACGTCTGGATCGGCCACGGTGCGGTGATCCTGCCCGGCCGCACCATCGGCACCGGGGCGGTGATCGGGGCGGGGGCGATCGTCACCCGGGATGTCCCGGCCTACACGATCGTCGTCGGCAATCCGGCCCAGCCGGTGCGGCGCCGCTTTCCCGAGCCGATCGCCGAGCGCCTGGAGCGCCTCGCCTGGTGGGACTGGGACCACGAGCGCCTGCGCCGGGCGCTGCCGGATTTCCGCGCCCTCGCGGTCGAAGATTTTCTGGAGCGGTACACGAGCTGGGCCGGGACCTAAACAGAAAACGGCCGCAAAGATGTCGATGTGCTGCGCCGACTAAAGAATTTGAATCGTATTCGTCATCCAATCGTCGTGGAACGGGCGTTTAGCTGCGGCCATTCCGCAGCGGATGGTTGTTTATGCTCGTCGTCGAGGATCTCACGCGTCAGTACAGCGGTCGCCGTGCCGTGGATGGTGTCTCGTTGCAGATCGAGCGCGGCAGCTTCGTCGGCGTGATCGGCCGCTCTGGAGCCGGAAAATCGACGCTTCTGCGCCTCATCAACCGTCTCGCCGACCCGAGCTCGGGCCGCATCCTCTATGACGGGCGCGATGTCACCAGCCTGACGGGCCGGCCCTTACGGGAATGGCGCACCCGCTGCGCCATGATCTTCCAGCAGTTCAATCTGGTCGGCCGCCTCGACGTGATGACCAACGTGCTGATGGGCCGCCTCAGCCACGTGCCGACCCACCGCGCCCTGCTCCGGATGTGGTCCGACGAGGACCGGGCCATGGCGCTCGCCGCCCTGGAGAGCTTCGATATGGGCGAGTTCGCCGGCCAGCGGGCCGACGGCCTGTCGGGCGGGCAGCAGCAGCGCGTCGCCATCGCCCGGGCGCTCGTGCAGGAGCCGGAGATCCTGCTGGCCGATGAGCCGGTGGCGTCCCTGGACCCGCGCAACACCCGCTTGGTGATGGATGCCCTGGCGGCCGTGAACCGGCGCTACGGCATCACGGTCCTGTGCAACCTGCACTCCTTGGACCTCGCCCGCGCCTATTGCGACCGCCTCGTCGGGCTCGCTGCCGGCCGGGTGGTGTTCGAGGGCGGCCCGTTCGACCTCACCGAGGACGTGGCGCGCCGCCTCTACGGCCTGGAGGCCGGCGAGGTGCTGGACGATTCCGCGGAGCGCGAGGCGGAGCAGCGGGCGGCCATGCCGGGACTGCCCGGCTTCGTGCCGGCGGAGCCCATCCGCGAGGCCGCCATCGGTGCGTGAGTTGAGATGGCCGTCCCGCGGTCCGACATTGCTCTAAGGACGACCCAATGACTACCCGACGTACGGTTGTCGCCGCCGCCATTTCGCTTGCCCTGTTCGGCTGGCCGGCTGCCGCTCTCGATTGGAAGGCGCAAGTCCCCGAGCTGACCCTGGCCGTTGTCCCGGTGGAGAATGCCACCCCCACGACCGAGCGCCATGCGCCGTTGGTGGATTACTTGACCCGAAAGCTCGGCGTGCCGGTGAAACTGCGGGTCGCCAAAGATTACGCCGCCGTCATCGAGGGCCAGCGGGCCGGTGCCGTCCACATCGCGTGGTATGGACCGGCCTCCTACGCCCAAGCCGTCCTGAATGGCGTGAAGATCCAGCCGCTGGTCACGCAGAGGCACGAGAACGGCTCGACGGGCTACAACGCGGTGATCTACGTGCTGGCCACCAGCCTGTACCAGTCCGTCGAGGATCTCAAGGGCAAGACTCTCGCCCTGGTCGATCCGGACTCGACCTCGGGCAACCAGGCGCCGCGCTACTTCTTAAAGCGGGCGGGCTTCGATCTGGACAAGCATTTCGGCAAGACTTTCTTCGCCGGCAGTCACGAGAACGCGGTCGTGGCTCTGGCCGAAAGCAAGGCCGATGCGGCGGCGAATTACTGGACCTCGGATTCCGAGACGATGGTCACCCGCCTGGCCGGAAAGGGCCTGCTGAAGGCGCCGGACGGCAAGCCGATGTCGCAGTCGGATTTCCGGATTGTCTTCAAGTCGGACTTCCTGCCGTACGGGCCGTTCGCCGTGCTCGCCAGCTTGCCGATCGACCTGAAGGCAGAGATCCGAGCCGCCTTCATGGGCCTGCCGCAAGAGGACAAGGCTGCCTTCGACCGGCTCTCCGACGGGAAGGATATCGGCTTCGCGGCCGTGAAACTCGCGGACTACGAGCCGATCGTCGAGATGCTGCGATTCAATCGAGAGCAGCACTGAGCAACATGCGCCGGTGCCGCGAGGTCGGGCTTTGCCCGATCGGCGATGCCGGCGGCGGCGCCAAGCGATCCTGAAGTCTCATATCACCGAGAAGGACCACACCATGATCACCCGCCGCACCCTCGCCGCCGCTGCGGCAGCGCTCGCTCTCCTCGGCCTGCCGGCCGCCGCCCAGGAGTGGAAAGCCAAGTATCCCGAGCTGACCCTGGCGGTCATTCCGATGGAGAATGCCAGCGGCACCAACGACCGCTACGCGCCCCTGGCGAACTACCTGACCAAGACGGTCGGCGTGCCGGTGAAGCTGCGGGTCGCCAGCGACTATGCGGCGGTGATCGAGGGCCAGCGGGCCGGCAACATCCACATCGCGTTCTACGGGCCGGCCTCCTTGGCCCGCGCCGTGATGACCGGCGTGAAGATCGAGCCGCTCGTGAGCCCGCAGCACGAGACCGGCGCCGCAGGCTATTACTCGGTGATCTACACCCTCGCCTCCAGCCCCTATAAGACCGTCGAGGACCTCAAGGGCAAGAACCTCGCCCTGGTCGACCCGAACTCCACCTCCGGCAACCAGGCGCCGCGCTTCTTCCTGAAGCGGGCCGGCTTCGACGTGGACAAGCATTTCGCCAAGGTCGTCTTCGCCGGCAGCCACGAGAACGCTGTGCTGGCGCTGACCCAGGGCACCGTGGACGCCGCCGCCAACCTGTGGAACTCCGAGACCGACTCGATCGTCACCCGCATGATCACGAAGGGCATGTTGAAGAAGCCCGACGGCACGCCGATGCAGAAGTCGGACTTCCGGGTGGTGTTCAAGTCCGACTTCCTGCCGGAAGGACCCTACGCCGTGCTGGCGAGCCTGCCGGACGACCTCAAGGACAAGATCCGCCAGGCCTTCATCGACCTGCCGAAGGCGGACAAGGTGGCCTTCGACAAGCTGTCCGATGGCAAGGATCTGGGCCTCACCCCGGTGACGCTCAAGGATTACCAGCCGATCATCGACATGCTGAAGTTCAACGACGAGCAACGGAAGAAATCCTGATCGGAAGCCTGATCGGGCGCCGGCCTTGCGCGGCCTGACACCCCTGCCGCCGGAGCGGGCCGCCGCCCTCTCCGGCCTGTACGCGGCGGCGAGTGGCGCCACGCGCCGCCGCACGCTCGCGAGCTTCGCCGTGGTCGCGGTGCTGGCGCTGCTCGCAGGGCTCGCCGCCGAGGTGCGGCCGCTGATCTTCGCGGAGAATATCGGCAAGTTCACCGCTTACATCGCGCAGATCTGGCCGCCGATCGGCCTCGATCACCCGCTGGAGGATGTACGCGCCTGGTACTGGGGCCTGCCCGGCTGGCTCGCCCTGCTCGGCGAGACCCTGCTGATGGCCTATCTCGGCACCCTGCTCGGGGCGGTCGCAGGCTTCGCCCTCAGCTTCGTCGCCGCGGCGAACCTGGTGCGGTCGCCCACGGTGCGCTTCCTCGCCAAGCGCTTCCTGGAGGTGTGCCGCACGATTCCCGACGTGGTGTTCGCGCTGCTGTTCGTGATCGCCTTCGGCCTCGGCCCGATGGTCGGCGTGCTCGCCCTGGCGGTCCACACGACGGGCGCGCTCGGCAAGCTGTTCTCCGAGGTGGTCGAGAATATCGACATGCGCCCGGTCGAGGGCCTGTCGGCCTCGGGCGCCAGCTGGATCGAGACCGTGCGCTTCGGCGTGCTGCCGCAGGTCCTGTCGAACTTCGTCTCGTACGCGCTGCTGCGCTTCGAGATCAATGTGCGCGGGGCGGCGGTGCTGGGCTTCGTCGGCGCCGGCGGCATCGGGCAGGAGTTTCTGGCCGCGATCCGCAACTTCTACTACGCGGATGTCAGCGCGATCCTCGGGCTGATCATCATCACCGTCGTCTGTATCGACCTCGCCACCGAGCAGGTCCGCCACCGGCTGACCGGCGCCGAGGAGGCCCGATGAGCAGCGCTCGCTCCGAGACCCTGCGGGCGGAGGCCCGGGCCGATCTCGCCCGCCTGCGCGCCCGCTACCCGGCGCAGTTCCGGACGGATGCCGGCGCGCGGCTGCGCGTGGTGGTGATCCTCGGCGGCCTGATCGGGCTCGCCGGCTTCGGCGCCTGGCAGTTCGAGATGTCGCCGGCGCGCATCCTCTTCGGCCTCGGGCGGCTCGGCTCCTTTGCGGTGCTGATGCTGCCGCCGTCGCCCGAGGGCCATCTCGGCACCTTCCTGCACGCGTTGGGCGAGACGCTCGGCATCGCCTTCCTGGGTACCCTGACGGCGGCGATCCTGGCCTTTCCGGTGGCGCTGCTGGCCGCCCGCAACGTCGTGCCCAACCCGTTCGCGCATTTCGCCGTGCGCCGGGGCCTCGACGTGATACGCTCCGTGGACACGCTGATCTGGGCGCTGATCTGGATCAACGTCGTCGGCCTCGGCCCGTTCGCGGGCATGCTCGCCATCGCGTGCTCGGATTTCGGGGCGTTCGGCAAGCTGTTCTCGGAGGCGATCGAGACCTGCGACCGGCGGCCCGGGGAGGGCGTCGTCGCCTCGGGCGGCTCGGCCCTGCACCGCATCCGCTTCGGGCTGATCCCCGGGGTGCTGCCGGTCCTGGCGAGCCAGGTGCTGTATTTCTTCGAATCGAACACCCGCTCGGCCACGATCATCGGCATCGTCGGGGCGGGCGGCATCGGCCAGTACCTCACCGAGCTGATCCGCGTGCTGGAGCTGAAGCAGGTCGCCTTCCTGGTGCTGATGATCCTCGCCACCGTGGCGGCGATCGACTGGGTCTCGACCCGCCTGCGCCGGGCGATCATCGGGCCGGCGGCGCGCTAATCAGCGTCAACCGCCGATCACCAGCTCGACCCGGTCGGCGGCGAACAGGGTGCGGTTCGCTTGGATCGGCAGGCCCGCGGAGTCGATGTTGACGCTCGACACCACCATGACGACCCGCCCGGGGGCGATGTCGAGGCGCTCCGCCTCCTGGGCGTCGGCCGGCCGGGCGCGGATCCGCGTCGAGAGCCGGGTGTAGTCGTGGACCCCGCAGGCCGCGAACGCCCGGGTGATCGAGCCGCGCTCGGCATAGGCCGCGGCGAAGCCGGAGAAGCGCGGCAGGGGCAGCCAGGTCTGGGCGGTCGAGATCGGGGCATCGTCCGCCCGGTGGATCGTCAGCAGTTCGAGGATCGGCGCGCCGGGCTGGATCGCCAGTGCCGCCGCCTGCTTGGGGCCGGCCGGGACGGTGGCGGCGGCGAGCAGGTCGCCCCAGGCCTCGCGCCCCGCCCCGGTGACGATCTCGGAGAAGCGGGTTCGCGGGCCGATCGGATAGGCCAGCGGCGCCTCCTCGACGAAGGTGCCGCGTCCCTGGCTGGCACGCACCAGGCCGCCCTCCGCCAGGGCGGCCAGCGCCCGCCGCACCGTGTGCCGGTTGACGGCGAAGCGCGCGGCCAGCGCCGCCTCGGTCGGCATCTGCTGGCCCGGGGCGTAACGCCCGGCCGCGATGTCGGCCGTCAGCGCGTCGGCGATCTGCCGCCACGCCGTCAGCCCCTCGCCCCGGACGAGGCCGGGCGCCTGCTCCTGTGCATCCATGCTGTCATCCAAACTTCATTTGCGCCCGGCACGCTAGTTGTCTACACGACTAGACAACTGACCGACAGAGGGATTCGCGATGGCGACGAGCCCACTTCAACCGGACCCCGAGGAGATCGCGGCCCGGCAGGCCGTGATGGCGCTTTGCGCCGATGTCAGCCGAGACGACCTCGACGCCGCCCTGCGGGCCCTCGAAGCGCCCGCCGTGGAGGATCTGCGTCCGCCGGAAACCGGTCTGGTGATGGCCACGGGCCGCATCGGCGGCGACGGGCGGCCGTTCAACCTCGGTGAGGTCAGCGTGACCCGGGCGGCGATCCGGTTGCCGGACGGGGCTACCGGCTTCGCCTACCATCTCGGCCGCGACCGCACGAAGGCGCGGCTCGCCGCGACCCTCGACGCGCTCTGGCAGGATCCGGCCCGGCGCGCCCGGGTCGAAGCGGCGCTGGAACCCGCAGCCCGGCGGGCCGACGCCAACCGTCGGCAGGCGGCACGGCGCACCGCCGCCACCCGGGTCGAGTTTCTGACCGTCGCCCGCGGGGAGGATTGACCATGCTCGCACCCGGCTTCGCCGATCCGGTCCACGACGCGCAGGGCACGTTCCGCGCCGTGATGGACGCGCTCGCCCGCCCCGGCCTGCTCCAGCGGCTCGACGCCGGGCTGGAACCCCCCACGCCACTGACCCCGGAACTCGCCGCCATCGCGCTGGCGCTCACCGATGCCGACACGCCGGTCTGGCTCGATGCCGGCCTCGCGGCCGCGCCCGAGGTCGCGGCCTATCTGCGCTTCCACACCGGGGCGCCGCTCACCGACGACCCGGCCCGGGCGGCCTTCGCGCTCATCCGCGATCCGGCGCGCTGCCCGCCGCTCGCCCGGTTCGCGCAAGGCACCCCGGCCTATCCCGACACGTCGACCACCCTGGTGTTCGCCCACGACGCGATCACGAGCGGGGAGGGGCTGAACCTCGCCGGCCCCGGCATCAACGGTATGACGCGGATCGCGCTCACGCCCCTGCCGGACAGCTTCGTCGCGCAGCGCGCCGAGAACCGGGCGGGCTTCCCGCTCGGGGTCGACCTGATTCTCGCCGCCCCCGGCTTGGTGGCCGGGCTCCCGCGCTCCACCGCCGTTACGGAAAGCTGACCGATGTATGTGGCCGTGAAGGGCGGCGAGGCCGCCATCGACAATGCCCACCGGCTGCTCGCCGAAGCCCGCCGGGGCGACCCGGCCGTGCCGGAGCTCACCGTCGCGCAGATCCGCGAGCAGATGGCGCTGCTGGTCGACCGGGTGATGGCCGAGGGCTCGCTCTACGATCCCGACCTCGCCGCGCTGGCCCTCAAGCAGGCCCGCGGCGACGTGGTCGAGGCGGTCTTCCTGGTCCGCGCCTACCGGACGACGCTGCCCCGGTTCGGCGCCTCCAATCCGGTCGATACCGGCGCCATGACGGTGGCGCGCCGGGTCTCGGCGACCTTCAAGGATCTGCCGGGCGGCCAGGTGCTCGGCCCGACCTTCGACTACACCCACCGGCTGATCGACTTCGCCCTCGCCGCCGAGGGCACGGTCGAGCCCGCCGCCGAGGCCGAGCCCCGCGCGGATGCCGGCACCTGCCCGCGGGTCACCGACCTGCTGGCCCAGGACGGCCTGATCGAGCTCTCGCCCCCGGATGACGGCGCCCCCGTGGGCGACCTCACCCGGGAGCCGGTGGATTACCCGGCCGACCGGGCCCTGCGCCTCCAGGCCCTGGCCCGGGGCGACGAGGGCTTCGTCCTCGGCCTCGGCTACTCGACCCAGCGCGGTTACGGCCGCACCCACCCGTTCGTGGGCGAGATCCGGGTCGGCGAGGTGGCGGTGGCGTTCGTCCCCGAGGAGCTCGGCTTCCCGGTGCCGCTGGGCCGGATCCGGCTCACCGAGTGCCAGATGGTCAACCAGTTCAAGGGCTCGGGCGCGGCGCCGCCCCAGTTCACCCGGGGCTACGGGCTCACCTTCGGGCAGAGCGAACGCAAGGCGATGGCCATGGCCCTGGTCGACCGGGCGCTGCGGGCGGAAGAGCTCGGTGAGCCGGTGGCGAGCCCGGCCCAGGACCAGGAATTCGTGCTCGCCCATTGCGACAGCCTCCAGGCGACCGGCTTCGTCGAGCACCTGAAGCTGCCCCACTACGTCGACTTCCAGGCGGAGCTGGAACTGGTCCGGCGCCTGCGCGCCGAGTTTTTTCGAGACTCAGACAGCATGCAGGAGGCGGCCGAATGAGCGCGATAGGGATGCTTCCGCTTGAAGGCGGCGCTCCGGAAGTGGCGCAGGTCCCCTCTCCCGTTCGGGGGAGGGACAGGGTGAGGGATACGCCTTATCCGGAAAGACCTGATCCCTCACCCCAACCCTCTCCCGAACGGGAGAGGGGGCCCGGTGCGTCGGAGGCTGGCGAAGCCGGCTACAACTTCGCCTATCTCGACGAGGGCACGAAGCGGATGATCCGCCGGGCCATCCTCAAAGCCATCGCGGTTCCGGGCTATCAGGTGCCGTTCGCTTCCCGGGAGATGCCGATGCCCTACGGCTGGGGCACCGGCGGCGTGCAGGTCACGGCGGCGATCCTGGGGCGCTCGGACGTGCTCAAGGTCATCGACCAGGGCGCCGACGACACCACCAACGCGGTCTCGATCCGGCGCTTCTTCGCCCGCACCTCTGGGGTCGCCACAACCACCCGGACCACCGAGGCGACGATCATCCAGACCCGCCACCGCATCCCGGAGACGCCGCTGCGGGAGGGCCAGACCCTGGTCTACCAGGTGCCGATCCCCGAGCCCCTGCGCTTCCTCGAACCGCGCGAGACCGAGACGCGCCAACTCCACGCGCTCGCCGAGTACGGCGCCATGCACGTCAAGCTCTACGAGGATATCAGCCGCCACGGCCACATCGCCACCACCTACGCCTACCCGGTGGAGGTCGCGGGCCGCTACGTGATGGACCCGTCGCCGACGCCGAAATTCGACAACCCCAAGATGGACCAGAGCCCGGCGCTCCAGCTGTTCGGGGCCGGGCGCGAGCGGCGCATCTACGCGGTGCCGCCCTACACGTCGGTGCGCAGCCTCGACTTCGAGGACCATCCATTCCGGATCCAGGAATTTACCGACCCCTGCGCGCTGTGCGGCGCCGAGGGCGTCTATCTCGACGAGATGCTGCTCGACGATGCCGGCCGGCGGATGTTCGTCTGCTCGGACACCGACCATTGCGAGGGTCGCCGCGCGGACGGCCATGTCGGCACGGGAGACGCGGTATGATCGGCCTCAGGGTCCGCCGGGCCGAAAAGCCCGATCTTCCCGCGATCCTCCCCCTCTACGCCGAGCTGAACGGCGGGCGGGTGGCGACCCTCGATCAGGCCGAGGCGCTCCTCGACCGGATCGTCACGGCCTACCCGGATTACGGGGTCTACGCGGCCGAGGTCGACGGCGCGATCGTCGGCACCTTCTGTCTCGTCATCCTCGACAACATTGCCCATTGGGGCATGCCGTCGGCCCTCGTCGAGAGCGTCGTGGTCTCGTCCGGGCATCGCGGCGGCGGTCTCGGCCGGGCGATGATGCGGGAGGCGTTCCGCATCGCCCAGGCCCGGGGCTGCTACAAGCTCGCCCTGTCCTCGAATGTCGACGCCAAGCCGGCGCACGCCTTCTACGAGAGCCTCGGCTTCGAGCGCTACGGCTACAGCTTCCGTCTCGATCCGCCCTTCGTGCCAGACGCCGCAGAGATGACCCGATGAGCGCGCCCCTGCTTCAGGTTCGCGGCCTGACCAAGCGCTACGGCGCCCGCCTCGGCTGCGCTGACGTGTCGTTCGACATCGATCCCGGCGAAGTGCTGGCGATCGTGGGCGAGTCCGGCTCGGGCAAGTCGACGCTGCTGTCCCTCGTCGCCACCGAGCTCGCCCCGGATGCCGGGACGGTCTCCTACCGGATGCGCGACGGCGTGCTGCGGGACCTCGCCGACCTGAGCGAGGCTGAGCGCCGGGCGTTGATGCGCACCGACTGGGGCTTCGTGCGCCAGGACGCGGCCCAGGGCCTGCGCATGGCGGTCTCGGCCGGTGGCAATGTCGGCGAGCGGCTGATGGGGCTCGGCGAGCGCCATTACGGCCGCATCCGCGGGACGGCGCTCGACTGGCTCGGCCGGGTCGAGATCGCCGCCGACCGGATCGACGATCCGCCTACGCGCTTCTCCGGCGGCATGCGCCAGCGCCTGCAGATCGCCCGCAACCTCGTCACCAGCCCGCGCCTCGTGCTGATGGACGAGCCGACCTCGGGCCTCGACGTCTCGGTCCAGGCCCGCCTGCTCGACCTGATCCGGCGGCTCTCGGCCGAGCTCGGGCTCGCCGTGATCATCGTCACCCACGACCTCGCGGTGGCCCGCCTGCTCTCGCACCGGATCATGGTCATGCGCGCCGGCCGGGTGATCGAGACCGGCCTGACCGACCGGGTGCTCGACGACCCCGAGCACGCCTACACCCAGCTCCTCGTCTCCTCGGTGCTCGCCGCATGACCGCGCTTCTGACCTTCCAGGATGTCTCCAAGAGCTTCACCCTGCACCTGCGCGGCGGCGTCGTGCTTCCGGTGGTGGGGGGCGTCAGTCTCTCGGTGGCGCCGGGCGAATGCGTGGTGCTGGGCGGCCCCTCGGGGGCGGGCAAGTCCTCGCTCCTCAAGATGGCCTACGGCAACTATCGCTGCGATGCCGGCGCGATCCTGGTCCGCGACGGAGACGCCGTGGTGGACGTGGTGCGGGCCGACCCGCGGGTCATGCTGTCCCTGCGGGCGCGGGTCATCGCCTACGTGTCGCAGTTCCTGCGGGTGATCCCCCGGGTCTCGGCCCTCGACGTGGTCGAGGCCGCCGGCCGCGAGGGCGGCCTGTCCGAGGATGAGGCCCGGGCACGGGCAAAAAATCTGCTCGCCCGGCTCAACCTACCCGAACGGCTCTGGAGCCTGCCGCCGGCAACCTTCTCCGGCGGCGAGCAGCAGCGGGTGAACATCGCCCGGGGGCTGATCGCCGACCGGCCGCTGCTGCTGCTCGACGAGCCCACCGCGTCGCTCGATGCCAGCAACCGCGCCGTGGTGGCCGAGCTTGTCCGCGAGAAGCTGGCCGCCGGGGCCGGCGTGCTCGGCATCTTCCACGACAGCGAGATGCGCGACGCTGTGGCGACCCGAATCATCGACGTGACGCGCTTCGCGCAAGCGCGGGCAGCCTGAGGAGTTCCGATGAGCGACCTGATCCTCGAGAACGCGATCCTGGTCCTGCCGGATCGAGTCGAGCACGGCTGGCTCGCCGTGACCGACGGCCTCATCGCGGAGATCGGCACCGGGCGCGCACCCGGGCGCGGCCTCGACCTCGGCGGCGACCACCTGATCCCCGGGCTGATCGAGCTGCACACCGACCATCTCGAAAGCCATTTCGCGCCCCGGCCCAAGGTCCGCTGGCATCCCCTCGGCGCGGTGCTGGCCTACGACGCGCAGATCACCGCCTCGGGCATCACCACGGTGTTCGATTCCCTGCGCGCCGGCAGCGATCCAGACGGCAGCGGCCTCGGCTCCGAGCTGAAGCAGCTCGCCGCGGCGATCGACACCGCGCGCGCCGGCAACCTGTTCCGGGCCGAGCACTTCACGCATCTGCGCTGCGAACTGCCCTCGGCGGACGTGCTCGACACGGTGGCGGAGTTCAACGCGCGCTACCCGATCGGCCTGATCTCGCTGATGGACCACACGCCGGGCCAGCGCCAGTTCCGCGACATGGAGAAATACTTCACCTATGCCACGCGGGGCGGCCGCACCCTGGAGGAGATCCGGCTCAACACCGAGCGCAAGATCCGGGAGGGGCAGGCGCTGAACGGCCGCAACCGTCCGGCCCTGGTCCAGTTCGCGCAGGAGATGGGCATCCCCCTGGCGAGCCACGACGACACCACCCTGGCCGATGTCGAGCTCGCCGCCGGGGAGGGGGTGGCGCTGGCCGAGTTCCCGACCACCCTGGAGGCCGCCGAAGCCGCCCATGGCCGCGGGATCACCGTGATGATGGGGGCGCCGAACCTGATCCGCGGCGGCTCGCATTCCGGCAACGTCGCCGCCCTGGCGCTGGCCGAGGCCGGCCATCTCGACATCCTGTCGTCGGATTACGTGCCGGCGAGCCTGCTGATGGCGGCCTTCCTGCTGCCCGAGCAGGCGCCCGCAATCACGCTGCCGCAGGCGCTGGCCACCGTCACGGCCAATCCCGCCCGCGCCACCGGCCTGACCGACCGCGGCGCCCTGCAGCCCGGCCTGAGGGCCGACCTCGTGCGGGTCCAGCGCGCCGAAGGGGTGCCGGTGGTCCGGGAGGTCTGGCGCGCCGGCCTGCGGGTCGCCTGATGGCGGGCTGCCTGGTCCTGGTGGTCGGCCCGAGCGGGGCCGGCAAGGACACGCTGATAAGGTTCGCCCGTGCGGCGCTCGCGGGTGATCCGCGCTACGTCTTTCCCCGCCGGCTCGTGACCCGGCCGCCCTCCGGCGACGAGGATAACGACGAGATCGACGAGGCCGCCTTCGCGCGTGGCTGCGCCGATGGGGCCTTCACCCTGAGCTGGCGTGCGCACGGCCTCGGCTACGCCATTCCGGCGCGGGCCACCGATCTCGTCGCCACCGGGCATGTCGTGGTCTGCAACGTGTCCCGCCGGATCGTCGAGGAGGTCCGGGGGAAGGGCCTGCGCGTCAGCGTCGTCGAGATCACGGCCCCCCCCGAGATCCTGGCCAGCCGGATCGCGGCCCGGGGCCGGCCGGAGGACGGCGACCTCGCCGCGCGCCTGGCCCGGGAGGCCCGGGTTCGTGCCGATCTCACCATCCTCAACACCGGCGCACCGGACGAGGGAGCGGCCCGGCTGATCGCGCATCTGCGCGCCTGTTAGAGCGCACGCCGCCGAAGGGGATACCGGCTCGGCATAAGCGAGCGCGTCGAATCACAGATTGAGAGCCGGGCCGTTGGCGCGACGATGGCTGCGCACCGAAACATGTGTCGCAGGACAAAGAAAAAGGGCGTGCGCCGATGACGGCACACGCCCTCGAAAGACAGCCCGGGAGGATCGCTCCCGGGCTGTGTCGTCCGGCTAGATCCTAGAAGCCGCCGAACTTGTAGTTGAATCCGGCGCGGACGATGCTGCCCTCGGTCCGGAAGCGCGAGATGTACGAGCCGGTGCCGACGCCCGGGAGCGCGGCGACGAGCACGCTCTGACTGCCGAGGTCGTAGTGCAGGTACTCGGCCTTGATGGTCACGGCGTCGTACTTGATGCCGAAATACTTGCCGACCGCGAAGGTGTTCAGGAAGCTGTCGGTCGGGATGGCGAACTCGATACCGCCGCCATAGGCGAAGCCGGTCTTGAAGTCGTCGTAGCGGCCGGCGAACTGCAGGGCGCCATCGGGCCGGTAGAAGTTCGCATCGTGGAACACGTTGCCGTAGGCGAGACCGCCCGTGCCGTACACCAGGACCCGGTCGAACGCGTAGCCGACGCGGCCGGTGAGGGTGCCGAGCCAGTCGAGGCTCTGGCGGAACTGGCTGATGTTGGGGATCGTGCCGCCGGCGTTCGGCGCGCCGACAACCACCCGGTTCTTAGTGATGTCGGTCCAGTCGATGCTGTTGGCGATACCGACGACGATGCCGGAGCCGGGCGTGAACTGATAGTTGTAGCCGGCGGTGCCGCCGATGTTGGCGATGCCGTCCTGCGAGGTCGAGGTCAGGAACGGGCGGCGGTTGAGCTGCACGTTGGTGGCATTGACCGGGAGGACGCCGACCGTGGTGATGGGCTGACGATCCGTGAAGGTGTAGGCCGACTCGAGACCTGCGTAGAAGCCCGTCCAGGTGAAGACCGGCACCGGGGTGAAGACCGGCGGCGGCGCAGCGCGGCGCGGCAGGTCGGCCGCGACGGCGGCCGTCGAGACCAGGGCCGTGGCGGCGCTGGCGAGGAGGAACTTCTTCATCATGTTCGCGGGACCCAGGTGACCAGTGGTTGTCCCCACTTAAGCTCGGCCGCGTCGGGTCCGCTATGCCCTGCAAGCCACACTGTGTCTCGAAAGTGTCCACCGAAATTGCCGATCATCAATATCCACGGCGTGCAAAGTGGTCGGCCGGCGCTTGACAGGCTGCGCCGCGCGGGGGTGCCCATGCGCACCGGACCTTGATCGCGAGCGGCCGACCCTCTAAGCGGACCGCGTTTTTCGCCCCTCTTTACGCGTTCGGGGGCGGCCGACCAGGATCCGGGGAACAGCGTGGTCCCCGCCGCAGGAATGGGAATCATGGGCAAGGAAAAGTTCTCCCGCACCAAGCCGCACTGCAACATCGGCACGATCGGTCACGTCGACCACGGCAAGACGTCGCTGACGGCGGCGATCACGAAGGTCCTGGCGGAGACGGGCGGGGCGACGTTCACGGCCTACGACCAGATCGACAAGGCGCCG
>NZ_JAKSYO010000069.1 GCF_022829635.1 Methylobacterium sp. E-066
GACCGTGGTGTCGAACCCGAAGGAAAACATCTACCTGCGGCCCAACGACGTGCTGACCCTGGTGCGCGATCCGCAGACCTTCCTGGCGGTGGGCGCGCTCGGCCAGGCGACCGAGCTGCCGTTCCAGGCCGACGGCATCACCCTGGCCCAGGCGCTGGCCAAGGCGCGCGGCCTGTCGGACTTCGCCGCCGACCCGGCCGGGACGTTCATCTTCCGGTTCGAGCCCGCCAGCGTGGTGCGCCGCCTGAACCCGGCCACGAAGCTGACCGGCACGCCGCTGGTCCCGGTGGTCTACCGGATCAACATGCGCGACCCCAACAGCCTGTTCACCACCCAGGCGTTCCGCATGCGCAACCGCGACCTGATCTACGTCTCGAACGCCCCGTTCACCGAAGTCCAGAAGGTGTTGACCGCCTTCAGCGGCGTCACCGGACCGCTCAGCTCGGCAGCCACCGCCTACGCCTACGCGAAGTAGGCCGGGCGAGCAGCCGAGCCGGCCTCCGGGCCGGCGGACCGGATTCCTGAAAACGAAACAGGGCGCGGATGCCATCCGCGCCCTGTTTCGTTTCGCGTGTCGGGATCCCGGCAGGGCATGTCGCACAGGCAGGGCCGGGCTATCGAACCGATCGATCAAACCCATCGAAAGACGTGAACCGGGATCGCCACATCCTGTTCGACAATGATGGCCCCGATCGTCGAGTCTTTGCGTTTTACGGCATTCTGCCGTACATCGGGAGGCCACGGAGGTGCTCCATGGCGGCGAGACGCGACGACGGAATGGCACGGCTGGAGGCCAGGGTCCCAGTGCCGGTCTACGACACGCTGCAACGCGCGGCGCAGCTGCGCGGCATGACCCTGACCAGCTACCTGATCGCAACGGCCGGCGAGGATGCAAGGCGCGTGGTCGAGGAGGCCGAGATCCTGCGGCTGGCCCGCGCCGACCAAGTGCGGTTCGCGGAAGCCTTGATCGACCCGCCTAAGCCAACCGATCGTCTGAAGCGCGCCGCCGAGCGCCATGCGGCTCTGATCCAGCCTCGGTGACGGCGCCGTTCGTTATCGAGCCGTTGTCCAAGGCCCACGACCGGAGCGGCTTTGCCAGCGGCAACGACCGTGTCGATGCCTATTTCCGCCAGACCGTCTCCCAGGACGTGAAGCGCCGATATGCGGCCTGCTTCGTGGCCCGCGAGGTGGCGACCGGGCGGGTCGGGGGATTCTACACCCTGTCTTCGAACAGCGTGCCGCTGACGGACCTCCTCGACGTGCTCGCCAAGAAGCTGCCGCGCTACCCGACCGTGCCGGCCGCCTTGCTGGGCTGGATGGGACGGGACGAAGCCTTCCGTGGGCAGGGGCTGGGGGAGGTACTGGTGTTCGATGCGATCCGCACCGTGGCCTCGGCCGCCATCGCCAGCCACGCGATCTTTGCGGACGCCATCGATGAACGCGCCGCGACGTTCTACGCGGACCTCGGCTTCATGCCGCTGATCGACAAGCCGATGCGGCTGTTCCTGCCGATCGCGACCGGCCTCACCGTGCTGAACCGAGGCGGGGCATGACGGGCGTTCAGCACACCATGCTTACGGCATCATGGCTTACAGCATCATGCCGGCAAACCGATCCGGCCTGATGCTCACGTTTGAGCTCGTCGAACGTGTGCGACGAACCCTTCCGGCGCAGCCCGAAGAAACTCAGCCGCGTTTGGCCAGCAGCTGCTCGATCAGCGAGCCGCCCTTGTCGATCGCCGCCATCTCCTCGGCCACCGCGTTCACGGTGTCGCGGATCTGGTCGGCGGTGTGCTCGGAGGTCAGGAAGAAGCGCAGGCGCGAGGCTCGCTCCGGCACCGCCGGGTGGATGATCGGCTGGACGTTGATGCCGCGGCGGAAGAGCCGGTCCGACAGGGTCACGGCCTTCAGCGAATCGCCCACGATGATCGGCACCACCGCAAGGCCGAGGCTGAAGCCGGTATCGAGGCCGAGCTTCTTGGCGGTGGCCAGGAACAGCGTGCCGTTCTGGCGCAGGCGCTCGACCCGCTCCGGTTCGGCCTGCATCACCGCAAGCGCCGCCTCGGCGGCGGCGGCCAGCGGCGGCGACATGCCGACGCTGTACACGAAGCCGCCGGCCGTGTGCTTGAGGTACTCGATCAGGGCGATCGGGCCGCAGATGTAGCCGCCGCAGGTCGAGAGCGTCTTCGACAGCGTGCCCATCCAGATGTCGACCTCGTTCGGGTCGACACCGCAATGCTCGAACAGGCCGGCGCCGGTGCGTCCGGTGACGCCGAGGCCGTGGGCCTCGTCCACCATCAGCCAGGCATCGTAGCGCTTCTTGAGGGCGACGAGCCCGGCCAGGTCCGGCGCGTCGCCGTCCATGCTGTAGAGGCCCTCGACCACGATCAGCGCCCGGCGGTGCTCGTGGCGGGTGTTCTGGAGCAGGCTCTCCAGGGCATCGAGGTCGTTATGCGCGAAGGAGCGCCGCTGGGCACCGGAGAGCTGCGCGCCGGTGACGATGCTGTTGTGGGACAGCGCATCGTGGAAGATCACGTCGCCGGCTTCCAGCAGGGCGCCGATGGTCGTGACGTTGGTGGCGTGCCCGCTCACCATCACGATGCAGCCCTCGGTGCGGTAATGCTTGGCCAGCGCCTGCTCTAGGCTGATGTGCCCCGGCCGCTCGCCCGCCACCACGCGGCTCGCCGACGCCGAGGTGCCGTAGGCCTCGATCGCCTCCCGGGCCGCGTTGCTGACCCGGGGATGGCCGTTCAGGCCGAGATAGTCATAGGACGAGAAGTTGGTGAAGCTCTTCTGGTCGATCCGGGTGGTCGCGCCGGCCTTGGCGTCGTGGACGCGGAAGAACGGGTTGCCCAGTCCGATCAGCTGCGCCGCCTGGCGCTGCAGCTGCAACTCGCGGTAGCCGGGCAGGTTCTCGAAGTTCTGCGCGGCCGATTTCCCGGCCGGGGACGCCGCCTTGGCGGGCGCCGGGCGCGGCGTCGCGCGTCCGAGGCGGTTCGTCACGAAGCCGGCGAGCGCCGCGCGCCCACCGTCAGGCCGTGCCGTATCGGTCATGGGTTGGTCTCTTTGATCTCGCTGGAAGTCTGCGCGATGAGTTCCCGGAGCGGCGCCATCATCTGCGCGTCGATCTCACCACCGATATGCTTCGAGACGAGGCTCATCGCGACACCGGCGGCCTCATCCATGGGGGCCGAAACCGCCTGAATTAAGGACTCCGACAGTTCGTTGACCGTCATGCCGGACGAGAGACCGGCCGGCGGTGCATCGAGGGCGAAGCGCTCCTGCAGGCTGGCGCCCAGCTCGACGCCCATCAGCGAATCAAGGCCGATCTCGGAGAGCTGGCGGACCCGGCTGATATCGTCTTTGGGCAGGCGCAGGATGCGGGCGATGTCCTCGACGATCGCGTCCGACACGGTCTTGCGGACCGCATCCACGTCGCCGCCCTTGAGCAGGGCGCCGATGTTGATCGCCTGGACGCCGCCGGCCTCCACCTGCTGATCCGACCCGAGGTCGGCGTAGCTCGGCGAGCGCATGGTGGCGAGCCGCTCGCGCGCCTTACCCCAGTGCATCGCCGCGATGGCGATCACCGCCTCGTCCGGCGACGCGCCCTGAGCCTCCAGCGCATCGGCCATCAGCTCGAGGCAGCGACGCGCCTCCATCGGGGTGACGCCGACGCGGCCGGCGAGCCCTTCCATGACCGCCTTGTTGCGGGCGAGCATGCCGACATCGCCGATCGCGCCCCAGGCCACCGCCAAAGCGGGCAGGCCGCGGCGGCGGCGCTGCCGGGCCAGACCTTCCATGAAGCCGTTGGCGGCGACGTAGGAGCCCTGGCCGGGATTGCCGATGAACGTGGTCGCCGAGGAGAACATGACGAAGTAGTCGAGGCTCCGGTCCCGGGTCGCGGCATCCAGGTGCTGGGCGCCGATCACCTTCGGGCCGATCACCGCGTCGAGCGCAGCCGCGTCGATGTTGGCGATCAGGCCGTCCTGGAGCACCGCCGCGGCGTGGAGCACGCCGGCGAGTGTCTTGCCGCCCTGCTCGATCTCCGCGATCAGGCGGTCCACCGCCGAGCGGCTGGTGATGTCCACCGCCTTGGCTTCGACCTTGACGCCACGCCCGGCGAGCTCGGCGACGATCGCCTTGGCCTCGTCGGTGGTCGCGCCCTTGCGGCCGGCGAGCACGAGATGCTTGGCGCCCTTGTCGACGAGCCAGCGCGCCGCCTCCAGGCCGAAGCCGCCGAGGCCGCCGGTCACCAGGTGGACGCCCTCGGTCGAGACCGTAAACGGCCGCTTCGTGTCCTTGAGGATCGTGCCGGCCTTGGGCGGGCTGATCACGATCTTCCCGATGTGACCCGATTGCTGCATCAGCCGGAACGCGTCCGAGGTCTCGGCCGCCGTGAACGGCTGGTAGGGCAGGGGCTTGAGGCCGCCATCGTTGAACAGCGCCATGACCTCGCGGAACATCCGCGCGCCGTCGTCGCCCTGATGCTGGATCACCTGATCGAGGTCGACGCCGAAATAGCTGAGGTTCCGCCGGAACGGGCGCAGGCCGATATGGGTGTTGGCGACGTAGTCGCGCTTGCCCAGCTCAACGAAGCGACCGAACGGCCGCAGGGCGTTGAGCGAGCGCTCCATCGCCTCGCCGAACAGGCTGTTCAGGACGATGTCGACGCCGTCGCCGGTGATCGCCCGAACCTCGTCCACGAAGGCGAGGGAACGGGAATCGAGCACGTGCTCGGCGCCCAGCGCCTTCACCAGGGCCCGCTTCTCGCGGGAGCCGGCGGTGGCGATGACCCGCGCGCCCTTCAGCTTGGCGATCTGCAGCGCGGCGAGGCCGACGCCACCCGCGCCGCCATGGACCAGCACCCACTCGCCGCGCCGCATCCGGGCACAGGAGACGAGGCCGTAATAGGCGGTGAGGAACGCCACCGGGACGGTCGCCGCCGCCATCGGGTCGAGACCCTGCGGCATCGGCGCGACCACGAGCTCGGGCACGACGATGTGGGTGGCGAAGCCCGACTGGGCGAAGGCGACGACGGGATCGCCGGCCTTGAAGCCCTTGACGCCCGGACCGACGGCCGTGACCCGGCCGGCGCATTCGAGGCCGAGGCGGGGGCCGGCGAAGCCGTCCTCCAGGATCTCCTCGGGGAGCATCGAGAGCGCCCAGAGCACATCGCGGAAGTTGAGGCCGGTGGCCTCGACCGCGATCTCGATCTCGCCCTCGCCAGGGGTGCGGCGCTCGGCCGGACCCCAGACCATCTCGTTGAGGCCGCCGGTGTTGCTGCGCTCCAGGCGCGCGGCCTCGGCCGGGACGGCATCTGCCGGATCCCGATGCTTCGGCCGGCCGGCATGGAAGCGCACGACCTGCGTCCGCTCGTCGTCGAGCACGATCTCGGTCTCCGGCGTGCCGGAGAGGATGAGGTCGCGCAGGCGCTCGGAGGCGCGCTTCGACGACATCTCGGGCGAGAGGTCGATGCGGCGCACGTCGAGATTCGGGGCCTCGTTGGCCAGGGTGCGCGAGAACGCCCACACGCCGGCCTCGATGTTGGTGGTCTGGCCGCCGCGGTCGCGGGTGGCACCGGGTGCCACGACCCACAGGCGGGTCTGGCGGGCACCGAGATGCTCGATGCAGCGCTTCAGGCTGAGGCAGCGGTCGCGTAGCCGCTCGGCCGCCTCGCCGCCGCGGGTGAAGGCGCCGGCCAGGAACACCACCGTGTCGGGGGTCTCCTTCTCCAGCTCCATCAGCGAGGTCTCGGAGTCGAGGATGATCGAGACATGCACGCCGCCCGCGACCAGCAGGGTCGCCAGGGAGGAGGCGGTCTCGGCCGCGAACTCGTCGTCCGAACCGATCACGAAGGCGAAGCTCTGGGCCGGGGCCGGGCCCGGACGCACCGGGGCCTCGGCGACCAGCAGCAGGTCGTCGCCATTGGCCGACGCCGCGCGCTCGACCGCGACCTTGACTAGGCCGTGGGCGCTGAGCGTGCGCTGCCAGCCCTCGATATCCTCGAGGCGTCCGACCGGCATGCCGCCGACGGCTTCCTCGAACCAGCCGCCCGTGAGGCCGAATACGAGGTCGCGGAACAGGGACGCGCCCGGCTCCACGGCCACCAGCAGGCCGCCGGTGGCGAGCGCCCCGGCGAGCTGACCCGGGAGGGCGCGCTCACCGCGATGCAGGCTGCCGGCCGCCAGGATCAGGTCGAAGCTGCCGGGGGCGAGTTCGTCGGCCGCCTCGACGATAGTGGCGCCGTGGGTGAGCGACAGGCGGGCGCGCTCGGCGAGCCGGCGGTCGGTCTCGAACACGGTGAGCCGGGCCTCGGCGGCGGCAGAGAAGGCTGCGGCCTGGGCCGAGAGCGGGCCGAAGCCGACCTGCAGCACCCGCAGGGCGCGCTCCTTCGGGAGCTGGCCGCGGCTCTTCTCGATCAGGTCGGCGACCAGATCGGCGGTGTGGCGCGCGGTGGCCGAGCGCATCACGAAGGCGTCGATGGCGCCCTGCGGCAGGGCCGGGGCGTCGCTCAGCTTGCCCGCGAGCAGGCGGTCGACCATGGCACCGACATCGGCGATCAGCACCAGCTCGGCGGAGAGATCGGGATGGTCGCCGGCGATCCAGCGCATGATCTCGTCGGGGGCCGGCAGCGCGGAGCCGTCGCCCAGGGTCCAATTCGGACCGGCGCGCTCGGCGAGCCCGCTGCTCTCCAGGGCGTAGAGGGCGTTCAGCAGCCAGGGGCGCAGGGCCTCCGGCACGCGCCGGTCGGTGACCGAAACGGTCTCGCCCTCCGCCAGCCCGGAGGCGAGACGGTAGGCCAGCGAGGTCGCCCAGCCTTCCAGCAGAAGGTGGCCCGGCGACAGGGCGGCGTCGGCCGGCCCCTTCGCCTCGGCGGTGAGCGGCCGCAGGCGCGCGGCCACGCTCGGCCGGCGCTCCATCGGGATCGCGGTCGGCTCGGTGGCGAGTTCCGGCACCTGCGAGATCGCGAAAGCCGAGAGGTCGCCGCCTCCCTTGGCGCGCAGGGCCTGGAAGCGGCCCTCGCGGATCGTGGCGACCACCGCGCCGTCGGCGTCGAGCAGGGTGAAATCGGCCAGGATCGAGCGCTCGTTGCAGCGGCGCGTCCGGATCACCGAGCGGGTGATCACCGCGCCGGGGCGCAGCAGCCGGACCTCGCCGAAGCGCACCGGGATGTAGGCCTTGCCGGCATTCTCGCCGAGCAGGTCCGCGAACAGCAGGATCAGCCCGTGGAAGCAGGCATCGAGCCGCGCGGGCACCAGCGTGAAGCGGGCGTCGGCCTCGGCCGGCAGCAGGTCGGACACGATCGTCGCGTCATCGAGGCGGGCGCTCATGGCGACCTGCCGGAAGCTCGGGCCGAACGCCAGGCCGGAGGCCCGGGCGCGGGCGTAGAGCGCCTCGCCGGTCAGGACCTGCTCGCCGGCGCTGTCGAAATCGAACCCGTTCAGATCCGGCGCCTTGGGGGCCGTGAACGTGCCGTCGACGATCTTGGCCTGGGCGTGGAGCTGCCAGGGGGTCTGGGTCAGGCGCGGACGGCTGAGGACCTGGATGCCGTTGCCGGTGCCCGAGAGGCGCACCGCGACCTCGCGCAGGGCCTCCTCGGCGAACACCATCGGCGACAGGATCTCGAAATCCGCCAGCACCACCTCGTCGTGGCGCATCGCCTCGCGAACGCAGGCCAGCGCCATCTCGACGAAGCCGGCGCCGGGCATGATCACCTGGCCTTCGACGCTGTGGTCCTCGAGTTCCGGCAGGGTCGCCGGATCGACGAAGCCGTTCCACTCCAGACCGTCGAAGGTGGTCCGCGAGCCGATCAGCGGGTGGTAGGGGCGGGCGCTCATGGCGCCGACGCTCTCGGGGGTGTCGGCCAGGCGGAACGGGCGCCGCTGCCAGGGATAAGTCGGCAGGCGCACATCGCCCCGGGGCGCGTCACCGAAGAGCAGCGCCTCGTCGACCTGCGCGCCCTGGACGAGGGCGGCGCTGACCGCCTTGGCGATCGGGTCGCCGCCGGATGCCTTGCGGTGCATGACGCCGACCGTGGCGGTCTCGATGCCGAGCGGCTCGACCGCGTCGCCGACATGGGACATCAGGGTCGCGCGCGGGCCGACCTCCACGAACACGCGGGCGCCGCGACGGGTGGCATCCTGCACGGCCTCGCTGAAGCGCACCGGCTCGCGGATGTTGCGCCACCAGTAGCCGGCGCCGAAATTGTCGCCGTCCAGCACGCTGCCGGTGACGGTCGAGACCATCGCGGTGGTGCCGGCGCGGGCCTTCAGCCCTGCGAGATCGCGCAGCAGCGGCTTCTCGGTCGGGTCCATCAGCCGGCCGTGGAAGGCGTAGGCGAGGTCGAGCTTGCGGCCGCGGCGGCGCTTGCGCGACAGAGCCTTCAAGGCAGCGTCGATATCGGCCACCGGCCCGGCGACCGTGACGGCCTTGGGGCTGTTGTAGGCGGCGATGTCGAGGGACGGGTAGTCCTTGAGGAAGGGCTCCACCTCCTCGGCCGGCATCAGCAGCACCGCCATGGTGCCCTGGCCGTGCGTCGTCTCCTGGTGGTGGCTGCGGTAGTAAATGACCCGGACCGCATCCTCGAGGGTGAGGATGCCGGCCGCCTCGGCGGCGGCGATCTCGCCGACGCTGTGGCCGAGCACGTAGGCCGGGATCAGGCCCTTGGCCCGGAGTGCGGCCGTGGAGGCGCTCTCGATGGCGAAGATCAGCGGCTGCGAGACGCTGGTGAGCGCCAGGCGCTCGTCCAGATCCTCGGCGTAGAGGGCCTGCTTCAACGACCAGTCAGCGTAGGTCTGGAACAGGGTGTCGACCCGGTCGAAAGCGGCCCGGAAGGTCGGGTTCTCCTCGTAGGCCTCGCGGCCCATGCCGGCCCACTGGCTGCCGTTGCCGGAATAGACGAACGCGACCTCAGCGGCGCGGTCGACCGCGGTGCCGGTGAAGGCGTCCTGGGCGTCCTCGCCCTCGCCGACGGCGCGCAGAGCCGCGGCCACGTCGGTCTTGCCGTCGAGCGCGATCGCCAGGCGGGCGGGCAGGCGCTCGCGCCGATGCGCGACGGCGGCTGCCACCGTGACGACCCGCTCGGGCTCGGCCTCGAGGCGCTCGGCATAGTCGAGGGCGAGCTCGTTCAGCGCGGCGCGGGTCTGGGCCGAGAGCAGCAGAACCTGAGCGGACGGCGCCGGGGCGACGGTGTCCGACTGCGACCCGGAATTCCCGTCGGTGATCACGACGTGCGCGTTGGTGCCGCCGAAGCCGAAGGAATTCACGCCGGCGTAGCGCTCGCGCGGGCCGCGGGTGATCGGCAGGGCCTCGCGGACGACGCGCAGGTTGAGCTCGTCGAACGGGATGTCGGGATTCAGCTCGGCCGCGTGCAGCGACGGCGGCACGAGGTCGTGCTCCAGCGCCAGCGTCGCCTTCATCAGGCCGGCGAGGCCCGAAACCGGCTCGGTATGGCCGATGTTGGTCTTGATCGAGCCGATCGGCAGCGGCGCCTGGCGGCCGACGCCGAGCTTGGTCCCGATGGCCGAGGCCTCGATCGGATCACCCACCGGCGTACCGGTGCCGTGCGCTTCCATGAAGGCGAGGTCGTCGAGGCTGATGCCCGCGTCGCGGTACACCCGCTCCAGCAGGGCGCCCTGGGCGTAGCCCGAGGGCAGGGAGATGCCGGTGGTGCGTCCGTCGGAATTGATGCCCGAGGCCACGATCCGGGCGCGCACGGTGGCGCCGTTGCGCCGCGCGGCCTCGGCCGATTGCAGCACGAACACCACGCCGCCCTCCGAGCGCACGTAGCCGTCGGCGTTCTTCGAGAACGCCTGGCACAGGCCGGTGCGCGAGAGCATCTGCGCGGTGGAGAAGCAGATGAAGTTGAACGGGCTCGCCAGCACGTTGACGCCGGCCACGACCGCCGTGTCCACGCGGCCGGACTGGATCGCCTGCACGGCGTTGTCGAAGGCGACGAGCGAGGACGAGCAGGCGGTGTCGACCGTGAAGCTCGGGCCCTTCAGATCGAAGATGTACGAGATGCGGTTCGAGATGATCGAGAGCGTGTTGCCGGTCGCCGCGTAGGCGTCGCCCGAGGCCGCATCGAGGATGCGCAGGTTGCCGTAATCGAGCGAGGAGGCGCCGACGAACACGCCGATGTTGCTGCCGGCCACGCTCGACGGGCGCAGGCCCGCATCCTCGAGGGCTTCCCAGGTCAGCTCCAGCAGCATCCGCTGCTGCGGATCCATCTGCTCGGCCTCGCGCGGCGAGATGCCGAACACGGCGGGGTCGAACGACCAGATGTCGTCGATGATGCCGGCGGCCCAGGTGTAGCTCTTCCCGCGCTCCTGGGCGCGCGGATGCGCGAACCGGTCGAGGGAGAAGCGGTCACTGGGGACCTTGCTGACGGCGCAGCGGCCCTCCGACAGGAGTTGCCATAGCCCGTCGACGCTGGGGGCCCCGGGCAGTCGGCATGCGCGTCCGACGATCGCAATGTCTGTACGTTGTGTCACGTTCGGTTCGCACACGCTCGTTATCGGAAGTCGGCTCGGCTCGCGACGAGTGAGTACCGTCTCACCCCTTACTGTGGCACCATTGCGGTGTCCAACCTGCCCCCAGGCAAGGTCATCCCTGCCCGGCCAGATTGCGCTGGGCTGTGACATGTATTCATCAGACCGCAGTCCAATGACGACGGCCGAAATGCCAAGTCTGCACCATTTGACCGCCTGTTGAGACGGTCAAGCGACCATCGAAATGCCACAGTTGCGCACCGGCGAACGGAGCCCGTCTAGCGGTGCCGCCAGGGTTTTCCAAAGAGATCTTTGCCGCAGCCTGCAGATCTAAGACCGCAATGCGGCGGCTCGACGCCGTCCGGCCGACGGTCAAGACGCGGCCGGACCAACCTTATCCTTGGCACTATCCTTGGATCGTCCGATGCCGCGATAGGTGAAACCGTGGCGCTCGGCGGTCTCGGGATCGTAGATGTTGCGCAGATCGACCAGCACGGGCGCGGGCCCCGCGGACGCCATGGTCTGGCGCAGCCGGTCGAGATCCAGCGCCCGGAACGCGTTCCACTCGGTGACAATCACCAGGGCGTCGGCGCCCTCCGCGCAGGCATAGGCGTTCTCGGCATAATCCACCTCCGGCATCAGCGCACGCGCCTGCTCCATGCCTTCGGGATCGTAGGCGCGCACCTTCGCGCCGGCATCCTGGAGCCCGGCCACGATCGACAGGGATGGCGCCTCGCGCATGTCGTCGGTATCCGGTTTGAAGGTTAGGCCGAGCAGCGCCACGGTCTTGCCCCGGACGCTGCCGCCGCAGGCCTTGATCACCTTGCGGGCCATCGCCCGCTTCCTCTGGTCGTTGACCGCCACCACGGTCTCGACGAGCCGCAGCGGCACCCCGGCATCCTGGGCGGTCTTCACCAGCGCCAGCGTGTCCTTCGGGAAGCAGGAACCGCCGTAGCCGGGGCCGGCATGCAGGAACTTGCCGCCGATGCGGTTGTCGAGGCCGATGCCCCGGGCGACCTGCTGGACGTCGGCGCCGACCTCCTCGCACAGGTCGGCGATCTCGTTGATGAAGGTGATCTTGGCCGCCAGGAACGCATTGGCGGCGTATTTGGTCAGTTCCGCGGTGCGTCGGCTCGTCACCACGATCGGCGCGGCGTTGAGATAGAGCGGCCGGTAGACCTCGCGCATCACCGCCTCGGCCCGGGGATCCTCGCTGCCGACCACGATCCGGTCGGGACGCTTGAAGTCCGAGATCGCCGCGCCCTCGCGCAGGAATTCCGGGTTTGAGGCCACGGCGACGTCCGCCTCGGGGCGGATCTCGCGGATGATGCGCTCGACCTCGTCGCCGGTGCCCACCGGCACGGTCGATTTGGTCACAACCACGGTGAAGCCCGACAATGCGCCGGCGATTTCCCGGGCGGCGTCGAACACGAAGGACAGGTCTGCGAAGCCGTCGCCCCGGCGCGAGGGCGTGCCCACTGCGATGAACACCGCGTCGGCCTCGGCCACCGCGTCCCGCAGGCTCGTCCCGAAGGCGAGCCGGCCTTGGCGGACGTTCTCGGCGACCAGCGCGTCGAGGCCGGGCTCGTAGATCGGCATCGTTCCGGCGTTCAGGCTGGCGATCTTGGTCGGGTCGCGGTCGATGCAGACCACGCTGTGGCCGAAATCGGCGAGGCACGCCCCGGATACCAGGCCGACATACCCGGCCCCAATCATCGCAATCCGCATCCGGCCCTCCCGGCAGCAAGCCGCGCGGCTTGCTGCAATGCAGCATGATCCGAGACCGGCACTGATGCAACCGGGGCCGCTCGGCAGCGCCCTATTCTGTCGCGACGATGCAACACCGCGGAAACGCGACTGTTTTTTGACAGCTCCCCGGGATCAGCTTGACGACGGCCGGATCCTGTCGCCGTAGCGACACCGAAAACATGTCCCTTGGCGGCTTCGCAGCGCGGGCGGCTTCCTGTAGAAGCGCGGCCGCCGGCCGGGCGAGGCCGGGCGCCGCGAAGCCCATTCCAAGGATCGGCGAAGGACTGCGATGACCGAACTGCCGAACGTGCACGTGCGCGCCGAAGTCCTGGCGCAGGCGCTGCCCCACATGCAGCGCTACGACCAGGAGATCGTGGTCATCAAGTATGGCGGCCACGCCATGGGCGACCGCGCCGCCGCCGAGGATTTCGCCGAGGACATCGTCCTCCTGGAGCAATCCGGCCTGAAGCCGATCGTCGTGCATGGCGGCGGACCGCAGATCGGCAAGATGCTCGACCGGCTCGGCATCCAGTCCGAGTTCCGCGGCGGCCTGCGGGTCACCGACGAGGCCACCGTCGAGGTAGTCGAGATGGTCCTGGCCGGCTCGATCAACAAGCAGATCGTCGGCTGGATCTCGGCCGAGGGCGGCCGGGCGATCGGCCTGTGCGGCAAGGACGGCAACATGGTCCGCGCCAAGCGGGCGATGAAGACCGTGGTCGATCCCGAGAACAACACCGAGCAGGCGATCGACCTCGGCCTGGTCGGCGAGCCGGAGCATGTCGAGCGCGGCGTCCTCGACGCGGTGCTGAAGGCGGAGCTGATCCCGGTTCTGGCTCCGGTGGCCTACGGGGCGGACGGGCAGACCTACAACGTCAACGCCGACACCTTCGCGGGTGCCATCGCGGGGGCGCTGCGGGCCAAGCGCCTGCTGCTGCTCACCGACGTTCCGGGCGTGCTCGACAAGGACAAGAAGCTGATTCCCGAGCTAACCGTGGAGGATTGCCGCCGCCTGATCGCCGACGGCACCATCACGGGCGGCATGATCCCCAAGATCGAGACCTGTATGTACGCGATCGAGCGCGGCGTGGAGGCGGTCGTCATCCTGGACGGCAAGGTCAACCACGCGGTGCTGCTGGAGCTGTTCACCGATTACGGGGCCGGCACCCTGATCCGCCGGGGCTGATCCCCGGCGGGACGACGGTGGGCGGATCGGACGCGGCAACGCCCGCTCCGCTCGCGCATTGTCGTCGTCCCGGCTCAGCCTGGCGCAAGCCTGGCTTGCCAGCTTGACCGTTCCACGCCGTCGATTCCGCAAGGGATCGGCGGACGAGGCCGCGTCGCACCACGGGTTCGGGGCCGCATCCGATTGCAACGCGATCGGTCATGGCCCTAGAATCCCGCGGTTTCAGGATTTCAAAGGGACACGGTGCACCACCCGGAGAAAGCCCAGTTCACCACGCCCGCGTCCCGTGGGTTTGCCGATGTCGACACCTGGGTGTTCGACCTCGACAACACGCTCTATCCGAGCGACGCGCAGGTCTGGCCGCAGGTGGACGAGCGCATCACCCTCTACGTCATGCGGCTCTACGGGCTCGACGGGATCTCGGCCCGCGCCCTGCAGAAGTATTTCTACCACCGCTACGGCACGACCCTGACGGCGCTGCTGACGGAGGAGGGGGTCGACCCGCACGACTTCCTCGATTTCGCCCACGACATCGATCACTCGACGATCAAGCTCGACCCAAGTCTCGGCGACGCGATCGAGCGGCTGCCCGGCCGCAAGCTGATTCTCACCAACGGCTCGCGCCGCCACGCCGAGAACGTCGCGGCCAAGCTCGGGATCCTCGACCATTTCGAGGACGTGTTCGACATCGCCGCCGCCAATTTCGTCCCCAAGCCCGAGCGCTCCACCTACGAGCGCTTCCTCGAGACCCACGGCGTCGAGCCGACCCGGGCGGTGCTGTTCGAGGACATCGCCCGCAACCTCACGGTGCCGCACGATCTCGGCATGGCGACCGTGCTGGTCGTCCCGAAGGTCATCGACCCCTATCGCGAGGCCTTCGAGCAGGAGGCGGTGCGCGAGCCGCATATCGACCACATCACCGACGATCTCGCCGCCTTCCTGTCGGCCTGCGTGCTACCCGAGACGAAACGGGGTGCGATGGGCGCGACGCGGCCCTGACGCGGGCACGCGCATCCGCAATCGACAAGCCGGCGGCGATCCTGTAGAGAGCCGCCCAACTCACAACAGGATCGCCGAAATCCTGGTGCCGGACGCCCATGAGGGGCGACACGGCGCAACGGCTGGAGCTATGCCATGAACATCATCGAGCAGCTGGAGCGCGAGGAAGTCGCGCGCCTGGCCAAGACCATTCCCGATTTCGAGCCGGGCGACACGCTCATCGTCAACGTCCGCGTGAAGGAAGGCGAGCGCACCCGCGTTCAGGCCTACGAGGGCGTCTGCATCGGCCGCCAGGGCGGCGGCCTCAACGAGAGCTTCACGGTCCGCAAGATCTCCTACGGCGAGGGCGTCGAGCGCGTCTTCCCGGTGCACTCGCCGATGATCGATTCGATCAAGGTCGTCCGCCGCGGCAAGGTGCGCCGGGCCAAGCTGTACTACCTGCGCGACCGTCGCGGGAAGTCGGCCCGCATCGTCGAGCGTACCGACCGCTATAAGGCCAAGGAAGCCCCGGCCGCGGCCGAGTAAGCGTCCGGGTTTTCAGAGGGCTCGCAGCCCTTCGGCGGGTCGTCAGGGCGGAGCCCTGATGAAGAAGCGGGCCCTGCCCGCACCCGCAAAAGGTCCCGGACCTTTTGAAACCAGACTTTGACCGAGAATCGACCGGTCCGGCTCAGCCCGGACCGGTTTTTTTGTGCGGGCTGGTCAGGCGGCCCGGACCCGGTCGAGGAAGTGGGTAATCTCCGCGGAGAGCCGCCCGGATTTCTGCGACAGCTCGGCCGCGGCACCGAGCACCTGCTCGGCTGCGTCTCCGGACTCCTTCGCGGCGGTCGAGACGTCGGCGATGTTGCCCGTCACCGTGCTGGTGCCGTCCGCCGCCTGCGCGACGCTGCGCACGATCTCGCCGGTGGTCGCCTCCTGCTCCTCGATCGCGGCGGCGACGCTGGTGGCGAGGGTATTCACATCGGTGACCGTGCGGCCGATCTCCTGGATCGCCTCGACGGCCTGCCGGGTGGAGGCCTGCACCGCTTCGACCCGGGTCGAGATCTCCGCCGTCGCCTGCGCGGTCTGGTTGGCGAGTTCCTTCACCTCCGCGGCCACGACGGCGAAGCCGCGCCCGGCCTCGCCGGCCCGCGCCGCCTCGATCGTGGCGTTGAGCGCGAGCAGGTTCGTCTGGCTGGCGATCGCCGCGATCATGCTCGCCACCGCGCCGATCTTCTCCGCGCCCTCGGCGAGGTCGCGCACGATCGCATCGGTGCGCTGCGCTTCCGTCGCCGCCTGCCCGATCATGGCCGACGAGCGCGCCATCTGGCCGGAAATCTCCCGGATGGTGGTCGACATCTCCTCGGTCGCGGCGGCCACGGTCTGCACGCTGGCCGAGGTCTCCTGCGCGGCCTCCGAAACCTGGGCCGAGCGCGCGCTCGTCCGCGCCGCCGTCTGCGCCATCCGGGCGGCATTGGCCTGCATCGCCGTGGCGGCGGAGGTCAGGCCCTGCATCAGGGTCCCGGCATTGCCCTCGAACTGCCGGGTGAGGGCGTCGAGGGCCTGCGCCCGCTCGATCTTGGCCTCGGCGTCCCGTGCGGCGGCGACGTCCATTTCGCCCTTGGCGACCAAGGCCTGGCGGAACACCTCCACGGTGCCGGCCATCCGGCCGATCTCGTCGCCCCGCTCGGTATCGGAGACCGGGCTCGCGATGTCGCCCTCCGCGAGCGCCTGCATCCGCCGGTGGAGGCGGCCGAGCGGCCGGGTAATGCTGCGCCCGATCAACAGGGATCCGAGCACCGAGACGCCGACGATGCCCAGAAGCAGGCCCAGCACCGTGATCGCCAGCGACCGGAACGACGCCGCGATATCGTCGGTATAGGCGCCGGTGACGATGAACAGATCCCAGGGCTTGAACCGGACCGCGATGGACACCTTCGGGTAGACGCCCTCCCGCCCGGGACGGAGATAGGCGTATTCCAGCATCGCCGTATCAGATGTCTTCAGGAGATCGATGAACGAGCGGATGATCGGCAGGCCGTTGACCGTGAGATCCAGTTGGCTCGTACCGATGATCTGGCGGTTCGGCACGGCGACGGCGACACCGTCCATCGTGTAGATCGAGATGTAGTTGGTTCCGCCGCTGTAGCGCATCGCCATGGTCGCCTCGGCCAGCTGGGACAGGGCGGCCTGCTTGGTCAGGGCGCCGGCCTTGACCCGTTCATCGAGCGCCTGGGCATGCGACTGGACCAGCTCGACCATGGCGTGCAGAGACTGGACACGCTCATCGAGCATTTCACGGTAGTATAGTTTTAATCCGACGCCGCCAATCAATGCAATAATAAAGCAGGTCAACAACGTAAGAAGCGAAAGCTTACGTGATAATGTCAAATTCGCGAGTGAGATGCGCATATCAATCTCAACTTAAAGAGCTGGCGCATCTCCATAACTCGTCATCACTACAAAACTCAAGATTATATTCCAGGAAAGCGTAATACCGTAGTAAAAATTTCTTCCTATTGAGAATTTCGATTTGACTTCATATTATATCAAAATACTCGAAAATTTCATATTTATCATATGGTTTTTAACATCCATCGATAAATTGTATTAATGAATACGACATTTTGGATACGGTGCATCGGATCCATTTCATCGCTGCATGGCAGATCTGCGGGCGGGGCGGATACAGGAATGCCTGCTCGGATCGGGTCGCGCAGAACCGTCTGCGCGAACAGCACCATAGGGATCGAATCCGAGGAGGTGCTCCGGATCGGCGAGGAACGCCCAAGCCGAAGCGATGATCGGGGCCGCGATCGACGGAGCCGGCAGCCGCGATCGCCATGCGGCCGACCATCGTCCCCGCCGCGCAGAAAGCGCTGACCGCCCGCAGGAACCGCGCGCGGCCCGGGCTCAGCCCCCGCGCAGGGCCTCGAGAACCTTGCCGCCGGGGCGGCCGGTGGGGGTCATGCCGAGCTTGCGCTCCACATCCTTGATCGCGTCCCGGGTCTTCTGGCCGACCTTGCCGTCCGGCTCGCCGACATCGTAGCCGCGGGCGGCGAGGCGAGTCTGGAGATCGCGCCGCTCGGCCCGGGACAGGGGCGGATCGTCGGTCGGCCAGGCGGCCTGGACGCCCGTCTTGCCGCGCAGGCGGTCGGACAGGACCGCGATGGCGAGCCCGTAGGATTCGGCCGCGTTGTACGAGTAGATCGCGTCGAAGTTCTTGGTGACCAGGAAAGCCGGCCCGTCGATGCCGGCGGGCGCGATGATGCCGGCCGCGCCCTCGCCCGAGAGCGGGCGCCCGTCCACCCGGGTCACGCCGAGGGAGGCCCAATGGGCGATCGGCTTCTTGTTCTTGCGCCCGGCCGCGCCGACGCTGAAGCTGCGGGGCAACTTCACCTCGTAGCCCCAGACCTGGCCGTTCTGCCACTTGGCCACGTGCAGGAAGTTGGCCGTGGAGCCGACCGCATCGGCCACCGAATCAACCACGTCGCGCCGCCCGTCGCCGTCGCCGTCGACCGCGAGCCGGTGATAGGTGGTCGGCATGAACTGGGTCTGGCCGAAGGCGCCGGCCCAGGAGCCGGTGAGCCGCTCCGGCGCGATGTCGCCGCGCTCGATGATCCGCAGAGTCGCGATCAGCTCGGACCGGAAGAAGTCGCGGCGGCGGTTGTTCGAGCAGGCGAGCGTCGCCAGCGACTGCACCAGCGGCATCTTGCCGAGGTTCTTGCCGAAATTCGATTCGACGCCCCACACCGCCGCGATCGTGTAGCGGTCGACCCCGTAGCGCGACTCGGCCTGGGCCAGGGCGGACGCGTTCTGCCGCATGGCCGCGCGCCCGTCCTCGACCCGCTCGTCGTCCACGAGTGCCGCCATGTAGTCCCAGATCGGCGTCTTGAACTCGGGCTGCGCCTGCGAGAGTTCGATCACCTTGTCGTCGAAGCTGATGCCGCGGGTGGCCGCCTGGAAGGTCTGGGCCGACACCCCGGCCGCCGCCGCCTGCCCCTGGATACCGGCGAGGCAGGAGTCGAAATCCGCGCGCGCCGGCACCGCAGCGAGGCCCGCGAGCAGACCGAACCCGAGCGCGACGCCCGATCCGAGGTGATTCCGCATCCTGGCGTTCCCGTTCGACGTCCGTTGTATGGGGGTCGAATCAGGCAATACCAGGGTTAAGGACCGGTTAGGCCGCACCGAATCCACCGGCCTGGCTGACTGGCCGGACGCCGCGGCGCGGCTCCCGTAGTCCGTGCCGTGAAATTCAGTCGTCCGGTCGCGGCCTCGCAACGGAATGAGATTTGACGGCAGATTTAGTTTGCGAATGATCGATATATTGATTGTTGCAAATTTCTCTCGACGAATACTTTTTCAAAGTGCCAATAAAGTAAAATATCGACCATTGTGTAATCGGGGATCCGGTCGGATTGCGCCGATTCTTGACGGCAACTTATTAATCCACGACTGTCTATATGAAAGAGAATCAATTTCGGACATTGGGAGGAAATCTGGACCATGCGCCTTGCAGATCTATCGATTGCGAAGAAAGTCGTTGGCGCATTCGCGATATTGATCATCATCGCCCTTGGAGGTGGGATTATCAACCACCGAAAACTATCCTTCATCCAATCCTCGATCGGATGGTCGAAGCATACTTACGACGTCCTGAACGTGAACGCGTCCCTGATCACCACGATGGTCGATCGGGAGACCGGCCTGCGGGGCTATCTGGTGACCGCCGACCCGGCGTTCCTCGCGCCGTATCGCAGCGGCACGCAGGCCTTCGACGCGACCCTGCAGCGGCTCCGGACGCTGACATCGGACAATCCGGCGCAGCAGGCCCGCATCGCCGAGGTCGAGACCCTGGCGAAGCGCTGGCAGGCCGACATCGCCGAGCCGGAGATCGCCCTGATGGGTGAGCCGAGTACCCAGGCGGAGGCCCGCGCACGCGTGGGTGCCGGCGCCGGCCGGGCGCTCATGGACGCCATTCGCGCCAAGGGTGGGGAGATCGAGGCGACCGAGCGCACCCTGCTGACGGCCCGGCAGGCCGACGAGGCCGACGCCTTCTCGACATCCTACGCGGCGACGCTGCTGTCCCTCGTCGCCCTCCTGGCGACCGCCATCGCGGGCGCCCTCCTGCTGACCCGGCTCATCGCTATCCCGACGCGCGCGATGACGCTGGTGATGGGGGAGCTCGCCCGGGACAATCTCGACATCACCGTCCCGAGCAGCGAACGCCGCGACGAGATCGGCCGGATGGCCGCGGCGGTCGAGGTGTTCAAGCAGGCGCTGATCGCCAAGCGCGCCGGCGACGTGGCGGCCGCGCAGGAAGCCGACGCCAAGACCCGCCGCGCCGCCCATCTTGACGCGGTGGTGCACCGCTTCGAGACTGAAGTGTCCGGATTGACGCAAGCGCTGGCGGGCGCCGCCACGGAACTCGAGGCGACCGCGCAGTCGATGACCGGCATCGCCGAGGAGACCGACGCGCAGGCGCAGACGGTGGCGGGCGCCGCCGAGCAGGCCTCCTCAAACGTGCAGACCGTGGCCGCCGCGACGGAGGAGTTGTCGATCTCGATCCAGGAGATCAACAGCCAGGTCACCCGGGCGGCCCAGGCCGCGAGCGCGGCCTCGGACGAGGCGATCCAGACCGACGGCGCCGTGCAGGTTCTGGCCGAGAGCGCCGAGAAGATCGGCAGCGTGATCGCCCTGATCTCGCAGATCGCCGGACAGACGAACCTGCTGGCCCTCAATGCCACGATCGAGGCGGCCCGGGCCGGCGAGGCCGGGCGCGGCTTCGCGGTGGTGGCGAGCGAGGTCAAGGAACTGGCCGGCCAGACCACCCGCGCCACGGAGGAGATCGGCGCGCAGATCGGCGCGATCCAGACGGCGACCGGCCACGCGGTCTCGGCGATCCGGTCGATCGCCCGCATCGTCGGCGAGATCGCCACCAGCTCGACCGCGATCGCGGCCGCGATCGAGGAGCAGGGTGCGGCGACCCAGGAGATCGCCCGCAACGTGCAGCAGGCTTCCTCCGGGACGGACCGGGTCACCGGCAACATCGTCGAGGTCCAGCGTGCCGCCGGCGAGACGGGCTCCGCGGCCTCTCAGGTCCTCGACGCGGCCCAGGGTCTCTCGCAGAACTCGAACGACCTCAGCCGTGTCGTCGCCACCTTCCTGGCGGACGTGAAGGCGGCCTGAGCGGCGTGCACTGGATCGAGCCGGAAATCGCCCGATCGCACAGCGATCGGGCGAAGCTCTATTGACCCTGGACTGGCCCGATCAGGCCCATTCCCGCGCCGCAAGCTTCTGCTCGTAGGCGTCGATCGCCGCGCCGCGCTGCAGGGTCAGGCCGATCTCGTCGAGGCCGTTCAGCAGGGTGTGCTTGCGGCCGCTGTCGATGTCGAAATGCAGGGTGCCGCCATCCGGCCCCTTGATCGTCTGGGCCGCCAGATCCACCGACAAGGTCGCGTTCGAGCCGCGCTCGGCATCCTCGAACAGCTTCTCCAGATCCTCCGGCGAGACCGTGATCGCCAGGATGCCGTTCTTCGCGCAATTGTTGAAGAAGATGTCGGCGAAGCTGGTGGAGATCACGCAGCGGATGCCGAAATCGGTGAGCGCCCAGGGGGCGTGCTCCCGGGAGGAGCCGCAGCCGAAATTGTCGCCGCAGACCAGGATCCTGGCGTTCCGGTAGGCCGACTTGTTGAGCACGAAGTCCGGGTTCTCGGAGCCGTCGTCCTTGTAGCGCATCTCGGCGAACAGGCCTTTGCCGAGCCCGGTGCGCTTGATCGTCTTGAGGTACTGTTTGGGGATGATCCGGTCGGTGTCGACGTTGATGATCCGCATGGGCGCCGCGACGCCCTCCAGCGTGGTGAATTTTTCCATCGTTCGAGGCTCTTGGAGGCTGGGTCTGGCGCCGGTTTAGCAGCCTCGGGGGCGGCCCGGAAGCGTCAGGCCAGATCCCCGGCCTCGGCGCGGCGCAGGGTGCCGTCGTGGAGCGCGGAGGCGACCAGCGCCCCGGCGATCCCGGCCGCGCGCAACGCCCGCAGGTCGTCCGGCCCGCGCACGCCCCCGGCCGCGTAGACCCGGCGGCCCGGCGCCCGCAGGGCCTGAAGGGCGTCGAGATCGGGGCCGGCCCCGGCACCGACCCGGGCGAGCGTCATCGCGATCACGTCCGGCGGCCAGAGGGACGGATCCTCGTGCAGCGCCGCCGGGCCGAGGCGCTCGGCGCCGCGCGTGTCGAGGGACAGAACGGCGCGATCCCCGAGACCGACGACCAGCCCGGTATCCGTCTGGCTCTCGCTGCCGATCACCGGCCGCCCCAGGCCGGCTGCGAGGAACGCCGCGATGCCGTCCTGTTCGGAAAACCCCGCATCCATCCAGAGGCCGACTCCCGGGCAGGCCCGGGCGATGGCCTCCAGCGCTGCCAGATTTGGCGCGGCACCGTCCATAATCGCGTCGAGATCCGCGACGTAGAGCGTCTGGGCCGGCCACGCATCGAGCAGCCCGCGCGCCACGGCGGCGGGCTCGGATCCCTTTGCCAAGGGCGTCTCGATCGGGGCATAGGAAGTTCGCTCGCCCCGGCGCGCCCGCACCACGCGGCCGCCGCGCAGGTCGAGCACCGGGATCACCGCAAAGCCGGGGCGCCCGATTCCGTCATTCATTGAGGCGCTCGTCGCGGTCATATGCGTATGCCAGGGGCAAAGACGATCGGGTGGGACCTCGGCGGGGTCCACGTCAAGGCCGCTTTGGTCGAGGATGGCCGGGTGGTCGCGGCGGCCCAGGTCCCGTGCCCGCTCTGGCAGGGCATCGCCGCCCTCGACGGGTCCCTGGCGGCCCTGCCGGACTGGGCGCGCGGCGCAGCGCAGCACGCCGTGACCATGACGGGGGAGCTGACGGATTGCTTCGCCGACCGGCGCGAAGGCGTCGCGGCGCTCTCGGGCTGGGCGGACACGCACCTGGCCGGCGGCGTGCGGATCTATGCCGGCCGCTCCGGCCTCGTCGCCCCGGAGGCCGCCGCGGCGGTGTTCGCGGACGTAGCCTCGGCCAATTGGCACGCCACCGCGGCGCTCGCCGGGCGGCACGCCCCGGACGCGCTGCTCATCGATATCGGCTCCACCACCGCCGACCTGATCCCGATCGTCCACGGCCACCCGGCCGCCACCGGCTACAGCGACGCCGAGCGGCTGGAGACGGGGGAGCTGGTCTATACCGGGATCGTGCGCACGCCGGTGATCGCGCTCGCCGACCACGCCCCGTTCGCGGGCCGCCGCACCCGGCTGATGACCGAGACCTTCGCGCATATGGCGGATGTGTACCGGATCCTCGGCCTGCTCCCCGAGGGCGCCGACCAGCAGGCCAGCGGCGACCGCAAGGGCAAGTCGGTCCCCGAGAGCGAGACCCGGCTCGCCCGGATCGTCGGGCGCGACCGGGGGGAGGGCACGCCTGAGGCCTGGGCGCTGCTGGCGGCCTACTTCGCCGAAGCGCAACTGCGGCTGCTGCACGACGCCGCCGCCACCCTGCTCAGCCGGCCCGAACTGGCCCCGGGGGCGCCGCTCATCGTCTGCGGTGCCGGCGCCTTTCTCGGGCCGCGCCTGGCCGAACGGCTGGGGCGCGAGGCCGTCCGGCTCGTGAGCCTGCTGCACGACCGGATCGCCGGGGAGCCCGACTGGATCTCGACCTGCGGGCCGGCCGTCGCCGTCGGCCTCATTGCCTCGGAGGACGCATTCGCATGAGCGCCATCAAGATCCTGGCCCGAGTCCTGACGACCCGGGTCGGGCCGCATATCGAGCTGGCCGTGGAGACCGAAACCGGCGAGGTCCTGAAGGTGCTCGCCACCGAGGACCAGATCGACCGGCTCGTGGACGAGTTGGAGGACATGCTGAATTCGCCCGCCGAGCCGGATGACGGGGAGCCGCCGGAAGCGGCCTGAGAGTTGGGGCATGAGCCTGATCGCCGCCAAGATCGCCATCACGCCGACGCTGATGTGGGCGGTGTCGGCGGCGTCACGCCGCTGGGGCAGCCTGGTCGGCGGCCTGCTCTCGGGCCTGCCGCTCACCTCGGCACCGATCTCGATCTACCTCGCCGTCGAGCAGGGCGAGGGCTTCGCCGCCGACGCCGCCATCGGCTCGGTGGAGGGGCTCGGGGCGGTGACCCTCTGCTACCTCGCCTACGCCCTCTGCGCCCCGCGAATGGGGCCGGTCGCGTCCCTCAGCGCCGCTTTGTCAGCCTTCGTGCTGAGCGGGATCGTGTTGCACGGGCTGATCCGGCCCGGCCTGTGGCTCGCCACAGCGATCGACGTTCCGGCCATGGCGCTCGTGGTGGCGCTGTGCCCGCGGGCGGCCGACCCCGATGCGCCGCGCCAGCGACCGCGACCGCCGCGCTGGGACATGCCGGCGCGCCTGGCGGCGGCGACCGCCCTCGTCCTGATGGTCTCCGGGCTCGCACCCTATCTCGGCTCGGGCCTCAGCGGGCTTTTGGCGCCGATCCCGATCATCTCCTGGCCGCTCATCGCCTTCGCCCGGTTCCAGGACGGCGTCCGCGCCTCCCTCGACGTGGTGCGCGGCAGCGCTCAAGGCGCGTTCGGCGTGCTGGCCTTCTACGTGTGCATCCACCTGTTGCTCGGGCAGACCGACATGATCACCGCCTACGCCGTGTCGATCGCCCTGTCGGCGGCCTGCGTGCTGCCGTGGCTGTTCGTGGGGCGACGCATCCGGGCAGCAGGGTGAGGTTGGCAAAGGGTGGCCTGCGTTCAACCCGCGGTCAGTTGCACGTGTCCTAGGAAACATGCGTAGCTGTCCTCCATCGAGAGGATCGTTTCGGGAGCGCGACTCATGCGGAGCATGACCATCGAGCAGCTCCGCGCCACCAAAGTTGCAGGCGGGGTGGCGGGCGTGACGCTGAAAGGCGAGGGTGGGACGTTCCTCGTGGAGATTGCCACACGCAGCGGAAAAGCCGCCGTGCTGGCAAAGGCTCGTAGCAACGAGCCGCGCCGCTTCGGCAATCCGCTCGCGGCCTTGAACGTGCTGCGCGGCCTCGGCATTACCGTCGGCCATTTCGATGCCAGCGCCTGGAACCCGGCCGAGAAAGTACCAGCACCCGGCAATCGGGGCCGGGCCGAGGCCATGCGCAAAGCCCACCAAGCCGCCGCCTATTCGGACTGGCTCGCCGCCGAAATTCAGGACTCCATCGACGACCCGCGGCCGAACCTCTCGCACAATGAGCTCATGGCCGAGCTGCGCGACGACCTGGCCGAGCTTGCGGCCGAGTCCGGGCGGACCTGAAGAATCGCCGCCGGGCCTGACCGATGCCGCCCGCGAAGGCGTCCTACCGGATCGCGTGGCGACCGAAGGCCCGCGAGGATCTGCGCGGCATCGTTCGGTACATCGGCCAAGACGATCCGGCCAAAGCCCGAGCCTTTGCGCAATCGCTCCACGACAAGACCTTGCCGCTGGCACGACACCCAAATCTCGGCCGACCGGGGCGGTCTGGTCTGCCGGACGCCGTGCGCGAGCTGATCGCGCATCGGAATTACATCGTCTTCTATCGGGTGCTTCCCGAAGCGCGCATCGTGGAGATCCTGCGCGTGAAACACAGGGCGCAGCAGGCGCCGTGACATGAGACGAGGCCAGAGTCCCTTCGTTCGAGATCCGGGCGAGCGCGACCCGGGCACCTGGCATGATCATCGCCGACTCGGTCTCAGTCGCCCGGGCAGCGGGATCACAGGCTCGACATCACCCCAGTGTCCGGTTGAAGAACGCGGTCCGCTTCAATCGACCTGGTACAGGGCGACGCGGCCGATACCCTCGATGCCGAGCTTCTGAGCGCTCGCGCGCGACAGATCGATCATATAGTTCCGCTTGGCCTTGGTGTGCTCGTTGGTCCGATCCGTGATCTGAACGATGACCGAGCGGCCGTTACGGGTGTTGACGACCTTCACCTTCGTCCCGAAGGGCAGGGTGTGGTGCGCGGCCGTCAGCTTGTTCGGGTCGTAGGTCTCGCCGCTGGCAGTCCGGCCGGAGTGCTTGTACCAACTCGCCCGGCCGCTCCCGAGAAGTTTCGGCTTGGCCGTTGCCGCATCGTGTCCGGTCTGAGGATCGGGCGGTGCCGGCTGCTCCGCGACGGCTGCCGTGGTCGACGGCTCGGCACTGGAAGGCTCGGCGCTCGAAGGCTCCGATCGCGCTCCGGCAAGCCCATCCTGTGCCGACACCGGATCCACAGTCTGGCCGAAGCGCCCCATGAGACCTGCCTGTTCCTGGCCAGCCGGATGAACCGAGGCCGGAAACGTCGGCTGTGCCGGCAGGCTGAAGGACGACGCCTCCGGCGGATCCGTATCCTCGAGCGATGAAGACAGGGAAGGCAGCTGCGTGGTGAACTGGCGGTACGTGAAGACCGGTGCTTCCCGCTTCAGGACGTTCACCTGTTCCAGGCCTGATCGGCTTTCCATGCCCGGCGATGGATCAGCCCGAGCCTCGGCGACGGGAACCGAGAGGATCGAAGCTAAGATCAGGACGCGAGCGACGCTTCGTCTGTTTTCGCCGCCAGGCCCGATCATAGCATTCACCCGTGATTATTGATAATCGACGGACGCATAAATCGTTTCAGTCGCCTGAGTTCCACACAACTGCTAAAACCGCCGTTTGAGCGGCATCATCCTTCGGACGTAGCCCATCGGCCGAGCTTCCCGATCGGACAGCCGGACGTTCGCCCCCGTGTCGACCGCACCCCATACGGTGTGCTCGACCGATGTAGCCGCCTGTCGCGATCGAGTCGCGCAAAGAAAAACCCGCGGCCATGAGGCCGCGGGTTTTTCCCAACACATCCGATGCGCGTGGATCAGGCCGCTGTGCGCTTGCGGGCTTCCTGCTTGGTGTCGACGCCGGCCGCTTTGATCTCGGACAGCTTCTGGGCGACGTTGCGCGAGAACACGAACTCGGCCGGGCGCTGGTTCTCCAGGCTGACCTCGGGCGCCATCGCGCCGTCGGTCTTGATGCCGCGGATCGCGTGGACCAGCGGCTTCCACGGCTTGCGGACCGAATCGACCACCGAGGAGGCCTCGTAGCCCGAATGGACCATGCAGTCGGCGCACTTCTCGTAGTTGCCGGTGCCGTAGGAATCCCAATCGGTCTCTTCCATCAGCTCCTTGAAGGTCGCCGCGTAGCCCTCGCCGAGCAGGTAGCAGGGCTTCTGCCAGCCGAACACGGTGCGGGTCGGGTTACCCCAGGGGGTGCAATGGTAGGTCTGGTTGCCGGCCAGGAAGTCGAGGAACAGGCCCGACTGCTGGAAGGTCCACTTCTCGCGACCTTTTTCCTTCCCGTGACGGAAGACGCCGCGGAACAGCTCCTTGGTCGCCTTGCGGTTCAGGAAGTGCTTCTGGTCGGGGGCGCGCTCGTAGGCGTAGCCGGGGGAGACGGTGATGCCGTCGATGCCCATCCGGGTCACGCTGTCGAAGAAGTCGGCGATCTTCTCCGGCGCGGAGTTGTTGAAGAAGGTGCAGTTGATGGTGACCCGGAAGCCCATCTCCTTGGCCTTGGCGATGGCCGCGACGGCCTTGTCGTAGACGCCGCGCTGGCACACCGACTGGTCGTGCATCGACTGGTCGCCATCCAGGTGGATCGACCAGGTGAAGTACGGGCTCGGCTTGTAGTCCTTGATCTTCTTCTCGAGAAGCAGCGCGTTCGTGCAGACGATCGCGAACTTCTTCTGATCGATGATGCCCTGGACGATCTGCGGCAGATCCTTGTGCAGCAGCGGCTCGCCGCCGGCGATCACCACCACGGGGGCGCCGCACTCGCGCACCGATTCGAGCGCGTCGGCGACCGGAAGCCGCTTGTTGAGGATCTCGTCCGGGTAATCGATCTTACCGCAGCCGGCGCAGGCGAGATTACAGCGGAACAGGGGTTCCATCATCATCACCAGCGGGTAGCGCTTGCGGCCCGTGAGGTGCTGCTTGAGGATGTAGCCGCCGATCTTCGCGACGTACCGGAGGGGGATACCCAAGATTGCGGCTCCTTACTGCGTCGGCCCCGGGGCGTCGGGGTGCTTACCGCGAAAAACACGCGAATTCCAGCACTCTAGCTTGGAACTCATCTGAACCGGCCCCGTTTCGCCGAGGCCATGACGACTTATTCCGCTCCTGACGTAACCGCGCCACATGGCTTGTCTGCAGCGGGGCGGGCGGATCAGATCGCCTGACGGTTGAGGACAGCACGTGCATTGCGTCCGCAATGCGACCGAAATCCCAAGATTTTGGTGCCCATCCCGGGATTGCCGTGCGCCATCGCACATCCGCCTAGGCAACGACCCAGCCGGGGCCATCGCGTTGCAATCTGAGACCACGCTCTTTACTGAGCCCTGTGGCCGCGATGCAAGGGGTGGCCTGCGGCGGGCGATCCCGCTTCGGACAGATCCGGCTTGCGCATGCGCGCCGCGCGACCAGATTGGGCGGGGCGGCGTTCCCAGACACCGAAGGGCGCACGCGCGGATTAGCGGAGCGGCCTTCCCGCGCGCATTCGAGCGCCGCTCGCGCCGATCCGGCCGGGATGGATTGCCGGCCGGGATGGATTGGATGAGCCGGTCGCGCATGGGGCGCGTCCGGGGCGAACAGGCAGGGTGCTCGTGATCGAAGGTCTCGTCGCGTTCTCGGTGCGGTATCGGTGGATCGTGATCGCCCTGATGGCGTTCGTCACGGTCGCGAGCCTCGGAGTCGCGGCGCATCTGTTCCGCATCAACACCGATGTCGAGCGGTTGATCGATCCCAAGGAGCCCTGGCGCCAGGACGAGATCAATTTCGAGAAGGCGTTCCCGCAGCGCGGCAACACTCTCGTGGCGGTGATCAACGGCGAGACGCCTGAGGAGACCGAGGAGGCCGCCGCCAACCTCGCCAAGGCGCTGACCGCCCACAAGAACCTGATCGAGACCGTCTACCGGCCCGACGGCGGTCCGTTCTTCGACAAGAACGGCCTGCTGCTGATGCCTCAGGCCCAGCTCGACAAGACGCTGGAAGAACTCACCCAGCAGCAGGGCCTGCTCGGGCCGCTGGCCGCCGATCCGTCCCTGCGCGGCGTGATGCGGGTGCTGTCGCTCGGTGCGCGCGGCGTGAAGACCGGCGACGCCAAGCTCGAAGACCTCGACAAGCCCATGGGGCAGATCGATGCCACCCTGCAGAAGGTGCTGGCCGGCAAGCCCGCGCGCATGTCCTGGCAGGAATTGCTGGCCAACGGCGAGAGCAGCGTCACGGACAAGATGAAGTTCGTGATGATCCAGCCGGTGCTGGACTTCAACGCCCTCGAGCCCGGCTACCAGGCGACCAAGCTGATCCGCAACGTCGCGCAGGACCTCAAGATCGACGCCGAGCACGGCCTGCGCATGCGGCTGACCGGCACGGTGGCGGTGGCGGACGAGGAGTTCGCGACCCTCTCGGAGGATGCAGGCCTCAACAACAGCATCATCGTCGGCGCGATCGTGCTGTTCCTGTGGCTGGCGCTCCGCTCCGGCAAGCTCGTCGGCGCGGTGCTGATCACCACCTTCGCGGGCCTCATCGTCACGGCCGCCCTCGGCCTGATCATGGTCAAGGAGCTGAACCCGATCTCGGTGGCCTTCGCGGCCCTGTTCGTCGGGCTCGGCATCGATTTCGGCATCCAGTTCTCCGTGCGCTACCGGGCAGACCGCTACGAGCAGCCGACCCTCCAGAGCGCGATCCGGGCCGCCGCCCGCGGGGTCGGCTGGTCGCTGACGCTCGCCGCCGTGTCCCTGGTGGCCGGCTTCTTCGCTTTCCTGCCCACCGCCTTCAGGGGCGTCTCGGAGCTGGGCCTGATCGCCGGCGTCGGCATGGTCGTGGCCTTCCTGTTCGCCCTGACCCTGCTGCCGGCGCTGATCGCGGTGTTCAAGCCGGGCGGCGAGAAGGCGGCGGTGCAGACCGAGTGGCTGGTCGGCGTCGACCCGTGGATCATCCGCAACCGCAAGCCGATCCTGATCGCGGTCGGCCTGGTGACCCTGGCCGGCGCGCCGCTGCTCTGGCACCTGCCGTTCGATTCCAACCCGATGCACCTGCGCAGCACGAAGACGGAATCGATCGCCACCTATCTCGACCTGATCAAGAATCCCGAGACCAGCCCGAACCTGATCGACGTGCTGGCCCCCAGCGTCGACGCGGTTCCGGCCCTGTCGAAGACCCTGGCGGCACTGCCGGTGACCTCCTCGGTCAACAGCATCGACACCTTCGTGCCGCGGGACCAGGACAAGAAGCTCGCGGCCATCGCCGATACGGCGCAGCTCCTCGATCCGGTGCTCAATCCCGGCCGCAAGCCGCCGCCGCCGACCGATGCCGAGAACGTCAAGGCGCTCAAGGATGCCGCCATGGCGCTGAACGGCGTCGCGGGCGACGGCAAGGAAGCCGCGGCCGCGCAGACCGCCAAGCAGCTGGCCGGAACTCTCGACAAGCTCGCCGGCGGTCCGGTGCAACTGCGCGAGGCGGCCTCGGTCGCCCTGACCAAGGATCTCGTGCCGCTGCTGCAGCGCCTGCGCGACCTGCTCCACCCGGAGAAGATCACGCTCGATAACCTGCCGCCGCAGCTGAAGGCCGATTGGGTCGCGGCGGACGGGCGCGCCCGCATCGAGGTTCATCCCAAGGGCAATTCGAACGACGACGAGGTGCTGCGCACCTTCTCGGACGAGGTTCTGAAGGTCGCGCCCCACGCCACCGGTGCACCCGTGGCCACGACGCAATCGACCTACACGATCCTGGGCGCCTTCGTGCAGGCGGCCGTGACCGCCTTCGTGCTGATCTTCGTCATCCTGTCGGTGGCCCTGCGCAAGCCCTGGGATGTGGCGATGACGCTGGGCCCGCTGGTCATCGCGACCCTGTGGACCCTGATGGCCCTGCGCATCATCGACATGCCGTTGAACTTCGCCAACATCATCGCATTGCCGCTGATGCTCGCGGTCGGCGTCGCGTTCCACATCTACTACGTGATCGCGTGGCGGGCGGGGGTGACCGACATGCTCGCCTCCAGCCTGACCCGGGCGATCTTCTTCTCGGCGCTGACCACCGGCAGCGCCTTCGGCTCCCTGGTCTTGTCGAGCCACCCGGGCACGGCCAGCATGGGCAAGCTGCTCGCGCTGTCGCTGTTCTTCACCCTGATCGCGGCGTTCTTCGTCGTGCCGGCGACCCTGGGCGAGCCGCCCACGCAGGCCGACGACGACCGCCCGGAGGGTGAGAAGGCCGCCGCGGCCGCACTGCGGAAGAGCACCGCCCCGGCGGATCCAGTGCTGGCCAAGTAGGCCGGCCCGGACCCTTCAGAGAACCTTCTCGAAGAAGTGGTCGGGGTAGGGGTCGTCGTTGAAGCGATCGATCTCGACCCAGCCTGCCTTGCGGTAGAGTGCCAGGGCTTCCGGCAGGGCGCTGTTGGTGTCGAGGCGCAGCACCGCGATCGACAGGTCGCGGGCGGCGGCCTCGACGGCCTCCATCAGGCGCCGGGCGAGGCCGAAGCCCCGGGCGGCGGGGTCGATCCAGAGCCGCTTGATTTCGGCAACCGGGCCGCCGCTGCCCTTCAGGCCGACGCACCCCACGGGCAGCCCGTCCGCGATGGCGAGCAGGAACGCGCCGCGCGGCCGGATCATGGCCTCCGCCTCCGGATCGCAGGACAGCTTGACGTCGAACCCGGTCTTCAACCGGCGCGCGAGTTCGGCATAATACGCCTCCAGGCAGGCCCGGGCGGGCTCGCTGCGCGGATCGACCACCTCGATCGCGATCCGGTCGCGGCCGAGGCTCAAGGCAACGAGATCCATGGCGCGAAGCAACGCGTCCGCGTTCGGCGAACGCGCCAGCAGCGACGCGGCACGCGCGTCGGAGATCTCCTCGTAGGCCGAGAATTCTCGTCGTCCCGCCTCCGTCAGGCGCGCCACCCGGCGGCGGGCATCGTCGGGATGGGGCTCGGTGGTGATTAGGCCCTCCTCTTCGAGGCTCCGGAGCAGGCGGCTCATCAGACCGGAATCGAGGCCGAGATAGGCGCGGATCTCGGCCACATCGGTTCGCCCCGCACCGATCGCGTTCACCACGCGGGCCGCCCCGAGGGGCCGGCCCCGGCCGAGGAACGAGCTGTCGAGGGCGCCGACCTCCGCGGTGACGGCCCGGGCGAAGCGGCGGAAACGGGCGGTGGAATCAGGCGTCATAATAGCTGACTTTAGTCAGACATTATGAGCGGTCAATGGCAGGGGCCGAACCAGGCTCGGCCGCTATCCGACGAAATCGGAAAACCCACCCCTGACCGCGCCAGACGCGTCCGCCGCCGCCCGGGAGGCTGGGTCGATCAGCGCGTCGCGCTCGTCGACGTAGAGGTAGCCTGGCGCCTCACCCGGAAAGCCGCTCGCCGTGGCCGGGTGAGTGTAGAGTTCGGTCAGACCGTTCGGAAGCTGCGCCAGGAGGCCTGCCACGCGCGGCGGGGTCATCGCCCCGGACCAGGCGAGCCCGAGGGTCCGGTCGGGGATCAGCAGGCCGGCCTGACGGGCACGCACGGCGAGCAGGGCCGCCCAGGGGGCGATGTCGAGGGCCGGACGCGGCCGGGCACTGGGCTCGGCCCGGCGGAGCAGCTGGCGGGGCTCCCGGGGGACGCGGATCGCCCGCATGCCGTAGCCGCGTCCGATCCGCAGCACCGCGCCGGCGATCAGCGGGTGGACGTGGAAGTGTTTGTGGGCGTTGACGTGGTCGAGGGGCAGGCCGGTCGCCCGGTAGACGTCGAACTGCGCCGTGATCTCGGCGGCGAGCTGGCGCCGGGCCGCGGGCTTGCGGGCGAGGTCGAGGCCGACAAGCGCCATATCGGCGCGCATCAGGCCAGCGGCATCGGTCAGGTCGGGCAGCTGCGTCGCCGGCACGGTCGGCCAGGCTTCGACCAGGACGAGGTGGAGGCCGACCCGCAGGGACGGCATCCGCTTCGCCCGGGCCACGGCGTCGGCGGCGGCGGGCGCCGAGACCATCAGGCTCGCCGCGGTGAGAATCCCGGCGCAGTGGGCCTGCTCGACGGCTTCGTTGACCTCGAGACTCAACCCGAAATCATCGGCCGTAACGACAAGACGCTTCACAACAACCTCGTAAGGGGTGTCGAGAGGGCAAGCCCTCTCGCGGGTCCAGGGCGGAGCCCTGGGAAAGGTGCGGGGCGCTGCCCCGCTCCCCGCCGGGGCCGTGGGCCCCGGACCCCTGAGGTTACGCTGCCTTGGCGGTGCCCTGACGCTCCTTGAGGAAGCGGTAGAACTCCACGCCTTCGCGCAGACGGCGCTTCATCATGTCGGGGGAGCGCACCATCTCGCCGACGATCGAGGCGATCTTCGGAGCGCGGAAGTAGAACTTTTTGTAGAACTCCTCCACCGACGTGAAGATCTCGGTGTGCGACAGGTGCGGGTAGTGCAGCGGCGCGACCTGCACGCCGTTCTCGTCGACCAGCTCGGCGTTCTCGATGTCGAGCCAACCGTTCTCCACCGCCTGCTTGTACAGGAACGTGCCCGGGTAGGGGGCCGCCAGCGAGACCTGGATCGTGTGCGGGTTGATCCGCTTGGCGAAGGCGATCGTCTCCTGGATCGTCTCCTTGGTCTCACCCGGCAGGCCGAGGATGAAGGTGCCGTGGATGGCGATGCCGAGCTCGTGGCAATCCTTAGTGAACTTCTCCGCGACCTCGACCCGCATGCCCTTCTTGATGTTGTGCAGGATCGTCTGGTTGCCGGACTCGTAGCCGACCAGCAGCAGGCGCAGGCCGTTCTCCTTGAGCACCTTCAGGGTCTCGCGGGGCACGTTCGCCTTGGCGTTGCACGACCAGGTCACGCCGAGCTTGCCCAGCTCACGGGCGATCTCCTCCGCACGCGGGAGGTTGTCGGTGAAGGTGTCGTCGTCGAAGAAGAACTCCTTGGTCTGCGGGAACTCCTTCAGGCAGTACTTGATCTCCTCGATCACGTGGGCGACCGAGCGGGTGCGGTAGGTGTGCCCGCCGACCGTCTGCGGCCAGAGGCAGAAGGTGCAGCGGCTCTTGCAGCCCCGGCCCGAATAGAACGAGATGTAGGGGTGCTTCAGGTAACCGATGAAGTACTTCTCCATCTCCAGGTCGCGCTTGTAGACGCTGGTGACGAAGGGCAGCTGGTCCATGTCGGTCATGATCTCGCGGTCCTCGTTATGGACCACGACGCCGTTCGCATCGCGATAGGACAGACCCTTGATCTCGGACATCGGCACGCCGTCGGCGACTTCCTTGACGGTGAAGTCGAACTCGTTGCGGGCGCAGAAATCGATCACCGGGGCCTGGGCCATCGCGCCGGCGGCGTCCACCGCCACCTTGGCGCCGATCAGGCCGGCGATCAGCTTCGGGTTCGCGGCCTTGAGCGCCTCGATCGTCTTCACGTCGGACTTGAACGACGGCACCGAGGTGTGGAGCACGACGAGGTCGAAGTCGTTGGCCTGGGCCACGATCTCGGGGAGCTTGATGTTGTGCGGGGGCGCGTCGATCAGCTTCGAGTTCGGCACCAGGGCGGCCGGCTGGGCCAGCCAGGTCGGGTACCAGAACGACTTGATCTCGCGCTTGGCCTGGTAACGGGAGCCGGCGCCGCCGTCGAAACCGTCGAAGGTGGGGGCCTGGAGGAAGAGCGTGCGCATGGGGTTCAAGGCCTCAGGGCGTTGCCGGGGGAGGGGTGAGGAAGCGATGGCCGCGTTCAACGTGTGGGTGCGCCGGCGTCGCGGCCGAGTTCGGCGTCCGGGATCAGAGTACCGTCCGCAACCACGTGATAATCATGACCTTTCCATGTCACCGCCCCCGACACGAAGGCCCAGGAGAAGTTCAGGAAGGAGAGGATGTCGCGGATCGGCAACAGTCCGTAGGGGTGCGGAGCGAGGCCGAACGCCCGTTCCAGTTGCCGGCACAGGATGATCCGGCCGGCGAGCGCTAGGCCCGCCACCACCAGGGCGCCGGTGCCGGCGCCGGGCAGGAGCGCGCCGATCAGGGCCAGGGGCAGGGCGTGGGTGACGATCGAGCCGGCATACCCGGCCGGATCGACGGTGCGGATGGTGCGGTTCCAGCGCAGCTCGTGCCGCCACAGGCCGGGAAGCTCGGTGTCGACGCTGGTATGGCCAATGGTGAAGCTCGGGATCACCACCCGGCCGCCCAGACCGCGGAGCGCGGCGCCGATCGCGTAATCGTCGGCCAGATCGTTGCGGAAGCTGCGGAAGCCGCCGACCGCGTCGAGGCTCGCCCGGGTGAACGCGATGGTCGAGCCGAAGCACGGCTTGGCCAGCCCGAGGCTCAGGCCCATCACCACGTTGGGCAGGAACTGGGTGTCGATGGCGAGCGCCGAGAGCTGGTCGTAGACGCCGCGGAAGGCCGGGACGCCGTGATACAGGCAGGTGACGCCGGAGACGCCCTCCTGCGACAGCTCGGCGACGAGCCGCTCCAGATAATCGGGCCGGACCACCATGTCGCTGTCGGCCAGCACGATCACGTCGTGAGCGATCCGCTCGGCCATGTTGATCAGGTTCGAGACCTTGCGGTTCGAGCCGTGCTGGCGTCCGTCGATCACGAGGTCGATGCGGGCGGACGGGTAGGCCTGCTTCAGCCGTTCGACGACGGCGATGGCCGGGTCGGCGGCCTTCTGGACACCGAACACGACCTGGACCGGGCCGGCGTAATCCTGCCGGAGCACGGTCTCGAGATTCTCGTAGAGATTGGGCTCCAGGCCGCAGAGCGGCTTGAGCACCGTCACGGACGGACGGGGCGCGCCCGCTTCCAGCGCGGGCACGGGCCGGGCGGCGAAGCGGCCGGCCAGATAGGCGGCGGCCAGCGCATAGAGACAACCCGCCGCCGCCAGGAGAAGGCAAAGCAGCGAGAGCCACGAGAATGCGGTGAGCGCCAGGGCGGTGAGATCCATCCGGTCGGGTCCGTGCGGTCGTCCGGCCGCTTCAGGCGGCGATGGCCGCGTGCGGCCCGGTCAGGGCGGCAGGCACAGCTGTTGTATTCACGGCGTCGATGGTCACGGTGTCGGTTTTGCGGCGAGCATGCCGTCGGCGCGCTGGCGAAGGAACTTCACCACCGCGTCGGCACCGCCGGCCTTCAGCGGCGCGGACAGCGCGTTGCGCTGGGCCGCGATCTCGCTGACGTCACCGTTGAGCAACACGTCCTGAATACGGTTGCCGGCATTGACCACGAAGTCGACCGCCGAATCGTCGCCGTCGGCGGCGGTGACGCGGGTCGGCACCACGCGCTGGCTGCCGCGCTCCTCGACCTTCGGGGTCACGTCGAACTTGCCGCCGGCCGCCCGGGCCAGGCGATTGGCGTAGGTCACGGTCAGGCTGCGCTTGAACGCGTCGGTGACCGCCTCCTGCTGCTCCGGGGTAAAGCTCGACCATTTCGAGCCGACCGCGACGCGGGCCATGGCCGGGAAGTCGAACGCCTTCTCGAGGGCCGGCCCCACCGCCGCGACCCGCGCGGGCAGGGGGCTCGGGCCGTCCTTCAGGGCGGCGGTGAAAGCCGCGTAGAGATCGCGCACGGTCTGCACCGCGGGATCGTCCGCCGCCCAGGCCGAGACCGGAGCGAGGAGGGGGGCGGCCAGCAGGGCTACGGCCGCGAGCCGACGGGTCAGGCGCACTTCTTCAACTCCTCGCCCTCGCCGATCCGCGAGCCCATGCGGGGCGGGGCGTAGCTGTAGAACGGGCCGAGCGTCGCCGGCTGCGGGACCATCTTGGCGGAACGGCCAATCGCGGCCTCGGGCTCACGCTCCGCATCGGCGGCGGTCTCGGCCGTGAGCTTGGCCTCGATCCGGTGCCAGAGCAGCAGGCCCGGCACGCCGACGCCGAGATCGGCGAAGCGCTTGACCAGCGACAGGGCCAGGGCCGCCTCGGCGGGAATATTGAACAGGCCGCAGAGCGCGATCAGTCCACCCTCCTGGGCCCCCAGGGCGCCCGGCACCGCGAAGGCCGCGCCACGGACCGCCTGAGCCAGGCTCTCGATCACCAGAGCCTGCGCGAAATCGACCGGATAGCCCATGAAATGCAGGCAGACATAGACTTCGAGGGTGCCAATGACCCAGCCCGCCAGGTGGATGACCAGGGCCGCGACGAAGCGGCCGTGGTTGCCGTACATCCGGCGCAGGCTGTCGTAGAGCTGGTCGATCGCGCCGAAGGCGCGCCATTCGCGACCCGAGGCGAAGCGGCTCATCAGGCCCTGGATGATCCGGTGCCCGGCCCGCCGCTGGATCAGGTAGAAGGCGCCCAGCGCCGGCACCGCGACCGCGAGGCCGCCCGCCACCGTCCGGGCGATGGGTCCGTCGCCGGCGATCAGGACCAGCAGGCCGAGGCCGATCACCGTGAACAGGAGCTGCGTCAGCGCCTGCGTCATCAGGTCCACGAACATGCTGGCGCCGGCCATAGCGCCCGGGACGCCGCGCTTGGACATCAGCCGGGCGCCGACGAAGTCGCCGCCCACCGTCGCCACCGGCAGCAGCGTGTTGATTCCCTCGCGGACGAACCGCAGCGACACGCAGTCGCCGAGCCTGGCGGCGCCCGCCGGGAACACGACGTGCCAGCCGAGCCCCGCCCAGGCGACGGCGGCGACACGGGCCACCACCACCAGGGCGGCGCCCCAGCCGGCGCTCATGACGGCGGCCGACACGTCCTCCAGGCCGGAGGACATGAACAGGCCGACGACCGTGCAGAGACCGGCGATCGAGGCCAAGGTCGTCAGGCGCTTCATAATGGTCTTTCAAGCTCGCAAATGGCTTGATGCGGGAAATCGGTCACGGTCGCGGCAGAAATAGGTCCGGGCGACCAAGAACGTTTCTGCCACGTTGCAGCACGGATTACCGGTGTCTATCACCCGTTTGACACACCGGGAGCCAAAGCGGTGGCCGGGCCGAAGCGCCCGAGCAGAAGACCGCGGCACGTCGCAGAAGGGGCACACGTCATGGAGCGCGAATCACCGATCACGGCCGTCGAGGCCGTGAGCGACGACACGCATGCCGGCGGCCTCCGGGGCGGAATGGAGCCCGGCATCCCGGCGCCTCACTCCCCGGTCATGGCCTGGAACGAGTGGGACCCGCTGGAGGAGGTGATCGTCGGATCCCTCGACGGCGCCACCATCCCGACTCACCACCTGACGGTGATCTTCAACCTGCCGCGGGCGGCCCAGCCGTTCTACCGCTTCGCCAGCGGCTGGAAATACCCCAAGTTCATGAAGAAGCTGGCGCAGCAGGAGCTCGACAACTTCATCAAGATCCTGGCCGGCGAGGGCGTCAAGATCCGCCGCCCCGACGCGGTGGACTTTTCCCGCAAATTCAAGGCTCCGCGCTGGACCTCCCGGGGCTTCTGCGTCGCCTGCCCGCGCGACCCGTATCTGGTCATCGGCGACGAGATCATCGAGAGCCCGATGTGCTGGCGCTCGCGCTACTTCGAGGGCGACGCCTACCGGTCGCTGTTCAAGGAGTATTTCCGCGCCGGCGCCCGCTGGACCTCGGCCCCGCGGCCGCAGCTGACCGACGACCTCTACAATTACGATTACCGGGTGCCGAACCTGAAGGCCGGCGAGCCGATGCAGTTCACGGTCAACGAGTTCGAGCCGGTCTTCGACGCCGCCGACTTCGTCCGCTGCGGCCGCGACCTGTTCGTGACCCGCTCGAACGTCACCAACCTGATGGGCATCGAGTGGCTGCGCCGCCATCTCGGCCCGGGCTTCCGCATCCACGAGATCGAGAGCCGCTGCCCGCAGCCGATGCACATCGACTCGTCGTTCATGCCGCTGGCCCCCGGCAAGGTGCTGGTGAACCCGGACTATATCGACGTCGAGAAGCTCCCCGCCGTGCTCAAGAAGTGGGACGTGCTGATCGCCCCGCGCCCCGACCCGGTCGAGGGCTTCATGAGCAAGATCTCGATGTGCTCGCCCTGGACCTCGATTAACGTCCTGGCGATCACCGAGAAGAAGATCGTCGTCGACCAGAGCCAGCCGACGCTGATCAAGGCGCTCAAGGATTGGGGCTTCGACCCGATCCCGGCGCCGTTCCTCAGCTACGGCCCGTTCGGCGGCTCGTTCCACTGCGCCACCCTCGACGTCCGCCGCCGCGGCGTGCTGAAGTCGTATTTTTAGGGTCTGTTCGCACTGACGACCTCCATCGCGGGTCGTTGGCGATCACCGGACATCCGAACCTCTCCCCTCATCCTGAGGTGCCGAGCGATCAACGATCGCTCGTCCTCGAAGGAGCCCTCCATGATCCACCGCGAACTCTGGAGGGCTCCTTCGAGGGCGCCGCTGCGCGTCGCCACCTCAGGATGAGGTCGAGGATGGGATAGACCGGTCGAGCATGCCTTCCGATGAGTCCGCTCCGGAAAGCAGACGACCGCACATTCACGGCGCCGAAATCCCCGCGATCAGTGCCTTGTTGAACCCCTCGGGGTCGGACATCTGCGGCGCGTGGCCCAGTGCCGGGAACTCCACGAGCCTAGCCCCCGGGATCGCCTTGGCGGCCGCCTTGCCGAGTTCCGGGTAGTTCCCGAGCGACGCCCGCACCTCCGGCGGGGCGAGGTCCTTGCCGATCGCCGTGTTGTCCTTCTGGCCGATCATCAGCAGGGTCGGCACCGCGATCTGCGGCAGCCGGTAGACCACCGGCTGGGTCAGGATCATGTCGTAGAGGAGCGCCGAGTCCCAGGCGACCGCCTCCTTGCCCGGGCCGGCGTTGAGCCCCGCCAGCATCGTCACCCAGGGCTCGTAGCGCGGCTCCCACTGGCCGGCGTAGTAGGTCGCGGTCTCGTAGGCGCGGATCGACGCCGCCGAGACCTTCAGCTCGCGCTGGTACCATTGCTCCACGGAGGTCGGCGGCACGCCCTTGGCGCTCCAATCCTCCAGCCCGATCGGGTTGACCAGCACCAGCTGCGCCACGTCCTTCGGGTAGAGCAGGGCGTAATGCGCGGCCAGCATGCCGCCGGTGGAATGGCCCACCAGGATCGGCCGCGCGATCCCGAGCGTGTCGAGCAGGGCGCGGGTGTTCTCGGCGAGTTGCCGGAACGTGAACTGGTAGGCGGCCGGCTTGCTCGACTTGCAGAACCCGATCTGGTCCGGGGCGATCACCCGGTAGCCGGCGCCGATCAGCGCCCGGATCTGGCTCTCCCAGGTCGCCGCGCAAAAGTTTTTGCCGTGGAGCAGCACGACGGTGCGACCGTTCGGTTTTTCTGGCCGGACGTCGAGATAGGCCATCTGCAAGGGCTGGCGCTGCGACGTGAAGGCGTAGCGCTCCACCGGGAACGGGTACGCGAACGCGTCGAGTTCGGGGCCATAGGCCGGATCCATCAGCGGCTCGGCGCCGGCGCCGGAGAGCGTCAGGGCCAGCAGGACAGCGGATGCAAGCGTCGATCGGAGCATGGATGGCCTGAATGCCTCAGCGACGTGAGGCGCCGCGCTGGCCGCTCAGATCGGGCATCGGGGCCGTCCTGTCCAATCGGCGAGGGCGCGCATCTTCGCGGCTGCGTCGGCCCGCGCTATCTCTGGGGCGTATCGCCGGTCCCCGATGCGGTGCGCAGGAGCTTAACCCCAATGCGTCTCCCCACCCTGGCCGTCCTCACGGGCGCCCTGGTCCTCGCTGCGATGCCGGCCCGGGCCGTGGATGCCTGCGACGCCCTCGCCGCCAAGGTGATCCGGATCACCGGCGCCTCGCTCGCCGGGCGGGAGGGCCCGTTCGCGGTGTTCCGGGCGCAGGATGCCGAGCGGATGAGCCTCGATTGCCGGGCGCCGGCCCGGATCACGATCGCCTCCCGCGACCGGGAGCCGCCTCCGGCCTACTTCACCCTGGTGGGGCTGGCCGCCCAAGCCCTCACCGGGGCGGATGTCCCCGCCGCCGAGGTGCTGGCGCTCAACCTCCATCAGGACAGCCTGCTGGCCGACGCGCCGCAGCGGGGCGGCACCGGCCGGGCGTTGATGCTGTGCGAGACCGGACCCCGGACGGATGCGCTCCGGGACGACCTCACGGTCTGCCGGGTCGCGCCCCGGGCCGGGGTTTCGCGAATCCGCCGCGCGGGGTAGAGCGCAAGCCATGTCGACACGCGAAACACCCGGCCCCGTCGTTCAAGTCGGCGAAGCGCGCTTCGCCAACCACCTGCCGCTCACGCTGATCGCCGGGCCATGCCAGCTCGAAGGGCGTAATCACGCCCTGGAGATCGCCGCCGCGCTCAAGGAGATGGCGGCGGGCCTCGGGATCGGCCTCGTGTTCAAGACCTCGTTCGACAAGGCCAACCGGACCTCCGGCACCGCGGCAAGGGGCATCGGCCTCGAAGGCGCTTTGCCGGTCTTCGCCGAGATCCGCGAGAGCCTTGGGCTGCCGGTGCTCACCGACGTGCACGCCGCCGAGCACTGCGCCCCGGCCGCCGAGGCGGTGGACGTGCTCCAGATCCCGGCCTTCCTGTGCCGCCAGACCGACCTCCTCCTGGCGGCCGCCGCCACGGGCCGAGCGGTCAACATCAAGAAGGGCCAGTTCCTGGCGCCCTGGGACATGAAGCACGTCGCCGCCAAGGTGACGGAGGCCGGCAACCCGAACGTCATCGTCACCGAGCGGGGCGCCTCGTTCGGCTACAACACCCTGGTCTCGGACATGCGCAGCCTGCCGATCATGGCGCAGGTGACCCACGGCGCGCCAGTGGTGTTCGACGCGACCCATTCGGTGCAGCAGCCCGGCGGGCAGGGCGCCAGCTCCGGCGGCCAGCGGGAATTCGTCGCCGTGCTGGCCCGTGCCGCGGTGGCGGTCGGCGTCGCCGGGGTGTTCATCGAGACCCATCCCGATCCGGACCGGGCGCCCTCGGACGGCCCCAACATGGTCGCCCTGCGCGACATGCCGGCCCTACTCGAAGAGCTGATCGCCTTCGATCGCCTCGCCAAGAAGCGCCACGCCTGATTGGCGTCAGGCCGGCTGGAGCACGTGGATGCGCAGGGGCTGGACCAGGGCGTAGCGCCCGTCGGCCTCGCGCTCGGCCGCGGCGCGGAACGCCGCCTCCACCACCGGCCGCCGCGCCCTTATCGTCGCCTCGCGGGCCGGATCGACTGCGCTGACCCGCGCCAGGAAGGCGTCGAGTGCCGCGAAGGTCTCACGCCGCGCCACCGTCACGTCCTGCCGGCATAGAAAGGCGCCGCTCGCGAGCGCCGCCGCGATGGCGTCTTGAGCGGCGGCTCGCACTGCGGTCTCGTCCTCGATCGGCCGCAGGGCGTCGAAGAAGCTGCCCTCGGCCAGTGGCTCGACGACCACCAGGATGCCGTCCGGCACCAGGATCCGCGCGGCCTCGGCCAAGGCGGCGGCCGGGTCGGGCACGTGGTGCAGGGCGTTGAGCATCACGGCCCCGTCGAAGCTCCCATCGGGAAACGGCAGCGCCTCGGCCGAGGCGGCCTCGAACCGCGCGCCCGGCACCGCGAACCGGGCCTTCTCCAGCGCTGCCGCGCCCGGATCGACGCCGGTGACCGCCGCGCCGTCTTCTGCGAGCCGCTGCGCCAGGGTCCCGGCACCGCAGCCGATATCGAGGACGCGCTTGCCCGGAAGCGGTGCGAAGGTCTCGCGGATCAGCGTCAGGGCATCCATCGCAGGGCTCTCCGGACTGGCGCCAGTCATGGGCGCCGGCGGACCTAAGCACAGTCCCGCTTGGAACGGGATGCACGGATCGGCGTCATACCCGCTGAGACCGCCCGGCCGCCGAAGACTTGAACCGGCCGCCGCGTCACGAGCGCGAAGCCGGCCAAGACCCGCCGATCCCGGCGCTACGGTGCGGAAAATATTCGCAAGTCCAGCGACGGACAGTTTCGCAAACTCAGGACCGGTGAGGCGCAGTGTCAGCGCGCCGCGGAGATGAACCGCCGTTCACCAAATCATCATCATCCGAAATGGCCCGCGAAAACTTGGAACCCTCCGCCCAGCGGCCACGTTAATGGGCATGTTCGATCGAGGATCGAGAAGGTACATTATGCGCAAGATTGGTATCATCGCCACCGCCGCCGCCCTGGCTCTCGGCAGCGTCGCTGCCACGACCGGCGCCGAGGCCCGTCCGTACGGCTTCCATGGCGGTTACGGCCATGGCGGTGGCTACGGCTACCGGGGCGGACGTCGCGGCATCGGCACCGGTGCGGCCATCGGTCTCGGCATCGCCGGCTTGGCGGCTGGTGCGGTCGCCGCCGGTGCGGCCAACAACTACTACAACGGCGGCTACGGTGGGTACGGCGGCGGTTACGGCTACGCCCCGGCCTATGGCGCTCCGGCTTACGGGTACGGTGCTCCCGCCTACGGCTACTATGGCTCGCCCTACTAAGGGCAGCGATCCGGACGGATCGGAGGGCGACCGGCGCGAGCCGGTCGCCTTTTTCGTATGTGGCTCAGCGCCCGCGATAGGGTGCGACCCCGGTCTCAGGCAGCCAGATCGTCTTGGGCGGCTCGCCGGTCTGCCAGAACACGTCGATCGGAATGCCGCCGCGCGGATACCAATAGCCGCCGATGCGCAGGTAGCGCGGCTCGAGCAGGTCGCGCAGCCGCTTGCCGATCGCCACCGTGCAATCCTCGTGGAACGCCCCGTGGTTGCGGAAGGCGCCGAGGTAGAGCTTCAGCGACTTCGACTCCACCAGCCAATCGCCGGGCACGTAATCGATCACCAGGATCGCGAAATCCGGCTGGCCGGTGACCGGGCAGATCGAGGTGAACTCGGGCGCGGTGAAGCGCGCCACATAGTCGGTGTCGGCATGCGGGTTCGGCACCCGGTCGAGGCGGGCCTCAGTGGGCGAGGCGGGCAGCGGCGTGGCCTGGCCGAGTTGGAGCGTCTCAGATGTGGTCATGCCGCCCGTATAGATCCGGACAGTTTTGGATTCAAAAGGGCTGAGCCCTTTTGCGGGTCGAGGGTGGAGCCCCGGTTCATGGGGGCTCTGCCCCCATACCCCGGCCAAAGGGCTGAGCCCTTTGGGATCCGCGGACCCTGAGTGCCGGCACGTGGGGGTTGTCATGACGCGTGCACAGGCAGCGCCTACGCTGGTGCTTGCCGCCGAACGCGGCTTGACGGATAAGCCGCCGCGATGCGCCGCACCCCGGATCGGGGCTGCCGCCGCCGAACAGCGGCCCCGCGAGAGGACGTTCCATGACCGCGATCACCAATATCAGCGCCCGCGAGATCCTCGACAGCCGCGGCAACCCCACGGTCGAGGTCGATGTCCTGCTGGAGGACGGCTCCTTCGGCCGCGCCGCGGTCCCGTCGGGCGCCTCCACGGGCGCGCACGAGGCGGTCGAGCTGCGCGACGGCGACCAGAGCCGCTTCCTCGGCAAGGGCGTTCTGAAGGCGGTCGAGGCTGCGCAGACCGAGATCCTGGACGCGATCGGCGGCATGGAAGCCGAAGAGCAGGTCGCCGTCGACGAGGCGATGATCGAGCTCGATGGCACGCCGAACAAGGCGCGCCTCGGGGCCAACGCGATCCTCGGCGTCTCGCTGGCGGTCGCCAAGGCGGCGGCCGAGGCCTCCGGCCTGCCGCTCTACCGCTATGTCGGCGGCGTGCAGGGCCGGGTCCTTCCGGTGCCGATGATGAACATCATCAACGGCGGGGCGCACGCCGACAACCCGATCGACTTCCAGGAATTCATGATCCTGCCGGTGGGCGCGGAGTCGCTCGCCGACGCCGTACGCATGGGCTCCGAGGTGTTCCACACCCTCAAGGGCAAGCTGAAGAAGGCCGGCCACAACACCAATGTCGGCGACGAGGGCGGCTTCGCCCCGAACCTGCCGTCCGCCGAGGCCGCCCTCGACTTCGTGATGGACGCGATCACGGCGGCCGGCTTCAAGCCTGGCACCGAGATCGCCCTCGGACTCGACTGCGCCGCCACCGAGTTCTTCAAGGACGGCGCCTACGCCTACGAGGGCGAGGGCACGAACCGCTCGATCGAGGCCCAGGTCGATTACCTGGCGCAGCTGGTTGCCAACTACCCGATCCTGTCGATCGAGGACGGCATGTCCGAGGACGACTGGGCCGGCTGGAAGCTCCTGACCGAGAAGATCGGCGATCGCTGCCAGCTCGTGGGCGACGACCTGTTCGTGACCAATGTCGAGCGCCTGTCCCGCGGCATCGCGGAGGGCACGGCCAACTCGATCCTGATCAAGGTCAACCAGATCGGCACGCTCACCGAGACCCTGGCGGCGGTCGATATGGCCCAGCGCGCCGGCTACACCGCGGTGATGTCCCACCGCTCGGGCGAGACCGAGGACTCGACCATCGCGGATCTCGCGGTCGCCACCAATTGCGGGCAGATCAAGACCGGCTCGCTCGCCCGCTCCGACAGACTGGCCAAATACAACCAGCTGATCCGCATCGAGGAGGGCCTGGGCCCGCAGGCGCTCTACGCCGGCGCTTCGGCGATCAAGCATCTGGCGCGGGGCTGAATGCGCACACGTCTTCCCTCCCCAGCTTGTGGGAGGGAAGACGTGGGCCGTCTCTCAAATCGCCGCTGATCTCGAAACCATCGTCGAAACGGTCTCCATCAGGATCGCCGGCCTAAAACATCCCGCACCGTCATTGCGAGCGCAGCGAAGCAACCCAGGGAACCGCAACATTCTGAGATCGCGCGCTGCACTGGGTTGCTTCGCTGCGCTCGCAATGACGGTGACATCACTCCGCCGGCAGGGTCCAGACCTTCTGCGGCCGCGCCAGGCCCCGCAGCTCGATGATGCCCACGGCTTCCAGCGCCCGGCTGCACCGCTCCGCGAACGAATCCGAGATCAGCAGCGCGTGCCCGAGCGCCTCGCACTGGCTCTCGATCCGGCTGGCCTCGTTCACCGCGCGCCCGATCACCGTGAAATCGAGGCGTCGCTCGGTGCCGACATTGCCGTAGACCACCGTGCCGAAATGCACGACGCAATCGGCCGTCAGCTCCGGTAGCCCCGCTTCGCGCCGCCGCCCGTTGAGCGCGGCGTTGGCCGCGAGTCCGTCCGCGGCGGCGTCGAGGGCGCGGCTGCAGACGGGGCAGGGGAGGATGCCGGCATCCGGGACCGGGAAGATCGCCAGGAAGCCGTCGCCGAGGAATTTCAGGATCTCACCGCCGTGCCGGGCCACCGGGTCGCCCAGCGCGTCGAAATGCTCGTTGAGCCACGTGACCATGTCGTAGGGGTCGGCCCGGTCGGACAGGGCCGTGAAGCCGCGCAGGTCCGTCAGCAGGATCGCGGCCGGAACGGCCCGTCCCTGGCCGCGCTGGATCTGGCCGTCCAGCACCCGATCCGCGGTGGAGCGCCCGAGATAGGTCGCCGTGACCTCGCGCAGGGTATGCCCCAAGCCGAGCTTGGCCACCGCCAGAGCGAGCACCGGCAGCACCTCCGCTATTGCTCTCAGGTCGGCCTCCGAGAAGCCGGACCGCGCCCGCGTGCAGAACGAGATCGCGACGCCGCGGAGCGCCGTGCCGGGCGCGAAGCCGACGATGTGGACCGCGTATTCGGTGCCGCCCTCGGCGCGGAGGTCGTGCAGGACTGGATAGTCGGTCTCCGGGCCGGAGATGTCGAGGCGCCAGCGCCCGAAGGTCTGCTCCCGCTCCAGCATCGCGAAGATCGGGCTGCGCAGCCAATCCGCCTCCTGCTCGGCGCCATGCGGGTTGGGCACGAAGCTGAGGCCCTGGCCGAGATGCCAGTTCAGGCTGACGCCGCGCACCATCGGGTCGATGGCCGGCGTCATGACGCTGACCCGCCAGAGCGGGACGCCGGACGCGCACAGGCCCTCGCAGACCCGGGCGAGCAGCGTGTCGTAATCGTCGGTCGCGGTGGCGTGCTCGGCGATCCAGCGCGTCAGGTCCGTCATGTCCATCTGTGCGCGTGGGCTCCCGAGGTTCGGGCCGGATCATAGCCGAAGAGCACGATCCCACAGCCTCGAAAAGCTCCGTTAACCTTTCCGCGCGAGGCTCCCGCCATGGTCGTCCGCCGCCGCGTCAGAATGGTCGTCTTGCCCCTGGGTCTCTGGACCCTGTCGGCGCTTGTGGTCGGCTTCTTCGTCTGGCAGGCCGAGAGCGGCAATCGCGGACTCGAAGCCAAGAAGGTGCTGAAGATCCGCGCCTACGGCCTCACCCAGGAACTCGCCGCCGTCCGCGCGGAGCGCGCGACCTGGGAGCACCGGGTGGCGCTGCTCAAGAGCGACCAGATCGACCGCGATCTCCTGGAGGAACGGGCCCGGATCGTGCTCGGGCGGGTCCACGCCAACGACGTGGTCGTCATCACACCCTGACCGACACGCCGCGACTTTAGATCCCCTCTGACAAGAGCGGCGACCTGTCAGAGCGTCCACCCTCGCTTTCCCAACGGTGCTGTCCTACACCCCGTTCCAGTCGCGTGGAATCACGGGGAGAGCGCCGATGGACGCCGCCAAGGAGCCTGCGAAGGACGCTTCGTCCTCGCAATCGCAGGTCGCGAGCCCGGAGGCTGGAAGCTCGCAGGCTGTCGAGGCGCACAAGCCCGCGCCCAACATGCCGCAATTCACCCGCGAAGAAGACCTCCACGCCTATCACGAGATGCTGCTGATCCGGCGTTTCGAGGAGAAGGCCGGCCAGCTCTACGGCATGGGCCTGATCGGCGGCTTCTGCCACCTCTATATCGGCCAGGAAGCCGTGGTAATCGGCATGCAGATGGCCTCGATCGACGGCGATCAGGTCATCACCGGCTACCGCGATCACGGCCACATGCTGGCCTGCGGCATGGACCCGAAGGGCGTCATGGCCGAGCTGACGGGCCGCCGGGGCGGCTACAGCCGCGGCAAGGGTGGCTCCATGCACATGTTCAGCCGCGAGAAGCAGTTCTTCGGCGGCCACGGCATCGTCGGCGCGCAGGTGTCGCTGGGCACCGGCCTCGCCTTCGCTGACCATTACCGGGAGAACGGCAAGGTCAGCCTCACCTATATGGGCGACGGCGCGGCCAACCAGGGCCAGGTCTACGAGAGCTTCAACATGGCGGCCCTCTGGAAGCTGCCGGTGGTCTACGTGATCGAGAACAACCGCTACGCCATGGGCACCTCGGTGGCCCGGGCCTCGGCGCAGACCGACTTCTCCAAGCGTGGCCTCTCCTTCGGCATTCCCGGCGAGCAGGTCGACGGCATGGATGTGCGCACCGTGCGCGAGGCGGCGGCGCGGGCAGTCGAGCATGCCCGCTCGGGCCAGGGCCCCTACATCCTGGAGATGCAGACCTACCGCTACCGCGGCCACTCCATGTCCGATCCGGCCAAGTACCGGACCAAGGACGAGGTCTCGAAGATGCGCGACGAGCACGACCCGATCGAGATGGTGCGCAAGCGCCTGCTCGAGCTGCACGGGGTGCCGGAGGCGGAGATCAAGGCGACCGACGCCAAGGTCCGCGAGACCGTGAACGCGGCGGCCGAGTTCGCCACCAACGATCCCGAGCCGGATCCCGCCGAGCTCTGGACCGACATCCTGCTGGAAGCGCACGCCTAGCGCGTTCCCGAAACACTGGCCGCCCCTACCGAAAAGACGACCGCAGAGCTGAGCATGGCGACCGACATCCTGATGCCCGCCCTCTCGCCCACCATGGAGGAGGGCAAGCTCGCCAAGTGGCTGAAGAAAGAGGGCGATCCGATCAAGTCCGGCGACGTGCTGGCCGAGATCGAGACCGACAAGGCGACCATGGAGGTCGAGGCCATCGACGAGGGCGTGCTCGCCAAGATCCTGATCGAGGAGGGCACCGAGGGCGTCGCGGTCAACACGCCGATCGCGATCATCGCCGGCGAGGGCGAGGACGTGTCGGAGGCGGCCGCCAGCGGCGGCAAGCCGAAGCCCAACGGCGCCGGCGGCCACCCGGCCCCGACTCCGGACATGCAGGCCGAGGGGATGGCCGACAAGCCGGCCCCGGCGTCGAAGTCCGGCGAGGATGCGCAGAAGGCCCCGGCGGCGCCGGCCGTCATCACCAACAAGGCCGACGAGCCGGTGATGGAGGAATTCCCGGCCAACACACCGATGGTCACCACCACGGTGCGCGAGGCCCTGCGGGACGCCATGGCCGAGGAGATGCGCCGCGACGGCGACGTCTTCGTCATGGGTGAGGAGGTCGCCGAGTATCAGGGCGCCTACAAGATCACCCAGGGGCTGCTGCAGGAATTCGGCGCCCGGCGGGTGGTCGACACCCCGATCACTGAGCACGGCTTCGCCGGCATCGGCGTCGGCGCGGCGCTCTCCGGCCTGAAGCCGATCGTCGAGTTCATGACCTTCAACTTCGCCATGCAGGCGATCGACCACATCATCAACTCGGCGGCCAAGACCCTGTACATGTCCGGCGGCCAGCTCGGTTGCCCGATCGTGTTCCGCGGCCCCAACGGCGCCGCCGCCCGGGTCGGCGCCCAGCACAGCCACGATTACGCCGCCTGGTACTCGAACGTGCCGGGCCTTAAGGTGATCGCCCCCTACACGGCCTCTGACGCCAAGGGCCTGCTCAAGGCCGCGATCCGCGACCCGAACCCGATCATCTTCCTCGAGAACGAGATCCTGTACGGCCAGTCCTTCCCGGTGCCGCAGCTCGACGATTTCGTGCTGCCGATCGGCAAGGCGCGGGTCCACCGCACCGGCAAGGACGTGACCATCGTGTCCTTCGCGATCGGCATGACCTACGCGCTCAAGGCCGCGCAGATCCTGGCCGAGGAGGGCATCGAGGCCGAGGTCATCGACCTGCGCACGATCCGGCCGATGGATTCCGATACGGTGGTGCGCTCGGTCAAGAAGACCGGCCGCTGCATCACCGTGGAGGAGGGGTTCCCGCAATCCGGCATCGGCGCCGAGATCGTCGCCCGCCTGATGGTCGACGCCTTCGACTATCTCGACGCCCCGGTCCTGCGCATCACCGGCAAGGACGTGCCGATGCCCTACGCGGCCAACCTCGAAAAACTCGCCCTGCCGAACGTGGCCGAGGTCGTCGAGGCGGCCAAGAGCGTCTGCTACAAGTGACGGGCGTCGCGGGCGGACAGGCCGCCCCGTCCTCCCGCCCCGTCCGGGTTCGGAGACCAGCCGGCGCACCATGAGCCAGGATCCCACACAGGACTTCGTCGAACTCGCCATCCCGCCGGACGCCCGCGCGCAGGGCGGCATCGAGGTGCTGCGCGCGGCCGTGGTGGACGGGGCTGTGAGCGTGGCCCTGCGCCGGTCCTTCGACGATCCCGCGACCTGGGGGCGGCTGCTGATCGACCTCGGCCGACAGGCGGCCCGCGCCTACGCGCTGGAGACCGACATGTCGGAGGAGGAGGCGTTCGAGCGCATCCGCGCCGGCTGGGAGGCCGAGGGGCTCGACCCCGGCGGCTTCAACTAGCGATGGTGCCGACCATGGCTGTGGCCGCTCTCCGTTCGGCGACCTACGCGGATCTCATGGCGGTGCCGGAGCATCTCGTGGCCGAGATCATCGATGGGGTGCTGGAGACGCATCCGCGGCCATGCCCACAGCATGCGCTGGCGGCATCGGATCTCAACACTGTGCTGGGTCCACCTTTCCGCCAGGGACGCGGCGGTCCCGGCGGCTGGCTCTTTATGGTCGAGCCGGAGCTTCATCTCGGCCCCCATGTGGTCGTTCCGGACCTCGCCGGATGGCGCCGCCATCGGATGCCATCCATGCCGGAGGCCGCTTTTATTGAGACCCCGCCGGACTGGGTGTGCGAAATCCTCTCGCCGTCCACCATGAGCCTCGACCGCGGTCCCAAGCGCCGCATCTACGCCGAGGCCGGGATCGGCCACCTCTGGCTGCTCGATCCGGGCGAAGGTTTCCTGGAAGGCTTTGCCCTCGCCGACGGGCGCTGGGTGGTTTTGGCCACGATCCAGCGCAGCGAGACCGTGGCGCTCGCGCCGTTCGACGCTGTCCCGTTCCCCCTCGACGACTTGTTTCCCTTCGACGATCCGGCCGCCCCGGCCTTGCCCGAGACCTGATGCCATGCCGATCAACGTGCTCATGCCCGCCCTCTCGCCGACCATGGAGAAGGGCAACCTCGCCAAGTGGCTGAAGAAGGAGGGCGACGCCGTGAAATCCGGCGACGTGCTCGCCGAGATCGAGACCGACAAGGCGACCATGGAGGTCGAGGCCATCGACGAGGGCGTGCTCGCCAAGATCGTCGTGCCCGAGGGCACCGCCGACGTGCCGGTCAACGACCTGATCGCGGTGATCGCCGCGGAGGGCGAGGATCCGTCGAGCGTGCAGGCCGCGAGCGGCACCAACGGCAAGGCTGCGCCGGAGGCCAAGTCCGAGGCGAAATCCGCCGCCGCGCCGGCCCCGGCCGACCAGAACACCACGCCCGGCGGCGGCCACATGTCCTACGAGCGGGTGAACGAGGCGCCGGAGGGCGCTCAGCCCGGCGGCAGCCCGCAGCCCCAGGGGGCAGGCGGCCGGGTGTTCGCCTCGCCGCTCGCGCGCCGGATCGCCAAGCAGGAGGGCGTCGACCTCGCCGCCGTGGAGGGCAGCGGCCCGCACGGCCGGATCATCGCCCGGGACGTGCAGGCCGCCAAGGCCTCCGGCGGCACCAAGGCGCCGGCGCCGCAGGCCGCCGCCGAGGCGCCCAAGGCGGCCGCCCCGGCCCCGAAGGCCGCCTCCGCGGGCGGGGCGCCGGCCGGCCTCAGCCTCGATCAGGTCCGGGGCTTCTACGCCAAGGGCTCCTACGAGGAGGTGCCGCTGGACGGCATGCGCAAGACCATCGCCAAGCGCCTCACCGAGGCGATGCAGGTGGCCCCGCACTTCTACCTCACCGTGGATTGCGAGCTCGACGCGCTGATGAAGCTGCGCGAGACGCTCAACGCCTCCGCGGGCAAGGACAAGGACGGCAAGCCGGCCTTCAAGCTCTCGGTGAACGACTTCGTCATCAAGGCGATGGGCCTGGCGCTCACCCGCGTGCCCGCCGCCAACGCGGTCTGGGCCGAGGACCGGGTGCTGCGCTTCAAGCAGGCCGAGGTCGGCGTCGCGGTGGCGATCGACGGTGGGCTGTTCACCCCGGTGATCCGCCGGGCCGACGAGAAGACGCTGTCCACCATCTCGAAGGAGATGAAGGACTTCGCCGCCCGGGCGCGTGCGAAGAAGCTCAAGCCGGAAGAATACCAGGGCGGCGTCACCTCGGTGTCGAACCTCGGCATGTTCGGGATCAAGCACTTCACCGCGGTGATCAACCCACCGCAATCCAGCATCCTGGCGGTGGGCGCCGGCGAGAAGCGCGTCGTCGTAAAGGATGGCGCCCCCGCGGTGGTCCAGGTGATGACCGCCACCCTGTCCTGTGACCACCGCGTCCTCGACGGCGCGCTCGGCGCGGAGCTGATCGCGGCCTTCAAGGGGCTGATCGAGAACCCGATGGGCATGTTGGTCTAAGCCGGAGCACGCAATGTCCGACACCTACGACATCCTCATCATCGGCGCCGGGCCCGGCGGCTACGTCACGGCGATCCGGGCGGCGCAGCTCGGCTACAAGACCGCCGTGGTCGACCGGGAGCATCTGGGCGGCATCTGCCTGAACTGGGGCTGCATCCCCACCAAGGCGCTGCTGCGCTCGGCCGAGATTTTTCATTACTTCCAGCATGCCGGCGATTACGGCCTCACCGCAGAGAAGGTCGGGTTCGATACGGCCGCCATCGTGAAGCGCTCGCGGGGCGTCTCGGGCCGGCTCAACGGCGGCGTCGGCATGCTTCTGAAGAAGAACAAGGTCGACGTGATCTGGGGCGAGGCCGCGGTCGACAGCGTGGCCAAGGGCAACCAGCCCGGCCAGGTCACCGTCAAGGAGTCGAAGCGCGCCGAGCCGCCCAAGGGCGCCAAGGGCGCCGGGACCTACCAGGCCAAGCACATCATCGTCGCCACCGGCGCCCGGCCCCGGGCGATCCCCGGGATCGAGCCCGACAAGAAGCAGATCTGGACCTATTACGAAGCCATGGTGCCCGAGGCGATGCCCAAGAGCCTGCTCGTCATGGGCTCCGGCGCCATCGGCATCGAGTTCGCCTCGTTCTACAAGACCATGGGCGCCGAGGTGACCGTGGTGGAGCTGCTGCCGCAGATCCTGCCGGTGGAGGATGCCGAGATCGCGGGCCTCGCGCGCAAGCGCTTCGAGAAGCAGGGCATCAAGATCCTCACCGGCGCCAAGGTGACCAAGGTCGAGAAGGGCGCCGATTCCGTCACGGCGACCATCGAGGGCGGCGACGGCAAGACCCAACAGATCACGGCCGAAAAACTGATCTCGGCGGTGGGCGTGGTCGGCAACATCGAGAATATTGGCCTCGAAAAGCTCGGGGTTAAGATCGACCGCGGCATCGTCGTCACCGACGGGCTCGGCCGGACCAACGTGCCCGGCCTCTACGCCATCGGCGACGTCGCCGGCCCGCCGATGCTCGCCCACAAGGCCGAGCACGAGGGCGTCATCTGCGTCGAGACCATCAAGGGCCTGCACACCCACCCGATGGACAAGGCCAAGATCCCGGGCTGCACCTATTGCCAGCCGCAGATCGCCAGCGTCGGGCTCACCGAGGCCAAGGCCAAGGAGCTGGGCTTTGCCGTGAAGGTCGGCCGCTTCCCGTTCGCGGGCAACGGCAAGGCGATCGCGCTGGGCGAGCCGGACGGGCTGATCAAGACGGTGTTCGACGCCAAGACCGGCCAGCTGCTCGGCGCCCACATGATCGGCGCCGAAGTGACCGAGCTGATCCAGGGCTACGTGGTGGCGATGAACCTGGAGAGCACCGAGGAGGAGTTGATGCACACGGTGTTCCCGCACCCGACGCTCAGCGAGATGATGCACGAGAGCGTGCTCGACGCGTATGGCAAGGTGATCCACACCTGAGACCTGAAACGGGCTGAAAGCTCCTTCAAAACAAGCTGTTAGCCGCAACAGGGTAAGCAGCAGATTGCTCAACGGTCAAGGCTCGGAGGGGTGCGTAGCGTCCCTCCTGCGGCCCTTCAGTGTGCCCAGATTGTGCCAGCGGTGTGCTTCGGTGCTAGTCCGTGGCGTCCCGGATCGGGTTGTTTGCAGCCGGACATTCCGCGATTCTGGCCAGCTTATTGGTTGAGCGTCTTGGCCGTTGTTGAGCGCCGCTCCGCCGTTTGAAACCCAGATCGGAGGTATTCGGGAGGCAGCAGGATGCCGACGTTCCCCTTCATGAAGCGGCAACCCAAGCGCCACGTAGGATGAGTATCAAGCCTAGAAGAAGGGTCAGGCCGAAGCCATGACACATTGGCCTCAGATGGCTCGCTCTTAACCCTCCAGCTGCGAGAACAGCGCATCGCTGTCCCCGCTCGTCAGACGCGGAGAGAGTTGACGGAAGGACCACCGAGCATCGGGCGAAGCCCTATCGAACCGGAGCACCGCGTCTGAGCGGTTCGAGTCCCACTTGGTCGGAACGACGGGTGTGATCTGATCACCCTTCAAGGACGGGATTAGGTCTATAGCGGAGACTTTGTGCTTTCAGCGGACGATCCGAAGCACCTTCAACTATGTCGATTGCCACTTGGTACAGGTTTGCAGCATGCACTGAGAAATGTGGGAGATGAACACCACACCCGCTCTCAGGGGCGATAACCGATTGGGCTCTGATGAGGAGAGCACGAGCGATCCCTCGCTGACCAGACATCTGGGGGTGAAGTTCGACGTGCTCAGCGATGCCCTTCTGTTCAAACTTACGTGGGGATGCTATCCATCCGCACAAGAACAAAAAGCGAACATCTCTTGTGATGGGAGCGGGTGCTCGCTAAGGTTGTCGCAGGTCAATGCATATTCGATGGCACCCATGCGAGCAGACGAGCGACGGATTTACTATTATGATCTGATGATCGGCAAGCGCGAAAAATCCTCACATGTGCCAACTCTGAGAGAGTTGTTCGACTTATGGCAGGAACGGACACAAGCAAAAAATGCATTTCACGTGCTTCAGGACGAAAAAGTAATATATCAAATCAATGATGCGAGGCTCAACAATACGCAGGACAAGATCACGCTACTGATCTCAGTAATTGATAAACTCATGCCCGACGCCGCCTATGCAGACATGCAAACCCGTGTGACAACTGTCATGAAGAAAACAGCACAGCAAGGCGGGAACTTGTCTGCGCATCTTGTAATAAACATCGACCCTTACAAGACTAACACGCATTTATGCTTGCTAGAAGGCGTAAGAAGGCTCAATGCAACAAGCATATATCGGTTGCTCAACAGACTGATCCGGGATGCGCATCAAACAGATAACATGCGCTTTTCATACCCTGATCCGGGCGGCGCCAAGACGCGCGACGGCGCACCCAAGCGCCACTCCTATTTACCTCTGGTCCGTTTGAACGGACATCCCTCGCCAACACTAATCCGCGACCTCGAAAACGGACACATTCGCAACATCAAACTTACCAAAACTAAAGAAGCCACTGCATTCTCGGACAGTGAGTTTCTGACTGAAGAAAGTTATGAATTGACCTTGGGCATAAAGCCAGAGGTCGATCGCAAGGGCCTCTTTGCCAAGATATTGGGCGCCGTAACCAAACACAAAGACGATTACAAGACCGGACGAATTGCTTTCACCGATCAAAACAGAAATAATCACAATTTGGAATTCGATGTCGAAACGGGCGAGCCTGCATCGGAGGATTTTATCAAGTACACGACCTTGAGGAAGATTAACCCGCCATTGGCTGATGCCTCCCCCACCATAGTCGGGCATATGGAAGCAGAAATGCTGGCCCTGCTGGCCGTCGGCCCCGGAGCGTGAGCGGTGATCTGGTATCAAATAAAGCGACCATTTGCATTCCTTCGGATCAGGAACACTGAGTTGATGGTGTTGCGCACCACCATTCCTGCGGTTGTTACCGCGTTTGCTTGCATTATATATTGGGCGTCACCGTACAAACCAGAAATTATAGGCGACAAGCATTATGTCGATTACGTTCTACAAATTGTTGGCAGCCTGCCCGGGTTCTACATTGCGGCTTTGGCCGCGGCCGCCACATTCAGCAACAGAAGCCTAGATGAGGAAATGGGCGGCAAAAATGTTCCTATGCTCGACATTCAAAGAGGCGGGGAGACGTTCAACGTAGCACTCACACTCCGCGTATTCATGTGTCATCTTTTCGCCTATCTATGCGCGTTATCTTTCCTCACTTGTGTTATCGGCGTTTCCATTATGGAGTTTGCGCCAATACTAAAGCAAATCGAGGCCGAAAACGCTCATCATTCGGTCGCCGCGCCGGTTGCGTTTACGTTTAAGTATGCAGTCGTCGGCTGGTTTACTTTTTGCCTGGTGCGCATCGTCACGATAACGCTCCACGGCCTGTTCTTTCTGATAGAGCGGATGCATCAGGAGAACCGCTAAAACCTTCCCCAAACGATTAAGTCGCGTCCTCTAGCAGGTACGACTCTCGTTAACTCACGTCGCTCCTTTTCAGGAGAAGGATGGCTCGGTCCGGATGAGCGGGTTTACTGCTTGTGAACGTCATAGCCGCGACGGATAGTGGCCTTGTTCCGACAGCCGCACCACGTAGATTTGCTGAGAGGGAACCAACAGCGGTTCACATGATGCGTCGACAAACGTTTTCCGGAGCAGTCCTGGTGTGGATCATAAGCCCTGCATAGCTTGGGCGGCAGGCAATCCGGCTTCCGTACCAGCCAAGTACGACGGCCGATGGAATATCGATGTGACCACCATATCTTTGAAAGTTGGACCGTCTCACAGATGGATCTTGCCGGAAGCACCTTCGTCGCTCAACGCGCCCCATGGCGCTTCGTGACCGTAAGCATTGACGCCATGCGCTTCCTCAGGCCGATCGAGGTTGGTGACGAGGAAAGCGTCTACTGCATTCTTCAGGAGGAAGGCGACACGTCCATAGCGGTGAAGATCGAGACCTGGGTTCGGGACCGGTCCGGCACAAACCCGGAGAAGGTAACCGAGGGCGTGTTCACCTACTTATTTTTGAGTGAAAAGGAAAAAGCTTATAATATTGATGTCGGCCGATAACGGAAAGTCGAAGAGGCGGCTGTCGTTAACAAGGGTGTACTCTCAAACAAATACGCAATTAACAGTGATCGAAAAAGACCGAGATTTTTTGAATTGCCCCAAGGGAGATCGATGACCTGTATTCGAACATGGGTCTGATCACAATCCGCTTATATAGTAATAGAGTGTGATTTTGCAGATATACACATCAACAAGATTTGATATGCTTGCTGTTGTAGCCGCATTTATGTTAGTGCTAAAAATAGCTAAACGGTTGACGGGGCAATATATGAGTAAAGACGTTGTCGTATTCGCCGTTCCAGGCACCTGGGCAGATTTCTTTGCCAAGCCGTCCATGTTGGGCATTGCGAAGCAAAAATTTGCATCGTTAATATTTGGGCCGATAGAGCAGACACCACAAGTCTCTTGGTTTGAAGAAGGCTCAAGATTCAACATAGAACTTTCGTTTCTTTTAAGCCAAAACTCAATTTGCATTAAGCAAATACCAATCAAGTGGGCACAGCACAATACTTTCACAAGCAGGCGGCAAGCGTCGGAGGAGATCATCAGTAGAGTGGTGACGCACGTAGACAACCAAAGGAATTCTACAGAATCATATCTGACGCCTGTATTCATTATTGCACACAGCCACGGGGGAAATGCTGCAGTTCTAGCTGCAAAAAAACTTCGAGATAAAGGAATAGCTACGCAAGTCATAACGCTTGCAACTCCTTTTATATCCGTTGCTCGACCGGAGAGCAGCTTCATCTATCAGTCGTTTTCGCTGAATAAAACTGCTAGAATAATATATTATTTTATCGCTATCTACCTCATTGGCATATGTACTGCCTTATATTTTATGCCGGACTTCGCCGGCGTTAGACTGTTTTTTGATAAAAGACCACTCCTTATCGGTGACGCCGATGGCGCTGGGCTTATAATCGTGACTCTTCTGGTTGCGGTCTTGCTCGAGATTACAATATTGCACCCTGCAATAAAGAGATTTTTCCTCCAAAAAAGAGATGCAACTGACCAAAATATAGAGCCTTTTTTGGAAGAGTGTTCGTACGCGCGTCTCGACGTAAATCCATTCGTAATCCGTATGGCGGATGATGAAATGAGTCTTCTTATTTCTGCTAGTAGCTTTTTTTCAAGACCCTTTAATAGTTTGCTGCGCAAAACGTCCGGGATTAGCCGCCCTAAAAAAATCGCTATTCAAACTATTCTAGTCGCAGTTTTCGAAGCTTTCCCTATCGCCCTCGCAATTAACATACTTAAAGGCTCAATCGATGCGAAATCCGCACTTCCCTTAGCTTGCTTCCTTATTATGATAATCCCACCGCTTATTTTTTCTGGAATAAAATTCTATAGAGGATTGATTGGACTTTTGAATTTTCTTTTGAGAGCCGCCGCGGGATTTGAATTCATTTACAATCGCCAACAGTTTGAAATTAGCACGCAAACCGTCCCTGACGGAAGTAATATCAGGGTGAAAAGCCTTAAGGTAAGCCGACACAGGACAGGATTTCGTCACTCCATATATGAGCACCCAGATTGCGCGCCAACTATTGCCTGTTATATGCAAGAAAATTGCCTTAAATACTGGGCGCCTCAAGCCAACAAGCGATCACAACACTAGATCGGCCACTTGAGTGGGAGGGCTGAGATGCAAAACAAAATTATTAAGAGTGGGATAGAATCTCAATAATCGCTGCAGGCTCTCGTCACGGCCAAGGGTGCACCGCCTATCATCGATGCAGACTTCTTTGGCGCGGGGGTGAGTGCGCTTCGGTGAGCGGTGGCGTTCCAGGAGGATACTGAGACAAGCGCGTAAAGGAGCAACGCGAGTCGAACGTAGCTTATCGAGGATAGCGCGTCGCACGAGTATGTGCCGGATAGGCAGGTCAAAAGCGATGACCACCCGAACGGGAGCATGGCCCGAGGACGATAAAATGCGAATCTGAAAGCATGAGGGCAGCACCGAAGGAGATGTTCAACAGACTAGCCGTTGACACCAGCGCGCCCGTTTGGCCCAACTATCGGAGCATTTTATCGTCGAGCTACGAGCAGAATGGCACAACTATCCTCACTTGGGACTGCGTTGAGGGCGACGCGGCTTCCAATCATGACGCAAGTTCAACTTGCTGAAGCGGCCGGAATTAGTGTTGCGACCGTTCGCAACCTTGAACGGGGTCGAGGCACACTCTCGAGCTGGTCGACGGCGTTGGGGGCACTTGGGCACGAACTGAGGGGTCGCAGCCTAGTCGCTGGCCCCATAGGTGCTGCTTTGGTCAACTTACGAGAGCGCCGTGGACTGAGCCGGCGGGCGCTCGCGCGCATGCTTGGAGTATCCCGCACCACGTTGTCCGCGCTGGAAGCCGGCGGACCCGGTCGTTTGGAGACCCTGGAAACCTACGCGGCTACAATCGGCGCCGGCCTTTACCTGACGCCAATCGGCGCGACGGCTGGGTTTTATACCACGGTCGGCAATAGCTCAGCCCATCACGGTTGGGAGACCCCGCCGGAGCTGGTAGCCGCCTTGGAAAGCGTGTTCGGCCGGTTTGACCTGGACCCATGTGCGGCTACGGCGGACGCTAGTCGGGCGCGGGTGAAAGCTCGGGTTCGGCTGACTGTCCACGACAACGGCCTGACCCTTCCCTGGCGGGGGCGGATCTTCGTAAATCCACCTTACGGGAAGCAACTGGGCACCTGGGTGGCGAAGTGTGCCGGCGAGGCGTCCGGCGGTGCGATGGTGGTCGGCCTGGTGCCGGCCCGTACCGATACCCGCTGGTGGCACCTCTACATAGCTGGTGCAGCGGACGTATTTATGCTGCGGGGACGGTTGAGGTTCGGCGACGGCGCGATGCCGGCGCCATTTCCGTCGGCGGTCGTGGTGTGGGGTGCGAGCGCAAAGCAGGCAGCGCAGGTCGGCGCTGCTCTACCGGTGGCGTGGCATGTGCCTGCCCCTATCAAGGCACCTCCGCGCGGCAGGGCTCGTGAGGCATAGTTACATCTTCGCATTGGCGGTGACGTCGTGGGCCGCCCACCCAGGGCGTCATCAAGGCGGTGGCGCTAAAATAGACCTTTCGCGGCCATGGCGCCAAAATCGGGCGGAGCTGAGGAAGTGTCTTTGGCTGGAAAGCAGAGCGACTGGAACGTCTATCACTGCAGCTGAAAGTGGCGATGCCTGAAACGATGATACCTCAAAAGATTCTAGGTCGAGTGGCGACTTGGAAAGTCCTATGATGTCTCCCGAAACAGTCTTAGGTAGCGAATCCAAAAGGCAGGCCGGAGAAGCGCTTCGGAATTTGTTCAGCTATCGACCTGCTTAGCGGTTACTTCCACAATCTGATCGTTGGCATCGAGCACCTCGAAGGCCACCTCGATCGAACGGAGCTGATAGGCCAAAACCTCGGCTGTCCCAGCCTCCCACGCTCCCTGCAGATCAGCGAATGAGCCGTCCAACTTTCTGGACGGCAGCGGCTCAGTTTGGTTGAGGAAGAGGATTCGGACGCTGTAGCTCATCTACCAGTCATGGCACGGTCATCTGCCAGGACCAAGCCACTGACAGGGCGATGTGATTTTATCCCGACTCACATCAGCCTGGGCAAATGCACAGGGTCCATAGGGACCTTGCGGATCACTTGGATGTCGGAACCACTCCGGACGGCTGGAGGTTTCTGCCCGTATTCCCGATCCATACCATTTACGAAACGAGGGCTCATGAGTGTGCCGATTAAGCCGCTTTTGGCCCTTGGGATCGCCTTCGCTGCTGGGGTTGGAGTGACTGCCGCCTATGTCAGCGCCAGGCCTGAAAGGGCTATGGTCCACGAAGGAAAGTCCAGCGGGATTTCGGATGGAGTTGCAGCATCAAACGCTGCGAAGGTGGCTTCTGCAACAGGTTCGAATGAGCGTCTAGCAGCGACGGCACCTGATACCCGATCTGCGACGAACGGGTGGGTTGATCCGGTCAAAGAGCGTTCAGTGGCTACGCCTACTCGTCAGCCTTTACCCCCCCTCGTGTTCAACTTGGACAATAAGCAGGTACACGGGCCTGACCGAGCTTCTAAAGAGCCGGAGCAAAAGAGCCTGAGACAGGTCGATCAATCCATTGTTGCCCAAGCCATCCCGCCCCGACGGCCGGGTGTGTCGGAGCTTCTAGCTAAGTCTGAAAACCGTCCCACTGACGCCGGATCTAGTACTACTGATCGAACTCTTCTGTCGCAACGAGTAGCTGAAGCAACGTCACGTCGAACGCAAACGCTTCCCTCTGCAATTAAACCAAACCGTAAGCCCTCCACTGACAGAGTCGCTTCCCTAGCGGAAAAGCAAGGTGGCCCATTCCCTTCTACGACCAAACAATCTCAGCATGTAGATGTGATGCGTGATGCATACCCCGATGCATCGAAGCACTACTATCCATCCAGTCGAAATGGATATGTGGATTTCCATCAAAGAGTTCCGCAAGTCGATCGCAGGGATTACAGGCAGGCATCTACCTCTGAGACATCCTCAGGGGTCATGCGCTGGCTGAACCAGTGATAAATTTTTTCGATTTTAACAGGCTCTAGTCGAATGATTGGCACGAAACATCTGGCGGCAGTTGGCTTGATTGCCGTCGCCTTTGTTTCTCCTGCAAAAGCAATTGCTCCGCAGGAGATGAAGGACCGCACAGCATTCATCGCTGATCGCTACCTGCAGATTTGGTCATCTAGCAATGTGAGTCCGGTTGCAGGTGTGCCTTACATGTATGGGCGAACAGTCCAGTTTTACGGCAAGCCATACTCCCAAGCAGATCTACAAGCGGAGAAGCGACGAGCTATCTTACAGTGGCCAATCCGGCGTTACGTTCATCGACCAGGCACTATGCGCATAGATTGCAACTATGCATCACAAAAGTGTGCAGCTCGATCGACGATCGATTTCTCTGTTTCCAATCCGAGCCGGGGCACTCGAAAGACTGGATCAGCAAAATTTGATTTGGGAGTTAGCTTTGCTGGACCTCATCCCGTAATCCTTTATGAGGGCGGCAGCTCAAACAGAAATCGAGATCTCTAACGAGCCTGTGCAACCACTATCTAGGAACAAGACAGTCTCAGTCAAATCCAGACGTTAAACCTGGTCAGATTCCTGTCGAAGACCTATAGCCGCTTCGGTGATGGATGGGGTTCCGCAGGGATCGTGAGGGTTGGCAGGGCTGCAGATGAACCGCCGCCCCGCCTTAAAGATCTAACGGCCTGATGCAGCACCACTCGTCGGTGATCCTGAACCCGAGCCATCCTGCTTGAAGCCTGCAGCGTTTGGCGGCCCTTTCATTCGGCCATCTTGGTTCGGCGTCGAGTCCGGTGTTTGAGCACCAGCTGTTCCCGTAGTTTCCGCCTTGCCAAAGCCTGCGGCGTTGGGTGATCCCTGCATCCGAGGGGTGGTACCCGAGCCACTAGTGGCACCCTGGTTCTCAGCGGCCAAGCTGGCAGTTCCCATCGACAGCAAGCTTATTGCTGCGATCACAGCGGTCTTCCGCATGGCAGATTTCCTCAGGCGTTCCTCGGTCACTTCTCGTGAGTGACCTCCTTACCAACGCCTGTGATGTAGCTCTGCTCCTCACGAGAAGGGCTCATGGGGCAGATAGGAGCTGCGGCAGATCAGTGAGGTCGCTCAGGACAGCATGTGGCTGCCAGCGAGGATCGAGGGTCTCACCGACACGGTCTATCCACACGGATCGGATGCCACGCTCATGGCAGACCTTCATGTCTGTGACTTGGCCCATCCCTACGTGAACGGTCTCGTCCTTGTTAACCCCCATCGCATCGTAGGCGTGTTGGAAGAGACGGTGATCCGGCTTGTAGGCCCGAGCCTGCTGAGCCGTGATTACGAAATTGATTGGGACACCAATAGCCTGGACTGTCTCAGCGATCAGATCATCGTCCGTGTTGCTGATGATGGCAAGCTTGTAGCGTTCACGTAGGCGTTCAAGAGCGGCCGGCACCTCAGTATGTGGCTCGATCCGTCGGAGGATGGATAGCAGCGTCCGGTGGTCATCCTCGGTGCATTGAAAGCCAGCTTCGGCGAGTACCTCATCGAGGCTCAAGCGGAGGATGGCCTTGTAGTCCTGAAACGGGGGGCGGTCCTGGTGCGATACTGCTGCGCTACGCAATCCATCTGACAAGGCGGCTGACCACTTTTCTAGATCATCCCCAGACGCGTGTTTGGAGAGAATCGCTTCAGCCGCCTCTCTCACAGCTCGATGCCATTGGACCAGAGTGCCGTAACAATCGAAAGTGATCACCTTCGGGGAAGGATCAAGCTTGAGCATGAGCCTCAGATACCTTCATTCGAACGCCTTGCACTACGTAGCCATGCGATTGGGTCAACGCATATGCCGTCAGACAACCCAAGCGTCGATCGGTAAGTCAGTTCAAGGCGTATCCCAGCAGCCCTTCGGTCGTTTGGCCTTCACATCCAGAGTCGGTCGAGACGAAGTGGTCATGCCCGCCTGCGTTGCAGCGGTAGATCGGGTGAGTGCCCGTCTGTTGATTGTCATAGACGTAGCCGGTCTGGCCTAGAGGGGTCTGGCCCTCGCAACTCGGATCATGGCTGAGGAAGTGATCGGAGCCTACCACGCAGCTCATGAGCTTGGAGGTCCCGGGTTTCGTTAGAAGGAACAGAGAGCCGATGTTCGTTTCGAAGGCATAGCCGGGATCGGTGTAGCCCGTAGTCACCCAATGACCATTCGGTCCGAGGGTCCGCTTGAGTGGGGCACGCTCTGACGTATTTGTCTCGGTAGCAGTAGCGATCTGCCAGGTGCCTGGATATGGATCACCGCCCGAGAAGAAGACGGTCACGTTTGGCAGGAATGACGTGAGGTTGCCGTAGGGGTCACGCTGGAAGCCTGGGCTGTGGTTCAGATAGAAACCCGTGACGTCGGAGTTCAGGTAGCCGACTGGCGTCCACTTCGCTGGCGTCCCATTTAGGAGGGCTTTCAGCGGCATCTTGAAGAGGCCAAGCTGGTAAGTCTCCCTGTCCGGATTGCGAGCTGGGTCCTTGCAGGTCACCTTCTGACAGTTCCGGCCTGGTAGACCGGTAATGACGTAGACATCACCTTTGGCTGAATCGTAGGCAAAATCCGAATTCGGGTTGACGGTAGTCCCGTCAGTTGCCTCGTTCGGTATCCGTATCGGGGGATCGAAATTCACACCGTCCGCAGTGCGGCGAACGTAAAGATCGCCAAAGCCAGCAATGCCCTGGGGACCGCCTAGATCCGTTGTGAAGACGAGCAGATTGGATCGACCATCAGTGTTGATCGTTGCCGGCTGCCCATTGCCGTAATTTCCTTGGGCAACCGCGGGATTGAGCGGTGAGATGACCGGGCTAGGATAGTCTGCCCAGTTGATTTTGTCGTTTGAGAAAGCTAACCCGGTCTGATTGTTGTTCCCCGGCGCATTATCGACGCCAGAATAATACATGGCGTAGATGTAACGCTGACCGTCTGCTGGGTTGGTAAAGCTGCCTTTGATCACGCTTGGATCGCAGACGTGCACCCGGTTCCAGGAACCAGGTGTGGGTTGAAAGACAACTTGAGCAGGTGAGAAACCCGTCTGAGAGCTGAAGGACCGGTGGAATATGACGTCTGTTTTGCCTTGACCACACCACCAAAAATCGGTCGTTCCGTTCTCGGTAATCACGCTTGGGGCGTAGTTGTAGCCCTTAGGATTGGCCTCGTTGGCTAAGAGAGACGTTGCCCCTGGTCCGGTCCATTCGGCGTGTGCAGGGTTCAGGAAGCTGGGAACAGCGAGTAGGACTGTAACGGACAAGGCAGTAGCCAACATCCGTCTCACATGACCTCCAAAAGGCTCTAGTTAGCTGCGTCAAACAGGTGAAGGCTCTAAGCCAGCCCATTTAAAACGAACCGAGCTACCGGATCGTCACCGCCCCTTTGATCGCTTCGTAATCGCTTCGCTTAAGGACACGTCGGGCAAGAAGATCGTCCACTGACGTGTAGGGCCTGAACTCGATGATCCTTTTTCCGATCATTCCAGCACCAAGGGCGTTCAGTTGCTCCACGGAAGCCGAGTTGAGATCGACGCTGCCAGCTGGGGCAGCAGACTGATCCACGGGACTGGTTGTTGTCGTGGCGGCGTTTAAGCCGGAAGGCGATGTAATCTCAGGCGATTTGGCGGGTGATCGGATATCCGCCGTTGCAGAGGGACTTACCGTTTCCGTTGAAGGTGATGGCACAGCAGGGGTTGCGACAAAGGAAACCGACCCTGACGATTCTCCGCTTAACGACGGTGGGGAAATGCGCTGAGACAGTCCCGGGACGGCTCCAGGGGAGACGTTGCGAATCGTCTTGCCTTCCGGGTTTGTCGTTGGCTGCTGAGAAAGCGGGACAACGGTAGCAGCCTGCTTGTCCCGCCCTGATTGAAGACGGGGACCATATCCAACCCATAAGCTGGTCAGCACCAATGCGATTACCGCCAGAGCGGCACTGATGGAAAGTGTCGATTTGCCCACTGACGAACCCGGTCTGTCTCTGGAGGTATGATCACCGCCTGCCGTGGTTCTATCATGGCAGCTCGGGGTAGCCGACCGCCGAGCGGGCCTTCGTCATTTATCAGCCAAATGAGTATTCCGAAGGAAGACGCCATATAGCGTTTAGAACTTTCTTAAGCGATGGATTTGGAAAGCCTGAACAGCTAGCACCGTTTATTTGAAATCGGATGGTTCGCACCCGATACTCGCAGCCAACCAACCCGTTTGTGGTATGACCGGAAATGCAGAGACTGGCCGGGCCATCCACCAAAACCCACAGGAGGTCGTCGGAAAGATGCGACAAAAATCTCATATCGCACATCGCAGTACTTTTTAATTAGATAGAAGTAAAAATATTATACAATAAGTCAAAGCCTCCGCTCAGGAGCCTCCTAACCATTGCATAGATCACAGCAACCTCCTAGTCTGGAAGTGCTGCGATCTGCGATTTTTAGGATATCGAACCTGAGATCCTAGCCAACGTTTAGCTTAATGAGCGCCTTGTCCTCATCCTGATTGTAGAGAAACACAGCCGTGTCAGAACGCATAAACTCAGACTTGAGAGCTTCACGATCTGCAAGCACCCATTGAGCCACATTCCTTATAGCCCAAGGACGGACTTTCGATCGATCTGGCAGAACAAGCTCCAGATGCTTACCATCTGAATCCATGTTCACTTGTTTGAGACCAAGTGATCTGAGAGCCTGAGCTAATTTCTGAGGCGTAACATTAGTAGTTGACCACTCTGACATAGTAATGGCATACTGAAGGTTACCCATTGAAACCACGTCCTTGTGAAGCGGGTAATTTCCCGATGAGATCAGCTCATTTAAGATATTTGCGAGAGGTGTCCGACTATTTTCCGTGGCCACCTCTTTGGCAACAGTCACCGGAGGTGCGGCATTGGGCTTAAAGTTAGCAAGGTCCAAATTTTGAAGATAGTGGGAGAACGCGGAGATAGCATCGTCATTTTTTTGAAGTGCGTCATGAAGTTCTTCGAAGAAAGAATTATGAGCAGCGACTTCGTCTGGAATTTCCGGTCTGTCGCAAGACCGTGCAACAAACCATCGTCGCTCATTTTGCGGCAAAGCGATTGGCGAGAGATGATTAGATGATATAAACGTTCCCCTTGGCGTATAACCAGGCGCAACGTCATAGTGTTTTCTTTCCGCTGAAAAAGTTTCCGCAGTGATGATTTCTTTCAGTTTTTCATAAGTTTCCAATCGTTCGCCGTGTTGAGCCTCTTCGACTAACAAGATCTGCGTATTGACAAGTCTCGTGTTAAATTTACTACCAAGCTCTTCACCCTCAAGTTTACGAGCATTTTCACTTCCGAACAACTTTTCCATGATAAGGTACAACGAGCTTTTACCCGTTCCCTGGTCTCCTGTAATGATTACTCCATGCGTGATCTTAGTAGCGGGAAACTGAAGCAGGTGAGCGATGTACTGGATGATATGAAGCCGAGAGTCATTGTCGGGTATAAACCTTTGAAGATAGCGGCTTATTATTTCAAAATCACCCTGTTTGGAATCTACGCCTCCCTTCTTCCAAAGATTAGCGACGAGTCCCAGGCTCCCATAAAAGATGAGACGATCGTCTCCCGCCCGATATTCTGCTAAACGGACTTTCGGCGTTGTAACAGAAGACATCATTCTGCTGTGAGGTCCCTCGCCGATTAGATGCTGGATGCTATCAGCGAATTCGCTGATTTTCAGAGTATCCCCTGTATTAAGATCAAGATACATCTGGCCTTTCACAATGTAAATGTGTTCTTTCTGCGCTTTAACAATCTGAAGAGGTTGTTTAGCTAAATTAATTGGACTTCGAATAGAGGCGCGAAATGGGCAGCGACCGCAGCCATCAAATCCGATGCGATCTGCGATGTGTTCACAGGTAGCGGGCCCGGCATCAGCGAGAGCATGCTCGATCTTGGTATTTGTTTCTTCAATCGAGTAGCCAGGATAAGCTTTAGAGCAATCGTGAGCCCAGTCATGGCCAAGAGCAGTTCTGCAAACAATGCCGACCATCGCATGCCATTCAGGCTCCGACAATCTACTAGCATTGACGATTGCATGTTCGATGAAAGAACAGCCCGCAATTATAGGCGACAGCAAGTCTTCGCTGACACCAGTCGATTTCTTTGTCCTCATCGATTCCGTATAGGCTATACGGGCTATGAGTGCGACCGAATGAGTTGTATCTATAGCTACTAACGCAGTTGTTGCGGAGGAAAATTGACAGTCTAGCCATTTCTGAATGACCGACCGGCAAATTCTTTCTGATATTTTTGCAAGAGAAACAGCTTTAGCAGGGGAAGTTTTGTGATTGAAAGTTCCGGGAGCCTTACACATTCTCGATAAGTCGGCTGTCCCATCGAGCTTATAACCGACTTTCTGAAAGCCCCTCCGGACCGCGATCTGGAACTGTTGGGAGAACTTCTTTTCAGCCTTACGCTGCTGCTCTGTGATGATCATCTCCGCTTTAGCATAGACCCAGTAAAGGTGGTACCCGCCACCAGTGCGAACTATCATAGTGGGATCCGGACAGCCGATGTCGGAAATTATTTCAAGGGTTTCATCCAGATTTTCTGGCATCGTGAGCGGATCAGCCGGATTCTCCGGTGGCCCGTGCGGCCCCTCTCTTGTGTCTACATCAAGCATAAGATGGCTAACAAAAACTACGGTGTCCTGTTTGCCGCGGGATCGCGGTCCTGGCTTAGATCCCTGAAGACCACGGCCAACATAGGTATCGCCTCTTTTGCTAAGTTCTTGAAGTTTATTTGCTACTTTCTCAAGTTCGTCGTTTCGAAACGCGAAAACATCCACGTTAAAGTCCGACCAAATGACGGCATAACCGCTTGTTGAGCTGTGGAAAAGTTCCGTTAAAAATTTTAACGTATCAGAAGCGTTAGCTATAGCAGCGGTGTTTTTAGTCATGACTTTTTCCTATCTATTTGTTTGATTGCCTAAATCTCATCAGGCGTTGTTGTGTGCTCGTTGTCCCGATGACCAGCGCTTACTAGCGACAGTCAACGTTTTCATCCTAGTCACCAGCGAACTTTCTGAAGATCATTCTCTACCTATATACTGACTTAGTTTTGTTAAATCGTTTTACGGGGCGATTTGACGACAGCATGATTTGTACCTTCGACCAATTTCCCACCTTTCTACAGAGAGAACTCTTTTTTATTCCGCACTGAATGCATGAGATCTCGATTGAAGTCCCGAGTGGGGACGTCATTGAAACAATGTCTAGGCTGGAACGATCACCGATCGGTTCTGCAGCGGAGAGGTAACAGTTCTACGGGCCCGTTTGGTCAATATGGCGACGGCGTCTCAATTGTCTAGTACCAATCTGCAAACTGTACTGAGAAATATAGGCGCGGAGCGGAATTTTAACTTCCATAATCATGAGGAAAATTCGGTATGTACGGATCTCATCTTTCAGAACGATCTGAATGCTTCATAGCGAATGCCGATTTTAAGGGGCTTCTGAATGTTCAGTGAAAACCCCTCGAAGAATGGGAAACATGATGTTTTCCAAGAAAAGGGGAGAAAGCGTGCAAGTGCGACGATAAAGCAGCCGCCGTAGGGCTTTTTCACTGGATCGTGTTTGGGATTGCGCTTGACAACCGCAGTGACTGTTCGGGAGTTTTCATTCGGGGGGCAGCAGCGTATTCCCGCGCTCATTTCAACCGTTGGAACAACAGGAAACAGCGGCTTTCTGACAAACTTTGAAGTTGGCAGGCGCCCTCTGATATCGCCTTCATCTGAGGCGGCTCAGGACGCTGGTGCTCGTCGCACTTTTCTACGAAGCGACACGACAATTCGCTTTAAGCAAAAATCTGGTCAACGGGAGCAACTTACCGCCAAGCTGGGAATGGCAGGAGTAAGCGCCGTGAATGGCGGCATCCGCTGACGCTGTGCAGTTGCCTATATATAATGAGTGAGAGTGCCTCTCGTCGCTCTTCACCGCTGGTGTTCACACCCACCTAACTGCCGAGCTTCTTAGTCACGCTTCGTATGTTCAGCCATGTGAGAGATCGAGCTGCGGGCCACCTCATCAGCTTCTCAGCTGGTTCACCCCCCAATGCAGACTGCGGTGATCAACCGCCGAATTGAAAATCCTCGGCGCCATCGAGTAGGGTGCTTACCCTAGCGACGCTTTCCGATGCAGCGTCGATCATCGAGACTCTCAGCGAGCCGGCAACTCCGTCGTGGTGCAGCTCAGCCTATCATTTGGTAGGGAGGGCACGTGATGAACTCTGTCCGTTCAGGACAGGCGATCGCTACGGATTTACAAATCCAATCAGATCGCCTTGGTTTCAACCCGAAGTTCGAGCACACGGCAAATTCCCCCGTTGCTACAGGAACGTGAATTCGGATGAGTGTTATTCCATGGTCGATCATCCTCGACCCATTGAGGCTGGAAGAACTCAGCGCCCTAAATATACTTGATACAAAACCTGAGCAGTCTTATGACGATCTTGCATCAATCGCTCGTCTAATCTGTGGCACTCCAGTTGCAAATGTAACGCTGGTTTCAGAAGACCGACAGTGGTTCAAGTCTGCTATCGGCAACGATGTGCTAGAAACCCCGATTGAGCAATCTGTATGCGCTCATACCATCGGTGAAGAGGAAATCTTAATCATCAACGACCTCACGGATGATGTTCGAACTGTCGATAATACGCTGGTAACCGGGAGCCGTTCGCTCCGGTTCTATGCAGGAGTTCCGCTTCGCCTTGAGGGTAGCTTCGGTGTAGGCACACTCTGCGTACTCGACACTAAACCACACCCCGAGGGACTCAACCCTTATCAGGTTGAAGCGCTCAAAGCCCTAGGCCGACAAGCGACCATCCTGCTTCAGATCCGAAAGTTTCTAGCGACACACGAGCAAGCTGAGCACTACGAGGGCGTTATCAGCGAACCAATCGAGGAAATATCCGACGCTTTGCTGAAGGCATATAAGCTAAATAAGGTCTACAAGGATAGCGTCCTAGAGAACTTGCTTTTTAGTAGCTTAACCCACATAGCGATTGGGATTGCCCGCTCCGGTAAATCAGTAGAAACAATTCTGAATTGATGCTCTGCGATCGTTGATGCTGGGAGCATCGTGATGACTGAAAATCTTTCCGACAAGAGCCGCATTCTTATGAGCATCGCTGATGCCCTGGGAACAGAACCGTCGGCATTCTTCACTGGTGATGGCTTGCCAACGAGATCGTTAGAGACCCAGGAGCTGCTGAGTGCGTTTGCTCGCATCAGAGATCCGAAGGACCGGCGCACCTGCATCGATTTCGTCAACTCGGTTTTGGCTAGGCAGGGAACGACGGACAGCGGAGCTTGATATGGGAGCCGTCAGGCAGTCGATGCAGCCAGCGTAAGGATGAAAGCCTTCCGGCTGACAAAAGCTTCAATCAGGGTTTGTCCGCTTTCAGACAGAACCCTATTGCTTTTCGTTGGTTGGTCGTATGGGGGGAGCAGACAGCATGAGGCTGCGATGTCCCGCTTCTTCTTCGACATACTGAACGGTGACGTTATTGAAGATAATGAAGGGATGGAATTTCCCGAAGCACAAACAGCCTGTGACGAGGCTCTTCGTTCACTGCCAGATATGGTCAAGGGCCACGATCTGTGTGACGGCGGTAAGGACGTCACTATCATAGTTCGGAGTGAGCACGGCCGGCCGATCTATCGAGCTACACTCACTATTAAGGAACAGTGGCTGGCTGACGTCATCTCAACCTTCCACAACATGCGGTAATCTGATGCACCGACTTCGGTAGCCATCGTTTTACAAGTCGGGAATAAGCCGTGTCGTCAAATGAGGCTCGGCATGCATGATAACCGTCGCAACCTGATGGATGCGTATCTCAGGTGCATCGTGATCGATGAAGGCTTCGCTCGTGAGATCGCTGCCATAGCGGACGAATGCGTGCGGGATAGGAATCATGCCGTCGCTAAGACGATGCGAGACATCAGCCGCAATCATCGCATCAGAGGGATGGAAAGCAGGGCTCAGATTGCTGCTCTGAAGGCTGAGTATGACGGAACTTATGGTGAACCTGTGGACTACTAACAGTCCAGTCTTAGGCTTTGCACCTTCAACGTAGCTCAGTGTCCTTCGACATGCTTGCAGAGGTTATTGAGAATGGCTGTCCAACCGCTGCGCTGCTGCTCGATGGGAAACTGATTTTCGGGGTCGAACGAGACCTTTAAGCTTGTTTTCTCGCCTTCCGGGGTGAACTCGACCACTGCACTACGATCCCCGAACGCATACTCGATCCGTTCGTTCGGGATGATTTTGGTGAAAATGCCCTCAAAATCGAAGCCCATGCTGCCGTCCTTTGCCTCCATACGAGAGGTGAACTTGCCGCCTTCTCGAAGATCGACGCTTGCGTTCGGGCAATGCCAGTCGTCGGAGGCAAAATTCCACTGCGTAATCTGGTCCGGTGTGGTATAAGCTTTCCAGACGGCCTCAATGGGTGCATTGACGATTGCTTCCACGGTAATTCGTTCTTGAGCCATCTGCGGTCTGCGTCCTGCTGATATTGAGTTTGCAACTAGCATACTTCACATCAAAGCATTCGTAGAATCAACCTCGAAAATGACGTCAAATCGGATATGAACTGTCTAAATTCGATTACTAGTGATCGAAATCTGACATCTGGTATCTACTCATGAGGTTTACTCACGGTGGGAAGCAGACCTCGTTCACCTAAGGTAACTGCCTTCGGTGTCTCTATGGTCCACTGCCGGGTGTTTGCGGTTGAAGCAGCGGCTTTCGCAGATCGACCCAGGCCCAGTTGGCTTCCTCGATCCGACCACGCTCATAGAATACATACCTCTGTGGGAAATACCATCAACCGTCCGTCTTCTGCCCATGGTGCCTCCGGCGTGTCCGCTCCGGGTAGCAAGCGTCAGAGTTGAACCACTTGCTCCAGTCATGCCGAAGGGTGAGGATCTGGGTGCGAGAACGGCGACCATATCCTGTCAGTTGGCATTCATTTCGACAGTCAGGAGCGACGTAGCGCTAGCGTTCGGCCAATCCCAACCAGGAGCATTTCGGAGAGGTGACGGAGGTCGGGATAGTCGCCTCGCTTGAGTGTCGTATGGACCTCAACGCAGTGGTCAGCAGCAGCAATCAACGGATCTTCGATATCCTGCGTGATCGAGGCAGCAGGCATGAAAACGTCCGAGTGAGTGTTGGTGGTATCGATGTACGCACCTTGGCCGTGCATCCTCCCAAATTCATCCGGCACGAGGGTCCCACGGTTCAGGACCCAACGAACCCCTGTCTCAGTCACCACTCGGAACTCAGCCGAGAATGAACCTCCCGTCTGCCTCACACGACGGATGCGGTCAAAAACCCATCCTTTGTCGTCCGTATGGATACGTCCGAGTGCCACTTCCATAGGGAGCGGCTCACCGGCCAGGCTTGGATTGCCTGCCAACAAAGCGGCTGCTCCTTCATCGAGCAAAGATCGTCCGGCTGTGACGTTGGTATTCCAAATACCAATGAATCCAGCGGCTTTTAACGCTGGGGCTGTCAGTGCTAGGGGTATCATCTCGATCTCCAAGCCCACGACAACGCCCGGAGCTAAACCGTCAAACGGACGGCAGGAAGCAAAGTTTCGATAGAAATCAATGACCTCCCTGTAATGCGATGATACATCACAGTTACAGATTGTATTTTGAATTCAGTTGCCAGAAAAGAGAAACGAGATATCCAAATCGTGTTTTCTCATCCACGAGGGATGCAAGATGAACATCAACTGCACCAAAGCTGCATTGCAACGAATAGCTAAGACACTTAATGTTCCTGAAGATACCTTCCTCTTGGGGGGCGGTCACCACCAAAACAACACGTTTTTTGACGTTTCCTTAGAGCAATTGGAAATAATTAATTTATTTCAAAGCATCCAAGATCCGCTTCTACGCCGGTCGTGTCTCGACTTTGTTCGTGAAATAGCAGCTGCATCTGCATTTTTATAAGTATGTTTGATTGAACCTTAGGGTGAATTCGAGCACCGAAAGCCATTCTTTGGTTAGTTGCTAGCCTGGCTGTTGGCCCGTGCTCTTGGGAAGTAGGTGTAGAATGTGTCTCGGTTGACGCCGAGCCGCTTGGCGATATCCGCCACGCTAATCGTTCCAGCCTGAAGCATGGCACGACCAGCTTCGATGTCAGCTGGCGATAGCTTCTTAGGACGGCCACCTCTTCGCCCTCGGGCGAGGGCTGCTTTCAGCCCTTCCATCGTTCTCTCTCGGTTGAGATCGAGAAAATACTCCGCCATGGCTCCGTGGAGTTGAAGGGCGAACCGGCCATGGGCGGTCTCGCTGTCGAACTGTTCCGTCAGACTTTGAAAATGGACGTTCTGCTGTCTCAGACCATCGATGGTCCGCATCATCTCGACCAGGGATCGTCCAAGGCGATCCAGCTTCCATACGACGAGCACGTCCTGTGGCCGTAGGTAGGCGAGGGCTGCTTCGAACTCGGGTCGCTTGGTCCCTGCCTTGCCGGATTTCTTCTCTTCGAACAGCCGTTCGCAGCCGGCCTTGGTCAGCGCATCACGCTGAAGGTGTAGGTTTTGGTCGAGAGTCGAGACACGTGCGTATGCAACAAGCATGTCGGGATCGTATTACGATAGGGTTTACCCGTCAGTAGATTTCCAGACACGGTTTTCCGACAGTTTTCGGGGCGAAATGGCTTGTCCTTGGGAAACCCTAACCAAGCGTCGTGAAAACGGTCGTTTTCCCGTCAAAACCAGGCTGCATGAACCGCTACTGGAGGAGCTGCATGCACACGCTCTCTTGCCTGTGACACGCAGGGGCCTTGTAAGAGCTGACCAAACCTTTTGCCGTAGAGACAATGAGTGCTCTATTCGTTCGCTGATTGAGGCGAAACGATAAGTCATCGGGCTCGGTTGCCCTAACTGCGGTAGGACCATTCGCCATGAACTGGGATCAATCGAACGGGCGGATTACAGCAGGTGTGTCCTTAGATATTCCAGGTATGAGTTATAAGCATCCCGAAACTGGCATCATTTCAGGATTTGAACCTGATTTAGTAAGGCTCGTGGCACACGAGATACTTGGTTCGACAGATGGTGTTGAATTTCTTCAGGTCAAGGATGCCGAGAGGGTTCAGGACCTACGAAGCGGTCGGGTTGATGTGGTCGTATCACAGATGACCATAACTCCAGATCGAGCTGAACAGGTCGATTTCTCAAAACCCTACTGCGTGACACGAGAGGGTCTTCTCGTTCCGAGCGGAAGCTCTATTACTTGTTTTGACGACCTTCGAGAGAAACGGATTGCTGTTACGGAAGGCTCGATCTCACTTCGAAGGATGCGAACGGCAATCCCCTCCCTTCCGGGAGCTACACTCGTCGTTACGCCTTTCAGCGTCGAGAACCTTGAAGCCGTCGTCAAAGATGAGGCCGACGCAGCATCGAACGACATGATCAATTTGACCATGCTGCGAGCTTCCTTAGCGGAACCAGAAGCCTATTCGATTATCGACATTGGGAACAGGTTCGATCTCAAGCCCTTCGGTATGGCAGTCCGAAAAGGCAATTCAGCGCTTCTTGAACTGCTCAATCAAGTGATTGCAAGCCTCCAAGATAATGGAGAGATTGACCGTATGCTAACAAAATCCCTTACAATTTTAAACAAGTTTTGATCATTGGAATCGTCAGTTAGGATGATTAGTGCTAATTGCAGGCATTCGGTATAATGGACTGAAAGGCTTGGAGCCTACTGGGACGGTAGAAGTCTCAAGGTCTCGCATTACCCACGACAGACAGCTCCGCTATTAACTTATCGTTAACTATTATCCACCCATGAAGGACAAGAACGAAATAGGAACTTCGATGCAGCAGCCAGCTACCAATCACTCTTCTGCCCTGTCTGAAGGAACCCGATCAGGCTTCGCAGCCAGCTTTAGGTCGATCTATGCCAGCTTAGGAACTGAGCCGCTTCCAATGGCTCACGTTGACCTGCTACTGACAATGCGGAGACACGAAAGACAACATAGGCCAATCAAGCCGGGCAACTTCCTCCGGTCGTGATGGAAGGTTCAGAGCTGTTCGGCACTTGGAATTCTCAGCGGTTTCATCGAACACAAAGCTCGACGGTCTCGCTCACTATTTCTGCACTTCAGCGATCGGCCTAATGGTCAGAACCGGCCGGTTGAGACCCAAGTTTGAAGGTTCGCTCAAAGTGAAAAAGAGCGTGATATTTCAGTCCGTTAACTCTTTGCCTGCGCTGCATCAAAGCTGATGACAGCACGCTTCGGCGCAACCTCTCGCCAGCGACGTATCAGAAAGGGCCAAAGGCCCTCAGGCTCTAAAGCAGCCAATCGGGCAAGAACGGTTGGGTGTCCAAGGTAGTGGGTCGTGACGTGGAAGACCTGGGGGTTGACTGCGATCAGCATCTCACGTTCGTCTGCGGGCATGCTGTGAAGGACGAGACTGTCGTCCTCAGCACGCAAGCGTGTCACGAGCTTGCCCCTCACTTTGAGGGCCGGCGTGCCGTAGGATGTCGCAGCCTCTACGTTAGGCAGCTTTAAACCCATTGCGAGAACGTCGTCCCAGGTCATTCCCGATCCGTCGCTGATTGATGTCGAAGGCGAAAAATCCTCTCGGTTCGGAAGTAGCTGTCCTACCATCGGTACCGAACGTCAAATTTTGACTACTAGGGAGGTCCAACCGTATCCGCTGCAAAAGCCCTTCGAGATCCTAGGGGTTTCGGTCGACCAACGGTGCTGTCTTTCGCTGTTTGCCGCTCCATCTCGGAGTTCAGTTCAGCACCAAGCAGGACGATCACAATCGAGAGCCAGATCCAGGTCATGAAGCCGATGCCTGCTCCGAGTGACCCATAAATTCGGTTGTAGCTGTCGAAGGTGGCTACATACAGGGTGAACACCGTCGAAGTGCTGACCCAGCCGACGGCGGCAGCGACACTGCCGTAGCTCACCCACCTCCACTTAGCCTCCCGACGGCTCGGGCCATATCGGTATACCAACGAAAGGCCGAGGCTCACGAGAGCGACGAGTGCTGGCCAGCGGATGACCCGGAACAGTGTATCTGTCCGCTCGCCCAATCCAATCCGACCTAGAAAGATCGGCAGTCCCACAACCACGGCAATCGTCGCAACGGTGACGAGGGCTCCGGTGATCGTGAAGAGGAAGGTCGTGAGATAGACCCGTACGAGAGATCTTTTTTCGGCTTCTCTAAATATAACATTAAGCGCATCAAACAGAGCAACGATCCCGGAGTTTGCACTCCAAAAGGCGATCAGGAAGCTCAGCAGTGAGGCTGTGCCCAGGGTCCCCGCTCCCTGCTTGGCCACATGTTGAAGCTGATCACTAATCAGGTTGAGAATGCCATCCGGTAGGACGCCTTGAAGAAGGCTCAGATGCTGGCCGATCACCGTTGGGTCTGCGAACAGGCTGTAGAGCGAGACGACCGTGGCAATGCCCGGAAACGTCGACAGAAGGCTGAAGAAGGCGACACCACCAGCGGTGGACAGCACTCTATCCCGAGGGATCGCCCAAAACACCCGCTGAAGAACATCCTTCCATCCAGCAGCTGGGATATCGGTGGGGCTCTCTGCAGAATGACCACGGCCCGGTTCACGAGCCCTCTCCTGTGCGGTTTTGATCGTCGCCTCGTCGGGAGCCCGAGTGGCCACCGAACGCCAGTCCTCACCCTCTTCCTGGTCCTGGGTCATGCGGCCGCTCATACGGACAGGGTTGTCTCAAGTGAGCCTATTGCCCTTCTGTCCTGCGAACCAGTGAGCTGTTCGGTTTGTGTCCCTTGGGGAAACCTTGTCAGAAATGGATGGCTACCCCAAGGAAGACACCAACAAGCGAAAATTTTGCCTGAGCGAATTCAGTTATGCCAGTTTTGCGCCAAGGTATCGGTCAAGGTAACTTGCCTACCATAGATTCCGCCTTCAAGTGGGTATACCTCATCAGCATTCGGGTATCTCGATGCCCACTGATGAGTGCCACTTCCGGGATACTTAAACCCAACTCAAAGAACCGTGTGACTGCCTCATGCCTTAAATCATGATACCGAAAGTTTGGCAGGTCGGTGCGCCCCATAATGCGCCTCCATGCCATCTTCACAGCATCCTCCGTCGTTGGGAACACAAGCTCATTGTTTGAAGGTGAGTTGGGTCTCCTGGCCAACAGGATGCTTAAAGCCCTGGAGGTGAGCGGGATGGTCCTAGCGTGGCCGTTCTTAGTTTGTGGAATGTGCAGAGTCCGCTTCGCCTCATCGAGGTCGGCCCACCGGACCTTCAGAACCTCTCCACGCCTCATGGCCGTCTCGATGCCAAACTCCACCATGGCAAGAACGTGAGGGTTTCTCGATCGCAGGCAGGCAGCTCGTAGCTTCTCCCATTCTCCAGGCTCCAAGCGTCGAGACCGAGCGTTGAACACCTTTGGCTTCTTGACGAGCGTGAATGGGTTCTCGGAGATCGGATAACCCCATGTGTGCCGGGCCACCTCAAGGGCGTGCCGATAGATTGCCAGCTCTCGGTTTACACTGCCGGGTTTGATGGCTTTGAGCCGTGTGTCTCGATGGTGTGCCACCTTGGCAACAGTGAGCGCACTCAAAGGGGTTTTTGACAGCGGGTGTCTCAACAGGACCCGGATTGCCATGGTCTCACGGAAGGCTCCCCGCTTGGTTGGTGACACCTCATCCCGGTAGCGGATCAGCAGATCGCCGACAGTCAGTTCATCAAGGACTTTGCGATTGGCCGGTAGGCCCCTACGATCGGCCTCCGCCTCAATATGTCGCACCCAGACTTGTGCGTCTGTTTTTGTCAGGAAGGATCTGGTGAGAGCAGGGGAACCTTTCCGCCTGACCTGGACGTGCCATTTGCCGTTCCGCTTCCTGATCGTTGCCATCGGTTTGAGTCTCACTGTGCCCAGATTGTGCCAGCGAGTTCCGAAGGAGGCCCAGTGTCAGTTTCAAGTCCGGTACTACGAGCGGTGGTTCTGCCCGCTACCTTGTTGAATCAATTGAACTTTACAACTGCACCACGGACCCTGATGCTCATCATGTAAAGTCAAATGTCCGCACCCGACGCTCAGCGAGATGATGCACGAGAGCGTGCTCGACGCGTATGGCAAGGTGATCCACACCTGACGATCGATACCGGCGCGGAGGCGGCTCGCTCGCCCCGCATCCAGGTTAAGCGCACAAGCAGCCCGGAGACACATCGCGCTCCGGGATCGCTACGCTCCGCTCGCACAGACGATGGCTGTGGCGAAGGCTTCGGAGATTCCAATCTCTCCCCTCATCCTGAGGTGCCCGGCGATCGAAGATCGCTGGGCCTCGAAGGAGGGCTCCAGGGATCGCGGAGACTTCTGGAGGGCTCCTTCGAGGCCTCCGCTTCGCTGCGGCACCACAGGATGAGGGTGAGGGTGGGACGGCCCGCTCAACCCGCCGCTAGGTTGCGGACCCGGTGTTCTGGCGCGACCAAGCCGTCAGGGCGAGACTCACGGCCTGGAACAGGGCGATCACGAACAGGGTCGCGACGCTTCCCCCGATGGGGATCAGGACCAAGGCCCAGGGGTCGAAGCCCCGGACGAGCAAGAGTGTGACAAAGCTCCCGATCACGGATGCGATGATCATGCGAAAAATGCAGCATTCCGACGGTTGCATGATACCTCCCGGTCGGCAGCCCCCTAACTTATAATTGAGATTTCGACCAGATTTCGCAATCGTAAATAGTACGCAGCATGCGATGCCATCGCCATCCGGTCAGGCAACCGCGTCCCCCGATCGATACCGGTCCGACTTGCGCGAACACTTCATCTCGCGGCCGCGGTGCGGTGCCCGATCTCAGCCAGTGGAACCCAATTCCTCGACATCTTCAAGGGATCGCGCGTGCCCGAGCATAAACAATTGAAGGTGCCTCAGCCGTCCCCACGCTCCACCGGTTCGGCCTGGTCCTGCGAGGGCACGTAGGCGCACCATTCGCAGATGCCCCGCTCGGCGCCACGTCTGGCATTGCGCTGCGAACAGAGCGGGCAGACGAGCAGGATCAGCCGGCCTCCGGACCGCAGCGCGAGCCCGCGCCCCCGGAACGTGACCTCCGTCGCCTCGTCGCCGGCCCGTCGATCGCGCATCCGGTCGCTCATCGGGCGCCCGCAAAGCCGTGCGTCATCCCGGCTGGGGCTGCAGTCCCGACCTTCGATTCGCCCTGCATCGCGACGCACCTCCTGAATTCGTCCAGCGATACAAGCTCTGGGCCAATGAATGGCTCCGCTTGGCCTCAAACTTGTCAGGAACCTTGGCCTGTGACCCGGCTTGCGAGCCGACGGGATGCGCCGGAGCCGAATCGTCCGTATTGAGGCGGCTTCGCACAGCGCGGGAGCGGTCGGGAATACGATGCCGGAGCCAGGAGAGACGAAGGCCGCGCGCGGCGTGCCGACCTACGCGGACGTCGCCCAGGCGGCGGAGCGCATCGCCGGAATCGCCCACCGCACGCCGGTGCTGACCTCGCGCACCGCGGACGCGATGACCGGCGCGACCCTGTTCTTCAAGGCCGAGAACCTGCAGCGGGGCGGGGCCTTCAAGTTCCGCGGCGCCTACAATGCGATCAGCGCCCTGCCGGAGGCGGTCCGTGCCCGCGGGGTGCTGTCGTTCTCCTCGGGCAACCACGCCCAGGCGATCGCCCTGGCGAGCCAGCTGCTCGGCATCCCGGCGACCATCGTCATGCCGTCCGACGCGCCCGCCGCGAAGATCGCCGCGACCCGGGGCTACGGCGCCGAGGTCGTGCTGTACGACCGCTACAGCCAGGATCGCGAGGCGCTGGGCCGCGAGCTCGCCGAGCCCCGGGGCATGACGGTGATCCCGCCGTTCAACCATCCGGACGTGATCGCCGGGCAGGGGACCCTGGCGCGGGAGCTGATCGAGGAGGCCGGGCCCCTCGACGTGCTGGTGGCCTGCCTGGGCGGCGGCGGCCAGCTCGCCGGCTGCGCGCTCGCCGCCGCCGCCCTGTCGCCCGGCTGCCGGGTGATCGGCGTCGAGCCGGAGGCCGGCAATGACGGGCAGCAATCGTTCCGCTCCGGCCAGGTCGTCACCATCCCGGTGCCCCGGACCATCGCGGACGGGGCGCAATCGACGGCGCTCGGCGACCTCACCTTCGCGATCATCCGCCGGGACGTCGCCGACATCCTCACGGTCTCCGACGCGCAGCTCGTCGCGACCATGCGGTTCTTCGCCGAGCGGATGAAGCTTTTGGTCGAGCCGACCGGGTGCCTGGCGGCGGCGGCGGTGCTGCACGGGCTGGTCGACGTGAGGGCCAAGCGCGTCGGCGTGGTGATCAGCGGCGGCAACGTCGATCTCGCCACCTTCGCGCAACTTGTCGGGTAATCGGGCTGACGCGCCGAATGCCGCGGCCTTGTGGCCCGGCCGGAGTGGACCGGACGGGGACGGATGCTTATCTTGTGTCTGTCAGAATGCGCGCTCCCGGGCCTTGAACCCGGATGGGCGGGAGGGTGACGATGTTTGCTGGCTTCAAGGTTCTTTCGCTGACCGATCGCGCGGCCGAGCGGATCAAGGCGATCATGGCGGATGCCGACCGGCCGATCGCGGGCCTGCGGGTCGGCGTCCGGAACGGCGGCTGCGCCGGCATGTCCTACACGATGGAATACGCCGAGGCGGTCAAGCCCGGTGAGGATGTGGTCGAGGATCGCGGCGTCCGGGTGTTCGTCGATCCCAAGGCGGTGCTGTTCCTGCTCGGCACCGAGATGGACTTCACCACCGACAAGCTCGCCTCGCAGTTCGTGTTCAACAACCCGAACCAGACCTCGGCCTGCGGCTGCGGCGAATCGGTGGCGATCACGCCGGTCTCGGAAGACCGGATCCCGGCGCGGGTCTGACGCTTCGCGTCAGGCCACCTGCGAGAGCGAGTCGGCCGCGTCATCCACAACGCGGTTCCGGCCGGCGCGCTTGGCCGCGAACATGCACAGGTCGGCCCGCTCGAGCAGCGAGGCCGGGCTGTCGCTGGCGTGCAGCACCGCGATGCCGAGAGAGACCGTGACCTTGCCGAGCGACTCGCCGGTCGAGCGCTTGACCAGTTCCCGACCCATCACGCTGGCCCGGACCGTGTCGGCTACCTGCCGCGCCACGGCGCGGTCGGCGCCGGGCAGCACGATGCCGAATTCCTCGCCGCCGAACCGAGCGAGCAGCGCCTGCTTGCCGGCATTCTCGCGCATGACGATCGCTACGAGCCGCAGCACCTGATCACCCGTGAGATGGCCGTACAGGTCGTTGAACCGCTTGAAGAAATCGATGTCGAGGACGATCAGGCTCATCGGGGCCGCGCCGAGGCGGGCGGCCTCCACGGAAGCCTTCAGCGTCTCCTCGAAATGCTTGCGGTTCGACAGGCCGGTGAGGGCGTCGGTCAGGCTCTCGAGCCGGCTCGCCTCCAGCTTCTCGCGCAGGGTCTCGATCTCGCTGCGGGTCTCGCGCATCCGCGCTTCCAGGACCCGATTGTTCACCACGACCTCGCGGGTGGTGGAGACCAGGGTCGAGACGATCTCGCCGAGCCGCGCCCGGGTCGGCAGGCCCTCCTGCGCGAGATCCTGGGCCAGGCCGCGCAGGGCCTCGCCGTATTGCGCGGTCGAGCCGAGGGACAGGTCCAAAATCTCGGTGACCGCGGCGATCTCGTCGAGCATCCCGCGGCTGATATCGCCGGTGGCGCTCGTGAGCTGCCGGCCATCGAGATAGGTCTCGTGGAGGTCGTCGATGGCGGCGTCCGTGAGGCAGCCCTTCTGCGTGGTCAGGCGCTTGACCGCGTCGCCGAGCAGCGGCAGCTCGCCCGACACGTAGGCGTACCAGACCGCGTAGGCGCGGGGCGTCGCCGAGGGACCGTAATCCCGGATCAGATCATGGGCCCGCTTCGCCAGGGCGAAGCTGCGGTCGCGATCCGAATAGGTCTCCTGGCTCATCCGTAACCCGCGGTCCGGGGCCGCCGGTGGATCACTCATCCACGGCCCAAAACCAGTCTAGTCCCCGTTCGTAGCCGGAACGTTAAACCAGACGTTACTTCTCTTTCTTTGCCAAGACTGGTCGAAGCAAGAAAGCCGGAACATGGGAGCCGAGACCGATCGGCGTATCCCCGTCGGGCTCGTTGCGGCGGCCGCGCTCCTCGCGCACCCGGTCCTCGCGCACGGGCTCGGGACGCGGGGCCGGACGGGCCTCGCCGCGCGGGGCAGCCCCGCGCGAGCGCTGACGGCCCCCAGCCTCACCGGTGCCGCGGCTGTTGGGCTTGGCCTCAGCCCTGGGCTCGGATTTGCTCTCGGTCGACCGCGAGTCCGCCGACCGGGCTTCCGACGACCTGCCCTCGGACGACCTGCCCTCGGAAGCGCGCTTCTCGGAGCGCCCCTCGGAGGATCGGCCCTCGGAAGACCGTCCCTCGGAAGACCGTCCCTCGGACTTGCCGGAGCGCCGCCCGCCGCGGCCCTCGCCCGAACGGCCGCGATGGCGCGTGCCGGTATCGGCGGACGCATCATCGGCGACCGTGGTCAGATCGCCGTCCAGCCAGGGGATCGGCTGCCCGATCAGCGCCTCGATGGCGCTCAGCGAGCGATCGTCCCCGGGGGCGACCAGTGTGTAGGCGGCGCCGCTGCGGCCGGCCCGGCCGGTGCGGCCGATCCGGTGGACGTAATCCTCGGGATGGTGCGGGATATCGAAATTGAAGACGTGGCTGACCGCGGGGATGTCGAGGCCGCGCGCCGCCACGTCACTGGCGACCAAGAGGGCGGTCTCGCCGGCGCGGAACGCGTCGAGCGCCGTGGTGCGGGCGCGCTGGTCCATGTCGCCGTGCAGCGCCGCGGCGTCGAAGCCGTGGCTGACCAGCGACTTCTGCAGCAAGGCGACGTCGCGCTTGCGGTTGCAGAAGATGATGCCGTTGTTGAGCTCGGCCTCGCCGCGGATCAGGCTGCGCAAGCGCTCGCGCTTGGCATGGCCCTCGGAACCGACCGCGACCAGCCGCTGCGTGATGGTCGAGGCCGTGGAGGCCGGCCGCGCCACCTCGATCCGCTGCGGATTGTGCAGGAACATGTCGGCCAGCCGCTCGATCTCCGGCGGCATGGTCGCGGAGAAGAACAGCGTCTGCCGGGTGAACGGCACCATCTTCACGATCCGCTCGATATCGGGGATGAACCCCATGTCGAGCATGCGGTCCGCCTCGTCGATGACCAGGAGCTCGACCCCGGTGAGCAGCAGCTTGCCGCGCTCGAAATGGTCGAGGAGCCGGCCCGGCGTCGCGATCAGCACGTCGGTGCCGCGGGTCAGCTTGGCGTCCTGATCGGCGAACGAGACGCCGCCGATGATCAGCGCCACGTTGAGCTTGTGGTTGGTGCCGTAGCGATCGAAATTCTCGACCACCTGCGCCGCCAGCTCGCGGGTCGGCTCCAGGATCAGCGTGCGCGGCATCCGGGCGCGGGCGCGGCCGTTCTCCAGCAGCGTCAGCATCGGCAGCGTGAACGCCGCGGTCTTGCCGGTGCCGGTCTGGGCAATGCCGAGAACGTCCCGGCGCGCGAGCACGTGGGGGATGGCCTGGGCCTGGATCGGCGTCGGCTCGGTGTAACCCGCCGTCTCGACGGCGTTGAGGACTTTCTCGCTCAGTCCCAGGTCGGAAAAAGGCATCTGCGTTCAGGAACCGTTGCGCGCCCGGCCGGCGCGGTGGACACCGTCGCGGCAACGGCTCGGGAGGGCTCTCGTAAGGCGCACGAACGCACCCGTGGCCGCGGGGCGCATGGGGCAGTCAGTTAGGGGCTTGGCGCAGCTTGTCAATCTCGCAATGCGCGCATCCGGGTCCCACGCACAGCCGATCAGGGCTGGTGGCGATCCAGGGCGGGCAGCAGGCACGGATCGAGGCGGGTCGCCCGCGCGGCGCCGCCCGGTGCGCCCGGTGCGATCGAGCCGGTGGTCTCCGGATCGGCCGGGAGCCCGTGTCCACCCAGGGCGAGCTGTACCGGCGCCGGGTCGGCCTGGCTCAGCCGGGCGAGTTGGTGGGCCGCGAGGATCGCGAGCACCCCGACGAAGGCCGAGATGCGCAGCGCCCAGGTCAAGGATCCCGTCAAGGATCCCGCCGGCCGGTCCGGCGCCTTCGCGCCGAGGTTCGCGGTGACGCGGCTTTCCGTCTCGGCGGCGGGTCGGCGGGTCCCGAACGGTTTCGTGGGCCGTTCGCCGGGCGCGAGCATGGACGATCCTCTCCGCCAAGCCGCGGGACCGGCAACGGGCGATGCCGGCAGGCTTAAACGAACAGGGTTAATCGGCGGCTTACGCAAGACGGGCCGGCGACGCGCCGAGCGTGCCGAAATAAAACGCCACCCCCGGAGGCCCGATCGCGGGACGCTCATCAGTGCGTATTCCGAATCGGCCAGATCCTGCAGCGGGCCGGTACCGCAATGCCAGCTAGTCTTCAGGTTTTGTTAGACGTTCGATGCAGCTTACGATACCCGACCGACTTCCGATGACGGGAATGTGTGCGCGGAACCTTCACCTTTCGTTGACGAGATCGGGCTAGTCTAGCCGAGCTTGTTGCAGGAAAGCGACAGACCCGCCGACCGAGAGCGCCTAGAAGGCAGCCGGCTCAAGCCAACCCCAGGACCTATGGCACCATGAAAAAAGTTCTTCTTGCATCGACCGTTCTCGCCGGCATGACCGTCGCCGCCTCCGCGGCCGACCTGCCGCGTCGCGCTGCGCCGCCGCCGGTGTTCACGCCGGTGCCGGTGTTCACCTGGACCGGTTTCTACGTCGGCGTGAACGCCGGCTACGGCTTCGATGCCAGCAGCCGCAACACCGCCAACTACGCCCTGCCGGCCGGCTCGCTGATCAATTCGGCTGGCACCAACGCCGTCGTCAGCGTCAACAACCGGGGCAACAACGACGGCTTCACCGGCGGCGCGCAGATCGGCTACAACTACCAGTTCACGCCGGGCTCCGGCATCGTGGTCGGCATCGAGGCTGACGCCCAGTACGTCGACTTCGCCCGCCGCGCCAACGCCACCCAGAACTACGGCCTCGTCGGCGCTCCGGGCCTCGCCTTCGCGGCGCCCCGCGCGTTCGTCGCCACCAGCGGCAACGGCCTCGACTACTTCGGCACCGTGCGCGGCCGCCTCGGCTACGCCTTCGACCGGACCCTCGTGTACGCCACCGGCGGTTACGCCTACGGCTCGGGCCAGGACGACCAGAACTTCGCTGGCAACCGCTTCCGTGACAGCTTCCGCTCCGGCTACGCCGTCGGCGGCGGTCTCGAGTACGCCCTGCCCACCGACTCGTTCCTGAACTTCTTCAAGTCCTCGGCCGTGACCCTGAAGGTCGAAGGCCTGTACGTGAACCTCGACCGCCAGAAGAACACCGCCGGTGGCGTGTACTACGGCAACCTGCTGGCCCCGAACGGCACCGCCTACCTCAACGGCGCCGCCGCCAACACCGAGTTCGCCGTCGTCCGCGCCGGCGTGAACTACAAGTTCGGCTCGTACTAAGACCGAACCTCGGCGCCGGCCCAGCCGGCGCCGCAGCGATGGAGGGTCCGGCCGCAAGGTCGGGCCCTTCGTCGTTTCCGGAGGCCCGGTGCGACAGGGACGACAGGAACGGCCCTTCCGGCGTGGGATTATGACCGTAGCGCCCGGATTGCTCGGATGCTCCGGAGCGATCCCTTATGCGATACGCATTCTTATTCCTGCCGCTGACCGTCGTCGTTCTGGCTGGGTCCCCGGCCGGAGCCCAGGACGCCAGCGTGATCGGCAACAAGACGGTGCTGCCCGGCACCGGGCCCGGTACGTCGACCGGGGGCGACGACCGTGGCCGGTTGATGTCGGCGGGCAGCGCCGAGGCCGCGACCAAGCGGCAGGGCCTCAAACCGGTTTCCTTCATGGCCTCCACGATGATCGGCGTCGTGGTGCGCAATCCGGCCGGCGACAATGTCGGCACGATCGACGATCTGCTGATCGCCGATGGCGGTGCCCTGAAAGCGGTGGTGCTGGATGTCGGGGGCGTCCTGGGCCTCGGCAGCAAGCGCATCGCCGTGGCGCCCGACGCCCTCGTGCTGCGGCCGGGCGGGGATCGCTTCTCCGCCGTGCTCAACATGAGCAAGGACACGGTCGCAGCCGCCCAACCCTTCGACCCGGCCAAGGCGATGGCTGCGGATTAGCCTGACCGGCACCGGACTAGATACAGTTGCGATCCAGGCGCGCCACTCCAACGTCCGTCTGCGATTCCCTCCAACGCCGTCATTGCGAGCGCAGCGAAGCAACCCAGTGCGGCGCCACGCATTTCCAAGTCGCGCTGCCCTGGGTTGCTTCGCTACGCTCGCAATGACGGAGCGCAGTTCTGTGGGCGCCTTGTCGCCTCAGATATCCAGATCGACCCCGTCGGCGAAGGCCGCGGGCTCGGTGATGGAGGCGAAGCGGGCCGCCGGCTTGTTCCCCATCAGGCGCTCTACCGTGGCGGCCGTGGATGCCCTTGCCTCGTCGAGGTACCCGACCCAGAGCAGCGTGCGGCTCTTCCCGCCCATCGTTGTCTCCTTCAGCTGGGCCGGCCTCATCTCGCCCAGGCCCTTGAAGCGGCCGATCTCGACGTTGCCGCCCTTGAACCCC